>NZ_JBQCHR010000023.1:0-36565 GCF_051954495.1 Trinickia sp.
GTTGTGCTTGCCGCCCGCGCGCACGCTGCGTTGGGCCGTCGTGGCGCGCGAGTAGGGGCGCGATTCCGCGCCGAGGAATACGTCTTTGAACTGCACCATTCCCGAATTGGTGAAGAGCAGCGTCGGGTCGTTGCCGGGCACGAGGCTCGACGAACGGACGATCGTATGGCCCTTCGATTCGAAGAACTTGAGGAATTTCTCGCGGATTTCGGCGGCTTTCATAGAAGACTGGGCGGACGGTCTCGACTGGAAACCGGCCTCGCCTTGCGGCTCATGGCGCTCGGCCGTTTTCCCCTAAGCGGCTCATTATACGGAATTGTCGAGCGCACGCCCTAGGCGCCGCCGCGTGGGCGGGGCGTCCGGACCCGCCCGCCAAGCCGGGCCCGGGGGAACGCGTTCAAACGACGCGCTTGATGAGACGAATGGCGAAGAGCAGTATTACCGCGCCGACGACCGCGACGATGAGCGAGCTGATCAACCCGTTACCGACGTTGATGTGCAGCGCTTGCGCCAACCATCCGCCGATGAACCCGCCGACGATCCCGACGATGATGTCGACCAGCACGCCGAAACCGCCGCCTTTCATGATGAGGCCGGCAAGCCAGCCCGCGATACCCCCGATGATCAAGGCGCCAATGAGATGCAGCATCGTGGTTTCTCCCGTATGTTCTGGATTTTGTTCCGCGCCGACGCTAATCGGCGCCTGCCCAGCCATGTCGCGCCGGCCGGCGCGACATGGCGTCGACAGTCTATCCGCTGCCGCCCCGTTTTGAACGTCGCCGGACGCACGATGACGATTGTTTATGCCGCCCGTCACGCATAGTGGTATTCGCCCCGCCGGATTGCCGGAGCCGGCGCCGCTACCCGACGGCGCGCGGCGGCAACAGCGGCCCGAGCCGCTCGGGTAACATCCCCTCATTGAAGCCGCCGGCCGGCTACCGCCATTCACTATTCGAGGAGACATCGACCGCATGGGAGCGCTCAGCCATATCCGCGTGCTGGACTTGACCCGCGTGCTCGCGGGCCCTTGGTGCGCGCAAACGCTTGCCGATCTCGGCGCCGACGTGATCAAGGTCGAACGCCCCGGCGCGGGGGACGACACGCGCCACTGGGGGCCCCCTTACCTGAAAACCCCGGACGGCGCCGATACGCGCGAAGCGGCCTATTACCTATGCGCCAATCGCAACAAGCGCTCGGTCACCGTCGACATCGCCACGCCGGAGGGCCAGGCTATCGTGCGTGAGCTGGCGCGCACGAGCGACGTCGTGCTGGAGAACTACAAGGTCGGCCAGCTCAAGAAGTACGGGCTCGATTACGAATCGCTGAAAGCGGTCAAACCCGACATCGTGTACTGCTCGGTCACGGGCTTCGGCCAAACCGGGCCGCTCGCGGAGCGCGCAGGTTACGACTTCATCGTGCAGGGCATGGGCGGTTTCATGAGCATCACGGGCGAGCGCGACGCCCTGCCCGGCGGCGGCCCGCAAAAAGCCGGCGTCGCGATCGCCGACCTCATGACCGGCATGTACGCGACGGTGGGCGTGCTCGCCGCGCTGGCGCACCGCGACCGCACGGGGGAAGGCCAGGCCATCGACATGGCGCTGCTCGACGTGCAGGTGGCCATGCTCGCGAACGTCGGCTCGAACTATCTCGCGAGCGGCAAGGCGCCTCAACGCTGGGGCAATGCCCACCAGAACATCGTGCCGTACCAAGCGTTCCAGACGAGCGACGGCTGGATCATCGTGGCCGTCGGCAACGACGGGCAATTCCGCAAATTCGCCGAGGTGGGCGGCCGGCCGGAGCTTGCCGACGACATCCGATTCGCCACGAATCCCGAACGCGTGCGTCACCGCGACATCCTGGTGCCGATCGTCGCCGACATGGTCAAAACACGCGGCAAGCGCGAGTGGATCGAGGCGTTGGAGGCGGCCGGCGTGCCGTGCGGCCCGATCAACGACGTGGGGGAAGTTTTCGCCGACGAGCAAGTGCGCGCCCGCGGCATGCGCGTGGAAGTGCCGCATCCGAGCGGCGCAACGGCCCCGCTGGTACGCAATCCGATTCGCATGAGCGCGACGCCACCCGAAGTGCGCAGCGCGCCGCCGACGCTCGGCGAACATACGGAAGCCGTCCTACGCGACGTGCTGGGCTACGACGAGGCTGCCATAGCCGCGCTGCGTGGAAAATCGGTGATTTGACTCAAGCGTGGGGCACCTTGGCGAACGTGCCCCTCCCCCTCGCCTCGCGCGCTGGCTGGTTCCCGGGCAAAAGCGCGCTTAGGCGGCCAGCGACGCGAGCCAGCGCCGCCCTTCTTCCCAATCGCCTAGGCCGCTGTCGGCGTTGATGTGCCCGCGCGTGCCGATTTCGATCAAACGGCTGCCCCAGCCCGCCGCGCACCGGCGAGCAAAGGCCAGGCCGCCGTACGGGTCGTCGCTGCTCGCCACGACGATCGACGGAAACGGCAGCGGCGCCAGCGCGATGTCCTCGTACCCGCTCGCATCGCGCGGAAACGCCGGACCGCTCGGATCGGGCGGCGCGACGAGCAACGCTGCGGCGATCTTCCCGAGTTGGGCCGCGTCCGCCTGGCGCAACGCCCACTGCGCCGCGGTCAGGCAACCGAGACTATGCGCCGCCAAGCAGATCGGCCCGCTCGGCGCGGCCGCGATCGTTGCATCGAGCGTGTCGCACCAGGCGTCGCGCACGGGACGATCCCAATCGGGCATCGCCACGCGCACGAACGAAGGATCGAGCGCCTCCCAGCGCGTTTGCCAATGGCCGGGGCCGGAATTCCCGTAGCCGGGCAATACGAAAGTCGTTATCGGGTTCATGGGGCGGTGCGGTTATGTCGTCGAGCCCAGCCCGCAATGGCCGGGCTGTTGCCTCGGCGCGCAGCGGCCGCCGAGGATCGGATCCGCAAGCGTAATGGATTGCATGGCAAAAGGCTAACGTTAGCGCCCACGGAGTCGACACAGAACACCTGCCCAAGGGAGAAACCTCACGTCCGCCCTCCCGCGGACGAGCGCTTCGGGCAGGCTCGCGCCTCCTTTAGGTAGAATGGACGGATTGCCGCGGGCCCGCCGCGCTTAACTTTCCGCCGATTCCCGACTTTCGCATGAACAACGAACGCAACGACGCCGCGACCACGCCGTCCAATTTCATCCGCAACATCATCGATGAGGACAACCGCACGGGCAAATGGGGCGGCCGTGTCGAAACGCGCTTTCCGCCCGAGCCGAACGGCTATCTGCATATCGGCCACGCAAAGAGCATCTGCTTGAATTTCGGCGTCGCGCGCGATTACGGCGGCGTCTGCCATTTGCGCTTCGACGATACGAACCCGGAAAAGGAAAGCATCGAGTACGCCGATTCGATCATCGACGCCGTGCGCTGGCTCGGTTTCGAATGGGAGAAGGACGGCAAGTCGCACCAATATTTCGCGAGCGACTACTACGACAAGCTCTATCAGTACGCCGAACTCTTGATCCAGCGCGGCAAGGCTTACGTCGACAGCCAAAGCGCGGACGACATGCGTGCCAACCGCGGCTCGCTGACCGAGCCGGGCAAGAATTCGGCTTACCGCGATCGCGCGCCCGAGGAAAACCTCGACCTGTTCCGGCGCATGAAGGCAGGCGAGTTCAAGGAAGGCGAGCATGTGCTTCGCGCGAAGATCGACATGGCTTCGCCGAATATGACCATGCGCGACCCGGTGCTCTACCGCATCCGCTTCGCGCATCATTACCGCACGGGCGACGCGTGGTGCGTGTACCCGATGTACGATTACGCGCACTGCGTTTCCGACGCGATCGAAAACATCACGCATTCGCTGTGCACGCTCGAATTCGAAGACCACCGCCCGCTCTACGACTGGGTGCTGAACGAGCTGGCCGAGGCCGGCGTCTTCACGCGGCCGCTGCCGCAGCAGATCGAATTCTCGCGGCTGAACCTCACTTACGCGATCACGAGCAAGCGCAAGCTGCTGCAGCTCGTGACGGAAGGCCACGTCGACGGCTGGGACGATCCGCGCATGCCCACGATCGTCGGCGTACGCCGGCGCGGCTTCACGCCCGAAGGGATCAGGCTGTTCTGCGATCGCATCGGCGTGACCAAGGTCGATTCGTGGATCGATATGAGCGTGTTCGAAGGCGCGCTGCGCGACGATCTCGACGAAAAGGCCCCGCGTACCGTGGCCGTGCTCGACCCGCTCAAGCTCGTCATCGACAACTTCCCGGCCGATCTGTCGGAACCTTGCACGGCGCCCGTTCACCCGCACCACCCCGAGCGCGGGCAACGTCATTTCCCGATCACGCGCGAACTCTGGATCGAGCGCGAGGATTTCACCGAAACGCCGCCGAAAGGCTATTTCCGGCTGTTCCCCGGCAACAAGGTTCGCCTGCGCTACGGGTACGTGATCGAATGCACGGGCGCGGAGAAAGACGAGCACGGCAACATCGTCGCCGTTCATTGCAACTACTTCCCCGACAGCAAATCGGGCACGGACGGCGCCAACAACTACAAGGTCAAGGGCAACATTCACTGGGTCAGCGCGGTCAGCGCCGTGCTGGCCGAAGTACGGCTCTACGATCGCCTGTTCAAGGAAGCACAGCCCGACGCGGGCGGGCGCAACTTCCTCGAAGCGCTCAATCCCGATTCGAAGCGTGTCGTGCAAGCTTACTTGGAGCCGGGGGCCGAGGCGTTGCAGCCCGAAGATCGCTGCCAGTTCGAGCGTCACGGCTACTTCGTCGCCGATCGCTACGACTCGCAGCCGGGCAAGCCCGTGTTCAACCGCATCGTGGGCCTGCGCGACAGCTGGGGCAAGTAAATGCGCGCGCGGCTGCGCGCGTCACAATGTCCGGTGCAGCTCGTCCAGCGACAGCGCCGTGGCGAATAGACGCGTGAGGCTGCCGCTCGCGTATTGCTCCATTTCTCCCGGCGTCACCCATCGGAATGCGTCCATCTCGGGGATGGACGCACCGTTCCTGCGGCTCGGAAACATGGACGTACACACGCAGCGCGCGAGATCGACTTCGCCGGCTTCGATGCGCGCAGCGAACAAATGCAAATCCTTGTCGCGCCGATACGCGAAGCGGCCCAAATCCTTGAGCCGCCGCGGCGCCAGGTCGATGCCCGTTTCCTCGCGAAGCTCGCGCAACGCGGCGTCGATCGGCGCCTCCCCCGGGTCGCCCTGCCCTTTCGGAATATCCCAATGCGCGGTTTCGGTGGCGTGCGCCAGCAAAACGCGACCGTGGGCGTCGAGCAAGATCACACCGCATGAAAGCGTTCGCTCGGTCATCGACGCCGCTCGCATGCGCGTCGCCGCGCCAAACCGTTTAGTTTCGCCTCGCCTCGCATAGCCGCTCCTATCTCGATCTTGTTCGGATGATAGCGGCAAGCGCCGGACATGATGCCGTCGAATTCGTTGGCGAACGCTAACGGAGTCGGTGCGGGCTCCGATGTCGAGGACAACGCCATGACTTTCGGTTTCCCATCGCTGCGTCGTCGAACCGCCTCGCTAATCAAGCCCGAAGATCGGCTGATCGCTATCGTGCAGCAGCCAAAGCTTTTTCTCCGGGGAGAAAAACGCGCCCACGTAGCGGTCCATCGTGTTCATGTCGCTGAGCGAGCCCGGCAGATAGATAGGGCTACCGCTCACCGCACTGCCGTCGTTCGACGAATACTTCAATAGGTTGCCGAATTGAAGACGGGCCGACTCGAGCATGACCGACACGAACGAAGCGGCGTCATATGACGGGAGCTGGACGTAAAACGTCAGTCCGAAGCCGACGATGTCGTCGAATTTGTTGGAGACTCCCAGCACTGTCGGTCTACTCCCCGATGTCGAAGGTTGCGGGCTGACATTCAGGTGCGGCAAGGTCACTGCCATGAAATCCAACTCGACCGGCTCGGCGCCTGAGCCGGCGCTCACGAAATAAGCCCCCGTCTTCGCGCTCGTCGCATTCGTCGTTCCGGTCTTGCCCGGTTCGACGCGCACGCTCGGTGGATCGAACGTCACCGTCCCCGTTGCTTCCGAAAGGGTGACGGTAGCCCCTTGCGTCGGATCGGAGAGCGTCACTTCCAGCGTGATGGCCGTTTTGCCGTCCGCCGGCACGAAGTTGTTTTTCGGGTTGAGCGTCGCGCCATAGCCCGTGAACGTGAAGGTCGCCGTTTGAAGCGTACGGTCGGGATCGGTTTCCCAATAACCCTTCAACTCGCCTTTATCGACCGGCTTGCTGCCGGAGAACAACACGGGCGAAACGATACGGCCCGAACCGAGGCGCGTCATACGAGACGTTTGGTTCGTGAGGGAATCCGTGAACGTAGCGCCGGAATCGGCCGGAAGTTCGAATATGACCTTGATGGCCGGGTCGGGGGCCGAATAGACGTCGTCGTAATTGACATAGGCTTTCGCGTCGACGCTGACCGTGCTGTGGCCGTCGGCGGGTTGTGGCGGCAGATCGCCCGACGGGATCAGCGACAGCCCGTTCTGCGCTTTATTCATGATTTTCCCCAATCGGCACGTCGTCGAACGCGCAAGGCTAGACGATGCCGAAGATCGGCTGATCGCTCCTGTGCAACAGCCAAAGGTTTTTCTCCGTGGAGAAAAACGCGCCCACGTAGTAGTCCGTCTTCACATCGCTCGTGGTCTGCGGCATGTCGACATAGTTACCGTCCACGGCACTCCCATCGTTCGTCAAAAAATCGAATGTGTTACCGGATTGAGGACTGGTCGACTCGAGCATGATCGACACGAACGGAGAAACGCTAGGAGACGAGAAAACGACGTAAAACCGCTGTACCGAGCCGGAGATGCTGAATTGATTGGCGTCCATCAGAAAAGTCGGCGCGTCCCGCTGTGTCGAGGCGCTCCTAAAGAACCCGGACGACAAAGACGTCGCCAGGAAATCCAGCTCGACCGGCGTGACGCCCGAGCCGCCGCCCACGAAATATGCCCCCGCCTTTTTGCACGTCACGTTCGTGGTCGCGGTCTGGCCCGCTTTGAGGTCAACGCTCGGTGGATCGAACGTGACCGTCCCGGTCGCCTCGGAAAACTTGAGCGTGCCCTCTTGCGCCGGGTCGGAGAGCGTCACTTCCAGCGTAATAGGCGTTTTGCCGTCCGCCGGCACGAAATTGTTTTTCAGGCTGATCTTCGGGCCCGTGCCCTTGAACGTGAAGGGCGCCGTTTGCAGTGTATCGTCGGGATCGCTTTCCCAATAGGCCTTCAACTGGCCGTTGTCGATGGGTTTGCTGCTGCAAAACAAGACGGGTGACTCGATTTCGCCTGAACTGACGCGCGTCGCTCGAGAGGTTTTGCTCGTGTGCGAATCCGTGAACGTAGCGCCGGAATCAGCCGGAAGTTCAAATATGACGTTGATGGACGAGTCAGGTGTCGAATAGCTGCCGTCGGACTCCACATAGGCTTTCGCGTCGGCGCTGATGGTGCTCTGGCCATCCGCCGGTTCCGCTCCGGGGTTTAAGCTCAGCGTCAGTCTGTTCTGCATTTTGTTCATGGTTTTCTCCAATCGGTGCGTCGTCGAACCGGCGTGTTCATGCGCCGACGGGTTGAACGAACGACGGATAGGCGAACACCACGTCCTTGACGCCGGCCGCCGAGACCTGGATCTTGGCCACCCCGGCCGTTTTGCTATAGACGTCGACGATTGCCCATCCGTCCGGCTGCCCCGCTTTTTTGTTGATGGACACGGTCGTATGCGTCAATTGTCCCGCTGGATCGAAGCTCGCAGCGCCTGCCACGACATCCGCCACGAGTTCCGACACTGACGAGCCGGCGTCGACGACGACATAGATCTGCGCCGAAACGGTACCGTCGCAGGGCACGCCACGTGTGTATCCCCAGCTTTCGATCAATGCGAAATTCTCCGTCGGAGGGGGCATCATCATCGGGAAGAACTCGGCGGTCTTTTGAATCGGAGGGATAGCGAGCAAGTTTTGATCGGCGCCATCTATCAGGGAATGCGGCGCCACTCGGACCGACAATCCGAGGTCACGCGAGTCGCTGGGCATGCGCACGGCGAGCCGCTTCACTTGATCGGCGCCCATCGCGAAAATGTAATACCCGACGGAGGTCTGAGCGCCGTCGACCACCGTCGCGCCGTCGTCGACCAGCACGATATAGCGCAGGCCCGCCGGGCCATAGATGGTGAGCGCATTGCTGGGCGTAAATCCCGTCAGATCGTTCGGGTCGAGCTTGGGTGCGCCGGCCGAAACGATCATGTCGAGCCGGCTCCCCGGGCCACCGTGCTGCGCGACGTACTGCTCCAGGTACGACTTCGAAACGAGGCTCCGATCCGTCATGGGGTAGTTGGGGTCGTCGATCTGCGCGACGCTATTGCCGGCCACATAGAACGCATGCACGCCCCCCGATGCGATCGTGTACTTCAGGACGCCCGGCTGCGCATAGAGCGACGCCACCGCGTTCGGGCCTACGGTCATCCCCGTTTGAAACGCGTGCAAACCGGTCCACTTGGGGCTGATGCTTTGATCGAGCCCCAGCACCGCGTCCGAGCGCATGTAGGTCGCGGCCGTGCCTGCGCTCACGGCGTTGCCGATGCTCACGGCCACCGGCTTCGGGGTGCCTGGCTGCACGGCACTTGCGCTACCGCTGTGCGCGTCGACGTAGGCCTTCGAAACGAGGCTCGTGCCGCCCGTCGGGCTAGCGGGATTGTCGATCTGCGCGACGGCGTTCGCGCCCACATAAAACTTATGCACTCCACCGGTCGCGATCGTGTACGCCAGTGCGCCCTGCTGGACGTTGAACGATCCCGTCGAAGCGCCGCTCAAGTTCAACCCGGCGTGATACGTGTGCGCAGCCGTCCAGTTCGGGCTCATGCCTTGATCGAGGCCGAGCACCGCGTCCGAGCGCAGGTAAGTCGTCGCCGTGCCCGCGCTCACGGCGTTGCCGATGCTCACGGCCACCGGCTTCGGCGTGCCTGGCTGCACGGTGGCGCCGGTGACGTGCTGGTCGACGTACGACTTCGAAACGAGGCTCGCGCCGCCCGTCGGGTTAGCGGGATTGTCGATCTGCGCGACGGCGTTCGTGCCCACGTAGAACGCATGCACGCCCGATCCGATCGTGTACTTAAGCAGGCCCGTCTGCGCATTGACCACGCCCTCGGCGCTCGGACCTACGCTTAGCCCGGCCTGAAACGCATGTGAAGCGCTCCACTTCGGACTGATCCCTTGATCGAGCGCAAGGACCGCGTCCGAGCGCATGTAGGTCGCCGCCGTGCCATCGCTTACGGCGTTGCCAACGCTCACGGCCGGGCGCTTCGGTGTCCCCGGCTGTAAAGCGCTGCCGCCGACGTGGTTGTCGACGTACGACTTCGAAACGAGGCTCGTGGCGCCCGTCGGACTGGAGGGATTGTCGATCTGTGCAATGGCGTTCGTACCCACGTAGAACGCATGCACACCCGATCCGACCGTGTATTTCAGCAGGCCCGGCTGCGCATTGACCGCACCCTCGGCGTTCGGACCTACGTTCAGCCCGGCGTGAAACGCATGCGCGGCGGTCCACTTCGGGCTGATGCCTTGATCGAGCGCAAGCACCGCATCCGAGCGCATGTAAGTCTTCGCCGTGCCCGCGCGCACGCCGCTGCCGATGCTCACCGCCGGCTGATTCGGATCCCCTGGCTGCACAGTGGCGCTGGCGACGTGCTGGTCGACGTACGAGTCGACGTACGACTTCGAAACAAGGCTCGCACCGCCCGTGGGATTGGCGGGATTGTCGATTTGCGCGACGGGGTTCGCGCCCACGTAGAACGCATGCACGCCCGATCCGATCGTGTACTTCAGCAGGCCCGTCTGCGCATTGACTGCCCCCTCCGAGTGGGGGCCTACGTTCAGCCCAGCTTGAAACGCATGCGCGGCGCTCCAGTTCGGGCTGATCCCTTGATCGAGCCCAAGCACCACGTCCGAGCGCATGTAGGTCGTGGCCGTGCCCGCGCTCACGGCGTTGCCGATGCTCACGGCCACCGGCTTCGGCGTGCCTGGCTCCACGGCGCTTGAGCCGCCGCTGTGCGCGTCGACGTACGACTTCGAAACGAGGCTCGAACCGGCCGCCGGATTGGCGGGATCGTCGATCTGCGCGACGGCGTTCGTGCCCACATAGAACGCATGCACGCCCGATGCGACCGTGTACTTCAGCGCGTCCTTCTGCGCATTGACCGAGCCCTCGGCGTTCGGGCCTACGTTCAGTCCGGCCTGAAACGCATGCAAGGCGGTCCACTTCGGGCTGATGCCTTGATTGAGCGCAAGCGTCGCATCGGCCGGGATGTAGAAAGGAAGCACTCCTACTGTCGCCTCCAGGTCGACCAGACGGTAGCTCGTGCCTGGCTGCAAATCGGGACTCTGGGCGCTTTCGGAGCTCTCGGGGTCTCGCGTCTTATATTCGCTCATTGCCACTCTCCTTGAATGCTCCGATAGGTCAGCACACGACGATCAACACGAACCCTGCTGCCTTAGTCTCCTGCGCCCAGGCATCTGCATCGCCGCTGATCGTGATGAGCGAACCCGCTTTGAGATTCGTGGCCTTCAAATTGAATGTCCCGCTCGTCTGGCCTTGCTTGAACGTAATCGTTCCAGCCTGAGAATCGTCGACGCTGACGTCGAACACCACGCCCGCCGCACCGGCCGGCGCCACCTTCAATGTGGCGATGTTCGGCGCGCTGTTGCTGAGTGCGCCGTCATGCAAGACGAGCCACCGAGTAATCGTCCCCGACCCTGCGCTGTAGTCCGAAACGAGCCCCGTATAGAACACCCCAAAACGCATCTGCTCGGACAACGTTCCGTCCGGCGCGACGGACAACGCACCGCCCTGCTGAATCTTGACGCCCCCCACGTGGGTCGTCGTGGCTATCGGCAACATCGCTGTACTCTCCCGTTTCAAAGATGTCCGTCGAACCGATCGAGCCTATCCAACGGTGCGAGCCGCCCCTGGCGCCCCGCGCAATGCGTACGAAGCCGAGCGCCGCGCAGGCGCGCTATTCGCCGCTAAAAGCTGTATCGCAGGCCCAGTGTCGCAGCGACGGTGCTCGCCCCCGAGCCCAGACGCTGCAGGCCACTCAACTCGCCGTAGATGGACAGATTCGGCGTCAAGAGGCCGCTCGCCCCAACCCCCACCTGCACGGCGGCGCCGGACTTGGCGACATCGAACGATTGCCCGGACAGCGTCACCGAAGGCGAATTGATCCACGTATTCGAAAAATCGACGCGCACGTACGGCCTAAACGAAGTCGTGCCGGGGGCCAACATCGAGAAGCGCACGCCCAGCAATCCGGTGAAGGCGAGCAAATCGCTCGTCCCCACCGTGACGCCGTCGCCGTCGGTGCGGTCTTGGAAGTGCAGCAGCTGCGTGAGCACGCGCGCATGCGGTTCGACTTCGAGGCCGCCCGGAACGACCGGCAGCGTGAAGGCCCGCCCCATCTCGATCGAGCCGTCGAAACCGCTCGCGTGAATTCGCCCGACTTCGCCGCGCTGCGACGTGCTGACCGTGCCTCGGTACAAGCCCGCCGAGAACAGGCCGTCGACATACCAGCCGTCCTTGCGTTGCCACGTTCCGGTCAACGCCACGCTGAACGCGGAAATCGACGCCTTGCTCGATTCGGCGGCGGCCGCTTGCGGATCGACGGGCGAATCGCCCAACGTGACGGCCGTTCCAAGCCTAAAGTCGTGATCGGCGCTGCGCCGATGCAGCCAGTCCGCGCCGAACTGCAAGGCGGTAATGGACTGCCCGAAGTCGTAGCCGTAATCCGCGAAACTGCGGCTCGAGTGGTAGACACTGCGGCTATCGATCGTGCGCGCGAATACGTCCTCGACTTTCACGCCAGGCTCGAACGCCCCGTGCCGCACATCGCCGAGACGGCGATAAAGGTTGTCCGCCACGATCGACTCGTAGTTCTGCAAGGCAAGCGGCACAGTCAGATAGCTGCTGCCCTGAGGGAGCAGCGTCGCATGCCCACTTCCGTCCGGCGGCGTGCCCGGTTGAACGTTTCCGCTCGAATCGGTGTAGGACGTTTGCAGTCGATAGTCCCATTGCGGGGTCTGCCCGTTCGGCAGCAGGCTCTGCGACGGGTCGGGCAACGCATAGCTGCCCGGCCCATACGCGAAGATGCGGTACTGGTACGGGCTACCCGCTCCCGCCACGTAGCCGCCTTTGAGCGTAAATGCGTTCGCGCTCGATGCACCGCCCACTTGCACCAGAGAAATCCCTTCGTTGGGCATCGGCTGGTTGTTCTGCGCCGTGTTCGTATTCGCTCCGGCGCCCGAGGTCGTCAAACTCAGTTGCGTTTGTCCGGAGACATTTCCGGCAACGACGAGGCGATCGGTCTGTTGATCGGAAAGCGGACCGCCGGCGTTCAGTTCCGTGCGCAGGTTGATCGACCCGCCGCCTTGGTAATCGCCGTTGACCGTGAGCGTTTGGTATGCCGGAGACTGACTCGCGTGAGCGGCCGCGGCGCTCCGCGCGTCGCCCCCCACCGAAATCGATCCGAGGTTCGTCAAACCGGCGAGCGTCGTATCGGCCGTCATGTTCCAACTGCTCGTACCGTCGATCGACAGCGTCGCGGCCGCGCCGTTCGTCAACGAAGGCGCGCCGGTGTACGTGCTGTTATCGGACAGATGAAGCGCCAGCACGCTTCCCGCGCCGTCGGCGGCGAGCACATTGCCGATCAGGCTTTGTTCGCTCGCATTGAGCGTGCCGACGCCGCCCGTGACGCGGTAGGTCGCGCCGCCGGCCGTCACTTGCGTATTGCCGCTCAGGTTCAGCGTGCTCGTTCCGTTTGCGACGATCGCATCGCCTTGGCTCGCGACCGTCGAGCCATTCAGGGTGACCGTCGTGCCGGCCGCTTGCACGATCGCCGCCTGCCCCGACGCCGCGAGCGTCGTAGCATCCACCGTCACGGCGTGCAGGTCGAGCGCGCCGTCGCTGACGATAGCCTGCCCGAGCACGCCGCCGTTCGTGAACGTGAGCCCACCGGCGCCCGTCTTCGTCAGCGTCTGTCCGCTGCCCGAGATGCTGCCGAGCGTCGCCGTCGTCGATGCAGTGCCGTCCACCTGCACCGCACCGGCCGCTTGCAGTTGAAGCTGCCGCGACGAATTGAACGTGCCCCCGTCGCCGATCTCCAAGTTGCCGCCGCCGAGCACGACTTCGCGTTCGAAGCGCGTATCGCCAAGGTTCGCATCGTCGGTCACTTTCAGCGTACCGTCCAAAATCCGCGTGTTGCCGACATACCCGTTCACGCCCGAGAGCGTCGTGGTGTTGGAGCCCGTCTTGACGACGAACACGCCTCCGTCGATCTGCTCTGCGTCCACCGTGTCGCCCGCGTTCCCGCCTAGCGTGATCTTGTCGTTGCCGCCGATGATGCCGCCGGCTGCAGCGTTGCCGCCGTCCGTGACATGCAGCTTCGCCCAGTCGTTGGCGCTCACGCCGCTCGAATCGAAGGTCGCGTCGGACAGATCGAGCCAACCGCCGTTCAGCTCGAACGTGTGATCGAACTGAGATGGATCGGCGATGTTGCGCAGCTGCAAGACCCCGTCCGCGATGACCGTCGAGCCCGTGAAGCCGAACGCATTGACGCCCGACATCGTCTGCGTGCCGCTGCCCTGCTTGACGACGTTGCCGTAGCCGGAAATCGTCCCGCCGAAGTGGTAATTGCCTGCGCCGTTCAGCAAGAGATCGGTCGCCGATCCGCTGCTGTTGCCCAGCTTGATCTGGGCGGTCGTTCCCGCGTTCGACGCTTCGACGCCCGCGAGGGTGAACCCGCCCTGACCGTTTCCGCTGATATCGAGCGTACCGCCCGTATTGGCGCCGTCGTCGAACACGAATCGATTGGACGACACCGCCTGGCCCGCGATCGCAAGCGTGCCGCTGCCGATCGTCACATCGCCCGCGAAACCGAAAACGCGCGACCCCGAGAACGTCTGTACCGTCCCAGCGCCGCCGCGCACGATCACACCGCCGCTTCCGTCGATTGCGCCGGAGAAGGTTTGCGGCGTACTCGCGCCGTCGAGAATCAGATTCGACGATGCGTTCGTGCCGCCGTCGGTCAATTGCACCGTGCCGCTTCCCGAGATCGCGCCCAGCTCGAAGCTGCCCTGATTGTTGCCGATATTCAGCGTGCCGGCCGCACCGAGCTCGAACAGCTTCGGTCCGTTCGCGTCCTTGCCGATTGCCCCCCCAGCCACCGCCAGCGTCCCGCCGTTGATTTGCGTGGCGCCGGTATAGTCGAATGCGCTCTGCCCGGAGAAGGTCTGCGTGCCCGCGCCGCTCTTGATCAAAGAACCGGCGCCTTCGATCGCGCCGCTGAAGGTGCCGGATACGCCGGCGGCGCCGTCGATGACGAGACTATTGCCGCCGAGATTGACGAGCCCGTTCGTGCTGCCCGTCCCGTCCGATGCAAGCGCGCCGACGGCAAGCGATTGCGTCCTGCCGCTCAGGTCCAGTTCGCCGCGCGTGCTGGCCCCGCTGCCCTGGCTGATCGCGACGAGGGATCCCGAAGCGCTCGCGGTGTCGTCATTGAAATCGAGCACGCCGCCCGCACCGGCAAGCAAGGCCGCTCCACCCGCCTGGGCGCCTTGCGTGAACTGCACCGTTCCGCCCGCTTCGGCCTTGACCGCGTAAGTGCCGGCAGGCAGCCCCGCGAGCGCGCTCAGATTCTGTCCGTCGAGAACCAGCGTGGCGGCGTTGCGTGCGCCGATGGCCGCAGCGCCGGGGGCCTGCACCGTAATCGCCGACGCACTGAGCCCAAGCGAAGCGAACCCCACCGAGAACGGGTGCGGCGTGTTCGTCCCATCATAGAGATCGAGGCCGTCGGCGACGAACCCGTAGGCGTTGGCGCCGTCGGTCGCCAAGGAAGTCGACGGCGAGAAGACCGCCGTCACGTTAGCGACGTTTCCGGACAAAGGCGTATAAACGACCGCGCTCGCACCGTCCGCGTGCGTGTGGACGGTAACGCCCGAGCCCGTCGAAAAAGACCCCTTGCGCAAATAAATGCCCGGGGCGCCGGCGCCGTAGGTTTGGATATCGGTGCTCGCCAAGATGATCGAACCATCGAGCAGCCGTACGCCGGCGGCATTGGGGTACGGCACACCGGTATTGATCGGCGACAAATCCGCGGCCCCTCGGGTGACGATCGAGTTGGTGCCGGTGGCGCCATCCAGCGTGATTTTCCCGTTCCTGTTCGGTTCGACGTCGATGCCGCCCGTGCCCGTGCCGGTCACGTCCACCGCAAGCTGCGACCCGGTGAGGATACCGTTTGACAAGGTCAGTGCGGAGCTATCAATCATGTCGGAGGTCAACCGCACGTTTCGCAAGTCGAGTGCGCCACGCGTCAGGTTGATGTTATAGCCCTCCGTGCCCCGACCGCCGACTGCGCTGTTCGCCGTCAGATCGATGGCCAGGTTCTTGAGCGCACTCGTCGTATCGCTCGATCCATAGTTCAATCCCGTCGAATATCCGCTGTTCACGCCACCGACATTGATCGCGCTTTGCGACGGATCGCCGCCGTCGAGGACGATGCTCGTGGTAGCGCTCATCGCCACGCCGTTCTTGCTCGAATGAACGTTCAACAGCCCGGTAAAGTCCAATCTCGCGTTGCCGGTCATGTTGATCGCGCTTAGCGTAGGAGCGAACAGCGTGCCGATCGCCAGCGTGTTCTGCGTGCCCGCGCTGAGGAGTGCGGTGCCAGAGCCGACGCCGGAGAGAACGATACCGTACAGCCCGCCCGTATCCACGCTCAGCACCGAATTGCGCACCGTGAGCGTGGCCGATGTGCTTCCGGCTGAGTCGACTACGACCCCTTGGGCGCCTGTGGCGCCCACGTTCGCACTGAAGTTGGCGTTGTCCAACAGCACGACGGCGTTCGTCGGCGACAACGACGATGTCCTCACTACGAGGCCGTTCATAGCGGTCGTATTTGACGCGGACACGGACAACGCGTGCGTTCCGCTGAAGGTGACCGACGCATCGCTCGTCGCCGCAGCGGCGGGCTCGACGGAAATGAACGAGGTCAGCGCCGCGACTCGTCCGGCGGGCAACAAATAGGTGTCGTAATAGGTGTCGTCGCCCGAGGCGGTAACGGGAGCGCCGCCCGTGCCGTCGACCGTCATGACGGTGCCAGTGCCCGTCCCAGAGCCCGAAACCGCGTAGACGTTCGTGCACGACGGCACGTCCTGGTTGACCGCGCCAGCCATCGAGCTGAAGCTCGAGCAAGCGACGGCGTATCCGCTGTGCCCCCACACGGAAAGTACGGCCAGACAGAGAGTAGTGCGTTTCAAACTCGTATCGCCCATTAATCGATCGATTGCTTTCTGACAGCTACAAAAGAAGCGAGAAGTTCAGCATCTGCTGCGACGTGACAATGCTTTGCACGAGGATTAAGTCGGAACGTTCCAACGTCAGGCATGGATTCTTGAGCGTCGCATTCCACTGACCGCCGCCGGCGTCGTAGACAATGTCTCCGACGTCCCCCGCTTCCCCACCGTACGGCTTCCAAACGATCTTCAACGCCGCGTCCGAGGAAGGAGGCTCGCCGACAGGCACGATGATCGGATCGTTCTGCAGGAGCAATCTGAAGGACGGAACAGCCCACACACCGATCACGCTCGGGTGCAGGCGCGAACCTGCGGGATAAACGCCATTGGCTTTCACGATGTACCGCGGCACGAAAGGCGCCATCGAATCAATCAGATTCACCGTGACGGCCGGGGAATGTTGTCCGCCGCATTCATACGAAACATCGTAGCTGTTCCCCGTCGGCGGCAATTCGCTTCTCAGGAAGGGGCAATCTATAACCACACGACTTGGATTCGCAATCGGAAACTTCTTACTCTTACTTCCAAACGTGACGATGACGTACTTTGCGTTCGAATCGGGCAGCAAAACGCTGACGACGACAGGGTCGCCCTCGTCTCCTTGATTCCCCGGGTTCGGCGGGTTGAGGAACTGCAAATCGAGCTGGTTGTGACTGTCTAGTTGAAATAGGCGCGGGGCGGTCAGGGTCATGGCGAAGTTTTCGTACGGTGAGCTCAAGTCGGGATCGTGATCGCCGTGCTGTTCTTCCTTCCGTATCGACCATTGGGCGCAATCGTATCGATTCCGATCGATAAGACCTTCGACGTATAGGCAACGCCCACGCTCTTGCGCATGACGTAATACCGCGCCTTCAACACGCCCATGCTGCCGCATGTATCGTCCGACGCTTGCAATTGACCAAAGCCGAGGAAGTGATAGGGCTGGTAGCGCCAATCGATGCAGCCTTGGGCCTGAGCGAACGAGGACACCACGAGCGACGAAGGCCACGACCCTCCTACGCCGGCCGGCGGCACGCACATCCCAGTCGGCTCGTTCGATGCGATGCGGTAGCCGTTCAACGTCATCTGCACGATGATTCCATCGCCGAGCTGCATGCTTTCGTCGATCGGCACGCTGATCGTGAGTCCATTGGCGATGGTCTCGCAGTTGACCGGCCAACCGTCCGCAGCTTCGCGTATCGATGGCGCATCCAAAGCTTGGGAATAATGGGGCGGCGCCGACGGGAACGCAGCTAGCGGCGGCGTCCCCGTCGCCGTGAACGAAAAAGCCGCCGAGACGCGCACCATCCCGGTGCCGCTCACCACGTAGTCGATCTGATTGTCGGTGGCGTCACCGAACGGAAGGCTCTCGCTTCTCAGACACGCCAATTGAAACGGGAACTGCCTCTGAGATAGCACGCCGGCGTTTTGAAATCGACCGTTACAAAACAGGAAGATCAAATCGTGCGGGTTCGCGGAGACATAGTCTTGCGGAACCGTCGCGTCGATCGTCCATCCGGGCGTATGATCGAGGGCAACCGGATTGTCGCAATACGGCGCTTCCGGGGTGGTGCCGAACGCGTCGACCTCCGCGACGACGATCGGACCGATTTTCGATTCGACGATGCCCGCCTTGCCAGTAAGGCTCGCGCATGCCGTCGTCGCCCCCTTCGCACAGACATATAAGTCCGCCACGCCATTCGCATCGGTCTTGAGGTCCAAGCTCAGCGGAACGACGCTGGCGTCGACAATCAGCGGTGTCAGCGCTGCGTACTCGTCGTAACAGCAGACTCTCTGAAGGAAGGCACCGTCTTCATCTGCGCCGGCTGCAGTCAATCGAATGCACATGTTCGGCAGACCGGTATAAGCGGCGATCTCGCCGTCGGTCCCGTCGGCCATGACCTGAAAGCGGTAGTAGAGATAATTGCCCGCAGAGGACGACGGCGTTTGGTCCACGGCGGACGCATCGAGAATCCCCGGATAACTCGTCATTTGCGCTTGGATCCCGTAGGTGCGATACGCAAGCGCCGCCGACGCGTACGACGAACCGATCGACGCCTTCGTTTTGCCTAGAATCCCTGTTCGTCCGACAACGAGCGCAAGCAGCACGGCGTCGCCGTGACGGGGGTCGCGCTGAGTCATGGGCACCTGCACCTGGTCGTCACGTCCGTCCACCGGAAACCAGTCGACGCCTTGGCGGCCATACGGCGTCAACTGCAGCCCCGGCTTACTACCGATGTTGTCGAACACGACAGATAAATTCGTAACGTCGCCGTCGGTATCCAACGACAGCGTGGCAGTCAGTTCGACGATCTGGAAGGAGTAGAAGGCATAAGCCTGATTCGCCTCGGAGAATCTCGCGTTCGTTTTAAGCGTCAGTTCTGACATGACCCATCCGACCGTGGCATTGGAAACGACAATCGCTCTAGACTGCGAGCACGAGAAAAAGCGCCGAATCCTGCGTCCCTTCCAACCGAACGGAAATGAGATCGCCCCGAACGAACGTCGTCGGCTTAGCGACGCTGGGCGTCCATGTCTTGCCGGCGCTGTCCGACACCACGCTGGCGAACGAGTTCTCGTCGTCGTTTTTATACAGCCGCAATACGCAATTACCCGCCGACGTCCCTTCCGCCGAGTACAACGCCAACGATTCGACCAAGATATCGCTCGACGACGCGATCGAATACGCGTCCGGCGCAATCCACGCGCCGATCAAACCGGGCGCGTAGACGCCGAATAACTCGGTCTGTATGACACCGCCCGCAATCACAGCGGGCGCCTGAGGCGTACCCTTCACCTCGACGTGCGCCGTATCCGATTGCGCCACATTCCCCGTTCTGCTCGTCACGGCGTAATGCACGTCGTACCCCCCGGGCGGCAACGCCCATAACGGACGAATGCGAACTTCATGCGGCGCGTCGCCCGAATCGCGCGCCGCGTCCGGCAGGTAGGCATAGCGCCTTGTAATCTCAATCCGAGTGTCGTGCTGCGCCCAAACCAATGTGATTCGATCGCCGATATTGCACTGGGCGTAAACAGGCACATTCACCAGCACCGCATCTGCGTCGAGCTGCGCCAAGTCCAGTACGCCGTCCACGGCCTGCGGCAGAATGGGCTGCTGCAGCGACTGCGGCGATGTGTTGCTCAAGCGTCGTTCATTCACCCGTGCGCTCCGTAAGCGTTGCCGCGCGCGAAACGCGGCAATGGGTCATATCGAAATGCGGCACTGCAGCCGACATTGCCTCTCTTTACGCGCCGCCCGGAGGCACGGTGTTGATATGCATCTGCTTTGTCGGCGTCGAATACCCTTGATCAATACCGCCATCGTCCGTCACCAGGTACTGCATCCGCAACTTCGAGGGCGGGTCGCCCTCGATGATCCCTGCGAAGTACTCATACCCCACGTCGATCTCTTGGAAATTGTTCGTCAAGTCGGTGCCACTGACGGCGGGTAACACCACCTTCGTGCGGGAATGAACCTCCTTGTCGTTCAAATCCCAGCCGTTGATGATGATGTAGAGCGTGAAAACCCAATTGGCTTGCGGCGTCCACCCTGCGCCCGCCCAAGAAATTTTGACCTTGACCCCGTCCTGGACCATCGCGAAGTCGATAAGCTGGCCGGATGGGTTATCTTCCATAACCGGCGCCAAATACCGAGGCGATCCCGTAAACGGTGGAATAACGCCGGAGGGATCCCCTACTCCGGTGACTTCGTACTCCGCGGTGCTGGACATCACGATCGTATTGTCCCGCACTACCATGTACTGCAACTCGTAGATGTTGTCTGCTGCGCCGGTAAAGGCAGCGACGGGGATCGAGAAGCAAGCAGGAAAGCCGGCGTCCCAGCCGTCGCTGTCGGCAGTGAAAAACGAAGTCAACTGCAGGTTTCCGTTGACGATCGGTATCAAGACGTCGTTTCTTTGGACTAAATTCGGTATTCTAAGTTTTGGCACGCTCGCAACGACGTACGTATCGGCCGACTCCAACTTCAGCAAATCGCCCTGCGCCTCGTCTGGACTGGGTGCACGCAACCCAGAACTGATCCCAGCGTCGCTCGGGTTGCCGACAATCACTTCGGCGATATCCGGATCCGCGTCGCCGATGTCCATGGTAAGCGTGTCGCAATACATGTCGTCGGTAAGATTCGACGTCACGTAAAATGTGAATTTCCCATTGGCGTCGCTATCGATCCACACATAACTGTCAACCCCGTTATGTTTAATCTTAGTTAATTTTTGAAGATTTGCGTCCCAGAAATCGAAATATGTCAAATCCCCATTCTTGGCCTGAACACACGCAGAAAACTGCGCAGAAATTGGAGCTTTCGTCTTATCATCGTAAATTTGAAAGCCACTAACCTTAATAGCCTTATTTTCATCGAACGTGTCGCTCACGCCTCCAGGAATCGCCCTAAGACCGTATAGCCTGTTCGCCCTGACGCTCTTCGTCCCATAGCCGTAGTCGGTGCTCGGGCCCAACCGAGTGCCGTTCAGCTCAAGGACGGGCAAGTTCTGCGCCGCCGGCCCCGTCACTTCGATGTTCCATCGGCAATGACCTAAATGCGTGCTATTCGCCGTACCGAACACGACCGCATTGATTGTATAGGCGTCGTCTGAGTCCGTGACCGTTTGCGTGACGTTCCCGATAGAATCCGGATGAACGATCAAACCCGTCTTGGTAACGTCAAGCCTCTCGAAGTCAGGACCCTCAAAAATCTTAAACTTGATCGTATCGTAGTTATTGGTCGCGAGATTACTCGTATTGACCGTCAGCTTGATCTTCTGCCCTTGATAAAGCGTAGTAGTTCCATCAGCCGGCGTCGCATTGTCGACCGAGGGGTCGTCGACCTTCTCCCCACCCCGCCTCAGTTCCGTCTGTTTTGCATTCGAATTCGAAAAATTAGTCATGGCTTCGCCCCGCGGCTTTATAAAAGCGCATTAAATTGATTTAAACCCGGCACCCGAATGCATCCCATCATAGGCAACCCCGATCTTCAACTCAAGAACGCGATCCCCTAGCGCCGCCCTTTTCACGCGCAGGCACTTCGGCCATTTTTCGAAAACCCATCATTTGGCGAATTCACAGCAAAACCCATCTGCGGCGCGCCGAGGCCATTCAAATTTCCGCGCCGGCAATCGTGCGTTCCATCGCCGCCGCGAGCGCCAGCACGGACGCGCGCGGCCACGAGGGCGCCTCGATGTCGACTTGAAGCCGAGTCGCCGCTTCCGCCACGTCGCGCAGTTGGAACCATGCAGCCGTACCGGCTATCGCGTGGGCGATATCGCGCAACTGCTCGCGATTCGTGTCCGATGCACACGCGCGCAGCCGGTCGAGATCGGCGAGAAGCGTCAGCTTCAATTTCCGTCGCAGTTCGTCGCCGGCGGAAAGCGGCTCTAGCCTAGCGCCCGGTGCAGCAAGCAGACGATAGCGTTCGAGCAACGCGCGCAGCTGCTCGAGCGACAGCGGCTTCACGCACACCTCGTCGGCGCCCGCTTCGATGCAGGCCTCCCGACGCGCAGCGGTAGCGTCCGCCGTCAGGGCGATCAGGACGCAGTGGCGCCCGGCGCCGCGCTCGCGGCGACGGATGCTCTCGATCAGCGCCACGCCGTCGAGCAGTGGCATGGCGCAATCGGTGATGATCATTTCGTAATCGCCTCGCGTGTAGGCGGTCAACGCCTGCGCGCCGTCTTCGGCCGAATCGCACGGAACGTTCAGGCTGGCCAGTTGCCTGCGCAGCACCTCGCGGTTGATGAACTGATCTTCCACGAGCAAGATACGCCGCGATGTGCCGGCCGATGCATCCGGCGCGCGGCCCGCCGCTTCCGGCGCAGCCTGCGTGTCCGCCCCACTCGCGCACGACCCGCGTGCGACGGGCAACCTCAACGCGATAGCGATCGTCGTCCCGTGCCCAGGCTCGCTCTCGAGTGCGATCGTGCCGCCCATCTGCTCGATCAATCGTTTGCAAATGGCCAGTCCCAGCCCCGTCCCCCCGTAGCGGCTCGCCAGCGTGCCGCGCGCTTGCGAGAACGGCGCAAACAGGCGCGCCTGATCGTCGCGCGAAATGCCGATACCGGTATCCGTGATATGCATGGACAGCGTCTGGTGGCCGACCGTTTCGGCCGCCACGTCCACCCTGATCGACACACCGCCTTGGTCGGTGAACTTCACCGCGTTGCTAAGCAGGTTCAGCACCACCTGACCGAGCCGCTGTGCGTCGCCGATATGCCGCGGCGCGACGGCCGGCGAAACGTCCACGTGTAAACGAAGCCCTTTGCGCTCGATATCGGGTGCAAGCAGACCCGCCGACCGTTTGACGATGTCGGCGATACACATCGACGCCGATTCGAGCGATAGCTCGCCGCTTTCGCTTTTCGCGAAATCAAGGATGTCGTTCAAAATGCCGAACGAAAGCTCCGCCGCATTGCCGGCCATCTCGACGAGATAGCGATCGTCGGCCGAGAGCCCCTCGTGGTTCAGCAACTGCAAAATGCCGACTATCCCGCTCATCGGGGTGCGAATTTCGTGGCTGACGGTCGCGATGAACGAATCGCGCGCCCGCGCCGCCGCCTCGGCCTCGTGCTTGGCCGCGATCAACGCCGCGTGCGCTTCCTTCGCCTCGGTGACGTCGTGCAGATAGCCGTTCCATTCGACGCTGCCGTCCTCGCACGCCTGCGGTGCGGCTTCGACGTGGAACCACGCCTGACGGCCGGGCTGCCGCTCGACCATGAATTCGTCCCTGACGCTCGCCAAACCGCGCGCCGAGCGCAGAAACATCTTCGTGAGCCGACGCCGATGCGAGGCATCGAGCGCGCGCGCGAATGCAGTGAATGTATCGGTCGAGACCGGCCCGCTCGGCTGCAGCAACTCATCGGCTCGACGGTTGGCGAAGACGAGTTCGAAACGCGGGCGGCCCGCGCCGGCAAGTTTCAGCTGAAAGACGACGGACGGCAGCGACTGCGTCAATTGGACGAGACGCCTTTCCTGCTCACGTTCGCGGCGTTCCATGCGCCGCAGGTCGGAAACGTCGACGAAGGCGCACAGCGCCGCTTCGCGGGCGTCGCCCTCGCCGCTGCACGGACGCACCCAATACACCGCTTCATGCACTGCGTCGTCGGGCCCGCGATAGAAAAATTCACCCTGCGCCGAACGCCCGGTGTCAATGACATCGCGCGCGACGCTGGCGAGCACACTGTCGTCGATGCGGCGCGCAGGGCCGGAAGGCGGCGAGGCTACACCGACGATGTCTTCGGCGCGCGCGCCGACGGCGCGCTCGTAAGCCGGATTGACGGCCAGATACCGGCCTTGCGAGTCTTTCACGAAAACGGGGATCGGCACCGTGTTCATCAGCAGCGTTTTGAATCGCGTCTCGAACACGAGATCGCGTTCGGTTCGACGACGCTGGCGCACTTCCTTGCGCAAACGCAGCGTATTCCAAGACAGCAGCGCGACGAAAACGAGCGTCAGGGCGCCAACGGGAGCGAGGACCAGCCAAAGGGTGCGCGGCGCGACGCCGAACGCGAACTGCGTGGACAGCCAGCTGTTCTGAATGTGCTCGCGTTCGACTTCGGGAATGCCCTGAAGCACGCGATCGACGAGCGGGGCCAAACGCGCGTACGCCGGGGCAATGCCGAACGACAGGTCCTGAGTACGGTCGGCGGGGGCGGCCACGCGCAGCTCACCCGCATAGCGCTCCCGCACGATGCGGTCCACCACGCCGAGGTTGCCGATGTAGGCGAATGCACGCCCCTGCGCGACGGCTTTGAGCCCGTCTTCCGCGGAACCGACCGTCAGGGCGTGGATGTTCGCCAGGCCGCCGAAGCGACCGCGCGCGGTCTGAACGTCGCCCACGATCGCCACTCGCGCGCCGTCGAGATCTTCGATGCCGCCGATGAACGGCGCCGTCTCCCGCGTGACGATCACGAGCGGATAGCGGACGTAAGGACTGGAGAAAGTGAAACCCGGGTCCAAACCGTCGAACTTCGACGCCGCCACCACTAAATCGATTCGACCGTCGTTCGCGAACCGAACCGTTTCCGCCCAGGAGCGGGTCGGCACCAGGCGAAAACGAATATGCAATGTATCGCGCAAGAAATCGAGGTAGTCGGCCGATATGCCGTCGAGTTTCCCTTGTGCATCGACGAACGCCATCGGCGCCCATTTCGGGTCCACTCCTACGCGCAGCGGAGGCAACGATTCGAGATAAGCGCGATCGGATGGCGACAACGGCAGACGCAGGTCCCAACCCACGAGGGTCGGGTCGCCGTGTTTTTCCTGTTGGCCGCATGCGCCGATGCCCGCCGCCGCGAAGACGCATGCCGCCAGCAGGCCGGCCATCCGCGCAACACGCGACCATCGATCAGCTGTCACGGCGAACAGAGATCGTGAGCTCGACAGTATTCGAACAATTCCTGATTCGTCGAGAGACCTAGCTTGTGCTGCGCGCTCCGCTTGTGCGCGCTGACTGTCTTCACGCTGCGATTGAGCCGCTGCGCAATTTGGCTGGCGGTCAGACCGTGTGCAGCGAACAAACGAATGACCTCGAGTTCGGCCGTGGTCAACGTCGCTTCTTGACCGACGCGCGGCCCAATAAGGTTCATATTCTCGAGCAGCGACTCCACACCCGGCCCCACGTAGGTGCGCCCTTGCCCTGCGGCAATGAGCGCGCAATGCAATTCATTGACGCCGCCCGCCTTTTCGACGATGGCTTTCACGCCTTTCTCGAGCAGCTTGTTCAAGATGGCGGCGTTGCGCATCGCCGTTAAAACGACGATCGGGACCGCGGGCCGAATGCGCCTCAAGCGGTCGATTAGCGCAATGCCGTCGCGCGTGCGAGCACCCGGCATGGACAAATCGGTCACGATGACATCGCAGGTCTGCGCTTGCACGATTGCAATCAGTTCATCGGAGGTCGCCGCTTCGGCGATGACCCGCCCGATACGACCCGCCTCGATGGCGAGCCGAATGCCGTAGCGGACCAGGGCATGATCTTCCGCCAGTACAATCTGCAATGGTGTGTTCACGACGTTGTTTGCCTTTTTCCTCGACCGGGACCGTACTCGGAGTGCACTCGGCGTGCACTTGCGGCCACCGCGCCGACCTCGCCCGTCACCGACGATTCACGGCTCGCGACCCTGCGAGCGCCACGCCGCCGACGTATATCGAAAATTGTAGTCACGGCCGGCCAATGCGAAATTGTAAATACGCTACGCATAGCGCCGCCTAAGAAAATTCTCGAATATTGGAACACTCAGGCGATTCTGCCGGTATATGGGTCGTTTTTTGCTGCGGCCGCCGCGCACGCGTGCTTATCCAAGTTTCGTTCTGCGGCAAACGAGGCGATCAAAGCGTCGAAATCGAGCGTCCAGTCGCCATGCTCCGTGGAGAGCACGCAGTGCCCCTGCTTCAGGGTGTCGTCGATCTCCGTTGGCCAGGGAATAGCGCGCGCGGGCCGGGCCGACGGCGCGTCATATGCAGCACCACATTCAGTCCGAAAAGCGGAGGCGTCGGCCTCGCACAGGCGAAGGCGCGCCCCACGCGTCGGGCCGGCCGCGAGCTTGAGCTGCTCGCAAACAATCGAGAGCCGCTGCTGCGCCGGCAGTACGGCGCCGATGTGCGCCAACGCCGCATCAAGCGCTCGGTCGAGCGTCGTTTCCAGTTGCGCGGTCAGCGATGCGTGCGCGAGTCGATACAACTCCTCCAATGCCCTGGCTCTCGCGACAAGCCCCGATTCGGCGTCGTATTCCCGCGCACGCCGCGCTGCCGCAGCCTGTTCATCGACCCGACGCACCGTCTCGCGCGCTTCTTCAATCATCGCGCACGCCGCGCGGCGGGCGCGGGCGACGACCGCGGCGATGTCCCGAAGACGCGCGACTTCCTCGCACGTGTAGACTTGTTTTCCCGGCGGGTAATGTCCTTCGTACGCAAGCGCCATTCGGCGCGCGATAAAGCTCATCGCTCGCCTCTCGTTGCGCAGCCTGCGGCAAACTGGCGTACGGCGGCGCGGCATATCGTCAGGCAGCGGCCGACGTCGATACGGTCGATCGACAGCACGGGTTCGTGCTGGAAGAGGGTCTTGACGTTCGGCGCATGTGCCGTACCGGGCGCCCTGGCCCACTCGGGTGCGACAAGCATCGCGAATCGCGATTCCGCGTCGGGCCAGTCTTGCCGCGCCATCGCGCAAAGCACGTCCACCCCGCAAGCGTGCGGCGCAAGCGCGACATCGCCTACGGAACGGCTAAGCGAAGACGGCGTCAAAAGAGACGCACTCATGCAATTCACCTCACGATATTTCAGCGCATCGGCACTCGCGCGATCCGACCGCGCCGCGCGAAGCAGCACGTCGGCTGCGCCCGCCCGAGCCAACGCGACGTAGCCGAGCGTCGTAGCGACGCGATGCAGCCGCGCCGGCTGCGTATCCAGCAGGGCGAGCCAGCCCGGATCGTTTGGCGCGCGCCATCGCTGACACAAGCCAAAGCAATTCGCCCAGCCGCTATAGACGAGCCGCTCTGCATGACGATCGAACTCTAGTTGCGGCGCGCCGTACAGGGCGCGCCATACGAGCGCGGCAAATCGCCACGGCTCGATCCAGAACGAAGGCATGGCGTCAATTGGCGCTGGAGTCACGCGGGCCCTCCTCAACGCTTCCCTCGACGCCGCGCTGCGCTCGCCGCCGCACGCGACGAACTACCCGATCCAAGCCGTATCCGAGCGTCATGCTTCCGAAAACGAGCGCAATCAAACTCGATGTCGCACGATCGACGTTCCCGCCCCCGGAAGCCGCGGGGATATGCACGCGCGGGTGCTCGGGCACTAGCAGAACGGCGACACGCCGATCGTCCGCGCCGGCCAGCCCCGGCGCGCCGTTCTTGACGAGGCTCGAGATGCCCGGAACCAGCGGCGAAAGATCCACATCGGGACGATGTTTGACGAAGACGGAAGCCGACGCCGCCATGAGCGGCAAGCCCGGAGCCGGACGCTCGGGCGGCACGACGCGCACGCGCGCGGCGACGACCCCGTCGATGTCCATGATCGTCGCCTCCAGCGCTCGTTCGATCGCGTGGATGCGCCGGGCCAGCGCTTCATGCGGCGTCGACGCAATGCCGGGCTTGCCCAACGCCTCGTCTATCGTGGAACGCGTCGGGCGCATCAAGCCTGCTTCACGCATGGCTTGCATGGCACGAGGCAGGTCGGAACTCGCAACGGAAAGCATGACGCCCGACTTCTCGGACCGGCGATCGACCTCGATACCCTGTGCGCCCAGCGTGGCCGCGATTTCGCTGGCCTTGCCGACATCGGAAACCCATTGCAATTCGATCTTGCGTTCGCAGCCCGACAGCATGAGCGCCGCGGCGATCCACCACCCATAGGCCAACGCGGCGCCCCGCGACGCCGGCCTCGCTTCCATTCCCATACAAGGGTTAGCCGGACGCGGTCAGTTGCTTCAGCGCGCCCGTCGTGACACCGACGAGCTTCGCGGCCATCATGACGCTGATGTTGTACGCAGCCATGGCTCTCGCTTGCCGATGCAACGTGACCGCCAGTGTTTGGGCGTCCGTACCCGAAGCCCAGGCTCCCGCCAGCGCATCGGACGATCGCTGGGCTTCGAGGCGCTGCCGCCCGATGTCGTCGAGTTGTCGCGCCAATGCGTCGAGCGCGGGCCCGCGAGGCGCAGGCGTGAGGACCGGCGCGCCAGCCGCGGCGAGCGCTTGCGGCCCATCGATTTGCGTCATGACAGCGCCGAACGCGCCACCGTCATCCGCCATCATCGCGTGCGCCGACGGGACGCCGACGCGCGATGCACCGCTTTGCGCCCATTCGATTGACGGCGTCATCATGGTCGCAGATGCTGAGCAACGCCGCGCAGCGCATTGATGAGTTCAGTCTTGACGTGTCCTTCCACATACGTCAACGCGTATCGACCGTCCACTTTCCGTTTTTCCAGCGCGAACGCGATGCCCGATTGAGCCGCCCATTGCGCCGCACGCCCCTGATCCGCCGCCCGCGCGGCGAAACCTTCCAATACGTCGATCATGTATCGAATCCCTTCCTAGCCCATCAATGAAGCACGCAACCGCACCCTACCCGCCGAACCGCGCCCATACGCCTCAAAAATGAATGCTGTGCGCGGCCTTGATGCTGGCGTTCTGCACCTTCGCCCCGGAATCGAGATGGCCGCTCGCAATACTGTTGGCGGTATCGGCCAGCATTTTGCGGATACTGGCTTCGGTCTGCATTTCCATCGTTTGCAATTGCATCGCTTCCTGCCGTTTCAATGCGTGCTCCATCGGACTCGGCCCGACGCCGTTCGACAACCCGCCCACGCCTGCCGCTGCGCCCGATGAAGACGACAGCGCCGACGCAATCGACGACGCCAGCGCCCCCGCCGCGTAGATTGCCGGAACTACCGCTGCCATGGTCATGATTCGCCCTCCGTTCTGTGGTGGTATGGCGCCCCCGGCCTTGCGTCGACCCATCGATCGCGCCGGAAGCGGGAGCTTAGTAACAGCCGCCGTGAAGCGGTTCCATGGTCTGTCCGGATTTTTTTTCGCACGCCCGACGAGCACGCGACGCGGATAAATGGAGGGTTACATCGTCCGATTTATCGCGCTCGATGCGCAGCCGGCCGCCGAAGACGCCATCATTCGTGGATTCCCATGCCATGAGTGTTCGATCCCACGATGATTGCCACTTGCTCGAACGCGGCCGCTTCGTTACCCACCACCGATCGGTCCGTGGAGTTCGATGACTGGTACCGGGCCCACGGCCGCGCGATCTACCGATTCATCGCACGTCGAGTGCGCAGCGCGCAAGACGCCGAGGACATCCTGCAAACCACGTATTTGGGCGCCTGGGAAAATCTCGCGTCTTATCGCGGAACCGCTCAACCCAAAACCTGGCTGACCGCCATCGCCCTCAACGTGTTGCGAAACCACGTGAGCCGCGCATCCGACTACCGGTTCGTCATGGAGCGAATCGACGATCATGAAAACGCACTCATCGATCTGCGCGCACCCGAGCGCTGCATGTCGGTCAAGCAATCGTTCCTGACGCTCCTCGAATTCGTGCAGTCGCTTTCGCCCGAGCAACAACGCATGCTCGAGCTGCTGTTCGTCGACAACGTCAGTTACGTGGAAGCCGCCGCTGCACTCGGCGTTCCCGTCGGCACCGTTCGGTCTCGCCTGTCGCGGCTGCGCGCCAAGTTGGAACGACACTTCGCTCGCAGGGGGGCGCTCTGATTCTGTCCCACCCGAGCCCTATCTCATCGTCCGCGAATGCTGCCCGCCGAGTCGCTCATCGCCATTCATTGCTTGCACCATGACGCCCCTATCCGCCGAAATGCAACTGCTGCACGCACTGCGCCATGCAGACCGCCTACGCGAATCGTTGTCGCCCGAGAATCCCTCGCAGTGGCGCGACTACGTCGAGTCGCTACGCGGCGTATCGCTTGCGAACTGGTCGGCGACAACCGATCTTCAAATGAAGTTCTCGCTGCTGCGTACCGTAATCAACGAGATTCGTTAAAGCGTATGGTTCCATGGACGTTCCTGCGCGCTTACACGTGGCGCTGCTTGCTTGCCGCGCTGGGCGCCCTCGCCTTGGTCGGCGGCGCCTGCGCCAGCACCGATCGAGGCGTCGGCCTCGATGCACCGTACGCGGTTCAGGCATCGAATCAAACGTTGAACGAGGTGCTGGACCGATTCTGCGCCGATCACGGCTTGACGCTAAGCACGAGCGGCCATGCCAAGTCCGGATGGCGGACAACCAAATTGGACGGATGGTTGCGGGCCTCCACAGGACGGGCATTTCTCGAACAGCTAGCGCATGCGCATGGCTTTTCATGGTTCATCGTCGAGCGTACGTTGTACCTCAGCGGCACGCGCGACTCATCGGTCGAGCGCATTGCCTTGAACGGCCTGCGCGCGGACGATGCGCGCACTGCGCTTGAAGCCGTCGGCATCTATGACGGACGATTCGGTTGGGGGGCGCTCGCCGGCCAAGACGTCGTCCTCGTCGGCGGGCCGCGCGCCTATCGGGCCATCGTCCGTCGATTCCTCGCGGGCCAGTCAGCCGCAAGTACAGCTCGAGCCACGTCCGATCCGATGTTTTTCCCGCTGCGCTTCGCGCGCGCGGGCGATACGTCGTCGCTTAACGGGACAACGGCACGCACGGGCGTTGCCACGTTGCTGCGGCAATTGCTCGTGCGGGAAACACCGGCAGCGCAGCCGGCGTTCTCGACCGCGCCGCGGGCGGAGGCGCCGCCCCTCTTACCGGGCGTGGAGCCTTCGCTCGCGCAGTGGATCGGGTATCCGTCACCAGCGGTCATCCCTCCACTTCCCGCAGTCGCGGCGCCGAGCCTGCCTTTCACCAGCGAGGGCGCCAAGTCGAAAGCGGCGCCGATCGGCATCATCGCTGACGAACGAACCAATACCGTCATCGTGTGGGCCGATCAGGCGTTGCGGCCTGCTATCGAGAAACTGATCGAGGCGCTCGATCGGCCTTCCTCGCTCGTCTCGATCGACCTCTTCGTCATCGAGTCAGACGGGTCCACGGTCGATGCGCTCAGCACGGCTGGCGAGTTGGCTTACGCTTCGTCATCGGCCGATTCATCCACCCGCGACGATCGGTTCGTCGAAGCGATCGCCGCCCACCGCGCTCGGCTACTCAATCGCCAAACGCTCGTCGGGCCGTTGGGCGGACATATCACGCTCACGATCGGTGGCGAGACCGTGCAGACGCCCTTGCCGCCGGGCGAAGCGAACGCCGCGCAAGGCAACGGGCGCAACGGCAACCGCGGCGACCGCCTCGATCTCGTCGCCCGCGTCGTGCCATCGGAGAAAGTCGGCGTCACGTCCATCGCAGTCGACATCGACTTGCTGTTGGCCCAACCCACGGGGCTGCCCGGGCAAACGTGGACGAATTCGAGCGGCGTCAAGCTCGACACCGCTGTCACGGTGGACAGCGGCGCGCCGCCGCGCTTGATTGCGAGCTACCCGGTCGCCACCGCGCGCGCCGAGCAGCGCGCGATTTTCATCCGCGCAAAAGCGCTTTAAAAGAGACCCACGCACGCTCCATGCTCGAACTTCGCATCCTCACGGGCCTGCATCGCGGGGCAGCGCTGCCGCTCGAAGGCGACGCGATACGGATCGGCAGCGGGGCCGACAACGACATCGTCCTTCTCGATCCGGGCATGCCGGAGTATGCGGGCGCCCTCGCGCGCGACGATGCATCCCATTGGCGGTACCGTCCGGGCGGGGCGCCTCGAGCAGATCATGGGTCGGCGGCTAACGCCGCGTCGCCGCACAACGACATCCCGCTGATCAATGGCGCACGCTGGTTCGCGGGGCCGGTCTTGCTAGGCAGCGATGACGAGGGCTCGCCCTGGCCTGTCGAACCCGTGCCGCCGTTCCATCCTTCGGCCAGGGCGCAGCGCAGATCCACGCGGATAAAGCTAATCCTTGCGGCCGCCGTGACCATCGCCGCCGCCGGCCTTATCGCCGCGTTCTCTATGCTGGCCGCGCGTACAGAGCCTACCGCCGCGTCGCGCCTGTCCGCCGCGAAACAGTCCGCGGGAGGCGTCGCCCCACCCGCCGCTCCACCGGAACCGCGGGAAAAACAGGCATCCGCACCCAAGCCGGTGCGTGTCGCCAAAGGGATGGCCTACCCGAGCGACGCGGTCACTCAGCCGCCCTTTGCGATCCGAAGCGTCAAGGGCGGCCCTTACGGTTTTCTCGTGACGGAAGACGGCCGCGTACTCGTTCCTGGGAGTCGCTGGAAAGCATTCACGCTCGTACGCATCGAGTCGGGACGCGCCGTTTTCTCCGGCCCGCACGCTGCGGAGGTTAGGTGGTGAAATCCATGGGCGTTTCCGCCAAACCGCAAGCGTCAGCGGACGTGCACGCTCGCCTGTCGGCCTGGGCGCGCCACACGCAAGATCGGCTCGCGCGCGCGCAACTGTCCGCGGTGCAATGCGTGGGCCGCGTCGAACAGGTTAGCGCGACGCTCATCGTCGCCACGCTGCCGCGCTGTGCGGTCGGCCATTTGTGCGAGTTGCAGGCCGTGAGGCGCGACGAGCCGCCCATATTGGCCGAAGCGATCGGCTTCGAGGGGCAACGCGCACTGCTCGCCCCGCTCGGCCCGACGGATGGCATCGCCCCGCGATCGCCGATTCGCAGCCTGGGCGCACCCCACTGCGTGAATGTCGGGCTGCATCTGCTCGGCCGAATACTCGACGGTTTCGGCCGCCCCTTGGGTTCGACGACACCCGCCTCCGATCGAGGCTCCGTGGTTCGTCGCGTACTTGGCGCAGCCCCTTGCCCCACCGAGCGGCCTGTCTCTTATGAGCGCATGATCACCGGGGTTCGCGCGATCGACGCCCTGCTGACGCTCGCACGCGGTCAACGCGTCGGCCTGTTCGCGGGCCCAGGTTGCGGGAAGACAACCCTGCTGGGAGCGCTCGCGCGCGGTATCGCGGCCGACGTCATCGTATTCGCGCTGGTGGGAGAACGCGGGCGCGAGTTGAACGCCTTTTTGCAACGCGAACTCGACCCACCGCTCGCGCGCCGCACCGTGGTCGTATGCGCGAGTTCCGACGCAACGCCGGTGGAACGCACGCGCGCCGCTTTTACGGCCACGGCCATCGCCGAAGGCTTCTGCGAAGGCGGCAAGCATGTCCTGCTGCTCGTCGATTCGCTTACTCGCACGGCGCGCGCTCAACGCGAGATCGGTCTGGCTTCGAACGAGCCGCCGGGCCGCCTCGGCTATCCGCCTTCGACCTATGCGATGTTGCCGCGTCTGATCGAGCGCGCCGGATCGCGCCGAGAGGGGACGATCACCGGCATCTACACGGTCTTGACCGAGAGCGAACACGCCGATCCGATCGCAGACGAAGCGCGTTCGCTGCTCGACGCGCATATCGTGCTGTCACGCAAGCTCGCCGAACGAGGCCATTTTCCGGCAATCGACGTCGCCGCGAGCCTCAGCCGTCTCATGCCGGCGATAGTGAGCGGCCCGCACCGCGCCGATGCCGACAGAGCCCGCCGCTTGATTTCGCACTACGCCGAAATCGAGTGGCTGATTTCGCTTGGAGAATATAAGCCCGGACAGGATGCAGCGGCCGACGACGCGATCGAGCGTCATCCCGGTCTGCTCGATCTGGTTCGACAAGACATTCGCACCCCTGCCGTCTGGGAGCACACGCTTGAACATTTGCACGCTGCCGTCCGCGGCGCATGATGCCCGCGGCGCACGCCGCCTCGCCCACGCAGAAGCGCCGCCGGCACCGGTTCTGCCTCGCGCGGTTCGGGCGATGGCCCGCCTATCGGTCGTAGGAATGCGCACTGCCGCGCAGGCCCTCGTTCAGGCTGAACGCCAGGCCAATGAGGCGCTCGATCGGCTGCGCGAAGCCGAGCGCACTTTTGCACGATTGCGCGCGCAAGCCGCCGCGCATGAGACGGCCTGGCGTGGCGGCACAGCGAATTGCGGCGTACTGGCCCGTCATGTTCTCGACGCACGCGCGGCACAAGCGTGCCGCGACTCGTTGCTGGCCGCGGAAGCCAGAAAAATTCGCGAACACGCACGATGCTTCGAACAGGCAAGTACGTACCTCGAAGCGACTAGGCGCGCGTGCCGCGAGGCCAATCGCCGCAATGAAGCCTTGCAGCGCTGGCTGCAACGGCTCGAACAAGCGACCGCCCAAGCATGACATACATAGGTGCTTGCCTCGCGCGCGCGTTCGGCTGCCCTGCTTCGGTCGAAGTGTCGACCCGCGCATCGACATGAAACCCAAGAACGTTCAGGTAGAACGCGACGCCTTGCCGGTGGCCTTGCGTCGCATTTCAACAATAGAGAAAGTGCGGCATCGGCTGACCCGGCCGCATCGCGCCCAGTGCCTCCTGCCGGATGGCGGCGTGGCGGAACTGCTCTTGCGCGTGGACGAAGCGCCGCCCGGCGATCTGACGCGGCCCCTACCGTTATCGACCCGATTCGGCCCGGCGATGGCATTGGATTATGGTCCACTACTGCTGGCCTGTACCGGAATCGACGTCGACGGCTCACCGCGATCGGCCTCCCATAGGGCCCTCGCACGCTACGCGTTCGCGGCGCTCGCACCCGCCCTGCATGCCGCACTGGGCGATCCCGTGGTTTGCGATACACCGGGCCCGACGTCGGATCGAACGCCGTTCATCGCCCTGCACCTTCGGCTGGCCCTGCCCTCGATCCGCGTAGCGATGCGCTGGCGAATGACGGCAGAGGGCATCGGCGCGCTGCTTGACAGCGGTCCATGGAGCCGCGTCGAAGCGCCGCGCTCGCTTCCTGTCTGGACCGCGGCGCTCAAGGCGCCGGTCCCGCTCACAGCAGGCAGCGCGACATTGACCTTCGCCGAGTACGGCGCGCTCGAGTGCGGCGCCATCGTCTGCCCGAGCGCGGCGTCGTTCGACGTAACGGGACGCGCCGTCGTACGCGTCGCGTCCAGCCGTATGGTCATTCGCTGGCTGACTACCCATCACTGTTTCGAGGTTGAAGACATGTCCGAACACGTTCCCTCCGCACCCGATGGTCTCGACGCCGTCGTGCGACGCGATGGTCCGCCAATCGACACAACCGACATTCCCGTTCGCTTGACGTTCTCGCTGGGCGCGCTGTCGCTGACGGTCGGCGACCTCGCCGCCTTAGCGCGTGGCTCGCTGCTGGCGTTGGAGCGAGGCCTTCCACCCGCCGTGACGATCGAAGCGAATGGACTCCCGGTCGGCATGGGCGAGCTCGTCGATCTGGACGGCCGACTTGCCGTCGAAATCACGCACTGGCCGCAGGGCGGCGCGAGGCCGCCCACGCCATGACGCTCGAGCAGCACCCGTTCGCGTTGCTCGCGCTGCTGGGCTTGCTTTCCCTGCTGCCGCTCCTAGCGATTGCCACGACTTCCTATCTCAAGGTTTCGGTCGTGCTGGTGCTCGTGCGCAACGCGCTCGGGGTCCAGCAGGCGCCGACCACGCTCGCCCTGAACGCCATTGCGCTCGTCGCGACGCTGTTCGTCATGTCCCCAACGCTTACCGCCTGCATCGATCGAGCCCGTACAGTGACGAGCGCGCAGGCATCAGGCGCCTCGCAGATCGAAGCCGCCCTCTCGGTCGTGGAACCGCTGAAGCAGTTCGTCCTGCGCCACGGCAGCGAAAACGAGCGGCAGCGATTCCTCGAATTGGCGAAAGCTTCGTGGCCCGACTCGGCGAGCCAATCCGCCGCCGACGACGATTGGAGCATCGCGGTTCCCGCGTTCGTCGTCTCCGAATTGCAGGCCGCCTTCGAAATCGGGCTCTTGCTGTTCATCCCATTCGTCGCGATCGACATGCTCGTATCGAACGTGCTGCTCGCCACGGGGATGCAAATGGTCCCGCCGATGATCGTGGCGCTGCCGATCAAGCTCATGCTGTTCGTCGCTGCCGATGGATGGGGAAGACTGCTGCAAGCGCTGGTGCTCTCCTATCACGGATGACGCCATGCCCGAGTCGCTTGTCTTGTTCCAACATGCACTGCTTTTCGCGTTCAAGGCTTCCGTCGCGCTCGCGCTCGTCGCCGCGGGCGCCGGCATCGTCATTTCGCTCGTCTTGTCGGCGTTTCAAATCCAAGATCAAACGCTGCCATTCGCGATCAAGCTCGTCGTCGTGGGCGCGGCGATCGCCGTCACGGGCCACGGCGTCGCCGCGGAACTTATGCACATGGTCGATTACGTCTTCGAACTTGCCAGCGTTCCGCGCGCTTGACAGGGGTTGCCATGGCCGTAGGTCCGATCGAACTCGCGTTGCCGTTCGCCGCGGCGCTATCGCTGTGTGCCTTGCGCTGGGCGCCCACGCTTCTGTTCGTTCCGGTGTTTGCGGGCCATGCGCTCGGCGGCGCGGCGCGAACCGTGCTGATGCTCGCCCTGGCGTTGCCCGCAACGCCGCCCGTCGCCACGGCGCTTCTCGCCGCGCCGCTGCCGCTTGCCGACTGGCTCGGCTTGGCTGCAAAGGAAGCGGCGATCGGGATTGTCCTCGGCGCGCTCATCGCCGCGCCATTTTGGGCGATCGAGGCAGCCGGCACGTATCTCGACTACCAACGCGGCGGCAACCCGCAGGCGCTCGACTCGGCCGCCTCCGTCGACGCCTCCCTCCTTGGCGCAATGTTCCAGCAGGCGCTCATCGTCTTTCTCATGTATTCGGGCGGGCTGCACGCTTTGCTCGAGATCGTTTGGTCAAGCTACGCCGTATGGCCCGTACTCGATGCGCCGACGCCGCAGGGC
>NZ_JBQCHR010000024.1:0-117419 GCF_051954495.1 Trinickia sp.
CTCTTATCGTCTCTATTCAAGGAGATGGAACGGGATGGCGCACCGCCGCTCAGCGAGCCTCGGGGCGGAACCGCTATAATAACCGGCTGAAATATCAGCGCCGTCCGCTGGCACGGGCGGCCACGGCACACCCACGTATGCAACTGCTCACGATCGGAATCAATCACCACACGGCGCCCATCGCATTGCGCGAGCGCGTGGCGTTTCCGCTCGAACAGTTGAAGCCGGCGCTCGACGCCTTCCAAGGCTTGTGGCGGGGCCGCCCCTCGCTGGCGGCTCCCGAAGCCGCGATCCTATCCACCTGCAATCGCACCGAGCTCTACTGCGCCACGGACGACCGCACCGCGCGCGAATCCGCGCTGCAATGGCTGTCGAGCTACCACGGGCTGTCCGTGGACGAACTGGCGCCGCATGTGTATGCGCTGCCGCAATCGGAAGCGGTGCGGCACGCGTTCCGGGTCGCGTCGGGCCTGGACTCGATGGTCCTCGGTGAAACGCAGATTCTCGGGCAAATGAAGGATGCGGTGCGCTCGGCCTCCGAAGCCGGCGCGCTGGGCACCTATCTGAACCAGCTGTTCCAGCGCACGTTCGCCGTGGCGAAAGAGGTGCGCGGCAATACGGCCGTCGGCGCGCAGTCGGTATCGATGGCCGCGGCGGCCGTGCGGCTCGCCCAGCGCATTTTCGACAAGATTTCCAGCCAGCGGGTGCTATTCATCGGCGCGGGCGAAATGATCGAGCTTTGCGCGACGCATTTCGCCGCGCAAAGCCCGCGCGAGCTCGTCATCGCGAACCGTACGATCGAGCGAGGCGCCAAGCTGGCCGAGCGTCTGGGCGGTCAGGCGATGCCGCTGGCCGATTTGCCCGCGCGTATGCACGAGTTCGACATCATCGTTTCGTGCACCGCCTCGACGCTGCCGATCATCGGGCTCGGCGCCGGCGAGCGCGCCGTCAAGGCGCGCCGCCGCCGCCCGATCTTCATGGTCGATTTGGCGGTGCCGCGCGACATCGAGCCGGAAGTCTCCGAGCTACAAGACGTCTTCCTCTATACGGTCGACGATCTCGGTGCGATCGTGCGTGAAGGCAATGCCTCGCGCCAGGCCGCCGTCGCACAAGCCGAGGCGATCATCGAAACGCGCGTGCAAGGCTTCATGCAATGGCTCGACGCACGCAGCGTCGTACCCGTGATTCGCCACATGCACACGCAAGCCGACGCGCTGCGCCGCGTCGAACTCGATCGCGCGATGAAGATGCTTGCGCGCGGCGACGATCCGGCCGCGGTTTTGGAAGCGATGTCGCAAGCGTTGACGAACAAGCTGATCCACGGGCCGACCCACGCGCTCAACCGGGCGGGCAGCGATGAACGAGCGACGCTCGTCGAATTGCTGAGCGGTTTCTACGGGCACGCGAAGCCGTCCGATCCCTCGGATCGTTAGCGACGCTCCCCGCGTCCGCGCGCTTCGCGCCCTCCGCAGTCCGATCCTTTCACCTCTTTCCGGGGAGCCTCGCTCCGCACATGAAAACGAGCATGCAACACAAGCTCGACCAGCTGACGACGCGGCTGGCCGAACTGAACGATCTTCTCGCACGCGGCGACGTGACGGCCAATCTCGATCAGTACCGCAAGCTCACGCGCGAGCACGCCGAAATCGGTCCCGTCGTCGAGCACTACGCGCACTGGCGCCAGGCGCGCAGCGATGCGGCGACGGCGCAAGAGCTGATGGCGGACGCGTCGATGCGCGAGTTCGCCGAAGAGGAAGTGCGCGCCTCCCGCGACAAAATGGAGCGGTTCGAGGAGGACCTGCGCAAGATGCTGCTGCCGAAGGACCCGAACGACGACCGCAACATCTTCCTCGAAATTCGAGCGGGAACCGGCGGGGACGAATCGGCGCTGTTCGCGGGCGACCTGCTGCGCATGTATCTGCGCTACGCCGAGCGGCAGCGCTGGCAGGTGGAGATGATGTCGGCGAGCGAATCCGACCTCGGCGGCTACAAGGAAGTGATCGTGCGCATCGCGGGCCAAGGCGCCTACTCCCGGCTCAAATTCGAATCGGGCGGCCACCGCGTGCAGCGCGTTCCGGCCACCGAAACGCAGGGCCGCATCCATACGTCGGCCTGCACGGTCGCGGTCATGCCCGAGGCCGACGAGATCGGCGAGGTCGAGATCAATCCGGCCGACCTGCGCATCGACACGTTCCGCGCATCGGGGGCTGGCGGTCAGCACATCAACAAGACCGATTCGGCCGTGCGCGTGACGCACTTGCCGACAGGCATCGTCGTCGAATGCCAAGACGACCGCTCGCAACACAAGAACAAGGACCGTGCGCTGAAGGTGCTCGCCGCGCGCATCAAGGACAAGCAATATCACGAGCAGCACGCGAAGGAAGCGGCGACGCGCAAGAGCTTGATCGGCTCGGGCGACCGCTCCGAACGCATCCGCACATACAACTTCCCGCAAGGCCGGCTCACCGATCACCGGATCAATCTGACGCTGTACAAGCTCGACGCGATCATGGACGGGGATCTCGACGAACTCATCGCGGCGCTCGTCAGCGAGCATCAAGCCGAGTTGCTGGCCTCTCTCGGCGACGCGGAATGACGCGCCCCCACGCTTCGGCTCCGGCTCCGGCTGCACGAACGGCATGACGCTCGGCTCGATCACCCCGCCCGTCTCGACCGCCAGCGGCTTGCTGCGCGCGTCGCCGTTGCCGGCGCTCGAAGCGCGCGTCCTGCTCGGGCACGCGCTCGGCTGGCGACGCACCGAACTCATCACGCGCGGCGAGGAGCCGATCGGCGACGCCGCGCTCGCCCGCTACCGCGCGCTCGAGGCGCGGCGCATGGCGGGCGAGCCGATCGCCCAAATCGTCGGCGCGCGCGAGTTCTACGGGCTCACGTTCGAGGTGACGCCCGACGTGCTGATCCCCCGCCCCGAAACCGAACTGCTCGTCGAAACGGTGCTCGAGGCCATCGCGCCGATTCCGCATGCGCGGGTGCTCGACCTCGGCACGGGCAGCGGCGCGATCGCTGTCGCGATCGCATCGGCCCGGCCGGACGCCCGCGTCTGGGCGGTGGACCGCTCGCGGCAGGCGCTGGACGTCGCCGCGCGAAATGCCGCCCAGCTGCTCGACCCCGCTCGTCCGGGCGGACCGGTGCAGTGCCTGCTGGGCGATTGGTACGCCGGCCTCGCACCTACGCTGGCGGGGTCGTTCGACATGATCGTGAGCAATCCGCCCTACATCGCGGCCGGCGATCCGCATCTCGATGCAGGCGACCTGCGTTTCGAGCCGAGAGGCGCCCTCACCGACGAGGCCGATGGGCTCTCGGCCATCCGCACGATCGTCGCCGGCGCCGACGCATTCCTCTGCGCACACGGGCAGATCTGGATCGAGCATGGCTACAATCAAGCTGCGGCGGTTCGAGCCCAATTGAGCGCAGCCGGCTTCGCGAACGTCCGATCCCTGCGCGATCTGGCGGGAATCGACCGTGTAACAGGCGGTTCGCGCCATTCCTGTTAGTCCGATCCGCAACTAAGATCGATTGATGCACATTCCGTACTGATATGATCTATGTTCGCTCGCCACGGGCGGGCCGGCGCCTTGCGCCCCCATTCGAGTCACTCAAACGGAGCCCACGGTGAAGCGCGTCCTGCCCCATTTCGGCAAACGTTTGGCTGTTCGCGGGACCGACCTTCGTCCGGAGGATTCGGCCGAAGCGACGCAAAGCAAGCTCGCGCGCATCGCGCTCATCGAAGCGTCGGCGTTCGTCGCCCTGCTCGGTTGCGACGGCACCGTGCTGGAGAGCAACCGCAGCACGCTCGGGCAGGTATCGCTGCCGCGCGAAGCGCTCATCGGCGGCTCGCTCGCCGGCGCGTTTTGGCGTGAGGCGGAGCATCGCGATACGCGCGAAGCGCTGGAGCAGGCCGTCGTGCGCGCTGCCGCGGGCGAAACCGTGCGATTCGACCTGGCGCTGCCCGGCGCGAGCACGGACGATCGCCGCGAGATAGCCGACGCCACGCTGCGCCCCGTGCGGGATGACGAAGGCGAGATTGCTTTCGTCCTGTTCGAAGCGCGCGAGGCCACACAGCAGCGCCGCAACGAGGCCGCGCTGCGTGCCGCGAGCCAAGCGCACGCCAATCGCGGCAACGAAGCGTCGGCTCAATTGCAGCAGACCGAGCAGCGATTCCGGCTGCTCGTCGACAGCGTCGTCGACTACGCGATCTTCATGCTCGACGCCGACGGCTACGTCACGAGCTGGAACGCCGGCGCACAGCGGATCAAGGGCTATAGCGCCGAGGAAATCGTCGGCCAGCATTTCTCGCGCTTCTATACGGAGGAAGACCGCCGCAACGGCGTGCCGGGGCAGGTGCTGAAGAGCGCCGCTCGGACGGGCAAGTTCGAGGGCGAAGGATGGCGCGTGCGCAAGGACGGATCCCGGTTCTGGGCCAACGTGCTGCTCGATCCGATCATGGGCCCCGCGGGCGAGGTCATCGGCTTTGCGAAGGTCACGCGAGACCTCACCGAAAAGCGCAACATCGAAGCGCAACTGCGCCAGTCGCAAAAGATGGAAGCGATCGGCCAACTCACGGGCGGCATCGCCCACGATTTCAACAATCTGCTCCAAGTGGTGATCGGCAGTCTCGAAGGGCTCCAGCGTCGCGGCGGCGCCCTTCTGCAATCGCCGGCCGGGGCGGACCTTCAGCGCTTCGTGGACAACGCCCTGCGCGGCGCGGACCGCGCCGCGAACTTGACGCGGCGCTTGCTCGCGTTTTCGCGGCGGCAAACGCTCGACGCCAAACCGACCGATATCGGCAAGCTCGTCTCCGGCATGTCGGATCTGCTGCGCCGCACGCTCGGCGAGGCGATCGCGATCGAGACCGTCAATGCGGCCGAGCTCTGGCGCGTGTCGATCGACAGCAACCAGCTCGAAAGCGCCTTGTTGAATCTCGCCGTGAATGCCCGGGATGCGATGCCCTCGGGCGGCAAGCTCACGATCGAGACGGCCAACTGCAAGCTCGACGAAGCCTACGTCTCGCGCTTCGACGGCGTGGAGCCGGGCCCCTACGTGATGATCGCCGTGAGCGACACGGGCATGGGCATGACGAAGGAGGTGATCGAACGCGCCTTCGAGCCGTTTTTCACGACCAAGGAGGTCGGCCACGGCACGGGGCTCGGTCTGAGCCAGGTCTATGGCTTCGTCAAGCAATCGGGCGGACACGTACGGGTCTACAGCGAGGTGAACGAGGGTACGACGGTCAAGCTGTACCTGCCTCGCCTGGCGAGCGACACCGCGCAAGCCGAACGCACGGAGCGGCGGCCGGTACCGGCCAGCCGCGTCGGCGAAACGATTCTGGTGGTCGAAGACGACGAAAGCGTGCGTGCATCGACGAGCGAAATGCTGCGCGAACTCGGCTACCGCGTGGTCGTGGCGGCCGACGGCGCGAGCGCGCTGCGTCTCGTTGGCGAGCGCCCCGACATCCGTCTGCTGTTCACGGACGTCGGCTTGCCCGGCGGCATGAACGGACGCCAGCTCGCCGACGCCGCGCGCGCGACGCGCCCCGAGCTGCCCGTACTGTTCACGACGGGCTACGCGCGCAATGCCATCGTCCACCACGGTCGGCTCGATCCGGGCATCCACTTGCTGTCCAAACCGTTTACGTACGCCGAATTGGCGAACAAGCTGAGCCAGATGCTGACGGACGGGCCGGCGGGCCCGTAGACGCGGCATCGGCCCGCGCGGGAGAAATCCGCTATCATTTCGCTCTATCTTTTCCCGTTTCGCGCATCGCGAAGACACAAGGTCAGTCATGGATACGCAACAACGCATCAAGCAAATCGTCGATGAAAACGCCGTCGTCCTTTTCATGAAGGGCAATGCGCAGTTTCCGATGTGTGGATTTTCGGGCCGCGCCGTACAGATTCTGAAGGCGTGCGGCGTCGACCAATTCAAGACCGTGAACGTGCTCGAAGACGAAGAAGTGCGTCAGGGCCTCAAGGAATTCTCGAACTGGCCCACGATCCCGCAGCTTTACGTCAAGGGCGAATTCGTCGGCGGCTCGGACATCATGATGGAGATGTACCAATCGGGCGAACTGCAGCAGCTTTTCGCAGCGGCCTGACCGTGCATACGCGGCCGGCGTTTCGCTGGCGCGCCCGCTCCTCGTACTCCCCGCCATGTCCCCTGTCAGTGCGCCCTTGCGCCGGTTGATCGTCGCGATCACGGGCGCGACGGGCGCGATCTACGGCGTACGCCTGCTCGAGACGATCCGACGCATAGGCGGCGTCGAGTCCCATCTCGTCGTGTCCAGTTCAGGCTGGCTCAATGTTCAGCATGAGCTTGGGCTGACGAAGGACGATGTCCACCCGTTGGCCGATGTCGTGCATAACGTGCGCGACGTGGGCGCCAGTATCGCTTCCGGTTCGTTCTCGACCGACGGGATGATCGTCGCGCCCTGCTCGATGAAGACGCTGGCGAGTGTCGCGCACGGCATGTCCGACAATTTAATCGCCCGCGCGGCCGATGTGACGCTCAAGGAGCGGCGGCGTCTCGTGCTGCTCGTGCGCGAAACGCCTTTGAATCTGGCGCATCTGCGCAATATGACGGCCGTCACCGAAATGGGCGGCGTCGTTTTCCCTCCATTGCCGGCGTTTTACAACCGGCCGGCGTCGATCGACGAGATGGTCGACGATACGGTGGCGCGGGTGCTCGATATGTTCTCGCTAGGACCCGCGCAGGCTGCAGCATGGCCTGGGCTGCGCGGCGAAGCATGAGTGCGCGGGCCTACCGCGGATTCGCAACTGCCGTGAGACGGTTCGTTTCCTGAAAGCCGGTTTATCCCCCAGGGCCCCCGGTGTAGATTTGCGACAGCCGTTAGCGCTTTAGCGTTTCAGCGCTGACAGAAGTCTCATGCAGCCTCACCGGCAATCACTCGTTCCGGCCCTATCCATGTCCCGCTTACCTTCGCTCTTTCTCTCCCACGGCGCGCCGACGCTGCCGATCGACCCGTCGATGCCCTCGGGGGAATTCGCCGCACTGGCGGCGCAACTACCTCGCCCGCGCGCGATCTTGATGCTTTCCGCGCACTGGGGGACCGATCAGCCGGTCGCGAGCACGGCCGAAGCGCCAGAAACCATCCACGACTTCTACGGCTTCCCCCGCGCGCTGTACGAGCTGCGCTACCCCGCTCCAGGGGCGCCGGACCTCGCCCGCGAGGCGGCCTCGCTGCTGGGCGCCGCCGGCATCCCCGCCCAGACCCAGCCGCACGGCCTCGACCATGGCGCATGGGTGCCGCTGCTGCTGATGTTCCCGCAAGCGGACGTGCCCGTTGCGCAATTGTCGATTCAGCCCCATCGCGATCCCGCTCATCATTACGCGGTGGGCCGGGCGTTGCGCCCTTTGGCCGAGGACGGCGTGCTGATCGTCGGCTCGGGCCAGATCACGCACAACTTGCGCGCGGCCGACTTCGGCGCAAAGCCCGGCGATGCCGATCCGCGCGTGGCGGAGTTCACCGCTTGGTTCGAAGCGCGACTGGCCGAACGCGATATCGACGCCCTACTCGATTATCGGCGCCGCGCTCCGAACGCCGTGCAAATGCACCCGACGGACGAGCATTTGCTGCCCATTTTTTCGGCGCTCGGCGCGGCTAACGACGATTACTCGCTCGATATCCAATCGCTCGGCACGTTCCAACGCGCGCTGGCCATGACGAACTATGTTTTCGGCGAGCACGCAGCGCACGCCTGATCGACCCTGCGGCGCCGGGCTCGTGCGTCAATCGTGCGTCAAAACAAAGGCCCGTGCAGCGAAACGCCGAACGGGCCTTTGTTCATTGAAGGCGAAGGTGAAGGCGAGCGGCCGCGTGATGCGCCGCGCCGCCCCGTGCCGCCGACGCGTTAAACGCCGACGCCTTCGAGAATGTCTTCCTCGGATTCGCGCTCATCGAGGTAGCGCGTGCGGTACCCGGTGTGGACGCCCCAGTAGTAGAAAACGAGCGCGAACACCGCCACGACGAGCATGTCCCAGCCGTAGGGCAAGACGCCCATGCCGCCGAACTGCTTGCTGCCGATGATCGACAGCACCGCCATCGTGGGCAGATACGCGACGAGCCACCACGCCGCCTTCAAATCGCCGCCCCAGCCGCTCCAGCCCGACTTGCCTTGGTAGTAGAAGTACACCGGCAGCGCGACGACCATCAAGAGAATGATCTCCCCCGTGAGCGGCCACTTCGCCCAGTACAGAACGAGCGAGGCGCAGACGAACGCAAACGGCGCGACGATGCCCATCAACGGCAAACGCAGCGGACGCTCGACGTCGAGCGCCGTGCGGCGCAGCGCCATCAGGCTGACCGGACCCGTCAGGTACGAGATGACGGTCGCGACCGAGATCACGGCGGCCAGCGAACTCCAGCCGCGGAAGAAGAACATGAAGATGAACGAGACGATGAGGTTGAACCACATCGCGTTGCGCGGCACGCCGTAGAACGGGTGCACGTTGCCGAACATCTTCGGCAGCGTGTTGTTGCGCTCCATGGCGTAGATCATGCGCGTCGTCGTGGCCATGTACGTCGTGCCGGTGCCGCTCGGGCTGACGAAGGCATCGACGTAGAGCAGGATCGCGAGCCAGTTCAGGTTCAGCGCCAGGGCCAGCTCCGCGAACGGCGATGCGAAGTTGAAGTGGCTCCAGCCCTGGGCGATGTCGGCCGGATTGACGGCGCCGATGTAGGCCACTTGCAGCAGCACGTAAATCACGAGCGCGAGCAGGATCGACCCGATAACCGCGAACGGCACGCTCTTCGAAGGGTTACGCGCCTCGCCGGCCAAGTTCACCGGGCTTTGGAAGCCGTTGAAGCTGAAGACGATACCGCTCGTCGCGACGGCGGTGAACACGGCCGACCAGCCGTATGGGGCGAACTCGCTCGCGGTGCCGAAATTTTCGCTATGGAAGCCGGCCACCAAAAGGCCTGCGATCGTCAAGCCGGGAATGATGAACTTGAACACGGTGATGGCCGTGTTCGCCCGCGCGAACACCTTCACGCCCCAGTAGTTGAGCATGAAGTAGACGATGACCAGCAGCGCCGAAAGGAACAAGCCGGGTGGCGTCAACGAACCGTTGATGAACAGGTTGTGGGCCCACTCGTAGGGCCACGTGCTCATGTACTGGATGGACGCTTCGGCTTCGATCGGGATCACCGACACGATGGCGATCCAGTTCGCCCAGGCGCTGATGAAGCCGACGAGCGCGCCGTGCGAATAGCGCGCGTAGCGAACCATGCCGCCCGACTCGGGGAACATGGCGCCGAGTTCGGCATAGGTCAGGGCGATGGCGAGGATCACGACGGCGCCGATGATCCACGCGCACAGGGCCGCGGGCCCCGCGATCTTGGCCGCCTTCCAAGCGCCGAACAGCCAGCCGGAACCAATGATGGAACCCAAGCCGGTCAGCATCAGCGCGAACGGCCCGATGTTCCGTTGAATAGAACTTTTCACAACCTCTCCTTGGGGGGTGTCCAAACCACGCGCGCATGGGGGGACGCGCGCTGTTCTGCAAGAAACGTGCAACCGCCGCGGGTACCGCGGCGAGGGGGAGCCGCAACTAGGCGCAACCGCAACGCGCGGCGCGTAGTTTACCGGCTGCGTTCACTTTAATGGTGCGAAATGATTGCGAACCAAGAAAAAAATCGTCCAAAAATGCAAGGTTTGTAAGCGGGTGACCTGACAGAACAGCGGGGCCCCCTTGCTGCGGCGCGAAATTGTGTTGACCTCGCCGCCGTTTCGCCGTATAAAGATCGCGCAGGATTTCAAGCGGCGAGTGTGGATTGGTCTTTCGTAGTTCGCCCCCATCAGGTACTCCGGTTGTCCTATTACCCCTTCCTTGATTTTCGTGCACCCCCAGGCTTCGGCCTTTTTTATCTAGTTAGGAATTTGTAATATGGAAACCGGTACCGTCAAGTGGTTCAACGACGCTAAGGGCTTTGGCTTCATCACCCCCGATGGCGGCGGCGAGGATCTCTTCGCGCATTTCTCGGAAATTCGCGTCGAAGGCTTCAAGACGCTGCAAGAAAACCAGAAGGTGTCGTTCGAAGTGAAGACGGGCCCCAAGGGCAAGCAAGCCGCGAACATCAAGCCGCTGTAAAGCGCTGATCGCGATGACGCAAGCGTAGCCGCTTCGGGCGGCGCGCTTTGCGAACCAGAAAACCCCGCTAATGGCGGGGTTTTTGTTTTAGGTTCGCCGGCGCTAGGCGAACAAGCGCTGAGCGTGGATGCCGAGGCCTGCCGCGACGCTCGCGAGCCGGTCGCCGAATACGGGTCGCGCGCCGGGAAACGCCGCGCACAGCGCGTTCGTGAGAAAGCGCAGCCCGGTGGAGCCGCCCGTGAAGTAAAGCGCATCCACGTCGGCGGGCGCCACGCCGGCCGCCCTCGCCGTCTCCCGCGCCGCATCGGCGATGCGCCGCGTTTCCTCCGCGCCAGCGTCGATCAATTGCGCCTCGTCAAACGCGACGCGCAGATCGGCTTCGACATCGTCCAAATCGATCGACGTCTGCCCGCCGGCGGCCACGCCGATTTTCGCTTCCTCGGCACGGGCCGCGAGCGCGTGCCCAAGCCGACGTTCGACCACGCGCATCAGCCGCTCATGGTGCCGGACGTCGCGGTAAAGATGCCGCATCAGCGCGAGCTCGCCCACACGCTTGCCCGAGTAGATCGTGTTGATGAGGTGCCACGTCGCCAGATCGAAGTAGATACGGTTGGGCACCTCGCGCCCCTCGGGGTCGAGCGAGCGGTATCCGAGCTCGGGCAGAATCGTTTCCAGTTCCGTGCGCCGGTCGAAATCGGTCCCGGCCACGTGCACGCCATGGTGCGCGAGCACGTCGTCCTTACGCTCGAGACGGTGCATGCGCTGCGGCCCCACGCGCACGAGCGAGAAGTCCGATGTCCCGCCGCCGATATCGGCCACCAGCACAAGCGCCTCGTCGCTCAAGCGCGACTCGTAGTCGAACGCCGCGGCGATCGGCTCGAATTGGAAGTGGATGTCTTTCAAGCCCGCCGAGCGCGCCGCCGCGGCAAGCTGATTCTCGGCAAGCCGGTCGGCCTTTGGGTCGTCGTCGACGAAAAACACCGGACGGCCCAACACCGCGCGCTCGATCGAAGTGCCCGCGCACGCTTCGGCCTGCCGCTTCAAGAAACCCACGAAGATCGATATGACCTCGGTGTACTTGATGGCCGAGCCGTCGCCGAGGTCGGTCGCGGTTTCGGCCAGCGAGGAGCCCAGAATGCTCTTGAGCGAGCGCATCAATCGGCCGTCGAATCCGTCGATGTATTCGGCCAGCGCGGCGCGCCCGAAGGTGCGCGTATGTTCGTCGGTGTTGAAGAAGACGGCTGTCGGCAACGTCGTGTGCGCACCTTCTACGGGTGCGAGCACCATCGTCTCGCCGCGTGGCAAAGCCACGGCGGAGTTGGACGTACCGAAGTCGATCGCGCAATAAGGCATCGCTTGCATCGCAACTCGCTCTTGGGGATCTGAAGGGAGCGCTTTTTATCACGAACTGAGGGCGACGAGCAATCGGTGCGCCATTCGAGTCGCGCTCCGGGGATTTTACGCTGTCGTCTCGGGCACGAGATTTGCGCCGAAGCGTGCGCCCAAGACCCGCGTCCGCCCGTATTGATCAGGAGAAATCGCCCTATGAATTCGCCGCCGCGCTCGTCGCCGACGGACTTGTCGGCCGAGGAGCTCATCGAAACCGATCTGCCCTCGCGGCTCGATCGGCTTCCGTGGGGGCGCTTTCACACGCTCATCGTCGTGGCGCTAGGCGTCACCTGGCTGCTCGATGGATTAGAGGTGACGCTGGCCGGCGCCGTGGCCGGCGCGCTCAAGGCAAGCCCGGCGCTGCGTTTGTCCGACGCCGACATCGGCCTCGCGGGCAGCGCTTACATCGCCGGCGCCGTGCTCGGCGCGCTCGGTTTCGGTTGGCTCACCGATCGGCTGGGGCGGCGCAAGCTGTTCTTCGCGACGCTGGGCTTGTACCTCGTGGCCACGGCCGCTACCGCCCTGTCGTGGAACTTCGCGAGCTTCGCGGTGCTGCGCTTCTTGACCGGCGCGGGCATCGGCGGAGAATACGCGGCCATCAATTCGACAATTCAAGAATTCACGCCGCCGCGTGTGCGTGGATGGACCGATCTGGGCATCAACGGAACGTTCTGGGTGGGCGCCGCGCTGGGAGCGGGGGGCTCATTGGTGCTGCTCGACCCCCGGTTCGTCCCGGGCGACCTCGGATGGCGCGCCTGCTTCTTCATCGGCGCGGCGCTGGCGCTCGTCATCGTTTTCATGCGTGTTTGGGTACCCGAGAGCCCTCGCTGGCTACTCACCCACAATCAGCCGCACGTCGCAGGCAGCATCGTCGAACAGATCGAGGCGCGTTTCCGGCGGGCGGGCCAAGCGCCGTTGTCCGATGAAGTGAGGACGCTGCGCTTTACGCGCAGGGAAACCACGCCGCTCGCCGAGGTGTTCGAAGCGCTGTTCGTCACGCATCGCCGACGCTCGCTGGTCGGGCTCGCCCTGATGACGGCGCAGGCATTCTTCTACAACGCGATCTTCTTTACCTACGCGCTCGTCCTGACCGACTTTTACGGCGTGCCGAGCGGCAAGGTCGGCTGGTATCTCCTGCCGTTCGCCCTCGGCAATTTTCTTGGGCCGATCGTGCTCGGCCACGCATTCGACGCGATCGGGCGCCGCGTGATGATCACGCTCACCTATGCGCTCTCCGGCCTTTTGCTGATCGGCAGCGGCTATCTGTTCGCGCGCGGCATGCTGACCGTGGAAGAACAGACGGTCGCTTGGATGGTGATTTTCTTTTTCGCATCCGCGGCCGCGAGCTCAGCCTATTTGACCGTCAGCGAATCGTTTCCGCTCGAGATTCGCGCGCTTGCCATCGCGGTGTTCTATGCGGTCGGGACGGCGCTGGGGGGCATCGCGGGGCCGGCGCTTTTCGGCAGACTCATCGATACGCAGCAGCGCGCCGCCGTATTCGAAGGTTATCTCGTCGGGTCCGCGCTGATGCTGGCCGCGGCGGCGATCGCGGCGATTTGGGGCGTGGATGCGGAGCGCAAGCCGCTCGAGCACGTCGCGCTGCCGCTGTCGGCGCTGCGCGACGAGCCTTGAACCGGGGCCGGCGGGCCGGCTCCCCCAAGACGTTCGCCGAGCTCGTTACCCGCTGCGGCCGCTCGCTCAAGTCAAACGGCCGTGGCCGACACGCCGCCCACCGCCCCGCGCCGGTGAATCCGCAGCACGAGCACCGCGCCGATCAGACATAGCCCGCCCGAGATCATCGAGGCCACCGTGTACGTGCCAAGGCTAGAGCGCAGCAACCCGGCGCCGTACGCGGCGAATGCGGCGCCGAGCTGATGGCCGGCCACGACCCAGCCGAACACGACGGGCGCCGAATCCTTGCCGAAGACGTCGGTGGTCAAGCGCACCGTAGGCGGCACCGTCGCGATCCAATCGAGCCCGTAGAACACGGCGAACAGCGGCAACCCGAAGAAGTCGAAGCCGAACGCATAAGGCAGATAGATCAGCGACAGCCCGCGCAGACCGTAATACCAGAACAGCAGCACGCGGCTGTTGAAGCGGTCGGAGAGCCAGCCCGAAAGCGTCGTGCCGAACAGATCGAAGATCCCCATGGCGGCCAGCAGCGATGCGCCCTGCACTTCGCTGAGGCCGTAATCGCCGCACATCGCGATAAGGTGAGTGCCGACGTAGCCGTTCGTGCTGGCGCCGCAGATGAAGAAGCTGAAGAAAAGCAGCCAGAAATCGCGGTTCTTGCTGGCCGAGGCCAGCGTGCCGAACGCGATCGCGAGAGGATTCTGCGCCGCCTGCGTTTCGGCGCGCGGCGCATCATCGGGCTCGCCGTACGGACGCAATCCAACGCTCGCCGGCCGCTCCGGCAACAGGAACAGCACGAGCGGCAATACGAGAGCGGCCACGACCGCGACGATCAGCACCACGGGCCGCCACCCGTGGTGCTCGGCCACCGCCGCGAGCATCGGCAGGAACACGAGCTGGCCGGTGGCCGAACTGGCCGTCAGGATGCCCATGACGAGCCCGCGCCGCTGCGAGAACCAGCGGTTGACGACGGTGGCGGAGAGCGTGAGCGCCGCCACGCCGGTGGCCCCGCCCACCATCACGCCCCAAATGAGGATCATTTGCCATGGCGCCGTCATCATCGACGAAAGCGCCACGCCGCCGCCCATGACCGCCAGCGCCGTCATCAGGGTGGGCCGTACGCCGAAGCGCTGCATCGACGCGGCCGCGAACGGACCGGTGAGGCCGTAGAGCGCGATATTGACCGAAATAGCGAGCGAAATCGTTGCACGGCTCCACCCGAATTGATGTTCGAGGGGCACCATCATCACGCTCGGCGTCGCACGCGTCCCCGCCGCGGCCAGCAGCACCAGGAATACGACCGCCGCGACGACCCACCCGTAATGCGCGCGCCCGCTTATTGTTCTTGCAATCCAGTTCATCGGCACTCCCGTTGACGCGCGCACCGCTTGCGAACGCGCGTGGTAAGCGATTATGTCGGTGCACCGAGCGCCGTTTCCGCCCAATGCCCGCCGTTGTTGTGACCAACCTGTCACAAATCAGAGTTGCAATGCTAGTTACCGGTCAGTAACATGTCAAGTCGTACACCTTCGTAGGACCGGCGGGACCGGGCGTTCGCGCGTGGTTCATCGCCGTGTGCCGTATCCGGACACTTCACCATGACTGACCGACACACCGATGTTCCGCGCGCCCGAGGCTCCAGGGCGAAAGCAGCCGCCGCACGCACGCGCACGCATACCGCCGGCGCGACAGCCCAGCAATTGCTGCTGCGCGCGGCCGGTGAACTGTTCTATCAAGAAGGGGTGCGCGCGGTCGGCGTCGATGCGGTGGTCGAGCGGGCCGGCGTCAACAAGATGAGCCTATACCGGCAGTTCGCATCGAAGGACGAGCTCATCGTCGCCTACTTGGAGCAGGCGAACGACTGCTTTTTCAGCTACTTCGACCACAGCATCGACCAGCACCCCGGCCAGCCGGTGCGCCAAATCGCGCAATATTTCGAAGATCTGAGATATCGCGCCTCGCGCGAGGGGTATCGCGGCTGCCCGTTCGTGAATGTGGCCGCGGAATTTCCCGATCCGTCGCACCCGGCACGGCAGATCGTGGCGCGCAACAAAGCGCAGCTCATCGAGCGGCTCACGGCCCTCACGACGGCCGCGGGCGCGGACGATCCGGCGGCGCTCGCCGACGCGCTCGCCTTGCTGATCGAAGGCGTCTATGCGGCCAGTCAGACCTACGGCCCCGGGTGCGGGCCGATCCAATCGGCGCCGCGCGTCGCCGCGCAACTCGTGGCGAGCGCGTGCTCGCAAAATGCAGGCGCGTAAAATGCCCCCTTTGACGTGCGCCTCTACCCGCCGCCTCGCCGCCCGAACGCCTGACCCATCGCCATGCCCCAGCCTCGCGCCTCTGAGCAGCCCGAACCGATCGATCATGAAGCCGTGCTGGCCGCGACACGCCATTGGCTTGTGCGGGCGGTGATCGGGCTCAATCTCTGCCCGTTCGCAAAAGGCGTCCATACGAAGGACCAGATCCGGTACGTCGTCAGCGAAACGAGCGATGTCGAGGGCATGCTGGCGGCGCTCGAAACGGAGTTGCGCACGCTCGTCGACACCGATCCCGACTCGGTCGATACGACGCTCTTGATCTTTCCGCGGGCGTTCGCCGACTTCCTCGAATTCAACGACACGCTGTTTTTCGCCGAACGCCTACTCGCGCAAATGCGACTCACGGGCGAGCTGCAGATCGCGAGTTTCCATCCGCATTATCAATTCGCGGATACGGAGCCTGGCGACGTCGAAAACTACACGAACCGAGCGCCCTACCCCATCTTGCACCTGCTGCGCGAATCGAGCGTCGAGCGAGCCACGCAAGCGTTCCCCGATGCGGCCGAGATCTACGAGCGCAATCAAGAGACAATGCGCCGCCTGGGCCATGAAGGCTGGCGGGCATGGATGCGGGAACAAGCGCCGCGCGACTAGGCGGCGGGCGTGAAGAATCGCTCGCGCAACGCGTCGAGGCCGAAGGTGTCGAGCACTTCGGTCAGGCGCTCGGCGGGGCGCCGTCGGGGCAAGTCTTTGTACTGCGCGACGATGAGCTCGTTCTTCATCGAGTGCTCCCAGCCAACGAGTTCGGTCACCGACACCTGATAGCCATGCGCCTCGAGTTGCAAACAGCGAAGCACGTTCGTGATTTGACTGCCGAATTCGCGCGTATGGAGCGGATGCCGATAAATTTCAGTGAGCGCGCTGGCAAGCGATTTACCCTTGTTGCGCCGTAGCACGCCCGCCACCTCGGCCTGACAACACGGCACGAGCACGATATGCCGTGCGTGCTTTTCCAGGGCGAAGCGAATGGCGTCATCGGTGGCCGTATCGCAGGCGTGCAGCGCCGTCACGACGTCCACGGTATCGGGCAGCTTCGCGGAGTCGATGGAATCGGCCACGGATACGTTCAAAAACGACATCGCCTCGAAGCCGAGCCGGGCCGCCAGCGCCGTCGACTTCTCGACCAGTTCGGCGCGTGTCTCGATCCCGAAAATTCGAGATCCGGTATCGCGCGGTAATGCCTTGAAAAAAAGATCGTAGAGGATAAAACCAAGGTAGGACTTGCCCGCGCCGTGATCGACGAGCGTGACGCCCCCGCGATCGCGCATAACGTCCTCGAGCAGCGGCTCGATGAACTGAAACAGGTGGTAGACCTGCTTGAGCTTGCGACGGCTGTCTTGGTTCATCTTGCCGTCGCGCGTCAGGATATGCAGCTCCTTGAGCAGCTCGATCGATTGGTCGGGGCGAATATCGTAAGTCTTGGCGGACATAGTGGGACGGCTCCCAGACAAGTCGCCTCCAACGTGCGACAGCCTACAGAAGCCCAAGAACAATCGCGTCAGTTTACCGAAAAGCGCAACGACGCCGAAAAAGCGCGCGCGGGAACAGTTTATGCATCGACGCCCGGACGCGTTTTTCCGACATCCGACGCGCGGCGGCAAAACCCGGCGCCACACGGCGCCGCCGGCGCGAAGGAACGCTCGCAAGACCGTCGACGTTACGTAACGTTACGCCGCACGGTCGTCCCGAGCGCCCGAGAGGGGCCCGCAGGCGAAGTGGACGAAAGGACGAGGACGACAGCAATGGCTACGATACCCAACGGAGACGCCGAGCAGAAGTTTCAAGCGATGCTCGCCAACCTCCTTACGCCGCCGACGGGCTGGTCGGAAAAGCAGCAACTCGAACTCGAGATGGCGCGCGACATTTCCGTGGAAATGCTGCGCCTAGCCGAAACGATGCGCGACTCCGACGCCGGCCTCGAAGCGCTCCTCACCCTGCTCAAGTATGCGAAGGTGATGGACTTCATCCTCACGACGCTCGCGTCGCGCCGTGAGATCCGGCCGCAAACGCTGCGCGTGATCTTCAAGCTGGCCGGATTGAAGGTGGACGAAGCCTATCCGGGTTGAGGCGCCCGACCGACGTTCGTATCATTTCACTTCGCGCCGAGCCGCCATAGCGACGTCACCTCGGCCGCACGGGCCCGGTGCAGCGGATCGGACGGGTCCACGGCCTTCGGATGTACCGGCCGGATATCGTCCCGCGCGATCACTTTCAGCCCGGCCGCATCGATCATCGCCAGCAACGCGTCGCGCGAACGCAACCCCAAATGCTCGGCAAAATCCGACAAGATCAACCACCCTTCGCCGCGCGGCTCGAGATGCGCGGCCAAGCCGTCGAGAAATCCACGTAGCATCCCGCTCGCGGGATCGTACACGGCGCGCTCGATCGGCGAACTCGGCCGCGCGGGCAGCCATGGCGGATTGCATACGACGAGCGGGGCGCGGCCGGGCGGAAAGAGATCGGCCTCGATGACCTGAACCTGGCCGCTCAAGCCGAGTCGAGCGACGTTCTCCCTTGCACAGGCAAGCGCGCGTGCATCGGTGTCGGTCGCGACCACGCGCGCCACGCCGCGCTTGGCGAGCAACGCCGCCAGCACGCCCGTGCCCGCGCCGATATCGAAAGCGAGTGTGTGCGTAGGCAGCGGCGCGCGCGCGACGAGATCGACGTATTCGCCTCGCACCGGAGAGAACACGCCATAGTGGGGATGAATGCGCGCGCCGAGCGCGCCGATCTCGACGCCCTTTTTGCGCCATTCGTGTGCGCCGATGAGCCCGAGCAGCTCCCTTAGCGAAACGACGGACGCCTGCGCGCCCTGCGCCGCTTCGCCGTACACCTCGCGGCAAGCGTCCTTGACCTCGGGCGCGCGCCGCAATGCGATCGAATAGTCGGCCTCGAGCGGAATCAACAGCATGCCCAGCGTGCGCGCGCGTTGCGCCTGCGCCTGACGATGGGCGTTGAAAGCGTCGATCGGTGACGCGGGCTGCTTGCGGGGCTTGCGCTCGATCCTTCGCGTCATGGCCTGAAGCAGCTGCCGTGCGTTTTGAAAGTCGCCGCGCCAAAGCAGCGCGGTGCCCTCAGAGGCCAATCGATAGGCCGCATCGGCGCTCGTGCGGTCGTCCGCCGGCACGATGCGCTTGGGCGCCGGCACAGCGGCCTCCGAGCGCCAGCGCGCGCTGTGCTCGCCAGCGTCGTCGCGCCAAGTAACGGTGGGAAAAACGAATTGATTGGGATCGGTGGTCACGAAACGAAATGGAAAAAGCCCGGCGAACGGCGAGCGCCCGGCGCGCTCGCCCTCTCGTATTTTCTTACTTTCGCACGGCAAGCCGACACGATACCGCGCTTTTGCGCCGGCGCGGCGCGCACGGCGCTTTGCGGGGACTGCTGCGTCCGTCGGCCAATGCACCCGTCTGATCCCGCATGGACGATGTGCTCGTGCGCTGCAGCTAAGCCGCGTGTGCCCGGGGTCAAGCCGCTACACTGCGGCGCGGACCGCTTCGCTCGGATCTAGGTGGAATCGGCAGGGTCGAGCCCTGCAGCAAGAGACGCGTTGCCGCATCGGCGTCGAGCGGCTTGCTGAATAGAAAGCCCTGGGCATCGACGCAGCCGAGCCCCATGAGAAATGCGCGTTGCGCTTGCGTCTCGACCCCTTCCGCGATGACGGAAAGTTCGAAGGCTTTGGCCAGCGTGACGATGGCCGTCGCAATGGCGCCCGAATCGCCCGAACCGATCCCCCGGACGAAGGCTCGGTCGATCTTGATCCGATCGACTGGCAACGTGCGTAATTGCCCGAGGCTCGAGTAGCCCATGCCGAAGTCGTCGATGGCCACGCGCATTCCGATCCGGCGAAACTCCGCGAGCCGGCGCGCCGAGGCTTCGGGATTCTTCATCAGCGCCGTTTCCGTCACTTCGAGTTCCAACATCGTCGGGTCCATCCCCGTTTCGTCGATGATGCGCTGGAACGACCTCATGATGTCGGCGCGCTGCAATTGCAACGGCGAAACGTTCACCGAGATCGGAACCGCCTTGACTTGCAATTCGCGCCATAACGCAAATTGCTCGCAAGCCGCGCGCAGCACCCATTCGCCTAGCTGCGAAACAAGTCCCGACGCCTCCGCGACCGCGACGAAATCCACGGGACTCACGAATCCGTAATCCTCGTCGTGCCAGCGCGCGAGCGCTTCCACGCCGCGCACTTCGCCCGTGCGCATGTCCACCTGCGGCTGGTAGCTCAAATGCAACGCGCCGTTTTCGATTGCCTTTCTGAGACGCCCCGACAATTTGAGGCGCGCATCGGCATCGCTGCGCATACGATGCCGATAGAAGACGTACCCGTTGCGACCGCGGTTCTTGGCCGCGTACATCGCCATATCGGCCGCGCGAATCAGCGATTCCGCGTCGGCCCCGTCTTCGGGAAACACGCTGATGCCGATGCTCGCTCCGACGACGAGTTCGTGTTCGCCCACGACGATCGGCGCCGTAAGCGCCGCGAGCACGGCGTCGGCAAGTTGATGATGGCCGCCCGCGCCGCTGCGCGTTTCGCTGACGATGACGAACTCGTCGCCGCCGTATCGCGCAACCAGGTCGTCATGACCGGCGCAAGCCGCGAGCCGCGCGGCCACTTCGATCAGGAGCCGATCGCCCACGTTGTGCCCGAGTGCGTCGTTGACCGTCTTGAATGCGTCGAGATCGATGAACAGGACGTCGATGCCGTGCGCGCGCGTCATCACCGTTTGCAGCTTCGACGCAATCGACATGCGATTGGACAAGCCGGTGAGGCTGTCGCGCTCGCTAAGCTCGCGCAGCCGGCTCGAACGCTCCGTGAGCTTCATGTAGACGTCGTACGTCGTCTTCGCCAGCACGAGGGGATAGCCAAGGACGACGGGCACCCACGCATATGCGGTGTGGAGCGCCATCGTATGGGCGACTTGGGGCCCGAAGACGAGCACGCCCGCGCCGACGCCGAGCGCCGTCGCCAGGAGACCAGCGCCGAACAGCCGCCATCCCCCCGCGGCCATGTTGTCGATGGCGAACATCAGAAAGACGACGATCGTCGCGATCGGGGCGAAGTGCACGGCCGCGATGAACCAGCCGCCGTGGACCGAATCGATCATGAAGTTCCAGCGTTCGCGGGCGAGCGGCTCGGGCGCATTGCGCACATGCAGAAAAGCGAGATGTGGCCACAGGAAACAGACGGCGGCGACGGCCAACACGACCGACGTGCGCGCATGCTGCGACTGCAGCAATAGCAACAAGGGGAAGAAACCGGCGCCAAAGCCGAAAAGCCGCAGCACGTAGATGCGGCGCGCGAACCTGGCGCCCTTGCGCGAAGCATCCGAGCGATTCGCGGCAGGTACGGCGGCTAAACATGACGGCTCGTGTGGCATGCCCTGGCCCGTGCGTGCGCGACTGCCGCTGCGGCATTCGCGCGTCAAGAATAAGTGCTCGTACTAACGACTAACGGCCATTCGTCCTGAAAGTTTAGACAAATCTGCCCTTTTGGGCGAATCGGGCCAAGATGCGTGTCGCACGACTCGCCGTATCGCCGTTCTCTGGTTCTCACTGCGAAAGGCACACGACGGCGAGCCGTGCCGTCGGCGAACGAAGGTGCGATCAGCCGATGTTTTGCGTTCGTGCGGCATTTAGGAGTACGAACGGCTGATCGGGTCTACCACTCGCGCATCGGCAAACAGTGTGCCCGCGCTCGGCGACCATTGGCGCGGCCATGGGTGCGTCTACGCAGGGATCGTGCCTGGCTATGTCGGCAATCACCCCTAACATTTGATAGTCACGGCCGCCGCGCTGCCTGTCCAGGAAAATGCCGCGCCCGATGTGCGAAGACGCGCTTGCGCTGCTTGCTCCCCTCGTACCAATGACGCGCGTTGCCGAGCGTCCTAGAAGCCCGCCGCATCGAACCACGATGACGGCCGACGCGCCATGATCGGTCTAGCCGACCATCCGGCCCGCGAGCGGCGGCGGGCAACTCGAGGAGAGAAACGATCGTGATCGACACCACCAACGGCGTGAGACTCGCCGATGCACCTAAAATCGGAACGTATTGGGAAGGACAAGGCGGCGTCTATGCGGGGATCATGCCCGACTACGAGGGCACCCAGCCGCGCTTTCTGATTTTCGCCGAGGACGAGGCGGTCGATATCTCGTGGGGCCCCATGGGGACGACGGAGGATGGCGCGCACTCCCATGACTACGGCGCCGCCAACACACGCGATCTCGTCAACTGCCGCAAGCGTGCGCACGACCACGACGCGGCTCGCTTCGCCGCCGGTTACGAAAAGGACGGCCATAAAGACTTTTATCTGCCCGCTAGGCGCGAGCTGAATGTCGCGTACCAGACGATCCGCGAGTCGTTCGACGAAACCGATCTTTACTGGTCCAGTACCGAGGAATCGGCGCTGACGGCGCGGGTTCGCCACTTCGGCGATGCCGAACCCGACTACCTGTTCAAGCGCATGACGGCACGTGTTCGGCCGATGCGCAGCATGCCCGTCATGGAAGATGCACCCGCCGCCGGCTAAATGCCGTCGATTTAGCGCTCGAACGCGAGGCGCCGCTAGGGCGCCTCGCTGGTGCGTGCGAGGATCGAGGGGGAGCGTGGCGCCCCACGCTCCCTACTTCGGCAAGACTGGAATCATCCAAGTCAGCACGTGCTGCTGCAGGAACACGAGCACGCCGAGCAACAGGGTCAAGAAGACGCTATGCCAAAACGTGCGTGCAAAGACGACGCCTTCCTGCCCTTTTAGGTCGGTGGTCGAGACGCCCGTAGCGATGTTCTGCGGCGAGATCATCTTGCCCATCACGCCGCCCGACGAGTTCGTCGCGGCCATCAGCACCGGGTCGAATCCCAGCTGGCGAGCCGCGACCACCTGCAGATTGCCGAATAGCGCGTTGCCCGACGTATCGCTGCCCGACAAGAACACGGCAATCCACCCGAGCGTAGCCGACACGAGCGGGAACAGCGCGCCCGTGGAGGCGACACCGGTGCCGAGCGTGTAGCTCATGCCCGAGTAATTCAACAAGTACGCTAGGCCGACGATCATCATCACGGTGACGATGGCGATGCGCGTTTGCCGCCACGTGGCCCCGATGCAAGAGAAGAACTCGCCCACGCCCATCCGCGACCACGCAGCCGTGATGATGGCGGAGAGCAGGATCGCCGTACCAGTGCCGAGCGGCTGGAAGTCCCAAATCGCCGCATACGGCTTGTGATAAAGCGACACATACACGGCGTTGTGCAGCCCCGGCCACTTGATCTTCACATCGCCGATCATCGCAACATTCGCGTGCACCCAGAAGATGACGATCACCGAAACGACGAGCCACGGCAGCCAGCCGCCCCAGCCGGCCCGCTGGCGCGCAGCGCCCACGCCGACCATCGTGTCCGCGCCGCGCGCGATCGCGAACTGCGGGTCGGGCGCGGGGCGCCACACCTTCAGGAAGGCGATCGTCACGATCAGCGAAGTCAGCGACGACAGCACGTCGGTCAACTGATAGCTGAGATAGTTCGACGTGACGAACTGTGCAAGCGCGAAGCTGCCGCCCGACACGAGCAGCGCGGGCCACAGCTTGCCGATCGAGCGTACGCCGCCGTAGACCCCGACGACGTAGAACGGCAGCAGCAGCGCGAAGAACGGCAGTTGGCGGCCGACCATCGCGCCGAGCGTCACCGGAGGCAGCGACGTGACCGCGCCAAGCACCGTGATCGGCACGCCGAGCGCGCCGAACGCCACCGGCGCCGTGTTGAAGATCAACGTGAAGGTGAGCGCCTCGATCGCCGGAAAGCCTAGCGCGATCAACAGCGCGCTGGTAATGGCCACCGGGGTCCCGAAGCCGGAGATCCCTTCGAGCAAGCAGCCGAACGAGAATGCCACGACGAGCAGCACGAGCCGCCGGTCGTCGGGCAAGTGGTCGAGCATCCATTGCCGGAATTGATCGAACCGGCCGGTCTTCACCGCGATGTTATAGAGCAGCAACGCGTTGAAGACGATCCACATCACGGGAACGAGTGCGAGCGCCATGCCGGCGCCGACTGCGTCGAGAGCCAAGCCGGCGGGCATGCCCCACGCCGCGATCGCGATGATGAGACCGGTGATCAGGCCGGCCAGCGAAGCTTGCCATGCGGGCCGGCGCAACACGCCCAGCATGACGAGCGCGACCGCGATCGGCAGCGCCGCGACGACGAAAGATAGAAAAAGCGAATTGCCGACCGGTGTCAGCGGCTGCGCGAACACCGTTCCGGGCGGTAACGCCACGGTTGGATTCATGTGTTGTCTCCTAGATAATCGTTGTATTGCTCGGCTTGATATCGCCGGCAGGGGCTATCGCCAACCTTCGCGTCTATCGGTCCGACGCAGCCGGCGCACCGCCCTCCCCCCTAAAGGCGGCGCACCGGCCTTCCTCCTATCCTCCCGCCAAGTGACGCTTGAACTCGAGCCGGAATCGATGCAGCAACGGCTCGGTGTAGCCGCTCGGCTGCGTCTCACCTTCGAACGCAAGCGCGCATGCGGCCTTGAACGCGAACGAGGCGGCAAAATTCGGCGCCATCGGCCGGTAGTTCGGGTCGCCGGCGTTTTGCTGGTCGACGACCGCCGCCATGCGCTCGAACGTCTGCCGGACGAATTCGGGCGTCACGACGCCGTGGCGCAGCCAATTGGCGATGTGCTGACTCGAAATGCGCAGCGTCGCGCGATCCTCCATCAATCCAACGTCGTGAATGTCGGGCACCTTCGAGCAGCCGACGCCCTGCTCGATCCAGCGCACGACATAGCCGAGAATGCCTTGCGCGTTGTTTTCGACTTCGCGGGCGATGTCGTCAAGGGACCATTGCGCCTGCTCGACCACGGGCACGGTCAGCAGGCCGTCGAGCAGCGCATCGCGCTCGAGCGCGTAGTCGATCCGCTCCAGCTGCTGCTGAACGGCCTGAACGTCCACCTCGTGATAATGCAACGCGTGCAGCGTCGCGGCTGTGGGCGAGGGCACCCATGCGGTATTGGCGCCGGCGCGAAGCTGCGCGCCATTTTGCTCGAGCATCGCATGCATGAGATCGGGCATGGCCCACATGCCTTTGCCGATTTGCGCGCGCCCGCGCAGCCCGCAGGCGAGGCCGACCAGCACGTTGTTGCGCTCGTAGGCGGCGATCCACGCCGAACTTTTCATGTCGCCCTTGCGCAGCATCGGCCCGGCTTGCATCGCCGAGTGCATTTCGTCGCCCGTGCGATCGAGAAAGCCCGTGTTGATGAAGGCGACGCGTCCCGAAGCTGCCGCAATCGAGGCCGCGAGGTTCACGCTCGTGCGCCGCTCTTCGTCCATGATGCCCATCTTGATCGTCTGCGCCGGCAACCCGTAAAGGCTTTCGACGCGGCTGAAGAGTTCGTCGGCGAACGCGGCCTCGGCCGGCCCGTGCATCTTCGGCTTGACGATATAGACGGCGCCCGTGCGCGAATTGCGCCGGTTCTGACGGTCGTGCAGCGCGCACAAGGTCGTGACGACGGCGTCGAGGATGCCCTCGGGAATTTCATGGCCGTCGTGGTCGAGCACCGCGCCGGACGTCATCAGGTGACCGACGTTGCGCACGAACAGCAGCGAGCGCCCGTGCAGCGTCAGGGTGCTCCCGTCCGCCGCGCGGTAGACGCGGTCGTCGTTCAGCCGCCGCGTGAAAGTCTTGCCGTTCTTGGCGACCTCCTCCACGAGCGTGCCTTGCATGAGCCCAAGCCAATTGCGGTAGAGGGCGACCTTGTCCTGCGCATCGACGGCCGCGACCGAATCCTCGCAGTCGATGATCGTCGTGACGGCCGCCTCGAGCACCACGTCGTTCACGTGCGCGGCGTCCGTTTTGCCGATCGGCGCGTTCGCATCGATCTGAATCTCGATGTGCAGGCCGTTTTGCTTCAGCAGGACAGCGGACGGCGCATCCGGCTCGCCTTGATAGCCGACGAACTGCGCGGGCGTCGCAAGGCTCGCTTCCCCGGTCTTTGTACGAACGATGAGGCGTCCGTCCTGCACGGCATAGCCCGTCGCATCGCGGTGCGATGCCCCCGCGAGCGGCACGGTGCGGTCGAGAAACGCGCGCGCGTAGTCGATGACGCGCGCCCCGCGCACGGCGTTGTAGCCGCCTGCGCGCGCGGCGCCGTCATCCTCCGGCAGCGCATCGGTGCCGTACAGCGCGTCGTAAAGGCTGCCCCACCGCGCATTGGCGGCGTTCAGCGCGTAGCGCGCGTTCGACAGCGGCACGACGAGCTGCGGGCCGGCTTGCTCGGCGATTTCACTGTCGACGCCCGCCGTGCTGACTTTGACGCCGTTCGGGGCCGCGACGAGATAGCCGATCTCTTCGAGAAATGCCCGATAGGCGCGCAGATCGCGCACGGGGCCGGGGTGCGAACGGTGCCATTCGTCGAGCGCCGTTTGCAGCCGGTCGCGCTCGGCGAGCAGAGCGCGGTTCTTGGGCGCGAGGTCTCGCACAATAGCGGCGAACCCTTGCCAAAACGCTTGCGCGTCGACGCCGGTGCCGGGCAGCGCCTCGCGCTCGATGAATTGGCTGAGCGCCGTGTCGACGCGCAGCCCGTGGTGGTCGGTCATGTTCATGATGCGGTGCCTGCGGTTATCGTTGCCTGGGTTTCATGGGTTGCCTAAGCTTCACGGGTTGCGTTGGCTGCATTGCGAGGTGCGTGCCTAGGGGCTCACGCCCCGATGCTGTGGGCGCCGGCCTTAGCCACTTGCGCATCTTGCTCCGATTTGACGCCCGACACGCCGACGGCGCCGACGACGTGCCCATCGACGAGCACCGGCACGGCGCCCTCCAGGGTGCCGGCGAGCGGCGCGCTCAGAAACGCCGTGCGGCCGCCGTTGATCATATCCTCGTAGGCTTTCGACTCGCGCCGGCCCAGCGCCGAGGTGCGCGCCTTTTCGGTTGCGATGTAGGCGCTCGCGGGCGAGGCGCCGTCGAGCCGAACGAGCGCGAGCGGATGGCCGCCGTCGTCGACGACCGAGATCACGACCGCCCAGCCATGCTTCTGCGCTTCAGCGCGCGCGGCGGCGACGATCTTGTCGATTTCTTCCAATCCAAGTACAGGTTTCGTTTGCATCGTGAGATCTCTCGAGGTCGAAAATGGTGAAAGCGTCAAGCGCCGAGCAGCCTGTCGACGAGTTCGATCCAATGCCGCACCGGCGTACGGCCTGCGCCGTTCAGATGTGCTTGGCACCCGATATTGGCCGTGACGATCACGTCGGGCTGACCCGCCTCCAGGGCGTCGAGCTTGTTGTCTCGAAGCTGTCGCGCGAGCATCGGCTCGGTAATCGAATACGTCCCCGCCGAACCACAGCATAGATGCGAATCGGCCACGGGGGTAAGCTCGAAACCGAATCGCATCATCAGCGATTCGATAGCTCCGCCTAGCTTCTGAGCATGCTGCAGCGTGCACGGGCAGTGCACGGCCACGCGCCGCGACTCGCTTTTGTGCAAAGCGTCAAGCGGTTCGCGATCGATCACTTCGACGAGGTCGCGCGCAAGCGCGCTGATGCGTTCGGCCTTTTCCGCATAGGCGGGATCGTGCCGCAGCAAGTGCCCGTATTCCTTGACGAACGCGCCGCAGCCACTGGCCGTGAGGACGATCGCTTCCGCGCCCGCCGCCACGGCGGGCCACCAGGCGTCGATGTTGCGCCGGGCGCGCGCAAGTCCGTCGTCCTGCGCATTCAAGTGGTACTCGGTCGCACCGCAACAGCCGGCCCGCTCGGCGGGCACGACGCTGATGCCCAGCCGGTCTAACACGCGGGCCGCAGCGGCATTGGTGTTCGGCGAGAGCGCCGGTTGCACGCATCCTTCGAGCATCAGTACGCGCCGCGTGTGCCGCGGCGCGGGACGAGCCCCGGCGGCGGGCGGCGCGGCCGCCGGGATTTTTTCGCGCAGGCTGGGCGGCAGCATGGGACGCAGCAAACGCCCCGCGCCGAGCAACGGCCCGAACCGGTGCGGCTCCGGCACGACGCGCCGCAATGCGCCACGGAGCAAGCGCTGCGCCGCCGGCCTCGGTGCGCGCCGCTCCACCTCCGCGCGACCAATGTCGAGCAGCGAGTGGTAGCGCACGCCCGACGGACACGTCGTTTCGCAGTTGCGGCAACTGAGGCAGCGATCCAAGTGCGCTTGCGTCTTGTCCGTCACCGGCGCGCCTTCGAGCACCTGCTTGATCAGGTAGATGCGTCCGCGCGGCCCATCGAGCTCGTTTCCGAGCAGTTGATAGGTCGGGCAGGTGGCGTTGCAAAAGCCGCAGTGCACGCAAGCGCGCAAGATCGATTCGGCTTCGTCCGCGCGGGGCAATGCGCGGGCTTGTTCGCTAAGAGAGGTTTGCATCGATCGAAGATTCGTCGGCGCCGACGGCGCTTAAAGCGCCGCGTAAAGGCGGCCCGGGTTGAAGATGCCCAGTGGATCGAGCTGCGCTTTCAGTCGCTGGTGCAAGCGCAGCAAAGGATCGGGCAGCGGGTGAAAAGGATCGCTCGTGAGGCTCGGCGCGAAACAGGTCGCGTGCCCGCCCAGGCCGGCGGCCATCTCACGCACGGCCGCGGCGCTCGCCTCGGTCTTGATCCACCGCTGAGCGCCGCCCCAGTCGAGCAGCGCGTCGCCCGGCATAGGCGCGAGCGGCGCGCCGACGGCTACCGACACACGCCAGAGCGGCCGAGGATCGCTAAAAAACGGCAGCGACCTTTCGCGCAGCGCCCGCCAGAACGAGCCGTCCCCTCGCTCTCCGCCGAGCGCCGCCTGCGCGGCGCGGATCGAGCCCTCGCCGCCTTCGAGCCGAAGGTGCAGGACGCCGCCCGCATGACAGGCGCCTGTCACCGGCAAGCCGGCGTCGCGCCATTGCACGAGTTTGCGCACCATGTCGTCGGCGGACATTTCCAGGGCGATGTCCAGTACGGCGCGAGGCTTGGGCAATACCTTCAGCGACACCTCCGTAATAAGCCCGAGACAGCCGAAGCTGCCGGCAAGCAACCGCGAAACGTCGTAGCCGGCGACGTTCTTCATCACCTCGCCGCCGAACCGCAGGTGCTTGCCCTGCCCCGTCACCACGCGGCAACCGAGAACGAAGTCGCGGACAGCACCCGCCCATGGTCGACGCGGCCCCGAAAGCCCCGCGGCGACCATGCCCCCGACGGTTGCGTCACCGTCGAATGCGGGCGATTCGCAAGGCAGCATCTGCCCCGCCTCGTCGAGCACGGCATCGAGTTCAGCGAGCGTCGTGCCGGCGCGCACCGTCACGACGAGCTCGGTCGGGTCGTAGCTGACGATGCCGCAATGAGCGCGCGTATCGAGCGAGCGAGCCTCGATGGGGCGCCCGAGAAACGCCTTCGTATCCCCGCCGCGAATGCGCAGCGGCGTGCGGGCGGCGATTGCCTCGCGTACTTGTTCGATCAACGCGGCGCTTCGATCGGCCGGCTCGAAAACACGTGGCATCAGAAGCGCTCCAGATGCGGAAACGAGAGTTGGCCGTGGTGAATATGCATGGCGCCGAACTCGGCGCAACGATGCAGCGTCGGAATGTTTTTCCCGGGGTTGAGCAATCCCGACGGATCGAACGCCGCCTTCACGGAATGAAAAAACGCGATCTCGTCGGGCGTGAACTGCACGCACATTTGGTTGATCTTCTCGCGCCCCACGCCGTGCTCGCCCGTAATGCTTCCGCCTACTTCCACACATAGCTCGAGAATCTTGCCCCCGAGCGCTTCGGCCCGATCGAGCTCGCCGGGCCGATTTGCGTCGAACAGAATCAGCGGATGCATGTTGCCGTCGCCCGCGTGAAAGACGTTCGCGACCTGCAACCCATATTCTTCGCCGAGGGCCGCGATCCCCCGCAGAACGTGCGCCAGCTGGCGACGCGGGATGGTGCCGTCCATGCAGTAGTAATCGGGCGAAATGCGCCCCACGGCCGGGAATGCGTTCTTGCGCCCAGCCCAAAAGCGTAGGCGCTGCGCTTCGTCGTCGGCGACGCGCACCTCGGAGCAGCCGGCTTGCGCGAGCAGCGCGCGAACGCGCGCAATGTCCTCGTCGACGTCGCTCTCCACACCATCGAGTTCGCAGAGCAAGATCGCTTGCGCGTCGACCGGATAGCCTGCATGGATGAAGTCCTCGGCCGCGCGGATCGCGAGGTTGTCCATCATCTCGAGCCCGCCCGGGATGATGCCCGCGCCGATGATGCCCGCCACCGCATGGCCGGCCTTTTCGACGTCGTCGAAGCTCGCCATCAGCACTTTCGCGCACTGCGGCTTGGGCAGCAATTTGACCGTGACCTCGACGACGATGCCCAGCATACCTTCGGAGCCGGTCAACAGCGCGAGTAGGTCGAACCCCGGACTGTCGAGCGATTCGCCGCCGAACGCGAGCCACTCGCCGTCGATCGTGAGCACATCCGCTTTCAGGATGTTGTGCACCGTCAGACCGTATTTCAAGCAGTGCACGCCGCCCGCGTTCTCGGCCACGTTGCCGCCGATCGAGCAAGCGATCTGCGACGACGGGTCGGGTGCGTAATAAAGCCCGTGCGGCGCGGCCGCTTGCGAGATCGCCAGGTTGCGCACACCCGGCTGCACGCGCGCCGTGCCGGCGATGGGATCGAGCGAGAGGATGCGGTTGAACTTCGCCATCACGAGCAAGATGCCCTTCTCGAGCGGCATGGCCCCGCCGGAGAGCCCCGTACCGGCGCCGCGCGCAACCACCGGCACGCCGCGTGCGGCCGCGAGCTTGAGCACGTCGCGCACTTGTTCGACGGTGCTCGGCAAAACAACGCAAAGCGGCACGCTGCGGTAGGCCGCTAGCCCGTCGCATTCGAACGGTCGCAGATCTTCGGCTTCGTGCAGGACTTCCAATTCGGGGGACAACGCCTGCAGCGCTGCGATCAGCGCACCGCGATCGACCGGCATGAGTTCGCCGTCGATCGTTTCGTCATATGTGAAGCTCATCCGCGGTTCCTTCTGCAAACGGTGCATCGCGAACATGCGGCGGCAGGTTCGCGGCTGACGCGATTGTTCATGGCCCGCGGCCCTCTGTCCATGTACCCGGATAGAGGTCAGACCAGTTTTTGATAAGGGTTTTCCACCCCCTGCCTGCGAATGCCAGCAAAGGCTGCGAGAAAGAAGCTAAGCTAGCGCCATGACGCAATGATTCAAAGTGGTCTGACCAGCATGAATGACGATCTTTTGACGCCCGGGCGCCATGTCGCCGACGCCGTTGCCGAGCGCATCGAACGGCTCATCGTCGACGGCGTGTTCAAGGAGGGGCAAGCGTTGCCTTCCGAGCGCCGCTTGACGGAAAAGCTCGGCGTCTCCCGCGCGGCCCTGCGCGAAGGGCTTCAGCTGCTGCGTGCGCGCCGCGTCATCGAAACGCAGCATGGTCGCGGTTCGTTCGTGGCCCGGTTGACTCCACGCGAGCAAACGATGCCGATGATGCATTTGCTGGCCTCGCAGCCGCGTACGCTATACGACTTGTTCGAAGTGCGTGGCATGCTCGAAGCCGAATCGGCGCGCCTAGCGGCGCTGCGCGGCACGCCGGCGGATTTCCTGCTGATCACGCGCCGGTATGAAGAGATGGTTCATGCGGAAAGCGAGAGCAAGGATCCGGCAACGCTCGCTCGGCTCGACTATGCATTCCATTTGGCGATTTGCGAGGCCTCGCACAACCCCGTGCTCGTGCATACGCTTCGCTCGCTGACCGATCTGCTGCTCAGTTCGGTCTTCGCATCGGTCAACAATCTGTATCACCGAGCGCCGCATAAACGCCAGATCGACCGGCAACATGCGCGGCTCTACAACGCCGTCGTGGGGCGACTACCCGAACAAGCGCGTCGCGCCGCCAGCGAGCATATCCGCAGCAACGTCGAAGGCTTGCGCGAAATCGAACAGGAAGAGCAGCGGCTCGTGCGCTCGACGCTGCGTTTGGAAGGGTGGGCTTAAGCGGAAATACGAAGCGAACGAAGGCAAGCGCTCAGCCGGTCTGAACCACGCTCGAGCCGGCCGCTTCGACGGCGTCGACACCCCACCGATGCGACGACACGAGCTGGCCCGCGCCGTCGGCCGCGTTCCACCAGATCACGCGCAAGAGCGGCGCCCGTTGAGCGATATGGATCGCCTGCACCGGATCGCTTTCGACGAAATGCGTGCACGCCAGCGCCAGCGCCGCCTGCGCTTTGTATGCGGCCACTTCGTGGGGCCTGTCGCCGTGGCGCGAGGGATCGCGCATCACGAGCTGCGGACGATCGAAGCCATGGCGGACGAGCCAATCCGCAGTACGCGAGCGATCCATCTCGGGCCGGCCGGTGACGATCGCCTTGGCCCGCTCGATGTCGACGCCGGGCAGCCGCTCGAACGGAACGAGCGCGTCGCGTTCCGCCAGCGCCGCGGCCAAGTCGGCCTCGTAGTGCGACGACGGTACGTCGGGCAAGAGAATGCCATCCAAATCGATCGCATAGACGGCGAACTCATGGTCTTCGCCGATGAGACCGTGCGTGCCCGCGCGAGTGCGCCGCCAGGCGTCGCGGTAGGCATCGGTGTAGGCGTGGCGCTCCCACGGGAACAACACGAAGTAGCCGCGTGCATCGAGCCCGTAGTCCGGGTGAATGCGGCTGAGATCGTCGAAGCCGGCCACGAGCGTCTTCACCTCGAGGCCGTGGGCGAGCAGGAACGCGATGCAATCGTCGAGCGTGTTTCCGGCGCCTGCGATGTCCTCGCATACGAGCACTTTGCTGCCCGGGGGCGGCAGAGGAATCGACGAATCCCATGCGACCGCTCGCGTGGCGCGTTCGTAGCGCAGGAACGCGGCCGGAACGCCAACCGCGTGCGAAACCATCAGCGCGAGCGGCCCGCCTCCGCGCAGGATGCCGACGGCGCACGCGAACCCTTCCCCGGCCAACTCCGGCTGCAGCGAGGCGATCCATTGATCGATTTGATCGTAGGTCAGGGCGAGTATGGGCTTTTGCATCGGAAAACGGCAACGAAGGGCGCGGCAAAATGGGCGCGGAGCACGCCATTATTGCCAATCGGCACCGCGTCGTCCATCGATGGCGAACTGGGCCGCCCGCAAGCGTTACCCGGGCGGGCGCTCGTCGAGAGCAAAATCGAACGCCGCCAATGCGTGCAACCGCGTGGTGTCGAGGACCGGCAGCGGGCTATCGCGCTCGCTTATCAGCAAGCCGATTTCGGTGCAGCCGAGCACGACGGCCTGCGCACCGCGCGCCGCCAGCGAATGGATGACTTCGACATATGCGTGGCGTGACGCATCGCTGATGATGCCCGCGCAAAGCTCCTCGTAAATGACGCGGTGGACGAGATCGCGTTGCGCCTCGTCCGGCGTGAACATCTCTACCCCGAAGCGCTCGCGAACGTAGTCGACGAGAAACGGCTCGCGCATCGTGAAGCCGGTGCCTAGCAGGCCCACGCGCCGCCAGCCGCCGCGCAGGCACGCTTGACCAAGCGAATCGCCGATGTGCAGAAACGGGGTCGAGACGCTGGAGGCGACCGCATCGGCCACCTTGTGCATCGTATTCGTGCACAGCACGATGCAGTCGGCGCCGCCCGCTTGAAGGCGCCTCGCGGCGTTCTGCAGGACCTGCGCGGCGTCGTTCCACCGGTTCTCCCGCTGCGCCGCTTCGATCGGGCCGAAGTCGACGCTGTACATCAGGATTTGCATCGAGCGCAGCGGGCCCAACCGCTCGCGCGCCGCTTCGTTTAGGATTCGATAGTATTCGGCGGAAGACTCCCAGCTCATGCCGCCGATCAAGCCGATCGTTCGCATCGTCGATGCCTCCTGACATTCGTTTTCATGTGTCCGGATGTTGCCTTCGACGTGCCGCTCCGTATATCGAGAAATTTCACCGTGGACGCTCATCCCGGCGATCTCGCCGGCCCACCCACCGAAGCGCCCCATGTCGTCGTGGGCGGAGGCATCGCGCTGCAATTGTTGCCGCGCGCGCCGTACAGTGCGCGCGACCCGGCGCATGCACCGTCGATCGGTGTCGCGCTCGAGCGGCAAACAGGTGTCCATTCGATCGCGTCGGACCGGCGCGAGGCGTACGATCGCTGGCCCGGCACGCTGGCGGTCACCCCGGCCGGGATGGATGTGTTCTCGGAATCGGCCCGCGGCGGCGAATACCTCGTCCTGCGGCTCATGGGGACGGATCTCGAGGTCATGCCCGGCCAGGCGGTTGGCCAAACGCGAGTTTGCATCGCCGGCGCACGGGAAGCGTTCGCGCTGGCGCGCGCGCTGCGACGGCTGCTCGTCGCACCGGTCCGCGACGACGCAAGACTGGCCGACCTCGCCTGGCGCCTCGTCTCGCGCGCCCTTGCGCCGGCCAGCGGCCAAACGGCGTACGAAGGCCGCGATCGGCAGCGCTACGGCGGCGTCCTCGACCGCATCGCCGACGAATTCGGCCAGCCCCTCGCCGTGGACGAATTGGCCGCCATGACCGGCCAATCGACCCTCGCGTTCCTGCGCGGCTTCACGGCGGCGATCGGCATGACCCCGCACGCTTATCTCACCGAGCACCGGCTACAGGCGGCGCGCAGCCTGCTTGCCGCCTCCCGCCTGCCCTTGGCCGACATCGCCCTGGCCTGCGGCTTCTCCCACCAGTCGCATTTCGGCGCCGCGTTCAAACGCGCGTTCGCCCTGACGCCGGCGCACTATCGCCGCCTGCACCGAGGCCCCTCGGGCGCGGCGTGCCAACGCGCGTAGGAAAACGCTGACAGACCCACCGGCGCGGACGACACGATGTTCCGACGCCGCTGATTGGTATCGCTAACAATCTGAACAATACTCTCATCCAACGCATGCACCACGCCGCGCGACTTGCGAGGCGGCCGAAACCACCGGCGTGCGACCCGATTTCCCAGTTGCGGAGGCAAGAGTGAACGATCGCGAAGTGCTCGAAACGGTACGAGAGATCAACCTGTCGTATCTGTTGCTCGCAAAGCACATGCTCAACGAAGACTATGCGGAGGGCTTGTTCAAGCTCGGCCTGTCGTCGCAGTTGGCCGATCTGCTCCACACGCTGACGCCCGCGCAAACCATCAAGTTCGCGCAGTCGGAAGAGCTCGTGTGCGACTTCCGCTTCAACGATGCGGCTATGCTGACCGCTCTGACGTCGATGGAGAAAGGTCTCGACGCCACGGCCACGCACGCGGCGATTTTGCTCGCCGCCCAGCCTGCCAAGCAATTCGCCTAATAGGGAGCCAGCCATGCCGAAGACGAGCCTGATCGAAGAAGCGCAAGAAGTCTCCCGCGCCGTCGCGTTGATCGAACTGGGCGCCCGCATGCAGGTGCTCGAGTCCGAACTCTCGCTTTCGCGCGAGCGCCTCATTCGCCTCTATCGCGAAGTCAAGGAAGAATCGCCGCCGAAGGGCATGCTGCCCTCCTCCGCCGACTGGTACATGACGTGGCAGGCCAATATTCACGCGTCGCTGTTCTACCACACGTACTCGTTCCTGAAGCAGGAAGCCCGCTGCTCGCACGTCGATTCGCTGACCAAGGGCTATCGCCTGTACCGCGAGCACTGCACGAACGCCGGCCTCGACGTTCATCTCGACTTGACGCGCGCATGGACGCTCGTGCGCTTCTTCAACGGCGGGATCTTGGACATGCATGAATGCTGCCGCTGCAGGGGCAAGTTCGTGTCCTACAAGCATGATCTGCCGCGCGCCAAGGCCTGCGTCATGTGCCAGCCGCCGTCGCGCGCCGGCAAGAAAGCCAAGACGCTGAATTGAGCTGACGCCGGCGTTAGGGTTCCCGTACGGGTGCCCATACGGGGTCAGCTTCCCCTTACCTCGCAGGTAATCGATTTCGCTCCGCCTTCCTTCTACGATGCCATCAACGCATCGACAACCGAAGGAGAAAGCGACATGCCGATCATCGCCGCAAACGACGGAACGCAACTTTATTGGCGCCAATGGGGCAGCGGCGCTCCGATGCTGTTCGTCAGCGCGCTCGGCTGCGGCAGCGCGATGTGGGACTACCAATTCGCCGAATTCGGCGACAACGGCGTGCGCTGCATCGCTCTGGACCGCCGGGGACACGGCCGCTCCGACCAACCCGCGCGCGGCTACGATTTCGATACGTTCGCCGACGACTTGGCGAAGCTTATCGAATCGCTCGACTTGAAGGACATCACGCTCGTATCGCACTCGATGGGCAGCGGAGACGTCGTACGCTATTTGAGCCGGCACGGCGGCAAGCGGGTGGCGCGCGTCATCCTGATCGCGCCCACGACACCAATGTTGCTCCAGACCGATGACAACCCCGGCGGCATACCGCGCGAGCGGTTCGAAGCGCTGTGGGCGCTGTGGCGACGCGACTATCCGAGCTGGGTGGCGAGTGCGCTGCCGCCGTTTTTCGTGCCCGAAACGTCGCCGGCCATGATGCGCTGGGGCGCGACGATCCTACAAGCTCCCGTTCCTGTCGCGCTGGCATGCAGCCGAGTGCTCGTCGAAGCGGACTTCAGAGCCGAAATGCGGCAGATCGACGTGCCGACCATGATCGTTCAAGGCGACCGCGACTGCTCGGTGCCGCTCGAAGTGGGCGGGTTGCGCAGCGCGGAGTTGATTGCCGGCAGCACCCTCAAGATCTATCCGGGTGCGCCGCACGGGTTGCTCTACACGCATATGGAAGCGCTGCACGCGGACATGTGGGCGTTCATGCGAGGTACGCATCGTCCAGATCCGAGCACGCGGCGCGCCTCAGAAAGCCGAATACCAGCAGGGCCGATAGCACGGTGATGCCTGCCAGAACGTGCAACAGCGAGTGAAATGCGTCGCCATAGAGCCGAGCCAGTTCGGCTCGCGGCGCATGAGTCAGCACGCTTGCCGCCCCGGCCAAATCGCCCATCGCGAGCCGATTGGATGCCTGACCGATCCGCGCCGCATCGCCGCCCGACGGAAAGGCGCCGCGCAGATTCGCGTCGATGAATCCCGCCAGCAATGTCGTGACGACCGCCAACGCGATTCCCTCGCCGGCCACGCGCGTGGTGTTGAAGATGCCGGCCGCCATCCCGGCTCGCTCCTTCGGCACGACGCTCACGGCGAGCCCGTCCATCAGGCCCCACGGAAGACTCACGCCCAGCCCGATGACGAACATCGCGGCCGGCAAGCTGCCGGAGAATGGAGCTGGCGCACACTGCGCAAGCCAAAGGTGGCCGCAAGCGCACAGCAGCAGACCGATGCCGGCGATGACGCCAGGCGACACCCAGCCCACCAAACGGCCGGCAATCAGCGGCACGACTAGCATCGGCGCGGACATAGCGAACATCATTCGCCCGGTTGCTACACTGTCGAGCCCGTCGATACCGATCAAGCGAACCGGCATCAATACGAGCAGTACGACGTAGCAATACGCCGGCGCGGCCGCGACGAATTGCACGCCGATGAAGCGCGGATAGCGAAACAACGAGAGATCGAGCATCGGGCGCGTTGCACGCAGTTCGACAACGGCGAACGCAGCCGCCGCGAGGGTCGATGCGGCTAATGGAACGAGCACAGCCGCGCTCCCCCACCCGCGGTCGGACACGCGCAACACCGCGTAGGTGAATAAAGCCAATGCGCAGGCGAAGGTCGCGGCGCCAGGCCAGTCGACGCTTGTCGCGCCAGGGTCGCGGGTTTCCCGCATGCATTTCGCACCCGACACCGAGGCCGCGAGCATAACGAGGGCTGTGCTAACGAACACGGCACGCCAGCCGATGTGCGCAATGAGCCCGCCGGCAAGAATCGGCCCGAATGCGAGCCCCACGCCGAACGTCGTGCCGAGCAGGCTGAACGCACGATTGCGCGCGTCGCCCTCGAACTCTTGGGCAAGGGCGGCGGCGCCGGCAGAAAGTGCAGCCGCGCCGGCCATGCCTTGCAGCACACGAGCGAGGTCGACTGCGATGATCGACCCAGCAAGCGCCGCGATGACCGACGATAGGGTGAAGCCAAGCGTGCCGACCAGAAAAATGCGCTTGCGCCCGAAGCGATCGGCCAACGTCCCCGCCACGAGCATGCAACTGCCGAATGCCAGCATGAACGCGTTCGTCACCCACTCTAGGGCGAGCGGGGAGCCGCCGAGCGCGGATGCGATCGTGGGCAGCGCTAGAGCCGGGCCCGTGAAGCTGACCGGCATCGCGAGCGCCGCCAGACAAACCGCGCAAAGCACCAAGCGCTTCTGCGTTACGTCGAGTGCTTTTGCGTCGGTGGTATTTGGCATGGCGCGAATCCCTTGAGAGATGGTAGGTCGAAGGTGTGCCGGAATGTTAAAAGTGCGCCGACCATGTTTAAATGAGCCCGCTTTCCGGACTCTCAGGAAAATCATTCCTTAATCGACCATTTCGATGGAAACGCTCAGTGGGCTCCTCGTCTTCATCCGCGCGGCGGAAATGCGCAGCTTCGTCGCCGCGGGCCGCGCGCTCGGCATCTCGGCGTCCGCGGTCGGTAAGAGCATCGCGAAGTTGGAAAAGAATCTCGGCGTTCGACTGTTTCATCGAACCACTCGCAAGATCAGTCTCACCGATGAAGGCTCGATTTTTTTCGACCGCTGCCGGCAAGCGTTGCAGGATATCGAGGATGCACAGGCGCAGCTGTCGACCGCGAGCGCCGTGCCGCGTGGACGGTTGCGCGTCAGCGTGCCCGCGGTCGGCTATCGGTTCGTGCTGCCGGTTCTTGCCGAGTTTCGCTCGCGCTATCCGGCGATCGAACTCGACTTGGACTTCAGCGACCGTCTCGTCGATGTAGTCGAAGAAGGTTTCGATGTCGTCATTCGCGGGGGCGAGCCCCTCGATTCACGCTTAAAGGCAAAGCCGCTCGGCCCATACCGGCTCGTCGTTTGCGCGTCGCCTGCCTACTTCGCGCGGCGCGGCATGCCGAAAGTAGCAGACGATCTTGCGGAGCACGCGTGTCTGCGCTTCAGATTCGCTTCGAGCGGGAAGCTGCAAGAGTGGCTGATAGACGGCGAATCCGCGCTACGCGGCACGCAAACGAGCGCGCCGCTCATCTTCAACAACGCAGAGGCCGTCTTGTCGGCGGCCGTGGAGGGGCTCGGCATCGCGTACATCCCTGATTTCCTGTGCCGCGACGCGATTACGGAAGGACGACTGCAACCCGCGTTGACCCTGTCGAAAACAACCGAAGGCGTGTTCCGTGCGCTATGGCCGGCGAGCCGTCACATGCTGCCGCGCTTGCGCGTATTCGTCGATTTTCTGGGTGAGCGGCTTGGCGAGCCCGCACCGTTTGCATCGTCTCCGGCGATATAAGCTTGCAGCCCGCGCACGAGCGCGTCGAATGCGGCCGTACAACGGGGACTGCTGCGCAGATCCTCGTGCATCACGACCCACGTCTGGAACTTGAGCGCCACGACGTCGGGCAACACGCGCACGAGCGCATCGCGCCGCGCAAGGCCCGATTGGCAAAAACCGATCCCGCAACCCGCGCGAATCAGCGCAAGTTGCGCGAGATCGCTGTCCGTTCGTAGCGCGAATGCTTCGCGCCGCCACATCGGCAGCTTCTTGCCGGCCTCACGCAGGAACGGCGTCAATTGATCGAAGCCGATGAGCGGGTGGCTAGCCAGTTCGGCGAGGGTCGCGGGGTTGCCGCACGCGGCCGCGTAGTCCGCATGCGCGTATAGCCCAAGTTCGATGTCGCCCGCCTTGCGCGCAATCAGCGCCTCTTGCGCAGGCGTGGCCATGCGCACGGCAATATCGACCTCGCGCTGCAGTACGTCCTGAATGCGATTGGTCGGCACGAGTTCGACGATGAGCGCCGGGTGCGCGCGCCGCAGCTCGGCAATCACGGGCGGCAGCACTTCAACGCCGATGATGTCGCTGGCCGATACGCGCACGACCCCTCTCACCCCTGCCCCATGACTCGCGGCCGCGCGCGCCAGGGCTGCCGCCGTGCTCTGCAGAGACTGCGCATAGCCACGCAGCGACAGTGCGGCCTCGGTGGGCAGCAGTCCCGACTGCGAGCGGGTAAACAGCGTTTGACCGAAAGCAGTCTCGAGCGCGGCCACGTGACGGCCCGCCGTCGGCTGCGTGATGCCGAGCGCTCGGGCCGCACCCGAGAGCGAGCCTTCCGTCAGCACGGCAAGAAACGTTCGATACAGTTCCCAACTCAAATCGGTAGCCATACATAAATGTATAGCCTATCGATCACGTTCGACAATTCCTTATTAGCGGGGAGCGCCACACAATGCCGCCATCGGCATGCACATTCCCAGGAGAAGATGGATGGAAACCACGCAGAACGTACAGGTAGGGCGGGCGTTGATCCTTGGCGCGACGGGCGGCATCGGCGGCGAGCTTGCGCGGCAATTGCGCGATGCGGGGTGGGAGGTCCGAGCTCTGGCACGCACTCTTGACGCTGCCGAAGTCGAGCGCGACGGCATCGTCTGGCTTCGCGGCGACGCGATGGATCGTCGATCGGTCGTCGATGCCGCTCGGGGCTGCGGCGTCATCGTTCACGCAGTCAATCCGCCCGGATACCGCCGTTGGTCGGAACTCGTGTTGCCGATGATCGACAACACCATCGCCGCCGCAGCAGCGACCGGGGCGACGGTCGTCTTGCCCGGCACCGTCTACAACTACGGCGGCGATGCGTTTCCCGTTCTGCGGGAAGACTCGCCGCAGCGGCCGACTACGCGTAAAGGCGCGATCAGGGTGGAACTCGAGCGACGACTGGAGGCCGCGACGGCGCAAGGCGTGCGTACGATCGTCGTGCGCGCCGGGGACTTTTTCGGGCCGCGCGCCGGCAACAGTTGGTTCGCGCAGGGCCTTATCCAGCCGGGGCGGATGGTGCAGACCGTTCGCGTCCCCGGTCGGCCGGGCGTGGGCCATCAATGGTCGTATGTACCCGACGTCGCGCGAACCATGGTTGAGCTTATCGAACGCAGGCATACGCTCGCCGCGTTCGCGAGCTTCCATATGCGCGGCCACTGGGATGCGGACGGGACACAGATGGCGCATGCGATTCAAGCGGTCGCGCAGCGGCACGGCCTGCATCCGCGCCTGCGGCGCTTTCCTTGGTGGCTCGCTCGGTTGGCCTCGCCGTTCGTTCCGACTCTGCGCGAGTTGATGGAGATGCGCTATCTCTGGCGCGTGCCGGTGAGTATGAGCAACGCTCGACTGGAAACCGAGATCGGCCGCGAACCGCACACGCCGCTCGACGCGGCCGTCGAAGCGACGTTGAAAGGACTCGGCTGTTTGCCGCAGACGCCAAACGGCGCGCATTTTTGAATCCCCATGTGTATTGAACAAACGTCGATACATTGAGATACAAACGCCCGCGCAGCTTTGCGTATAAAGGCAAGCACCGAAGCCTGACCGATACGGCCGGACGCCTTTCACCATTGCTGTACGGAGAACAACATGGACAAACCTGTCGACCCTCGACGTCGTCGTCTTCTCGGCACCGCTATCGCGGGCCTGAGCCTCGCGGCCTTGTGGCCCGAGCGCGTGAAGGCGCTCGTTTCGGTGAGCGGGTACCTGATCGGCAGTCATGCCGCCAACAAAAAGCCGCTGCCGCCAAAAGCCGAATTCGCTTGGTGGTATCAGTTCTACTTCTCGACCGAACGCGGCGCGCAAGGCTATGCGAACGGCGCGCCGCATCCCGAGCCCGCCGCTTACGCCAAGAAGTTCGTCGGAGAGTATCTGCACCGCACGATCGGCGGCGGCGTCGGCCACAATCTGCCGCAAGAAGCGCCGAAGGCGTTCGCGGATGCGATACTCCAGGTCGTATCGCTGTAGAGTGCGTTCTTGCCCGCGCCAGCCCAAACTCGCATGAATCGATCGCCCGTTTCCCAACATCGTCACGGGCCTTCTACGTCGCATCAGGTTTCCAACGGAGAGCATCATGAGTGAATGGTTCAATGGCTCATGCCACTGCGGTACGGTCAAATTCAAGGTGTTCACGGCCCTCTCGCCGGCCGGCCGCTGCAACTGCAGTCTGTGCCGCCGCAAAGGCGCGTTGATGTCGCCCGCGTTCCCCGCCGAGCAGCTCGAAATCGTCAGCGGCAAAGACGATCTCACGCTTTACCAGTTCAACACCCGCGTGGCGAAGCACTATTTCTGCCGCCATTGCGGCATCTATCCGTTCCATCAAACCCGCAGCAATCCCACGCATTGGCGCGTGAATCTCGGCTGCCTCGACGGCGTCGATGTCTACGGGCTCGAATCGGCGGTCTACGACGGCGCAAGCATGTCGGTGGTGGACAACGCATGAAACGCGTCTTGGCGGTCGCGCTGTTCATCATGGCGGGAGTTGCCGCCGAAGTGCGCCATCCGCTCAAGTGCGATTTGATCGCCGGGTCGTCGGCGCAAATGCGGCGAAGGCGCCGTTGACGGAGCATCCATGGACAGGATCGACCATGTGCTGGTCGTCGATGACGATCGCGACATTCGCGAATTGATCGCGGACTATCTCGAGAAGAACGGCATGCGCGTATCGGTCGCCGCCAACGGCCGCGACATGCGCGCGGTGCTCGAAAGCGGGCCGCCGGACATCATCGTGCTCGACCTGATGCTGCCGGGCGAGGACGGCCTCGTGCTCTGCCGCGATCTCCGCGCCAGCCGACATCGCAGCGTACCTGTACTGATGCTCACGGCGCGCGGCGAGGAAACCGATCGCATCGTCGGCCTGGAAATGGGCGCGGACGATTATTTGGCGAAGCCGTTCGCCGTGCGGGAATTGCTCGCGCGCATCAAGGCGGTCCTGCGCCGAGCGCGGATGCTTCCGCCTGGCATGCAAGTGAGCGAGTCGGCCCACGTGCTGGCGTTCGGCGATTGGCGGCTCGACACCGTTGCGAGGCACCTGCTCGACGCGGAGGGGACCGTCGTCGCGTTGAGCGGCGCCGAATACCGGCTGCTGCGCGTATTTCTCGACCATCCGCAGCGAGTGCTCACGCGCGACCAGTTGCTGAGCCTCACGCAGGGCCGCCAAGCCGACGCGTTCGATCGTTCGATCGACCTTCTGGTGAGCCGCGTCAGGCAGCGGCTGCGCGACGAAGCGCGCGAGCCGCGCTACATCAAGACACTGCGCAACGAGGGGTATGTGTTTTCAGCGGCCGTCACCGTCATACAGGATCCGTCGTGATCGGCCGAGCCTTGCATTGGCGCCTGCCTCGCACGTTGTATGCGCGCGTTGCGCTGATCCTCGTCATTGGTCTCGCGCTCACACAGGGTGCGAGTTTCTGGCTGACGCTGACAGAGCGCGACAACGCCACGACCGACGTGATGATGGGCTACGTCGAGCGGGAAGTGGCCAGCTCGGTCGCCTTGCTCGACCACCTTCCCGCCAGCGAGCGAGCGGATTGGCTGCCGCGTCTCGCGCGCCGAACGTACCGCTTCATTCTCGGCCCCGGCGAAACCGGCGCGCCGCCCGACGCGCGGCTCTCCGCACGCATGGCGGAGTCGATCGAGGCGGGTATCGGGCGCAAGTACCCAGTCAGCGTCAACACGATCCCCGACTCGCGCGAGCACCTGCAGGTTCACTTAAAGCTCACGGACGGTGCGCCGCTGACAATCGACGTCTTGCCCATGTCGTCGATCCCGATCTCTCCGTGGCTGCCGTTTACGCTCGCGCTGCAATTGGCGGTGATCGTCGCATGCTCGTGGCTTGCAGTACGCCTTGCCACGCGCCCTCTGCAGCAGTTGGCGAAAGCAGCCGACGCGCTCGGCCCCGATTTGAAGGGCGAACGCCTGCCGGAGAAGGGACCGTCGGAGGTGGCGCGAGCGGCGCGTGCATTCAATTCGATGCAGGAACGCATCGCGGGCTATATGGCGGAGCGCATTCAGATCTTGGCAGCCATTTCTCACGATTTGCAGACACCGATTACGCGAATGAGGCTGCGCGTCGAGACGATGGATGACCAAGTTCAAGGGGCGCGACTGCAACGCGACCTTGCGGAGATGGAAACGCTGGTCAAGGAAGGGCTCGCGTATGCGCGCACGATGCACGGCGTGAATGAAGACATCCATCGTACCGACCTGCATGCGTTGCTGGAAAGCTTGGTTTATGACTACGTCGATACGGGCGCGGCGGTATCGCTCGATGCGCATGAATCGGTGACGATCGCGACGAGGCCTAATGCATTGCGGCGTTTGATCGGCAATCTCGTCGACAACGCGCTGAAGTTTGCCGGACAAGCGGCCATTGAGATGCGTCACGATCATGTAAATCACGTCGTGATCTCGGTGCTCGATCGGGGCCCCGGCATTTCGCCGGAGGCGCTGGAAGCGGTGTTTGAACCCTTCTACCGCGAGGAAACCTCGCGCAATCGCGCCACCGGCGGAACCGGCCTCGGTCTCGCCATCGCGCGGCAGCTTGCCCTCGCGCTCAACGCTACGCTCACGCTCGAGAACCGAGAGGGTGGCGGCCTAGAAGCCCGTGTCGTGCTGAACGCGGCTTAACCGCCTTCAATCAAGGCGGACATCGCTTCTTCGTTTCTTCGCTCACGCGGCTTCGGTGAAATCGCACCGTCGAGAACTGAAGTTCTCATAAGCAAATAAACAACGACGCCTTTTTTTATTTTATTTCCCGATTAAACATCTCCGCGTGCGAGCACGGATGACTGCGCACAACGTCGAATGAACGATTGACGAGGGCGATCATGATTGAGACGAAATTCGGGCGGACAATCGATCACCGGTCGCGGCGCGCGGCCACGCTGTTCGCACCGTCGGCATGCGCCGCGGCGGCGCTGACTTTATGCGCCCATGCCACGCTAGCGTTGGGCGCGGGCGCACTCCCACAAGGTGGACAGTTCGTGGCGGGCGCCGGCGCGATCGCCGGCAACGCGACCTCCGTGACGGTCAACCAAAGCTCGAGTCGAGGCATCATCGATTGGGGCAGTTTCTCGATCGACGCGGGCCAACGCGTGACGTTCAACAACGGCAACGGTGCGACGCTGAACCGCGTCACCGGGGGCGCCCCTTCGCAGATTCTCGGCACGCTCACCGGTACCGGCAGCGTCTATCTCGTCAATCCGCAGGGCGTGCTCATCGGCAAGTCGGGCATCGTATCGACCGGGGGACGGTTCGTTGCATCCACGCTTGATACCGACGATACGTTGTTCATGCTCGTCGACAATTTTCAATTTACCGGAGCGTCCAACGGCAAGGTCGTCAACCTGGGACGAATCGAATCGAAAAACGGCGACGTGTTTTTGATCGCCCGCTCGCAAGTGGAAAACGCGGGAGACATTCACGCGCCGAATGGCACGGTGGAACTCGCGGCTGCCCAGCAGATGCTGCTTGCGACCGACCAGCACAACAAGCAGGTGTACGTGCAGATGCCTAGCGGCGGCACCGTCATCAATCGAGGCGCGATCGAAGCCGCGCAGGTCAGCTTGCAAGCGGCGGACGGCAACGTGTACGCCTTGTCGGGCAATCACACGGCCATCCGCGCCACCGGTACGGCCACGCGCGACGGGCATATATGGCTCGTCGCCGACCGAGGCTGGGTGCGGCTTGGCGGGCGGCTCGACGCAAAGAACGCGGATAGCAGCGGCGGAACCGTGGACACTGAGGCAGGCACGATTGTGTTTTGCCATTGCATCCCGACCGTGTCGGCCGGTATATGGAACATCATCACGCCCAGCATCGCGATCGGCAGCCGCGAAGCCACCGTGCTGACACGAAACCTCAATGCGGGAACGTCGATCAACGTCCAGGCGACGGCCGACGAAGGGCGCAGCGGCGATATCGCGATTGGCTCGAACATCGGGTGGACCGGCCCGGCCTCGCTGGGATTGAACGCTTATCGCTCGGTGCGCGTGAACGACGGCGTCACGATCAAGAACGCGGGCAGCGGCAATCTCACGCTGCATGCCGATTCGACGGCGATCGACAACGGCGGCAGCGTCACGAATCAAGGCACGATCGACTGGTCGAAGAGCACGGGCATCGTCAACGTGCTCTATGACATGAACGGGACCTATGCGGCCGGTGCGATGCTCGGAAATACGTCATGGACGCCGCCCGCAAATAGTGGGCTGCTGACGCAAATCACAGCCTATCGCCTTGTCAATTCAGCAGACGACCTGCGAAGCGTGGCGCAAGACCTGTTTGCAAACTATGCGCTTGGACGCGATGTCGAGTTCGCGGGCGGGAGCCTGCGGCCGATCGGCGATCTCGTTCAACCGTACGCGGGGCAGTTCGACGGATTCGGACATGTGATCGACGGCGCGGTGATCGCATTCGACCCGGCGGGCGGACCATCAGGCGTTTTCGGCGCGATCGATACGAATAGCGTGGTGCGCAACCTCGGCGTCACGAATTCGTACAACGCCGCCGCAGCCAATTCGTTCGCCGAAGGCGGCCTGCTGGCCGGCGTCAACTTCGGTACGATCTTCCGTGCCTATTCCACCGGCGCGGTGGGCGCGATTGGGCCGGGCCGCACGTCATCCAATGGCGGGCTCGTGGGCGAGAACGGCAACGGTGCACTCATTGCGCAATCGTGGAGCAGCGCCAACGTGGCCGGATTCGACTACGCGGGCGGACTAGTGGGCGCCAACATCGGGACGATCAAGCAGTCGTATGCGACGGGCAGCGTCAGCCCGCTGGCGAGCTCCACGTTTGTTGGTGGGCTGGCCGGGGCGAGCCCGATCGACGGCATGTCGTCGATCATCGAATCGTTTGCCTCGGGGCCGGTAGCGGGCTGGCAAGGCAGTGGAATTTCACTGCCGCCTGGCGCCATTACTGCTGTCAGCAATGGCACTGCCCTCAACAACTACTGGAACATGGATGCGACGGGCCTCACGTTCGGTGGCATCGGCATTCCATCGACCGGTGGCCTGACGGCCGCGCAGATGCGCGACGCGACGAGCTTCGTGGGGTGGGACTTCTGCCCGAATGGCGTATGGGCCATGCCCGATGGCGCGACGCATCCTGTATTGAAGTGGCAGGTGGAGAAGCCGGCGGCACTTTGAACGCACGTCTGATCGGCAGCTAGTAGGCTAGCAGCAGGGGCCCTGACGACTTCTTTGTGTCCGAATTGCGAGCGGCATTCGCGCGGGGCGGCTTTTCCCTCCTATGATCGTGAGCTTTTCCGACTAACAAGCTCGCATGCAACACCAAACGTTTCGCATCGCCTATGACGGCCCGGCGCTCGACTCGAACGAGATGGACGTCAGGGAACTTGCCCCAGCGCTCCACGCCCTGGGCGACCTACTCGAACACGCGAACCGGGTCGTCAACGGCGAAACGTCGAAGGTGGCCGTGAACGTCAAAAGTCCGTTCCGAACAGGCAGTTTTGGAATCGACCTCACGCTGTACCAATCGATTTCCTCGAGTACGATCGACTTTTTCTCCACTAGGGAAGTCCAGGCTGTAGGCCTGCTATTGGCCTACCTTGGCCTCAATGCGCGGGAATGCGTGGCCGCCACGCGAAAAGGGTTGATCCACGTCCTGAAGTGGCTGCGCGGGCGGCCCATTTCGCGCGTTCACGCGACAGACGACGCAGCGGTTATCGCAGTCGAAACGGAATCGATCGAGATCGACCTCACGGTTCTTGCACTGTTCAGAGATGTGAAAACCCGCCAAGCGCTCGAGGGACTGATCACTCGACCGTTGTGCCGACCGGGCGTCGACTCGTTCTCCTGCGGCGCGGAAGGTGACGTTTTTGAGACCGTGAGCAAGTCGGAGGCGTATTGCTTCATCGTTCCGGACGAAGGGGACGAGGACTTGGGCGAAACGACGTTCACCGAAACGGTTCAAATCGTTCGATTGGAATTCAATCAAGAAAACAAATGGCGTTTCACCAATGGTGATCACACCTTCTACGCGCCGATTCTCGATGAAGCGTTTCTACGAAAGATCGCCAATAACGAAGCTTCGTTTTCGCGCGGCGACGTCCTTCAGGTAGTCGTGCGTCAGCGACAGAGCATGAGCGGCGAGCACATCAAGTCGGCGTACTTCATCGACAAGGTGGTGGAGCATCGGGCTGCCTATCGGCAGATGCGTCTGCCATTCGTTGATAGCTCGGATGGAGCAGTCGGCGCTTTGCGCGCTCGGAGGTGATTTGGCGCCGCAGGCCGCGAGCGCGGGCAACATCGGCCAGCGCCCTAGCGATGAACGCGGCATCATGCCAGCGACGCGCCTCGATTCACGCGTCACGATACTGCCTGCTTGGCGCTCGGCGAATCGGTCGGTAACCGCGAGCAGAGGGCCGGGCCTTTGGGCTGTAGCCCCGGCATCATGCCGACGACAAAGTCGATGAACGCTCTCACCTTGGCGGGAACGTGGTTCCGGCTGGGATAGTAGACGTAGAGCGGAAACGTCTCGTCGGGCCAGTCCGTCAGAAGTGGCTCCAGCGTGCCGGCGCGCAGATGAGCGTCGATTCCAAGTTCGATCACCTGAGCGATCCCGTAACCTGCGAGGCACGCTCCGAGCTTGGTTCCCGCATCCGTGACTGTGAGGTTTCCGCTGACGGCGACCTTCAACTTCTCGTCGCCCCGCCAGAACTCCCAGTCGAAGGGTCTGCCGGTAGCCGGATCAATAGCGAGGATGCATTCATGGCCATCGTCCACGAGATCCTGCGGCGATCTCGGCCGACCGCGTCGCGCGAGGTAAGACGGCGCGGCCACAGTCACGATTCGCGGACTATATAGCCTGCGACACACCAACGTGGAGACGGATGGCGGTCCGAACCGTATGGCGAGATCGAATCCGTCGCTCACCAAGTCGGAGAGGTCGTTCCGCGTCTCCAGCTTCAGTTGAAGCGCGGGATGATCGTTCAAGAACTGGGACAACTCCGGCGCCAACACAAGACGGGCGAACGCCGCATCGCACGCCACACGGAGTGTTCCCTTGACGACCGAAGTCTGGTCCGAGGCCCCGACCGTCGCCTCTTCGATCCCTTCCAGCAACGGCAGCACCTTCGACAATAGCTCATGCCCGGCGTCCGTCACTTCGACGTGCCGGCTCGTGCGATGCACGAGCTTTGCGCGGAGCCGATCCTCCAATCGTTGGATAGCGCGACTCACCGCGGGCTGGGTCTTACCCAGACGCGATGCGGCCCGGCCGAAGCTCTTCGTCTCGGCTAGCGCTGCAAGTGCAAGCAAGCCGCTAACGAGCCCCCCATCGAGATCGTCCATGATCGATGTCTTCCTGTAATGGCTGCGATGACCGGTTCGCACTATTCGAGCGCGGGAGGATCGTCCATTGTACGAGCCGTTCAACCACTGAGGACATCGAGCAATGAATCAGACCCAGGCCGTACTCGCTTTAATCGACGACTATTTCAATTTGGCTTACGAGCCGAAGAGCCGTGACTTCAATAAGGTCTTTCACCCGCGCTGTCTCGTGCAATGGGTTCACGAAGGTCAGTTGCAAACCCTGTCGGCGCCGGAATACGCGGCGCTCATCAACGGAAGACCGAGCCCTCAATCAACAGGTGCGCCCAGAGAAGAGGCAGTCCTGTCCATGGAGAACATCTCGGACGGCCTTTCAACGGCAACGGTAAGAGTGCGGATCGGAAATAGGCTCTTCAACGATCATTTCGTGCTGCATAAGGTGGAGGGTAGCTGGCTGATCGCAACCAAAGCGTCCACCGTCGTGCGGACGTTCGACTGAAGAGAGAAGCGTAGGTGGTGCAGAAACACGAAGGGGTTACGCAAACATCGCGTAACCCCTCGTCAGATATGGTGCCGGCTGCAGGACTCGAACCCGCCACCTGATGATTACAAATCAACTGCTCTACCAGATGAGCTAAGCCGGCGTAAGACCGCGATTCTACTTCATTTCACGACCTTGAGGTGGCCTTTCCCGCCGCCGCCTTTGCCGCCATCGTCATCGCTTCTCGGGGCGCGCTCCGCATCGCTGCTCGCGGCCGGTGCGCTCGCATCGCCGTCCGACGGCGAAGCTTCGGATTCCAATACATCGGCATCCTGTACTTCGCTCTCCGCCACCGGCCCGCCGGTTTGCGCGGCGCCCGTCGCGGGCTCGACCGGAAAGGCCATGCCCTGCCCGTTCTCGCGCGCATAGATCGCCAGCACATTGGCTACCTGCACTTCGATCTTATGCACCTTGCCTGAGAAGCGCGCGCTGAACTCGATCCACTCGTTGCCCATCTGCAGCTGGCTCGTCGCCTCGAAGCTGATGTTCAGCACGATCTCGTCGTTATGCACGAACTGACGCGGCACGCGCGTCTGGTTGTCCACACGCACGGCGATGTGCGGCGTATAACCGTTGTCGGTGCACCATTCGTACAACGCACGCAGCAAATAAGGCTTAGTCGAAATTTCTTGCATCAACTGTCCTCGTACAGAATCCGGCGCGCCGCCCGCGAACGCCATGCGTGCGGGCGGGCGACCGAACCCGATTTACCGGCGCATCACCTTTTCCGAGGGCGTCAGCGCCTCGATATACGCCGGGCGGCTGAAGATACGCTCGGCGTACTTCATCAGCGGCGCGGCATTCTTCGACAACTCGATGCCGTAGTGATCCAGACGCCACAAGAGCGGCGCGATCGCCACGTCCAGCATCGAGAACTCTTCGCCCAGCATGTACTTGTTCTTCAAGAAGATAGGCGCCAATTGCGTCAACCGATCGCGAATCGCGAGACGCGCTTTCTCGTGGTTCTTCTCCGCGGCCTTGCCCTTCTCGTTCTCGAGCGTGCCGACGTGAACGAACAACTCCTTTTCGAAGTTGAGCAGGAACAGGCGCGCACGCGCACGCTGCACCGGATCGGCCGGCATCAGCTGCGGATGCGGGAAGCGCTCGTCGATGTACTCGTTGATGATGTTCGATTCGTACAAAATCAAGTCGCGCTCGACCAGAATCGGCACCTGCCCGTACGGATTCATCACGGCGATGTCTTCCGGCTTGTTGAACAGGTCGACGTCGCGGATCTCGAAGTCCATGCCCTTTTCGAACAACACCAGCCGGCAACGCTGGGAAAACGGGCAAGTTGTGCCGGAATACAAAACCATCATGTCTAAAGTTTCCTCAAAAAGCTGAAGGGCCAGCACGCCGGAGCGCCCGCTCGTTGGAGCGAACCCTCCCTTGCACCGGCCCCACACCGTGTCACGGCGTGTTTATTTGACGTCCTTCCAGTAAGCCGCGTTGAGCCGCCAGGCGAAAAACGACAGTACGCCCAGGAAGATCAGCACCCACACGCCAAGCTGTCGGCGCGTCTGCTGGGTCGGCTCGGACATCCAAGTCAAGTACGCGACCAGATCGGCCACGGCAGAATCATAATCTACCCGGGACATCGTCCCAGGTTTTACGACTTGGAAGCCCGCGAACTCATGCGTCTTCTCGCCCGTCTCCTTGTCCGTCACGTCCTCGAATTTCGCTGTGCGCTCGCCCTGCAATTGCCACAGCACGTTCGGCATGCCGACGTTGTTGAACACCATGTTGTTCCAGCCCGTAGGCCGCGTGTCGTCGCGGTAGAAGCTGCGCAGGTACGTGTACAACCAGTCGCTGCCGCGCGCACGCGCTTCGACCGACAAATCGGGCGGCGCCACGCCGAACCACGCCTTTGCGTCGTCCGGCTTCAGCGCCACCGACATGGTGCCGCCTACCTTGTCGGTCGTGAACAGCAGGTTCTGCTCGATTTCCTTCTGCGAAATGCCGATCTGCTCGAGCGCGCTGTACCGCATCAGGTTCGCACTATGGCAGTTCAGGCAATAGTTTACAAACAATTGCGCTCCATGCTGCAAAGAAGCGATGTTGTGCATGTTGTCGGGCGCACGGTCGAGCGGAAAACCTTCCTCCGCATGCGCCGATCCGAGCGCCGCCGCCAACGTCAGAATGCTCGCCCCGCCGATCCGCGCGAGTTTGCTCAGCCAAGTCTTCATATCGTATTGTCCTCGCTCGCGATTAATGGGGCTTGAATCGAACGCGCTCGGGCGGCTGCTTGAAGGTGCCGAGCCGCGTCCAAAACGGCATGCCCAGGAAGAACGCGAAGTAGATCAGCGCGCAAATCTGGGCGATCAACGTCGCCGCCGGCGAAGGCGGTTTCGTCCCCAAAAAGGCAAGCGTCAGGAACGCCAGCACGAAAATTCCGTAGAAAACCTTGTGGAAGAACGGCCGGTATCGGATCGACTTGACGGGACTGCGGTCGAGCCAAGGCAGGAAGAACAGCGAAATCACCGCCGAGCCCATCACCACGACACCCCAGAACTTCGCTTCGGTGAACGCCATGAAGACGATCACGAGCGCAGCCAGAACGGGCAAGCCGATGCGCCACTTGCCGCGGGCTCGGGCGAGCGCCAGCAAACCGAGCAGGCCGATGACGATCATCAGCACGATCTTGAACGGGTCCGTCGTCGCACGCAGCATCGCGTAGAACGCCGTGAAGTACCAGACCGGCGCGATTTCGGGCGGCGTCTGCAGCGGGTTCGCGGGGATGAAGTTGTTCGATTCGAGGAAGTATCCGCCCATCTCCGGCGCGAAGAAAATGATCGCCGCAAAAACGATCAAGAACACGCATACGCCGAAGAAGTCGTGCACCGAATAGAACGGATGGAACGGGATGCCGTCGAGCGGCTTGCCGTCCGGGTCCTTCTTCGCCTTGATCTCGATCCCGTCGGGGTTGTTCGACCCGACTTCGTGCAGCGCGACGATATGCACGAACACGAGCCCAAGCAGCACGAGCGGAATCGCGATCACGTGGAACGCGAAGAAGCGGTTCAGCGTGATGTCGGACACGACGTAATCGCCGCGAATCCACAGCGACAGATCCGGGCCGACGAACGGGATGGCCGAGAACAAGTTCACGATGACCTGCGCGCCCCAATACGACATCTGCCCCCAAGGCAGCAGGTAGCCGAAAAACGCCTCGGCCATGAGGCACAGAAAGATCGCACAGCCGAAGATCCAGACGAGTTCGCGCGGCTTGCGATACGAGCCGTACATCAGCCCGCGGAACATGTGCAGGTAGACGACGACGAAGAACATCGACGCGCCCGTCGAGTGCATGTACCGAATCAGCCAGCCCCAGGGCACTTCGCGCATGATGTACTCGACCGACGCGAAGGCGAGCTGCGAATCGGGCTTGTAGTTCATCGTCAGGAAGATGCCCGTGACGATCTGGTTCACGAGCACGAGCAGCGCGAGCGAGCCGAAGAAATACCAGAAGTTGAAGTTCTTCGGCGCGTAATACTCGGACAAATGCGCTTTCCATGTCGACGTCATCGGGAAGCGCCGGTCGATCCATCCGGCCAAGCCCGTCGATTCCACTTGGTTTTCCGTTGTCGCCATTTACGCCTCTCCTTGCTCGTCTTTACCGATCACGACGGTGCTGCCGTTGTTCGTGAACATGTAGCGGGGAACGTCGAGGTTCTGCGGCGCGGGCTTGTTCTTGAAGACTCGGCCGTCGAGATCGTAGGTGGAGCCGTGGCAGGGGCACAAAAAGCCGCCCGGCCAGTTGTCCGGCAGGTTCGGTTGCGGCCCCGGCGTGAAGCGCGAGGTGGGCGAGCAGCCCAGATGCGTACAGACGGCCACGACGACGAGGATGTTCTTGTGATCGGCCCGCGACCGGTATTCGTTGTTGCAGTACTCGGGCAACGGCATGGTGAACGGGTTCTTCGACTTCGGATCGGCCACCTCGCCGTCGGCCTTCTTGACCTCGGCGAGCATGTCGTCGGTTCGATTCAGAATCCAGACGGGCTTGCCGCGCCAGGAGACGGTCATCATCTCGCCGGGCTTCAAACCGCTGATGTCGACTTCGACGGGCGCGCCGCCCGCCTTGGCTTTCGCCGATGGCTCTAAGGAGTCCACGAAAGGTACGACAGCGGCTACGCCTCCAAAGCCGCCCATTACGGACGTCGCAATCAGCCAGGTACGGCGGCTGCCGTCGACGCGTTCCTCTTCTTTATCTCGCATCACACGCCCCACTTCTAAGTTGGATATTCCGTCACCGCTTTTTGCACACCGCCGCTAGTTTGCGCGAATGGAGTCGGCATTTACAAGAGCCGTCCGACAAAAACCGTGCGAAGCGTTGATTCTTAAGGGTTTCCCCGTATCCGACGGGCGGTATTTCGTCTCCGTTTCTCGTTAAGTATTTGCTGTATCGGCATGGTCGTTGCCGAAACGCGGTTTCGCATCAGCCAAAATGCAAAAAATCGTCCGCTGCAATGCGGAAATTGCGGCGTTGCATCAAACCGGATTATCGATATCGATAAATAGATGTTCGACGTCGAAGCGCTCTGACAGATGCGCGCCAAGCGCCTGAACGCCGTACCGCTCCGTCGCATGATGCCCCGCAGCAAGGAAGGCGACGCCGCTTTCCAGGGCGATATGCGTGGTCGGCTCGGAGATCTCGCCGGTGAGGTAGACGTCCGCGCCGGCGTCGATGGCCGCTTCGAAGTAGTTCTGCGCGCCGCCCGTGCACCAGGCGATGCGGCGCAGCTCCGTATCCAGATCGCCCAGGATCATCGGCGCGCGGGCGAGCGTTTGCTCCACCTGTGCGGCGAAGTGCGCCAGCGTGATCGGCATCGGCAGCGTGGTTATCCAGCCCAGCCCGTCCGGGCCGAAGCGCGAATCGCCGATCAGCCCCAGCCGCGCGCCCAACTGGGCGTTGTTGCCGACTTCGGGGTGGTCGTCGAGCGGCAGATGGTAGGCGAACAGGCTCATCTCGTTGTCGAAGAGCTGCTTGAGCCGGCGGTACTTGCGGCCGGTGATCGGCGATGTTTCGTTCCGCCAGAAATAGCCGTGGTGAACAAGGACGGCGTCGGCGCCCCACTGCGCGGCCGCCTCGAGAAACGCGAGCGACGCCGTCACGCCCGTTGCGATCTTGTCGACGCGCCGCCGGCCTTCGACTTGCAGGCCATTCGGGCAGTAGTCCTTGAAACGCCCGATATCGAGCATGTCGTTCAAGTACAATTCAAGTTCGATCCGATCCATAGAAACCTCGATTCTTCAAATGCTTAGACGCTTCTGGCTGCTGTTCGCCCAAGCGGTGACGGTGCTGCTCGCACTCATGTTCATCGTGGTCACGCTCAAACCCCAGTGGCTGCAGCGGCAAGGGCAATTCGGCAAGCAGCTCGCCTCCCCGATCGTGGCGCTGCGGGAAGTCGCGCCCGGCTCCGGCTCGGGGCCGTCCACGGCCTCGTATGCCGACGCGGCGCAAAAGGCGATGCCGGCCGTCGTCAACGTGTTCTCGGGCAAGGGCGGGGCGCAGCCGCCGAATCCGCACGCAAAGGACCCGCTTTTTCGTTACTTCTTCGGCAATCCTAAGAATCCGCAACAGCAGCAACCGCAAGACGAACCGGCGACGAACCTCGGCTCGGGCGTCATCGTGAGTCCAGAAGGCTACATTCTAACGAACGAACATGTCGTGGACGGGGCAGACGAGATCGAGGTCGCGCTGCCCGACGGCCGCCGCACGAACGCGAAGGTCATCGGCGTCGATCCGGAAACCGATCTCGCCGTCCTGAAAATCGGCATCCCGAACCTGCCGACCATCACGCTCGGAAGGATGGACCAGGCCCGCGTCGGCGACGTCGTGCTGGCCATCGGCAATCCGTTCGGCGTCGGTCAAACGGTCACCATGGGCATTATCAGCGCACTCGGGCGCAACCATCTCGGCATCAACACGTTCGAGAACTTCATTCAGACCGACGCCCCGATCAATCCGGGCAACTCGGGCGGCGCGCTCGTCGATGTCAAAGGCAACCTGCTCGGAATCAATACGGCCATCTACTCGCGCTCGGGCGGCTCGCTCGGCATCGGGTTCGCCATCCCCGTTTCGACGGCGCGCAGCGTACTGGAAAGCATCATTACGACGGGATCGGTCACGCGCGGGTGGATCGGCGTCGAGCCGCAGGACGTCACGCCCGCCATCGCGGAATCGTTCGGGCTGGAGCAGCGCGGCACGATCGTCGCGGGCGTGCTGCAAGGCGGCCCCGCGGATAAAGCCGGCATCAAGCCGGGCGACGTCCTGCTCGACGTGAACGGCGAGGAGATCACCGACACCACGCGCCTCTTGAACGTGATCGCGCAGATCAAGCCCGGCACGCAGGCCAAGGTGAAGCTCATGCGCAAGAAGAAGGAGATGGACGTCGTCATCACGATCGGCAAGCGCCCGCCGCCGCCGAAGCAGGCCAACACCGAGGACGACAACAGCGACGCGCAGCAGGAGGAGTAAGCGGGGCGAGACGTGAGTCAAGCCTAGCGGGCAGCCTAGCGCGGCGGCGCTAGCCCGCCACGCCTTCTTCGTCGGCGACGGGAAGATCCTTGCCCACGATCAAGCGAGCCGCGATGATGCCGGCTTCGTAGAGAATGATGAGCGGCAGCGCGAGGATCAGCTGCGAAAAGACGTCGGGCGGCGTGACGACCGCCGCGACGATGAACGCGCCCACGACCACATAGGGCCGGATGCTGCGCAGCTTCTTGATCGTCAGCACCTTCATGCGCACGAGCAGCACGACGATGATCGGCACCTCGAACGTCACCCCGAACGCTAGAAACATCGACAGCACGAAGCTCAAGTAGTTGTCGATGTCGGTCGACATCTGCACGTCGAGCGGCGCGTTGTAGTGCGCCATGACGCGAAAGATCGTCGGGAAGACCACGAAATAGGCAAACGCCATCCCACAGAGAAACAGCACGTAGCTGCTGCCCACGAGCGGCGTGACGAGCTTCTTCTCGTGCTGATACAGCCCCGGCGCGACGAATGCCCAGATTTGATAGAGCACGATCGGCAGCGCGATGACGAGCGCGACGAGCATCGTCACCTTCACGGGCACGAAGAACGAGCCCGTGACGTCCGTCACGATCATCCGCCCGCCCTTGGGCAGATTTTCCATCAACGGCCGCGCGAGCAGCTTGAAGATGTCCGTCGCCCAATACACGAGCGACAGAAAGACGACGATGACGGCAATGCCCGCTTTGATGATGCGGTCGCGCAGCTCGACGAGATGCGAGATGAACGACTCTTCTGTGCCTTCGTTTTGATTGTGCTGGGGGTCGCTCACGCCGGCCCTCTCAAGGAGATCGACGCGCGCCGCGCCGATGGATCGGAAGATGGGAACTGTCGATGACGTGCATGGACGATGGGATCAAAGGAAGCGCCGCGGCTTGCGCAAGCTCTCGGGCGTATAGCGCGCCACGCGCGCCGCGCCCGATTGCACGTGCGAGCGTCGGGCCGTCGCGCGCTTGTACCACACCGGGGCCGCCGAGCGTTTGACACGCCAGCTGACGCGCTTGACGGACGGTCCCGCCGAAACGCCGCGCCACCTCGACGGCGTCGGACTCGCCACGGCGCCCGCATCGCTCGCGGCGTCTTCCGCAGCAGCGCCGCCCGCAATACTCGGCGAGACGGAACTGCCCGCGCGGAATGCATCGTTCAGTTCCGTCTCATGCTTGCGCAGGTTATCGTGGATGGTGTTTTCGACGTTGCGCGCGGCCGATTCGAATTCCGTCTTCATCCGACGCAATTCGTCCAGTTCGATCTCGCGCGTCACCTCGGCCTTCACGTCGTTGATGTAGCGCTGCGCGCGGCCAAAGAGCGCGCCGGCCGTCCGCGCGACGCGCGGCAACCGCTCCGGCCCCAGCACAACGAGCGCCACGACACCGATCAGCGCCATCTTCGTCAATCCGAGATCGAGCATGTCAGAGGCCTAGTCGTCCGTTGCGTCCGTTATCGATTGTCCGCGGCACTGCCGTGCGCGCGTATGAATGGCCATGACTGTCCGTACCGTTTCGTCCGCGCACCGCACCGCAGCTTGCCGGGCGTGTGCGCGGGGCGTTTAGCGGTAGTCGTTCGAGCGAGTTTTTTCCTTCGCCTCGACGTCGATCGTGCCCGAGCGCGGCAACTCGCGCCGCTCGGCCTCGGCCGGCGTGGTGGACGAGGGGGTGTCGGCATCTTTGACCCCTTCCTTGAACCCCTTCACCGCGCTGCCCAGATCGCTGCCGATGCTGCGTAGACGCTTCGTGCCGAACACGAGCGCGACGATCAAAAGCACGATCAACCAGTGCCAAATGCTGAATGAACCCATGAGACCCTCCCGAGCCTAACTGCCACGCTGCGTGGCGGCAAACAATACCGGCCTTGCGACCGTAATCGGGGCGCATGCGCCCCCGTCGATCGATGCGAAACGGGTAACGTCGCGCCTTCAGCCCATCCGCTTCCATGGCCGCGGACCCGCGAGAATGTGCGCATGCAAGTGGTAGACCTCCTGCCCGCCGCCCGGCCCCGTATTGATGACCGTTCGGAACCCCGTATCGCCGCCGGTGTACGCGCAACCGAGCTGCTCGGCCAGTCGCGCCACCAGAATCATCATTTTACCAAGCAGAGGCGCATCGCTTTCGGTGCAATTGGACAGCGTTTCCACGTGTTTTCGTGGAATGACGAGCACGTGCGTATCGGCAGCCGGGTGAATGTCCTTGAAGGCGACGAACTCTTCGTCCTCGTGCACTTTCGTGCTCGGAATCTCGCCCGAGGCGATCTTGCAAAAAAGGCAGTTGTCGTGGCTCATGGTGTTCCTGGTTTCGAATCGGGTGCGCGGCGCGATCAGATCCACGCGCGCGGGTCCAGCGGCTTGTCGTCGTAGAGGTACAGCCAGCCCTTCACGATACGGTACAGCATCCAAATGAAAACGGCCGCGAGAACGGGGATACCGATGAGGACGAACATGAGCACACCGCCGATGATATAGCCCGCGAGGCCCATCCAAAATGTTCGAATCAACCATTGCAGGTGCTGTTCATACGGCGTGCCGACGGCGTCGTCGCGCTTCAGGTAAGCAACGATAACGCCCACGAGGATGGAGACGCCACCCGTGAACAAATGGAGGGCATACAACGCATAAAGGATATGCGTGAGCATGCGCAGATCGCGCCCCCGCCCGGCTTCCGGCAAAGCGTACGAGGCGGGCTCACCCGGCCGTTGGTCCATTGCGTTCTCCCTGCACAATTGGCGTGGTCGATCCTTGCGGCATGGCGCGTTCGAGCGCCACGCCGGCTCAGCCGCCGTTTTCTTCGCGCTCGCGACGCTTTCTGAGCGCCTTTTCCTCGATGCCCGACATGCCTTCTCGCCGCTCGAGCTCCGCGATGACGTCCGCGGGGCTCAAATCGTAGTGAGACAGCATGACCAGGCAGTGAAACCAGAGATCGGCGACCTCGCCCACGAGCGCCGACGGCGCCCCGCCCTGGCGGACATCCTTCGCCGCGAGCACGACTTCGGTGGCCTCTTCGCCGATCTTCTTGAGCACCGCGTCGTCGCCCTTGTGGAACAGGCGAGAAACGTACGAAGCCTCGGGATCGCCGCCCTTGCGGCTGTCGATCACGGCAGCCAGCCGGAGCAGCGTGTCTTCGAGCGTCGATGCGGCGCTCGCTTGCGTGGATTGCGTCATCGGTAGATCTGTTCGGGGTCTTTCAGCACGGGATCGACGGCGACCCACTCGCCTTCGTCGACCGTACCTTCGAATTTCTGGAAAAAGCAGGAATGGCGACCGGTATGGCAAGCGATACCCGACACCTGCTCGACTTTGAGCAGCACGACATCTTCGTCGCAATCGAGCCGCACTTCATGGACGCGCTGTACGTGGCCCGACTCTTCGCCCTTGAACCACAAGCGCTGGCGGGAGCGCGAGAAATACACGGCGCGCCCCGTCTCGATCGTCTTGGCGAGCGCCTCGCGATTCATCCAGGCGAACATGAGCACATCTCCCGTGCTCGCCTCTTGCGCGATGACGGGCACGAGGCCGTTCGCATCCCATTGGACCTTGTCGAGCCAAGGTGTGTCTGCAGGAGCCGTCATCATTGCCTCACCGCGATGCCGCGCTCGGCCATGAAGCGCTTCGCTTCGCGCACCGTGTGCTCGCCATAGTGAAAGATGCTGGCGGCCAGCACCGCATCGGCATGACCGTCGAGAATGCCGTCGGCCAGATCCTTCAGCGAGCCGACGCCGCCCGAGGCGATCACGGGCACGGGTACGGCGTCCGACACCGCGCGCGTGAGCGCCAGATCGAACCCGCTCTTCGTGCCGTCGCGGTCCATGCTCGTCAGCAGGATCTCGCCCGCGCCGTAGTCGGCCATTTGCTTGGCCCACTCTACGACGTCGAGACCGGTTGCCTTGCGCCCGCCGTGCGTAAAGACTTCCCAGCGCGCCGGCTCGCCCTCGCCCGATACGCGTTTCGCATCGATCGCCACGACGATGCACTGCGAGCCGTACTTTTGCGCGGCCTCGCGCACGAGTTCGGGCCGTGCAACGGCCGATGAATTCATGCTGACTTTGTCCGCGCCGGCGTTGAGCAGCCGCCGCACGTCCTCGACCGCACGCACGCCCCCGCCGACCGTCAGCGGGATGAAGACCTGCGCCGCCACGGCTTCGATGATCGGGAGGATCAAGTCACGCTGATCGGAGGTGGCCGTGATGTCGAGGAACGTCAACTCGTCGGCGCCTTGTTCGTCATACCGGCGCGCGATTTCGACCGGATCGCCGGCATCGCGCAGCTCGACGAAATTGACGCCTTTGACGACGCGGCCGGCGGTCACGTCCAGGCAGGGAATGATGCGTTTAGCTAGAGCCATGTTGGTGCAAATGCCGCTAAATGAGCCGCTTGCTCGGAAGCAGGCGGCGTGAAGCCGTGGCGCTTTCGGGCGCGTTGGCCGCAAACGGCCGCTGCGCCGAAAACCGGCCGAGCGCCGCGCGGCGCGCCGCCGGCGGCGCCATGCCCGTGACGCTTGTCAGGCGTCGTCCGATTCGCGCAGCGCGTCGGCACGCGTTTGCGCCGCGGCGAAATCGAGATCGCCCGAATAAATCGCCCGCCCGCAGATCACGCCCTCGATGCCTTCGTCCTCGACCTCGCACAGCGCGTCGATGTCGGCCAGGTTCGAGAGCCCGCCGCTCGCGATCACGGGAATCTTGACGGCCCGCGCGAGGCGCACCGTCGCTTCGATGTTGATGCCTTGCAGCATCCCGTCGCGGCCGATGTCCGTGTAGATGATCGACTCGCAGCCGTAATCCTCGAACTTCTGCGCCAGGTCGACGACTTCGTGCCCGGTCAGCTTGCTCCAGCCGTCGGTCGCGACCTTGCCGTCCTTCGCATCGAGGCCCACGATGATATGCCCGCCGAAGGCCGTGCAGGCGTCCTGCAGGAAGCCGGGGTTCTTCACCGCGGCCGTGCCGATGATGACGTAGGACAAGCCGTCGTCGAGGTAGCGCTCGATCGTTTCGAGATCGCGAATGCCGCCGCCGAGCTGCACGGGGATTTCGCTGCCGACCGCTTCGATGATCGCGCGGATCGCTTCCTCGTTTTTCGGCTTGCCGGCGAACGCACCGTTGAGATCGACGAGATGCAGCCGCCGCGCGCCGCGCTCGACCCAATGCCGGGCCATTGCCGCGGGATCCTCGGAAAATATCGTCGCCTGGTCCATATCGCCTTGTTTAAGGCGCACACACTGACCGTCCTTGAGGTCGATGGCGGGAATCAGCAGCATAGCAATCGCGTGAAGTCTGGAAGGTTGAATGTCGGCAGCCGCTCTCGCCGGGCGCGCAAATGCGCCCGACCTCGAGAAGCCGTGTCGCTTAGTTTAGTACAAGTCTTTGGGCTCTCCGCTCGCGCGTCGTCCCGATCGGACGCAATTTGCGAACGCGCATGCCCAGTTCATGGGTTCCAGTCGACGAAATTGCGGTACACGCGCAGCCCCGAGTCGGCGCTCTTTTCCGGGTGAAACTGCGTCGCGAAGACGTTTTCGCGCGCCACCGCCGACGTGAAGATCGTGCCGTAATCGGTTTCCCCGACGGTGTGCTCCGGGTTTTCAGGAACCACGTAGTAGCTATGAACGAAATAGAAGAACGCGCCGTCGGGCACGCCGGCCCACAGCGGGTGCGCTCGGGTTTGCCGCACGCGGTTCCAGCCCATCTGGGGCACCTTGAAGCGCGAGCCGTCGTCCTGCAGCCGCCCTTCGAGCTGAAAACGAACGACCTTGCCCGGCATGAGGGCGAGGCCCGGCGTCGAGCCCTCCTCGCTCCAGTCGAACAGCATCTGCTCGCCCACGCACACGCCCATCAGCGGCTTATCGCGCGCCGCTTCCAGCACGGCCTCCTGCAGCCCCGATTCGCCCAGGCAACGCATGCAGTCGGGCATCGCGCCCTGGCCGGGCAGCACGATGCGCTCGGCCGCGCGAATCCCTTCGGGGCGATCGACGATCGCCACGTCCGCTTCCGGTGCGGCCTTGCGCAGCGCCTGATACACCGAGCGCAGGTTGCCCATGCCGTAATCCACAATCGCAATCTTTTTCATCGCAAACAGCGCGTTTAGCGCAAGTTAGGCAGCAATGCCTTCAATCCATCGACGATGAACTCCACCGCCAGCGCCGACAACATCAAACCCATGAGCCGCGTGCCGATATTGATACCCGTCTGGCCGACCCAGCGGGCGATCGGCTCGGCCATCCGGAGCGCCCCGAAGCAGATGACCGCGATCACCGCACCGATCGCGACGAGCCCGATCCGGTCATACCAGCGGTGCGCGTTCGCCGCATAGACGATCACCGTGCTGATCGTGCCGGGGCCGGTCAAGAGCGGAATCGCGAGCGGCACGACCGCGATGCTGTTCTTCTGCTCGGCCTCGTCGCGCTCCTCGGCCGTGGCGCGCGCGTTGCCGACCTGCGCATTCAGCATGTTCACGGCCATCAGCAGCATGATGATCCCGCCGCCGACTTCGAGCGAACCCACCGAAATCCCGAAAAAGCTGATGATCTGCTGACCGAGCAACGTCGTGATCGCGATCACGCAAAACACCGAGATCGAGGCGATGCGGATCGTGCGGCGGCGTTCCACGTCGGACTGCTCCGACGTGAGGCTCAAGAAGAACGGCACCGCGCCGACGGGGTTGATCAGCGCCAGCAGTGAAATGAACGATTTGAGAAGATCCATCGCAAGCCGGCGCCCGCATGCGGCGCGCCGGTCCGTCGGTCCAGCCGTTTTTGTTAGAGACTGCCCTTGGTGGACGGAATCTGCCCCGCCGCACGCTCGTCGAGCTCCACGGCCATGCGCAGCGCACGGCCGAACGCCTTGAACACCGTTTCCAGCTGATGGTGCGCGTTCAGCCCGCGCAGATTGTCGACGTGCAGCGTCACGCCCGCATGATTGACGAAGCCGCGGAAAAATTCGATCGACAAGTCGACGTCGAACGTCCCGATCCGCGCCCGCGTGAACGGCACGTGAAATTCGAGCCCCGGCCGCCCGGAGAAATCGATCACCACGCGGGAGAGCGCTTCGTCCAGCGGAACGTAGGCATGACCGTAACGGCGAATGCCTTTCTTATCGCCGATCGCCTTGGCCACCGCCATCCCGAGCGTGATGCCCGTGTCCTCGACGGTGTGATGATCGTCGATATGCAGGTCGCCTTGCGCCTCGATGTCCAGATCGAACAGCCCGTGACGGGCTATCTGATCGAGCATGTGGTCGAGAAACGGCACACCGGTGGCCAGCTTTTGCCGGCCGGTGCCGTCCAAATCGATCTTCACACGGATCTTCGTTTCGCTGGTATCGCGAAAGACTTCCGCTACGCGCATGGAAAACCTCGAATCAAAACTTCTTTATTTCAGCGCAAGCTCGAGCGCCGCCAGCATTTGTGCGTTTTCATCGGGCGCACCGACCGTCAAACGCAGGCAATTGACCAACAATGGGTGCATTTTACCCACGTTTTTGACCAAAACCTTGGCATTTAACAGCGCCGCGAACGCGGCATCGGCGTCGGGCAGGCGCACGAGCAGGAAATTGGCCGAACTCGGGAACACGGTCGTGCCCGGCAAAGCCTTCAACGCGGCCGCCAATTTGGCGCGTTCGGCGCGCAATTGCGCCGCCTGCGCCTCGAGCACATCGACATGATCGAGCATGAATTGCGCGGCCGCCTGCGTCAGCACGTTCGTGTTGTACGGCGGACGCACCTTGTCGAATTCCTTGAGCCACGCCGGCGCCCCGGCCAGGTAGCCGAGCCGAATCCCGGCCAGGCCGAGCTTCGACACCGTCCGCATGACCACGACGTTATCGTAGTCGAGCACGCGGCCGATCCAGCTCTGCTGCGCGAAAGGCTGGTACGCCTCGTCGATGACGACGAGGCCGCCCGCGGCCGCGGCGACGATGCGCTCGATGTCGGCGTCCGGGTACAGCGTGCCCGTCGGGTTGTTCGGGTAGGCCAAGTAGATGATCGCGGGCTTGTGCTCGGCGATCGCGGCCAACATCGCATCGAGGTCGAGCGTGAGGTCTTCCCGATGCGGCACGCCGACGAACTCCAGCTGCGCGAATTTCGCCGACATTTGGTACATGACGAAGCCCGGCACGGGGGCGAGCAGCTTCGCCCCCGGCTTCGCGCACGCGACGGCGATCATGCTGATGATTTCGTCGGAGCCGTTGCCGAGCAGCAGATCGGCGCCGGCGGGCACGCCCATCACCTGCTTGAGCTTGTTCACGAGCGCGGCCGGGCGCGGCTCGGGGTAGCGGTTGAGCGCGACGCCGGCCAGCACTTCGCCAAGCTGCGCCGCGAGCGGCGCGGGCAGCGTGAAGGGGTTCTCCATTGCGTCGAGCTTCAAGTAGCCCGTCGCGTCGGCGACCGCGTAGGTCGTCATCGACAGCACGTCGGGACGAATGATGTCTTCGGGTTTCGTCATCTCGGTAGGCCTGGTAGTCAAGCGTGAGCGTCGTCGGTTCAACCGTTTTGCTTCATTCGATATTCCGCGCTGCGCGCATGCGCCGGCAATCCTTCGCCGTAAGCCAGTTCGGCCGCGATCTCGCCGAGCGTCTGCGCCCCCTCGGCGCTCACTTCGATCACGCTCGAGCGCTTGAAGAAATCGTACACGCCGAGCGGCGACGAAAAACGCGCCGTGCGCGAGGTCGGCAGCACGTGGTTCGGGCCGGCGCAGTAGTCGCCCAGGCTCTCGCTCGTGTACCGGCCGAGGAAGATCGCGCCGGCATGACGAATTTCCTTGGCCCATTGATGCGGGTCGAGCGCCGAAATTTCCAGGTGCTCGGGCGCGATTTGATTGGCGATCGCACACGCTTCGGACATATCGCGCACCTTGACGAGCGCGCCGCGATCGACGAGCGACCGCTCGATCACGTCCCGTCGCGGCATCGTCGGCAGAAGCTCGGCGATCGCGTCTTCCACGCGTGCGATGAACGCCTCGTCGGGGCACAGCAGGATCGACTGGGCCAGCTCGTCGTGCTCGGCTTGCGAGAAGAGGTCCATCGCCACCCAGCGCGGATCGGTCGTGCCGTCGCAGAGCACGAGGATTTCGGAAGGGCCCGCGATCATGTCGATGCCGACCGTGCCGAATACGCGCCGCTTGGCCGCCGCGACGTACGCGTTGCCGGGGCCGCAGATCTTGTCGACGGCCGGCACCGTCGGCGTGCCGTACGCGAGGGCGCCGATTGCCTGCGCGCCGCCGATCGTGAACACGCGATCGACGCCGCCGAGCAGCGCCGCCGCGAGCACGAGCGGGTTGCGTACGCCGTCCGGCGTCGGCACGACCATCACGATCTCGCGCACGCCGGCCACGCGCGCCGGAATGGCGTTCATCAGCACCGACGACGGATAAGCCGCCTTCCCGCCGGGCACGTAGATGCCGGCGCGGTCGAGCGGCGTCACCTTCTGGCCGAGCACCGTGCCGTCCGATTCCGTGTACTGCCAGCTGTGGCTGCCGCACTCGATCTTCTGCTTCTCATGATAGGCGCGCACGCGCGCCGCGGCGGCTTCGAGCGCCGCGCGCCGCTTGGGCTCGAGGCCTTCGAGGGCTGCCTCGAGCTCGCTCGCGGGCAGCTCCAGCGCCGCGACGCTCCCGGCCGACAAGCGGTCGAAGCGGTTCGTGTACTCGAGGACGGCTTCGTCGCCGCGCGCTTTCACGTCGGCCAGAATTTGCGCGACCGAGCGTTCGATCGCTTCGTCCTCGCTCGCCTCGAACGCGAGTACGGCGGCGAGCGCCGCACTGAAATCGGCGGCGCTCGAATCGAGTTTGCGAATCGTCAGTGACATGCTGGTATCCGTTTCGGTAATGCGCTTGCCGGGGCGGCGCGCTCGATCATCGAGGCGCGGCGGGCCCGGATCGCGTCAGACGCTCGGCGCCGTGGGCTTACGCGAGGCCTGCTCGAATGCGTCGAGCAGCGGCTTGAGCGCCTCGCGCTTGAGCTTGAGCGCCGCTTGGTTCACCACGAGGCGCGACGAAATCTGCATGATCTCCTCGACCTCGACGAGGTTGTTCGCGCGCAGCGTACCACCCGAGCTGACGAGGTCGACGATCGCATCGGCCAAGCCCACGAGCGGCGCGAGTTCCATCGACCCGTACAGCTTGATCAGATCGACGTGCACGCCCTTGGCCGCGAAGTGCTCGCGCGCGGTCTGCACGTACTTCGTCGCCACGCGCAGGCGCGCGCCTTGACGCACGGCATTGGCATAGTCGAAACCGGCCGCGACGGCCACCGACATCCGGCAGCGCGCGATGTCCAAATCGATCGGTTGATACAAGCCGGAGCCGCCGTGCTCGAGCAGCACGTCCTTCCCGGCCACGCCGAAATCGGCCGCGCCGTATTCGACATAGGTCGGCACGTCGGTGGCCCGCACGATGATGACGCGCACATTCGGCGCGCTCGTCGGCAATATCAGCTTGCGCGACGTTTCCGGATCTTCCGAGACGTGCACGCCGGCCGCGGCCAAGAGCGGCATCGTTTCCTCGAAGATCCGCCCTTTGGACAGCGCGAGCGTGAGGGGCGTCGTGGTGGTCGTGCTCATGCGCGTTTCTCCGATGCGGCGGCCGCGGTCTTCTCGGATACGCGGCGGACACGCGCGCCGATGCCCGTCAACTTTTCTTCCATGCGGTCATAGCCGCGATCGAGGTGATAGATGCGGTCGACGAGCGTTTCGCCGTCGGCCGTGAGCCCGGCAATGACGAGACTGGCCGATGCGCGCAGATCGGTGGCCATCACCGTCGCGCCGGACAGCCGCGGCACGCCGGTCACGAGCGCGGTGTTGCCGTCGATCGTGATATGCGCCCCCAGACGATTCAGTTCCTGCACGTGCATGAAGCGATTTTCGAAGATCGTCTCGACCACCTGCGAGGTGCCTTCGGCAACCGCGTTCAGCGCCATGAATTGCGCCTGCATGTCGGTCGGGAACGCTGGATATTCCGAGGTGCGCAAGGAGACGGCCGCCGGGCGCCGCGCCATCCGCACGCGAATCCAATCGTCGCCCTCCTCGATCGTCACGCCGGCCTCGCGCAGCTTCATCGTGACGGCCTCGAGCGTGATCGGCCGCACGCGGCGCAACGTCACGTCGCCGCCGGCCGCGGCCACCGCGCACAAGAACGTCCCGGCTTCGATGCGGTCGGGAATCACGGCGTGATGCGCGCCGTGCAGCTTGTCGACACCCTGGATCACCAGGCGGTCGGTGCCGATGCCGTCGATCTTCGCACCCATGCGCACGAGCAGCTGAGCGAGATCGCCGACTTCGGGCTCGCGCGCCGCGTTTTCAAGCACGGTCTCGCCGTCGGCCAGCACGGCCGCCATCAACAGATTTTCCGTGCCGGTGACGGTGATCATGTCGGTCATGATGCGCGCGCCTTTCAAGCGCGTGGCGCGCGCCTCGATGTAGCCGTGCTCGATGTCGATCTCCGCCCCCATCGCCTGCAGGCCCTTGATGTGCTGATCGACCGGACGCGCACCGATTGCGCAGCCGCCCGGCAGCGACACCTTCGCGTGACCGAAGCGGGCGAGCAGCGGACCGAGCACGAGGATCGACGCACGCATCGTCTTGACGAGTTCATACGGCGCGACCGGATTGTCGACGGCCGCCGCGTCGAGCGTGAGCTGCGCGTCGGATCGCGTTTTGCGCACGCCCATCTGCGCGAGCAGCTTGAGCGTCGTGCGCACGTCCTGCAAGTCGGGCACGTTGTCCAAATGGAGCGGATCGGCCGTCAAGAGGCTCGCGCAAAGAATCGGCAACGCCGCGTTCTTCGCGCCCGAGATGCCCACTTCGCCGGCCAGAGGCCGACCGCCTTCGATCACGAGCTTGTCCATGCTGATTTGCCCCGCTCGGGCCTCCGTGGCGGCGCCGCTGCCGGCGTCGCGTGAATCCTGTGTAATGCGCACGCTTAATATCTCGATTTATCCGTTCTGCCATTCCGACGGCGTGAGCGTCTTCATGCTCAACGCGTGGATTTCCTGCCGCATGCGGTCGCCGAGCGCCGCATAGACGAGTTGATGGCGCTGAATCAAGCGCTTGCCTTCGAACGCGTCGGAGACGATCGTCGCGAAAAAGTGCTGGCCGTCGCCTTCGACTTCGAGATGCCGGCAGCTCAAGCCGCCTTCGATGTATTGCTTGACGTGTTCCGGGGTCGGCAACATGGTGGACGCTCCTTCTTCCGATTCAATAGCGCAGCTTGTAGCCGGACGCGAGCAAGCGCATCGCGAGCGCGGCCATGAGCGCGAAAAATCCGCCGACGACAGCCAGGCTGGCCAGAGGGTCGATGTCGGACACTCCGAAAAAGCCGTAGCGAAAGCCATCGATCATGTAGAAAAACGGGTTCAACCGCGACACGTGGCGCCACAGATCGGGCAGCGTGTGCGTCGAATAAAACACGCCCGAGAGGAACGTGAGCGGCATGATCAAGAAGTTCTGAAACGCCGCGAGCTGATCGAACTTTTCGGCCCAAATGCCGGCGATGAGGCCGAGCGTGCCGAGAATCGCCGACCCGAGCACCGCGAACGCGAGAATGTAGAGCGGCGCCGAGAAGCTGACCGGAATGAACCAGATCGTGACGACGAACACACCTAAGCCGACGGCGAGCCCACGCACGACCGCCGCCAGGACGTAGGCGCCGTACATCTCCCAGTACGTGAGGGGCGGCAGCAGCACGAAAACGAGGTTGCCCGTGATCTTCGATTGGATCAGCGACGACGAGCTGTTCGCGAAGGCATTCTGCAACACGCTCATCATGACCAGCCCCGGGATCAGGAAGCTGGTGTACTCGACGCCCGGATAGACTTCGACGTGCCCGCGCAGCGCGTGCCCGAAGATCGTCAAATAGAGCAGCGCCGTGATGACGGGCGCCAACACCGTTTGGAACGACACCTTCCAAAAGCGCAGGATTTCCTTGTAGAACAGGGTTCGGAAGCCGCTCATGCCAGCCCCTCGACGAGTTCCGGGGCGTTCATCAACTGAACGAAGACGTCCTCGAGATCGGCCTTGCGCACGTCGATCTCATCGAATGTACAGCCCGCCGCCCGGCATTGCGCGAGAATGCGCTCGACATCGTCATAGCTCGACAGTCGCAGCAGATGCTGGCGCGCGCCCGGCGCAGCCGGCTCGATTTCGAGCGCACGCAGTTCGACCGGCAACACCCCTTGCGCGAAGCGCACGAACAGCTGCATGCCGGCGAAGCGCTGCAGCAGTGCGCTCGTGCGATCGAGCGCGACCACCTCGCCGCGCCGTAGCATCGCGATGCGGTCGCACAGCGATTCGGCTTCTTCCAAGTAGTGCGTCGTCAACACGATGGTGTGCCCCTCGCGATTCAGACGGGAAATGAACTTCCACAGCGTTTGGCGCAGTTCCACGTCGACGCCGGCCGTCGGCTCGTCGAGCACGATGACGGGCGGGCGATGCACGAGCGCCTGGGCAACCAGCACGCGCCGCTTCATCCCGCCCGAGAGCGCGCGCATATTCGCATCGGCCTTCTCCGACAAATCGAGATTGGCCATCACCTCGTCGATCCAATCGTCGTTGCGATGCAGACCGTAGTAGCCCGACTGAATGCGCAGCGATTCGCGCACGGTGAAGAAGGGATCGAATACGAGCTCCTGCGGAACGACGCCCAGCGCGCGTCGCGCCTGCCGGAAATCGGCCACGACGTCGTGCCCCCGTACGGACACACTGCCTTCATCGGCGCGCGCAAGCCCCGCGAGAATGCTGATGAGGGTCGTCTTGCCCGCGCCATTGGGGCCGAGCAGGCCAAAAAATTCGCCTTCCTCGACCGTCAAGCTGACGCCCTTGAGCGCTTGCAGCGCGTTGTAGCGCTTCTTGACGTTGCGGATTTCTATCGCTGACATGGATGTGCGCGGCCTTTGTCGACGGCGCGCCTTTGTTTAGACGTGAACCGTGCCCGATCGCGAACACGGACGGGCTTGCGCGCTTCACCGCGCCGGCGGCGAAACGCCGCGCCGATCCCATCGATCGGCTACCCGGAAAAACGGTTGATTATAGGCTAAGTCGGGATCGGCCACCGGGGTCCGGCAAGCGGCGCCCCCGCGGCGCGAGGACGGCCGCTCGGGCCGCTGCGGATCAGAGGGGTATGGAAACGCCGGCGGCCCCGGAGGAATGCTGCGCCGCAAACAGCGCGTCGATACCGTACACCTGCGCGAGGCTGGCGAGGCCGGCCGGCACGTTGAGAATCTCGAGCGGTCGGCCTTTCGCCCGCGCCGCGCGACGCCAGGCCAGCAGCACGGCCAGCGCCGACGAATCGAATTGCCCGAGCGGCGCGCAATCGACCGCCGTCGCGCCCGCGTCGATGCGAGCGAGCCCCGCCGCGAGCGCGGTCGAGGCGCTCGCGAGCGTGAGCGTCGCGCCCACAGCGAAGCGGCTCGTGTCAAAGCTCATGACGGTTGCTTGCCCGCGGCGAGTTGCTCGTTGCGTTGCGTGAGGAACTGCAGCAGCCCCGACACGCCGCCCTGGTTGATCTTTTCGGCGAACTGCTGCTGGTACGCCTGGATCAGCCACGCGCCGGCCACGTTCAAGTCATAGACGCGCCAGCCTTGCGCCGTCTTGTACAAACGGTAGTCGAGTTCGACGGGCTGGCCATTGTTGATGACCGACGAGCGCACGACGACGTCGTTCGCATCGGGATCCGCGCGGAACGGCTTGAACTGAACCGTTTGGTCGCGCACTTGCGAAAGCGCGCCCGAATAGGTGCGGATCAGCAGCATCTTGAACTGCTCCACCATTTGCTCCTGCTGCTGCGGCGTAGCCGTACGCCAAGCGCGGCCCATCGCAAGCTGCGTCGTGCGGCGGAAATCGGTGTACGGCAGGATCTTTTCGTTGACGACCTGCGTGATCCGATTGATGTCGCCGCTCTTGATGCTGGGGTCGCTCTTGATCTGGTCGAGCACCTGGCCCGTCACCGTTTTAATCATGCCGTCGGGCGAGTTCGTGTCGACGGTTTGCGCAAAGCTGCCGCCGCTGAAAGCGATCAACGAGGAAAACAACGCCATCCAAAAGAATTTTTTCATCATCGTTCCTTAAATTTCGAGGAGCCGGGGTTCGAGCACACCATGCCACGCAAGTTCGAGGCCGGTCCCACATCGGGCGGCAACATTCGTATCGAATCGTTACCGCCCCGCCTTCGTCTGTTCGCTCAGCGCGGCAGATGAAGCGACGGCAAGCCGCCGTGCGGCGGCGGGACATATTGCTGGCCCGGAACCGTCTGACTTTCGTCCTTCGAGCCGCCCGACGGCGCAACCGCGCCAGCGGCAGGCGCCGATGCGGGTGTCGCGGCGGAGCCGGACGCCGCTGCCGCCGGTGCGGAAGCCGCCGCCGCACCCGAGGTGTCGGCGGGCGCCGAGCCGTCGTCGTATTTCGGCAACGAATCATCGTAGTTCGGCACCGAATCGGCGCCATCCGCCCCCGAAATCAGGAAACGGCGGCGCTGCAGATAGGCGTTTCGAATGAACGAGTACTTGTCGATCGCGGCTGCCGACAACACGTCTACCGTCGTCAGCAGGTTTGCGCGCGTGTTGACGAGATTTACGCCGTACAGCGCCCAGCTTACATTCGACGGCTCGACATAGCTAAGCGGATTGCCGTAGTAGTCGACGATGAGCCCCGTCGCATCGCGCACCGTGCTCGGTCCAAGCAGCGGCAGCACGAGGTAGGGCCCGGACGGCACGCCGTAGTGCCCGAGCGTCACGCCGAAGTCGGCCGAGTGCTTGGGCAGCTTCGCCAGCGTCGCGACGTCGAACAAGCCGCCCACGCCGAATACGGTATTGATCACGACGCGCATGATGTCGCCCACGCCGTCGGCCACCTTCATCTCGACGATCTCGTTGGCCGCGATATAGACATCCCCGATGTTCGAGAAGAAGTTCGTCACGCTCGCGCGCACGGGCTGCGGCACCGCCCACTTATAGCCCTTGGCGACGGGCTTGAGCGCGTAGGCATCGACGGTGTCGTTGAATTTGAAGACGGTCCGGTTCAGGCCCTCGAGCGGATCGCCCGGTGTCGGCGTCTGTACGGACGCACAGCCGGCCAAAGCCGCAACGGCCAGGGCAAGCGTCACGTTTGTGGCGCGCGTGGTTCGCATTATTGTTCTCCGTTGACTCACACTAACTCTTTTGAAGCGATCAGCCGCCGCTGCTCGCCGCCGCCGGTGCGCTGGCCGCCGGCGCACTCGGCGCACTCGGCACACTCGGCGCGGGTGCGCTCGGCGCCGGCGCGGCTTTCGAGCCCCCCGCGTCGGCCGCCTTGCTGTAAAGGAACGTGCTGATCAGGTTTTCGAGCACGATGGCCGACTGCGTCATCGAAATCGTATCGCCGGCCTTGAGCATCTGATCGTCGCCGCCGGCCTCGAGGCCGATGTACTGTTCGCCGAGCAAGCCCGAGGTCAGGATCTTCGCCGACGTATCTTTCGGAAACGGGTATTGCTTGTCGATGTCGATGGTGACGAGCGCTTGGTAGGTATTCGTATCGAATCCGATCGAGCTCACGCGGCCCACGACGACGCCCGCGCTCTTGACGGGCGCGCGTACCTTCAGCCCGCCGATGTTGTCGAACTTGAGCTTGACCGGATAGGTCGGCTGGAACGACAGCGAGCTCATGTTGCCGACCTTGAGCGCCAGAAACAGCACGGCGATCAACCCCAGCAGCACGAACAAGCCGACCCAAAAGTCGAGAACAGTCTTTTTCATCGTCATTCCAAAAGACAACACAGAGTGAATTGCCGAACAGGGGCCGCGCGCGGCGGCTCGCCTCAACTGAACATCAGCGCCGTCAGCAGGAAATCGAGCCCGAGAACGGCGAGCGAAGCGTAGACGACCGTGCGCGTGGTCGCACGCGACACGCCTTCCGGCGTGGGCTTCGCTTCGTAGCCTTGAAACAGCGCGATGAACGTCACCGCGAAACCGAACACGACGCTCTTGATGACGCCGTTGCCGACGTCGCTCCAGACATCCACGCCCGCCTGCATCTGCGCCCAAAACGCGCCCGCGTCGACGCCGATCAGCCGCACGCCGACGACATACCCGCCGAGCACGCCCACCGCGCTGAAAATCGCCGCCAGCATCGGCATGGCGATGATGCCCGCCCACATGCGCGGCGCAAGCACCGTGGCGATCGGATCGACCGCCATCATCTCGAGCGCCGTCAACTGCTCGCCGGCCTTCATGAGGCCAATCTCGGCCGTGAGCGACGTGCCGGCTCGGCCCGCGAACAGCAGCGCGGTGACGACCGGCCCGAGTTCGCGCACGAGCGAGAGCGCGACGAGCAGCCCGAGCGCCTGCTCGGAGCCGTAGCGATTGAGCGTGTAATAGCCCTGCAAGCCGAGCACGAAGCCGACGAACAAACCCGACACCGCGATGATGACGAACGAATAGTTGCCGACGAACAGCACCTGCTTGATGACGAGCCCCGGCCGCCGCAGCAACCCTAGACCTTCAAGCACGACTCGCAAGAACATGCGCGTCGCATAGCCTGTGCGCAGAATGCGGCCGATCACCCAATGTCCGAGCGCGCTGATCATGCCCCTTCCCCCAAGCCGAAATCGGCCGCGAGCGTATCGCGCGCCGGATAGTGGAAGCGGAACGGGCCGTCGGGCGCTCCATCGATGAATTGCCGCACGGTCGGGTCGACCGACTCTCGCAGCTGCGCCGGCGTGCCTTGGGCAAGCACGGAACCGTTGGCGAGGAAATACACGTAATCGGCGATCGCGAACGATTCGGGCACGTCGTGCGTGACGAGAATCGACGTGGCGCCGAGCGCCTGGTTCAACGTGCGAATCAAGTTGGCCGTGATGCCCATCGAAATCGGATCGAGGCCGGCGAACGGCTCGTCGTACATGATGAGCTCGGGATCCAGCGCGATTGCCCGCGCGAGCGCCACGCGCCGGGCCATCCCGCCCGAAATCTGCGATGGCGCGAGATCGCGCGCGCCGCGCAGCCCGACGGCGTTCAATTTCATGAGAACCAGGTCGCGAATGAGCGCCTCGGGCAGATCGGTGTGCTCGCGCAGCGCGAACGCGACGTTCTCGAACACCGACATATCGGTAAACAGCGCGCCGAACTGAAACAACATGCCCATCTTGCGGCGCAGGGTGAACAGGCCCTCGCGCGTTTGCTTGCCGATGTCTTGGCCCGCGAACAGGACTTCGCCCCGGCGCGCCCGTTCCAGGCCGCCGATCAAGCGCAACACCGTCGTCTTGCCGCCGCCGGAGCCGCCCATGACGGCCACCACCTGGCCGCGCTCGAAGCGCATGTTCAGATTCGAGAGGACGAGGCGGTCCGCGTCGTAACCGAAGTCGACGTTGCGAAGCTCGAGAATGGGCTCGGAGGATGAAGGCGGCACGAAGCGGACTTTCCTTTTACGCGTTTACGCGGAAGCGGAATTATAGGGCCTCAGCCGCAACGCTGTCGTGACGCGGTCGTTACCGGCCGTGCAACGCTGCGTTGTCAGGACGCAAACACCCGCTGCAAGGCCGCCACGGCGCGCGCCGGATCGGGCGCCGCGGTCACGGCGCTCACGAGCGCCGCGCTGCCCACGCCCGTGGCCAGCACGGAAGGCAGCCGGGCGAGATCGATGCCGCCGATCGCGACGAGCGGCACATGGGCGCCGAGCAACCGCACGTACCGTTCGAGTCGCGCGAGCCCCTGTGGCGCCGTGGCCACACTCTTCGTTTCTGTCGGGAAAACGGCTCCGAACGCGAGGTAGCTGGGCCGAAAATGCATCGCCCTCAACATTTCGTAGTATCCATGCGTCGACAGGCCCAGCCGCATTCCCGATGCGGCGATCGCAGCCAGGTCGGCCGTCTCCAGGTCTTCCTGCCCCAGATGGACCCCATAGGCGCCGGCTTGCGCCGCCTCGCGCCAGTGATCGTTGATGAAGACGCAAGCGTCATGGCGGCGGCCAGCGGCGACGGCCTGCTCGATTTCGGCGCGAAGACGGTCGGGCGGCGCATCTTTGACCCGCAACTGTACGGTCTTCACGCCGAACTCCAGCACGCGTTCGACCCATTGCGCGCTCGGCAGGACGGGATAGAGGCCCAGCCGCGAAGGGCACGAGGGGAAAGGCAGCGCCGGCGCGGGCGGCAACCCGGCTGCGCGCGGAAAATGCGACAGATCGATCGGCCAGGCATCCTCGCCGCGCATCTCGTCGCCGTCGCGCCAGGCGAGCGCGAGCACCAGCGCGTCGCACGGCTCGAAGCCGCAATCGAGGAACGCGGCGAGCGCCGGCAGCCAATCCTCGGCGAGCGAGCCTTGCAACTCGAGCGCATGGCGCGCGCCGGCAGCCGTCGTCAGTGTCGTCCCAGCAGGCCCGGCCTCGATCACGTCAGCGCCCGCGGCGCGCCAAGCGAGCGCGCTCTCCGGATCGGCCTGCGCCCCGATGATGACGATCAGATCGCCCGAGCGGATCGTATCGGGCGCGGTCAAGCAGATGCGCCGCGCATCGCGCGCCGGCGGCCAATCGCCGAGCCGGGCGCGAATGCGCTCGGCCGCTTCGAGCAGTTCATCGGCAGGCGGCCAAAAGCGGTCCGTGTTGCCCAACGCCAGCGTCCTCATGCTTCGCTCCATGCGACGGGCGCCGTCGCAATTCGGCGATTGAGCCCTCGCGGGCGTTCGTCACGCAAATTATCGCCGGCAATGGAGCACTTCATGCGCGGTCCTGATGCCAGAACGGCATGCCCACCACCGGCGTGCTTGCCTGTGCGCTTTCGCGCTGAGCCATCGGACCGGCGACGTACCCGCCCCGGCCCGCTTCGACCGCCTGCGCGAAGGCGCGCGCCATGTCGGCCGGAAACGTCGCTTGGGAGACCGCCGTATTGAGCAACACCCCGTCGAAGCCCCACTCCATGACTTGGCACGCGTGCGACGGCAGCCCGAGCCCGGCGTCGACGATCAGCGGCACGTCCGGCAAACGGTCGCGCAACACCCGCAAGCCATACGGATTGATCACCCCCTTGCCCGTGCCGATCGGCGCCCCCCAGGGCATTAGCGCTTCGCACCCGGCATCGAGCAGCCGCCGGCCGATCACGAGATCCTCGGTGCAGTAAGGCAGAACCTTGAAGCCGTCCTTGATCAGCCGCTCGGCCGCCTCGATCAAACCGATCGGGTCGGGCTGCAGCGTGTAGTCGTCGCCGATCAGCTCGAGCTTGATCCAATCGGTTTCGAACACTTCTCGCGCCATGTGCGCCGTCGTGATGGCCTCAGCCACACTCTGGCAGCCTGCCGTGTTGGGCAAGAGCGGGACGCCTCGCGCTTTCAGCAGGTCGAAAAAACCGGCCTCGGCCGTCTGTTCTGTCATCTGCCGGCGCAGCGCGACCGTCACCATCCCGGGCCGCGCGGCGTCGATCGAATCGGCCAGCGACCGCAAGGACGGATACCGCGACGTGCCGAGCAGCACGCGGCTTGCAAAGGCGACGCCGTAGAGCGTCAGTGCGTCGGCGTCGGCCGCGGCCAAGTCGAGAGGAGAAGCGGTGGTCATCGGATGTCCTGTGAAGCGCGAATACGGTATTCAGTGTTGCTCGAAAGCATGAAACGTCGAATCGGGCCGCTTGCGTGAAACGGGCGAGCAAGTCGTCGGCCCGCTCGCCGTGTCGCGCTTGCGGCTCACGCGGGGCGCCTCGCCGTCAGCCGCCCGCGACGGGATGCACGACGTCGACCTTGTCGCCCGCACTCAAGGTTCGCGCCGCATGCTGGCCGCGCGCGACGAATTCGCCGTTCACGGCCACGGCGAACGGCGGGCGAGCGCCGAAGGCCGAAAGCGCATCGGCGAGCGTCGCGTGCTCGGGCAGCGACAGCGGTTTTTGATTGACTTGAATGTCCATGATCTGCATTACGTTTCGCGTTGGATCGCGTTCAATCGCGTTTAGTCGCGTTTAACAATGACGGAGACGCTCGGCGACGCGCCTACGCCCCCATGGCCGATGCGCGCTGCGGTTGCGGCGCGGCGCCGTGAAGCATCTCGGGCCACGGCGACGCTTCGCGCCGCGCCGCGAAACCATCGGCGTCGCCCACTTCACCGGCCAGCAGCGCGCAGGCGAGATCGGCCGCCGCCTTCGAAACTTCGGGCGCGATCATATAGCCGTGACGGTACAACCCGTTGACGCGCAACGTTCGGGCGCCGTCCCACATGATCGCCGGGCGATGATCGGGCAGCGTCGGGCGGCACTGCGTGTTGAGCTCGAGAATGCGTGCTTCGCCGAACCCGGGATGGACCGCGAACGCCGCGCTCAACAACTCCAGCGCCGAGCGGACGCTAACGGGCGACATGTCCTCGCCTTCGATCTCGGTGGCGCCGACAACGTATACGTCGTCCTGCTTCGGCGCGAGGTAGATCGGATAGCGCGGATGAAGCAAGCGCACCGGGCGTGACAGGCCGATGCCCGGCGCCTTGATGCGCGCCACTTCGCCGCGAATGCCGCGCAGCGAGGGCAGCGCCGGCTTCGCACCGAGGCCCCGGCAATCGATCGTCACACTCGCCCGCGGCAAGGCGCGCTCGTCGACGCTCGTATTCCAATGCACCGCCACGCCGCGCTCTGCAAGACCGGCCGCCAATGCTTGCAACACCTGACGGTTGTCGAGCTGTCCCTCGCGCGGCAACAGCCAGCCGGCGCCGAAGCGGCCGGCAAGCGCCGGCTCGGCCGCGGCGATCGACTTGCCGTCGAGCGCCGCGAGACCGCCGTCGGCGAGCAAAGCGGCCGGCGCATTGGCGCGCATCCGGCGCTCGAACAGCGAGGCTTCCGCGCGATCGGCCGGGTGCCACACCACGAGGGTGCCGTTGCGCTGAAAGAAAACGGGTTCGGGCAATTGCGCGAGGATGCGCGGCCATTCATCGAGCGAGGCCGCGCCGAGACCGACGATGAGCGGCTCGGCAACGGCCGCCTCGGCGAGCGGAGCAAGCATTGCCGCGGCGACCCACGCGGCCGATGCAGCGCCCGCGGCGTCGCCGCGCTCGTAGAGCGCCACGCGATGGTCGGCCTCGGCAAGCCGCCAGGCAACGAGCCGGCCGCACAGCCCCCCGCCGAGCACGGCGAAATCGGGCGGGGCGGCGTCACGCGCGGCGCCGGTTGAAACGACTGAAGAATGTGCGGTCATCGGATCGATCCTTTCCGTACGAGGTTGCGAATCGCAACCACACGTACCTGAGGACGAAACCGGCCGGTGGGGCCGGCCGGGCGCACGGTGTCCGCAAAATCGAGGACCGGGCCCGGCGGGGAAGGACGGCCGGCCAATGCGGCGCCCAACGCAAAGCGTTCCCGAAACTTCCCGCGCCGGTATTACCCGGATCGGGTGCGAAGGGTCTCTCTCAGCCTCGCGGCGATACGGCTAGACCGCCGTACTGCCCACCTGCAACGTGCGAAGCACCCCTGTTTCGTCGTCGGCCATTAGACCATAAAAGCGAGATAGGCCGCAAACGCGAGCGGCCCATGCCGCACAACTAGCGAACCCTATTTCGGCCACGCGCCGGCCGACAAGAAGGGGGAGCGCCGCATCCTCTGGCAGAATGTCCGATCAGCGCGGTGGGATCGGCGAAACACGCACGCACCGCATCGCGCGGCAGGACACGCGGCGGATATTGGCAATCCCGTCGTTAAGACTCCTTTAAGAGGTTCACGCAACAATTTCGCGGCGAAACGCGCGCGGTGCGTTACTTCGGCGCATGCGAACGTGCCGTCGACTGGCGCACTTCGATTCACCTGATTCGCCTGATCCAGAAACATCGTTCGGAAAATCTATGACCGCGTCCCTTACTCCCGTCCCCGAGCGCACCGATACGCCGGCTCAGCCCTTCGCGACGTCCGCGTGGGGGCTCATCAAGCCGTACTGGGTTTCCGAGGACTGGAAGGCCGCATGGGGCCTCTTGGTGGCGATCGTCGCACTGAACCTCATCATCGTTGCGCTCAATGTGTGGTTCAACCAGTGGAACGCGAAGTTCTACAACGCACTGCAAGCCAAGGATGTCCCGCAGTTCTGGCACCAACTCATGCTGTTTACGATCGCCGCGTTCGTCTTGATCGCCTTGGCCGTCTATCGCGTCTATTTGCGGCAGATGCTGGAATTCAGGTGGCGCCAATGGCTCACCACCCGATATCTACGGGCATGGTTAGGGGAAGTCGCGTTCTATCGCATCGAACGCGACCGGCTCGCCGACAACCCCGACCAGCGGATCAGCGACGACTTGCAGACTTTCGCTTCGAACACGCTCGCGCTTTCGCTTGGACTCTTATCGACGGTCGTGACGCTCTTTTCTTTCATCACGATCCTTTGGACGATCTCGGGCCCGCTGGTGCTGCACTTCACCGGCTCGACCTGGACCATCCCCGGCTATATGGTATGGGCGGCCGCGATCTATGCCGTCGGCGGCTCTTTCGTGATTCACAAGGTGGGGCGCTCACTCGTTTCGATCAACTATCAACAACAGCGGGTGGAAGCCGATTTCCGGTTCGGGCTCATTCGCATCCGCGAAAACTCGGAGCAAATCGCGCTGTACAACGGCGTGCGGACCGAGCACGAAAACGCCCAGCACATATTCACGCGTATCCGCGACAACTGGTGGCGCATCATGACGTACACGCGGCGCCTGAACGTCGTGACGAATTTTTATGCGCAGGCCGCCATCGTCTTCCCGTTTTTCGTCGCGGCGCCTCGTTACTTCGCCGGTGCATTCACTCTCGGCACCTTGATGCAAATCGCGGATGCCTTCGGCACGGTCAGCGGTTCGTTTTCGTGGTTCATCGACAATTACTCCGCCCTCGTCTCGTGGCGCGCCACGGTCAACCGTCTGCGCGAATTCACGCGCGTCATCCAAAGCACGCATCTGCGCGAATCGGTCTCGCCCGCCACCGAGCACGGCGGCATCAACTTGCACTACGTCGATTCGGATTCGCTCGCGACGAATGATCTGCGGCTCGCGCTGCCCAACGGGGCGCCGCTCGCGTCGATCGAAAACATCATCGTCAAACCCGGTTCGCGGTGGCTCGTGCGAGGGGCATCGGGCTCGGGCAAAAGCACGCTGCTGCGGGCATTCGCCGGGCTGTGGCCGTTCGGCGACGGCGCCATCGACGCACCGGTCGGCGCCCGCACGATGTTCGTGCCGCAGCAAAGCTATCTTCCGATCGGCACGCTCAAGGCCGCGCTCGCCTATCCCTCCGCGGCCGATACGTTCTCCGACGAACTCTGCCGCGAGGCGCTGCGCACTTGCCGGCTCGAAGACTACGCCGACCGCCTGGACGAGTCGGCTCACTGGACGCGCGTGCTCTCCCCCGGCGAGCAGCAGCGCCTCGCTTGTGCGCGCATTCTGCTGCACAAGCCCGACTTTCTGTTCCTCGACGAAGCGACGAGTGCGCTCGACCCGGCCAACGAAGCCAACGTCTATCGACTGCTCACCGAACGGCTGCCGGCCACGGCCATCGTCAGTGTCGCGCATCGCGAGTCGCTCGTTGCGTTGCATCAGCACGTGCTCGACATCACGAGGACAGAGGAACGGGCCGCAGCCTAACGGCGTCGCACCGCCAAGCGCCTCCGGCTCTCCTTTTGCATCGGCCGCGAGGCAAGCGCGGCGATGACCCTCGCGCGGCAGTACGCCCGGGGGTTTTCACGCGCCGCGGGATCAAGGTCAACCCGGCGGCACCGCCACCGATGCAAGCGCTCGATAGCGGGCCCCGTGACGGGCCAGCGTGCTCGAATAGAGCGTCAGCGTGTCGAAGCGTGGGATGACTTGGAGCACCGCCGCACCGGGCGGAGAAGCCGGTATCGAGGCCGGCGACGAAACGGCGGGGGAACGCCCCCGCCGATCGGCCGCCTCGCGAGCGGGCCGCGCCGTCCGGGCGAAACGCGCCAGCGTGATATGCGGTCGAAAAGGCCGGTGATCGTCGATCGGCAATTGAAGCGCGGCGACCAGCGCCCGCACGCGCGCTTCCAAATCGCCGAGGCCGTCGCCCGCGTTGAAAGGTACAACCACCAGCCGCGGGTGCGTCGGGCTCGGCCAGTACTGCGCATGCTCGGCGCGCTGCGCGGGCAGCGGCGCCACGACCGAACTCAATTGCGCCGCGAGCCGCGCACCCTTTTCCGGGGGTACGCTGCCGAGAAACGCTACGGTCATATGCAGCTGATCGATGCCGACGCGGCGCGCCGCCGCGCTGACGACGGGCATCGCCGCCAGGGCATCGCGCGTGGCCGCATCGGGCGACAGCGCAATGAAACAGCGATGCCAGTCGTCATCAACGATCTCGGGCGGCGCCATGCGATCTTGCGATCAAACGATCAGCGGGGCAACTCCGAGTTGCCCATCAAGTACGCATCGACGGCGCGCGCGCACTGCCGGCCTTCGCGGATCGCCCAAACGACGAGCGACTGACCGCGCCGCATGTCGCCCGCGGTGAACACCTTATCGACGGACGTGTAGTACGCGCGCTCGCCTTCGGTCGACGCGCGCACGTTGCCGCGGGCGTCCTTGTCGACGCGAAAGGCGTCGAGCACGGGCGAAGCCGGCTGCGTGAAGCCCATCGCGAGCAGCACGAGATCGGCCTTCATCTCGAACTCGGAGCCCGGCACTTCCTGCATCTTGCCGTCCTTCCACTCGACCCGCGCGGCGATGAGCTTTTCGACCTTGCCGTTTTTGCCTTCGAAGCGCTTCGTCGCAACCGACCAATCGCGGCTGCAGCCTTCCTCGTGCGACGACGAGGTGCGCAGCTTGATCGGCCAATAGGGCCAAACGAGCGGCTTGTTCTCTTCTTCGGGAGGCTGCGGCAGCAGCTCGAACTGCGTGACGCTTTTCGCGCCGTGGCGATTGGACGTGCCGACGCAATCCGAACCCGTGTCCCCGCCGCCGATCACGACAACGTGCTTGCCCTTCGCGAGCAATTGATCGGCGAGCTTGTCGCCCGCGTTGACCTTGTTCTGCTGCGGCAGGAACTCCATCGCGTAATGGATGCCGGCCAGCTCGCGCCCCGGCACGGGCAGGTCGCGCGGCGTCTCGGAGCCGCCCGCGATGACCACCGCGTCGAACTGCTCCTTGAGCGCCTCGGGCGCGATCGTTTCCTTGGCCGTGTTGCCGATGTAGGCAGGCAGCGGGTCGTTGCCGACGAACACGTTCGCGCGGAACGTGACGCCTTCGGCTTCCATTTGACGCATGCGCCGATCGATCAGCCACTTTTCGAGCTTGAAGTCCGGAATGCCGTAGCGCAAAAGCCCGCCGATCCGGTCGTTCTTTTCGAACACGGTCACGTCGTGACCGGCGCGCGCGAGCTGTTGCGCGGCAGCGAGTCCGGCCGGGCCGGAGCCGACCACGGCAACCTTTTTGCCGGTCTTCTTCTTGGGCGGTTGCGGGGCCACCCAGCCTTCGCTCCAAGCCTTGTCGATGATCGCGTGCTCGATCGACTTGATGCCGACGGGGTCGGCGTTGATGCCGAGCGTGCAGGCCGCCTCGCACGGAGCCGGACAAATGCGGCCCGTGAACTCGGGGAAATTGTTCGTCGAATGAAGCACCTCGATGGCGCGCTGCCAATCTTGGTGATAAACGAGGTCGTTGAAATCGGGAATGATGTTGTTGACCGGGCAGCCGTTGTTGCAAAACGGAATGCCGCAATCCATGCAGCGCGCGCCTTGAACCTTCGCGTCCTCGTCGGACAGTGCGAGAACGAATTCCTTGTAGTGCTTCAAGCGTGCGAGCGGGGCCTCGTACGACTCGTGGCGGCGCTCAAACTCGAGAAAACCGGTTGCCTTGCCCATGGGATGCTCTTCTTTCCAAAATCGTCGGTATCGGGGGGGGCCGGCGAGGCCGCGCGCTCGTATCGATGTCGATCGAGACGCGGCGAGCTTCGCCGGCCGCTCGGGTCAGGTCGGGGCGCGCGCCGTGCCGGCGCAGCGCCTCTCGTGCGTCGGCCGCTTACGCAGCCATCGCCTCCTTGGCGGCCTTCTTGGCGGCCAACTCGCCGAGCGCACGCTTGTACTCGGTCGGGAAGACCTTGACGAACTGACGGCGCGACGCGTCCCAGTTCTCGAGCAGCGCCTTGGCGCGCGGCGACCCGGTGAACTGGAAGTGCCGCTCGACGAGGCCCTTGAGCAGCGCTTCGTCGGTCGTGTCCATGTGCCAGAGCCCGCGATCGACCGTACGCTCTTGCTCGGCCTGCTGCAGCACAGGCTCGAGCGCGACCATCGCCTTGTTGCACTTGCTGGCGAACGTGCCGTCGGCGTCGTAGATGAATGCCACGCCGCCCGACATGCCAGCCGCGAAGTTGCGGCCGGTCTCGCCGAGCACGACGACGGTGCCGCCCGTCATGTACTCGCAGCCGTGATCGCCCGTGCCCTCGACGACGGCGCTCGCCCCCGAGTTGCGCACGCAGAAGCGCTCGCCCGCCACGCCGCGCAGATACGCTTCGCCTTCGAGCGCGCCGTACATCACCGTGTTGCCGCAGATGATGTTCTCCTCGGACTTGCCGCGGAAGTCGTTCGTCGGGCGGATGATGATGCGCCCGCCCGAGAGCCCCTTGCCGACATAATCGTTGCCGTCGCCGACGAGATCGAGCGTCACGCCGCGCGCGAGGAACGCGCCAAAGCTTTGGCCCGCCGTGCCCTTCAGTTGAATATGGATGGCATCGTCGTCGAGCCCATCATGGCCGTGTTTCTTGGCGATCACGCCCGAGAGCATCGCGCCGACGCTGCGGTTCACGTTGCGCACCGGCTGAATGAACGAAACGTGCTCGCCGTTTTCGATCGCCGCGCGCGCTTTTTCGATCAGCGTGTGATCGAGCGCCCGCGCGAGGCCGTGATCCTGCTCTTCGACGTGCTTGCGTGCGACGTCGTTCGGCACCTTCGGCTGATAGAACACGTTCGTGAAATCGAGCCCCTTGGCCTTCCAGTGCTCGACGCCCTTCTTCGTGTCGAGCAAGTCGGCGCGGCCGATCAGATCTTCGAACTTGCGGATGCCCAGCTGCGCCATGATTTCGCGCACTTCCTCGGCCACGAAGAAGAAGTAGTTCACGACATGTTCCGGCTGGCCTTGGAACTTGGCGCGCAGCACGGGATCTTGCGTCGCGACGCCGACCGGGCAGGTGTTCAAGTGGCACTTGCGCATCATGATGCAGCCTTCGACGACCAGCGGAGCCGTCGCGAAGCCGAACTCGTCGGCGCCGAGCAGCGCGCCGATCACGACGTCCCGGCCCGTCTTCATCTGACCGTCGGCCTGCACGCGGATACGGCCGCGCAGGCGGTTCAGCACGAGCGTCTGCTGCGTTTCGGCCAGGCCGAGTTCCCACGGCGTGCCCGCGTGCTTGACCGAAGACAGCGGCGACGCGCCCGTGCCGCCGTCATGACCGGCGATCACCACGTGATCGGCCTTCGCCTTCGCGACGCCGGCCGCTACCGTGCCCACGCCCACCTCGGAGACGAGCTTCACCGAAATGCTCGACGCGGGGTTCACGTTCTTCAGATCGTGAATGAGCTGAGCCAAGTCCTCGATCGAATAGATGTCGTGGTGCGGCGGCGGCGAGATGAGACCGACGCCCGGCACCGAATAACGCAGCTTGCCGATGTATTCGGACACTTTGTGTCCCGGCAATTGGCCGCCTTCGCCGGGCTTCGCACCCTGCGCCATCTTGATCTGGATCTGATCGGCCGACGCGAGATACTCGGCCGTCACGCCGAAGCGGCCCGAGGCCACTTGCTTGATCTTCGAGCGCAGCGAATCGCCGTCCTTGAGGGGGATGTCGCGCACGATTTCATTTCCGATCACCGAAGCCAGCGTGTCGCCGTTCTTGATCGGGATGCCGCGCAACTCGTTGCGATAACGGTTTTCATCCTCGCCGCCCTCGCCCGTGTTCGACTTGCCGCCGATACGGTTCATCGCGATCGCGAGCGTCGCGTGCGCCTCGGTGCTGATCGAGCCAAGCGACATCGCACCCGTGGCGAAACGCTTGACGATCTCCTTGGCCGATTCCACTTCGTCGAGCGGAATCGCCTTGGTGGGCTCGACCTTGAATTCGAACAGGCCGCGGAACGTCATGTGACGGCGCGTCTGATCGTTGATCAGGTGCGCGTACTCCTTGTAGGTCTGATACGAATTGCTGCGTGTCGAATGCTGAAGCTTGGCGATCGCGTCGGGCGTCCACATGTGGTCTTCGCCGCGCACGCGATACGCGTACTCGCCGCCCGCGTCGAGCATATTGGCCAGGACCGGGTTGTCGCCGAATGCTTCCTTGTGCAGGCGAATAGCTTCCTCGGCCACGTCGAACAGGCCGATGCCGCCGACCTTCGAGGCCGTGCCCTTGAAGTATTTTTCGACCAAGTCGCTCGCCAGGCCGACCGCTTCGAAAATCTGCGCGCCCGTGTACGACATGTAGGTCGAAATGCCCATCTTCGACATGACCTTCTGCAGGCCCTTGCCGATCGCCTTCGTGAAGTTGTAGACGGCCTTTTCGGGCGAGAGATCGCCCTTGAGCCCTTGCGCCATCTGCGCGAGCGTTTCCATCGCGAGATACGGATGAACGGCTTCCGCGCCGTAGCCGGCGAGCAGCGCGAAGTGATGGACTTCACGCGCGGAGCCCGTCTCGACGACGAGGCCCGTGCTCGTGCGCAGCCCGTGCGAGACGAGGTGCGTGTGGATCGCGGCCGTGGCGAGCAGCGCCGGGACGGCGACGTTGTCGCGGTCGGTGCGGCGATCGGACACGATCAGCATGTTGTAGCCTGACCGGACGGCGTCGACGGCCTCGGCGCACAGCGACGCGAGTCGCGCTTCGATACCTTCCTTGCCCCACGCGACCGGATAGCAGATGTTCAGTTCGTAGGAGCTGAACTTGCCGCCCGTGTACTGGTCGATCGCGCGGATCTTCGCGATGTCCTTGAAATCGAGCACCGGCTGCGACACTTCGAGCCGCATCGGCGGGTTGATGTTGTTCGTGTCGAGCAGGTTCGGCTTCGGGCCGACGAACGAGACGAGCGACATCACCATGTTCTCGCGGATCGGATCGATCGGCGGGTTCGTGACCTGGGCGAACAACTGCTTGAAGTAGTGATAGAGCGTCTTGTTCTTGTTCGACATGACGGCGAGCGGCGAGTCGTTGCCCATCGAGCCGATCGCTTCCTCGCCCTGCTGCGCCATCGGCGCCATCAAGAACTTCACGTCTTCCTGCGTATAGCCGAACGCCTGCTGGCGATCGAGCAGCGCGGCCGCCTCGCGACGCTCGGTCGCGACGTCCTCGGCCTTCGGCTCGATCTCGTCGAGCTTGATGCGCACGGCGTCGATCCAGCTCTTGTACGGCTTGGCGTTCGACAGGTTGTCCTTCAGTTCCTTGTCGCCGATGATGCGGCCGTGCTCCATGTCGATGAGGAACATCTTGCCCGGCTGCAGGCGCCACTTCTTGACGATCTTCGACTCGGGAATCGGCAGCACGCCCGATTCCGACGCCATGATCACAAGGTCGTCGTCGGTGATGATATAGCGCGCGGGACGCAGACCGTTACGGTCGAGCGTTGCACCGATCTGACGGCCGTCGGTGAAGGCGATCGCGGCGGGGCCGTCCCAGGGCTCCATCATGGCGGCGTGATATTCGTAGAACGCGCGGCGGTTCTCGTCCATCAGCGTGTGCTGCTCCCACGCCTCCGGAATCATCATCATCATCGCGTGCACGAGCGGATAGCCCGCCATGACGAGCAGCTCGAGACAGTTGTCGAACGACGCGGTATCGGACTGGCCCGGGTAGATCAGCGGCCACAGCTTGGGCAGATCGTCGCCTAGCACGGCGCTCGCGATCGCGCCGGTGCGGGCGTTGAGCCAATTGACGTTGCCCTTGACCGTATTGATTTCGCCGTTGTGCGCGATCATCCGATACGGGTGCGCGAGTTCCCAGGCGGGGAACGTGTTCGTGGAGAAGCGCTGGTGCACCAGCGCGAGCGCAGAGACGACGCGCTCGTCTTGCAGATCGCGATAATAGACGCCCACTTGCCCGGCCAGCAGCAGCCCCTTGTAGACGACCGTGCGCGCCGACATCGACGGCACGAAGTACTCCTTGCCGTGCTTGAGCTTGAGCGCCTGAATGCGGTGGCTCGCCGTCTTGCGGATGACGTAGAGCTTGCGCTCGAGCGCGTCCGTCACCATGATGTCGCGGCCGCGGCCGATGAAGATCTGGCGGATGACCGGCTCGGTCGCCTTGACGGCCGGGGAAATCGGCATCGCGTGGTCGACCGGCACGTCGCGCCAGCCCAGCACGACCTGGCCTTCGGCCTTCACCGTCCGTTCGAGCTCCTGCTCGCAGGCGAGACGCGATGCGTGCTCTTTCGGCAGAAAGATCATGCCCACGCCGTACTCGCCTGCCGGCGGCAGCGTCACGCCTTGGCGGGCCATTTCCTCGCGGTAGAACGCATCGGGAATCTGAATCAGGATGCCCGCGCCGTCGCCCATCAGCGGATCGGCGCCGACGGCGCCCCGGTGATCGAGGTTCTCCAGAATCTTCAGCCCTTGCTGAATGATGTCGTGACTCTTCTGGCCCTTGATATGCGCGACAAAGCCTACGCCGCAGGCGTCATGCTCGTTGCTGGGGTCGTACAGACCTTGGGCGGCGGGTACCGAGCGGATCGGTTCGTGGTCGTTCATGGGAGACACCGTGTATCAGAGGGCCTGGCGGCCGTTCGCATTGGGCTAATGGCTAGTCGCGGATGACCGGGGGGTGGGGAGGCGCCGCGGCGGCGGATCGGGCTTATGGCCCTCGGCACCCGCCGGAAATCGGAATATACGCGACGAATCAATGGAATAGCAAACAAAACGTGATGATCTGTCACCATTAAATCAGATGCGCCGACATGGTGCCTGTTTAATAGGGCCGCATCATAATTGTGCAAATAAAAGCGGCACCGTTCGGATGCCGCGCTTTCCGACGAGCGAGCGCGGCCACGCGGGCGTTTTACCACCCTTCGTGGCCGGCTTCGGCCTGCGCTACTGCTGGGACGAGTGAGGCGAGTGCGGCGCCTGCGCCGATTCGCGCACCTTTTTGGGGCGCCCGCGCGGCAAGGGCGACACGCGCCGGTTTGCCTCCCGCGCCGCCCACTCGCGGTACGAGTCGCCGCCGAGCACCCACCCTTTCAGCGTGGCCTGTTGCAATTCGTTGGCCTCGCGCTCATCGAGCGGCTGTTCGCACAACTCCTTGTACGCGCGCTGCCGCTCGAACGGCGTGTTGCCGAGCGACCAGTACAGCGGGTGGTCGGTGACGAGGCTATCCACCGTGAGCCCGATGTGGTGCCGGTAGCTCGACCAGCGGTAGTCTTCCGCCGCGCTCACGAGTTGTGCTCGCACCGGGCACATCTCGATAACGCGGCTGGCGAGCAAGAAGTAGCGCTCGCCCTCGATCACCGTCGCGCGGTACCGCCCCTCCCAGAGCGTGCCGCGCCGCGAGTACCGGCGATTGAAATGCGCGACGTAGCGCCTGCCCACGGCCTGCATGGCCTTGGGCAAGCTCGTCTCGTCACTCGGGGTGACGAGCAGTTGCACTGCGCCGGGCATGAGGACATAGGCGTGAACGTCGAGGTGGTGGTCGCGCGAAGCGGCTTTCAAGCAATCGACGAACAGCTCGTAATCCTGCTCGTCGACGAAGGCGGGCTGCTGATCGAGTCCGCGCAGGATGACGTGCTGCGGCTGTTTTGGGACGTAAAGACGTGCGAGCCGTGCCATGCTGGATTCCGTTTAGTACGTTGGTGATTACCCCAAGGGACGATGCGTCGCTTCGAGCATTCGCGAAGACGCGCGTGGCGTTGAGCTGACACTTGCCACGCTTAGGGAGAATGCTCTAGCGCGCGCGCTTGGTTTGTTTGAAACCTTCTACTCATAATAGGCGGGCCTTTCATGGAGGAGCACATTAATGAAATTAAAACAGGCCATCACAGGGGCCGTGGCGGCGCTTGCTTGCGCACAAGCGGCTCATGCCCAAACGGCCGGGACTTTTTACGTATCGTCGGGGTGGTTTCATTTCGCACCTCAAAGCGATAGCGACCCGCTCGAAGTCTTGAGCGTCGGCGGCACGACCCTGAACAGCTACCAGGCGAATACCGGCGCGCGCATCGATCAGTCCGACACACTCGGATTGAGCGTTGGCTACTTCGTCACCGACCACATCTCCACTGAGTTGGAACTCGGTATCCCGCCGAAGTTCGACATCGACGGCAGCGGACAACTCGCGGCGTTCGGCAAGCTCGGCAGCGCGAAGCTCTGGTCGCCGGCGCTCCTGTTCAAATGGAACTTCATGAGCCCGACGGACAAGTTCCGTCCGTATGTCGGCTTGGGCGTCACACGGGTCTGGTTCACGAACGCACAGATCACGAACGGCGCCTTCGAGCAAAACGTTCTGCACGGTCCGACCTCCGTCTCGACGGATCGTTCCTGGGCGCCTGTGTTCAATGCAGGCTTCAACTACTCGTTCAATAAGCATTGGTTCGCCGGCCTGTCGATTTCCTACATCCCGGTGAGCGTGACTGCCAACTTGACGTCGACGAACGCCGGACCCTTCGGCTTGACGGTTCAATCGCAAGCAAAGATCAGGCTCAACCCGATCGTCACCTTCGCGAAGGTCGGCTACGCCTTCTAAGCCTAGGCGGAAATTCGACGCGTGCCTATACGCCGCCGCCCTCATGCGGCGGCGTTGTAATTTCAACCGTCGAGATGTCCCTCCGATCACCTTTCTACGCGGTTCTCATCACATGGAATCCGGGGCGGCCGTTTACGCCGTGGCACAGAGCGCGCCTCGATTTCGCCTCTTCGCGTCGGTCTTCGTCGGGCGGCGGGCGCCCTGCCAACGGCCGTGGGCCGTGTCTCGCCCCGGCTCGCGAGGCGCAACGAGACGGCTCGGCAGCGCGCCCGGCACTGCGGATGACGGCGAGCGGATGCCCGGCATCCAGGCCACTGGCATCGAAGTTGCGGCGATAGGGTTCTTCCCCGCATCGGATTCGCGGGTTCGTTCTTCCCGTTATTACTTACTGACGGAGCGACCATGACCGCACTACCGAATACGCGAGACGCGCTCGAAACCTCGTGGAACAGCGCCGGCCGCCATGCACGCCGCATGGCGCGGCACAGCCGGCATGCCGCCGAGGACATCGGCAGCGAAATGCGCGAACTGCTCTCGGAACTCGAACAAACGCTGGCCGACGGCACGCAGGCCGATGCCGCCGTTCTGCGCGATCAGATGAAAAAACGCCTCGATGCCGCCCGCGCGCGGATGGATGGCGCGCGCGAAACGATTCGCGGCCGCGCCGTGGCGACCCTCACCGACGCTCAAGGCTATATTCGCGAGAACCCGTGGGAAACGATGGCCGTCGTCGGCGGCGTCGCGTTGCTGACGGGGTGGCTGCTCGCCCGCGCTCGCTGAGGTAACGCGGCCATCGGCCGCGGTCGCTTAGGCCAGAAAGTCCGCGCCGATCAGATCGATGCGGTCGGTACAGATCGCATCGACGCCCCACTGCGCGAGCAGGCGCGCGCGCTCCGGGTCGTTCACGGTGTAGGCCAGAATGCGCAGCCCAGCCGCCTTGATTTGCGAGACAAGCAGCGCGTCGAGCTTGCGATGGTCCGCGTGCAGAGAGACGCAGGCAAGGGCTTCGGTCTGGGCACGCCAATCAGCGGGTACCGCGCCAAACAGCAACCCGCGCGGCAGCTCCGGCTGTGCAGCGCGGGCCGCCGTCAGCGCGTCGAAAGAAAACGACGACAGCAACGGTGCAACGTCGGCGCCCTGCCACAACCGCGCCGCCTCTTGCGCGACGAGCCGGCCTGTCGCCGCATCGCGCCCCGGGCACGGCTTTATCTCGATATTCGCAGCGAGGCCTAGCGCCTCGCATCGCTCTCGCACTTGGGCGAGCGTGGGCATGGGCTCGCCCGCGAAGCGCTTGTCGTACCAACTTCCGGCATCGAGCGCCGCAAGCTCCGCATACGGCTTGCCGGCCGCGGCTCCGTGGCCATTGGACGTCCGGTCCACGGTGTCGTCGTGCAGCAGGAACACGACATCGTCGGCCGAAAGCTTCGCGTCGAATTCGATCATCGTGAGGCCCATCCGGGCCCCGGTGTCGATCGCCGCGAGGGTGTTTTCGGGGGCCAGCGAACCGCCGCCGCGATGGGCGACGATACGGGGATATCGCCAATCTGGCGTTGTGGTGTGAGTCGTCATGGCTGCTCCGATTCGGCCGTCGGACGGGCAACGCCCGCGCGCATCGGCCCGTCGTTCAAAACGCGCGTTTGCCCGTTGCCGGATCGAAAAAGTGAATATGCTCGAGGGGCAACGCGGCCGGCACGACATCGCCCCGCTGCGGGCGGTCCGCGTGCGCGAGCCGCACCGTCACGTCGTGCGCGCCCCAGCGGCCGTGCGCGAGGTTGTCCGCGCCGAGCAACTCGCACGAGTCGACCGCCAGCGGCGTTGGCTCGCAGCCGCCGCGCGGCGTCATGTGCTCGGGACGAATGCCCAGAATCCACTCCCGTCCGCCGGCAATCTCGCGTCCCACGCCGGGTGCCCCGGCCACCGTCAGCCGCGGCCCGCCGCCCGAGACCTCGAACGTCGCGCCGTCTTCGCTGAGCGTGCCCGAAAGCAAGTTCATGGCGGGCGACCCGATGAAGCTGGCCACGAACACGGTCGCGGGGCGCTCGTACACTTCGGTCGGCGCGCCGATCTGCTCCGCGTGTCCGCGATTCATGACGATCACGCGCTGCGCGAGCGTCATCGCCTCGATCTGATCGTGCGTCACGTACAAACTCGTCGTCGCGAGCCGCGCATGCAGACGCTGGATCTCGAGGCGCATTTGCACTCGCAGCTTCGCGTCGAGATTCGAGAGCGGCTCGTCGAACAGAAAGACCGACGGCTCGCGCACGATCGCTCGACCCATGGCCACGCGCTGCCGCTGCCCGCCCGAGAGCTCTCTCGGCTTGCGCGCGAGCAGCGGATCGAGTTCGAGAATCTTGGCCGCGGCGGCCACGCGTGCATCGATCGTTTCGCGCGCGATGCCGCGAATCTTGAGCCCGTAGGACATGTTTTCCTTCACGCTCATATGCGGATAGAGCGCGTAATTCTGGAACACCATCGCGATGTCGCGGTCCTTCGGCTCGAGCGCATTGACGACGCGCTCCCCAATCGATATCTCCCCCTCCGAGACGCTCTCGAGCCCCGCGACCATGCGCAACAGCGTCGATTTTCCGCAACCGGAAGGGCCGACCAGCACGACGAATTCTCCGTCGGCCACGTCGACGTCGATACCGTGCAAAACGAACTGCTTGCCGTCGTACGTCTTACGCACCCGCTTTAGCGTTAGCCCTGACATGCTCAATGATCCCTTTCAATTATTTTTCAGCATCGACGAGGCCGCGCACGAACCAGCGCTGCATCGCGATCACGACGACGAGCGGCGGCAACATGGCGAGTAGCGTCGCCGCCATTACGAGATGCCACGCCGTTGCGGTGTCCCCGCTTGCGATCATCGCTTTGATGCCCACCACCGCGGTCGTCAGCGATTGCTCGTTCGTGATCAAAATGGGCCAAAGGTATTGATTCCAGCCGTAGATGAACGTGATGACGAAAAGCGCCGCGATGTTCGTCTTCGACAGCGGCAGCACGACGTCGAAGAAGAACCGCAACGCGCTCGCGCCGTCGATCCGCGCGGCATCCATCAATTCGTCGGGCAGCGTGAGGAAGAACTGGCGAAACAGAAACGTTGCAGTCGCCGAGGCGATGAGGGGCAAGGTCAGCCCCGCGTAGGTGTTCGTCAGGTGCATCGACGAAACGACCTGCACCGTCGGAAATATCCGCACTTCCACCGGCAGCATCAGCGTGATGAAGATGAGCCAAAACGCCGTATTGCGAAGCGGAAAACGAAAGAAGACGATGGCGTACGCGGAAATGATCGACACGGCGATCTTGCCCACGGCGATCGCGAGCGCCATGACGAAGCTGTTGAGCAGCATGCGCCCGAACGGGCTCGCCGCGTTGCCGCTGCCCTGCGACCAGACGGTGGCGATGTTTTGGAATAGATGCGTGCTCGGCACGAGCGACAGCGGCACGGTGAAGACCTCGTGCTCGCTCATCGTCGCCGCGCAAAAAGCCACATAGACGGGAAACGCGACGATCACGACGCCGAGAATGAGCACGGCGTGGCAGAAGAGATCGAAGCCCTTGCGATTTTCGATCATGCGTATTGCACCCTGCGTTCGATGAACCGGAACTGGATCACCGTCAGGCCGACGACGATCGCCATCAGCACGACGGACTGCGCGCCCGAGCTGCCGATGTCGAGGCCTTGAAACCCTTCGGCGAAGATCTTGTAGATCAGCGTTTTCGTCGCTTGCGCGGGGCCGCCGCCGGTCGCAGCGTCGATCACGGGGAACGTATCGAAGAACGCGTAGACCACATTGACGACGAACAGAAAAAACGTCGTGGGCGAGAGCAGCGGCAGCGCGATGCCGAAGAAGCGCCGCACCGGCCCTGCCCCGTCGATCGCCGCCGCTTCGATCAGCGAGCGCGGAATGGCCTGCAGCCCGGCATAAAAAAAGAGGAAGTTGTAGCTCACTTGCTTCCAAACCGAAGCAAGCACGACGAGCGTCATCGCTTGGGCGCCGTTCAGGGCATGGTTCCACACGATGCCGCCCTTGGCCAGCGCATAGGTCACGAGGCCAATGCTCGGGTTGAACAAGAACGCCCACAGCACGGCCGCGATGGCGGGCGCGACGGCATACGGCCAAATCAAGAGCGTGCGATACGCCTTCGCACCGCGCGTCACGCGATCGGCGCAGGTCGCAAGCAGCAAAGAGACGACGAGCCCCGACACCGTGACGAGCGCGCTGAAGACGAGCGTCGTCTTGAACGAATCGAGATAGAGCGGATCGGCGAACAGATGAGCGAAGTTGGCGAATCCGACGAATTCGCTCGACGTGCCGAATGCGTCCTGAGTTTGCGTCGATTGCCAAAGCGCGACGCCGGCAGGCCAAAGAAAAAACAACCCGGTAATGACGAGTTGCGGCGCGACCAGCAGGTACGGCAGCGCGCTCGCGGCGAAACGGGAACGTTCGTGCATGAGTGGTCAGTCGATCAATGCCCTGCGCCGCCGCTCGATCGACTCAAACCGATCGGGCGGCGGCGCATGGTGGGTGGCGAACGCCTTGCTCAAACGAGCCGCTCGGCCGCCGTGAACGGCACGCCGAGCTGCGAGCCCGAGAACGTGGCAACCAAGGCCCGCCCCGCGTTTACTGCGCCGATTGCTCGAAGCGACGCAGCAACTCGTCGCCACGATCGACGGCTGAATCGAGCGCGGCCTGCGGCGTCTTCTTCTGCGCCCATACCTGCTCGAGCTCCTCGTCGACGACCGTGCGGATCTGAGGCATGTTGCCGAGCCGCAGGCCCTTGGTATAAGGCAGCGGCGGCTTGTTCAACATCTGCTTGATCGCCGTATCCGCGCCCGGGTTCTTCTCGTAGAAGCCTTGCTTGCGCGCCAGGTCATAGGCTGCGGTCGTCACCGGCAAATAACCCGTATCTTCGTGCCACTTGGCCGCGACGGCCGGCGAGGACAGATACGCCAGGAACTTCGCCACGCCCTTATAGACGGCCGGATCCTTGCCCGCCAGGACCCACAGGCTCGCCCCGCCGATGATGGCGTTTTGCGGCGCGCCCTTCACGTTGGCGTCGTACGGCATCATGCCGGTGCCGAAGTCGAACTTGGCATATTTGCGAATCGTGGCGAGCGAGCCCGACGAATTGGTCAGGATGCCGCAATCGCCGCTGTAGAACTTCGAGACGGCTTCATCCTTGCGGCCCACGTAGGTGAACGTGCCCTGCTTGGCCATATCTTGCAAGAACTTGATATGAGCCACCTGTTGCGGCTTGTTGAATTCGAGCTTCGCGTTCAGGCCGTCGAAACCGTTATTCTCGGAAGCGAACGGCAGACCGTGCCAAGCGCTGTAGTTTTCGAGCTGAATCCAACCTTGCCAGCCGGTGGTGAAGCCGCAGCTCAAACCCGAGGCCTTCAGCTTCTCGGCATCGGCGCGCACTTCGTCCCACGTCTTCGGCGGCTGGTTCGGATCGAGTCCGGCCTTTTTGAAGGCGTCCTTGTTGTAATAAAGGACGGGGGTCGAACTGTTGAACGGCATCGACACGAGTTCGTTCGTCTTGGCATCGCTGTAATAACTGGCGATGGTCGGCACGAAAGCTTTTTGGTCGAGCGGCATACCCGCCTGCTTGAAGACTTCGGAGACCGGAACGACAGCCTTCTTCGCCGCCATCATCGTGGCCGTGCCGACCTCATAAACCTGGAGGATCGCCGGCGCGTTGCCGCTACGATACGCGGCAATGCCGGCCGCGAGCGTCTGGTCGTAGGTACCCTTGAAGACCGGCACGATCTTGTAGTCGCTCTGCGATTTGTTGAAATCGTTGGCGATGTCGTTCACGCGCTCGCCGAGCGCTGCCTCCATCGCGTGCCAAAATTGAATCTCCGTCGCGGCCAGCGCCGCATGGCTCGCGCCGACGAGCAGCACTCCCCCGACCACAAGCGAGCGAACCAGCGTCCTGCATCCGTTCATTTAGTTCTCCTAAGGTTGACATGTGCCCGCCCGGCATGAATTTCCCACCCCGTGGGAATAAGCCATGCAGCCGGCCCGGGCCAGTAGTCTAGTTATCGTTGATGACAAACAAACGTTGGTACTCTTTCAACGCATACCGGTCCGTCATTCCGGCAATGTAATGCGCGATGAGGCGAGGCTGCGCCGCTTCGTCCTCGGCCAGATAGGCCGGAGGCAGCAGGCGCGGGTCTTCGCTGAATGCTTCGAACAGCCCGCCGATGACACGCCGCGCCTTGCTCGCCATGCGCATCACGCGGTAATGCCGATACAAGTTCTTGAACAGAAACCGCTTCAACTGTGCCGCCTGCGCCGCTACGGCGCCGCTGTGAGCCACCAGGGCCGGCGCCGCGCGGACCGCATCCAGCGACTGCGGAGCATGGACGGCGAGGTTGCGCCGCGTCTCGTCGATGAGATCGACGATCAGCGTATTGATCATCCTGCGCACCGTCTCGTGCACGATGCGGCGCCCGTCTAACTGCGAATGCTCCCGCATAGCATCCTCGTAGTGAGTTTGCCAGAGCTCGACTTGCGACAGTTGCTCGATCGTCAGCAGCCCCGAGCGCAAGCCATCGTCGACATCGTGATTGTTATAGGCGATTTCATCGGCGATGTTGGCGATTTGTGCCTCTAGTGACGGACGCTTGCCGCTCAGAAAGCGTTCGCCGAGATCGCCGAGCCTCGAAGCATTCTCGCGCGAACAATGCTTCAGGATGCCTTCGCGCGTTTCGAAGCAGAGATTCAGGCCGTTGAAGCCGCCGTAGTGCTCCTCGAGTTCGTCCACGACCGCCAGGCTCTGCAGGTTGTGCTCGAAGCCGCCGTGCTCGCGCATGCATTCGTTCAATGCGTCTTGGCCGGCATGACCGAACGGCGTATGTCCGAGATCGTGCGCAAGCGAAATCGCTTCGACGAGATCCTCGTTTACGCGGAGATTGCGCGCAACGGAGCGGGCGATCTGCGCCACCTCCAGGCTATGCGTGAGCCGCGTGCGAAACAAGTCGCCCTCGTGATTGACGAAGACTTGCGTTTTGTATTCGAGGCGCCGAAAAGCCGTTGAATGAACAATGCGATCACGGTCGCGTTGAAACTCGGTTCGCGCCGAAGGCGGCGCTTCCGGAAAGCGGCGGCCGCGGGAATTCGCCGAGTGCGCGGCGTAAGGAGCGAGATGCGCCTCGAGCATGGCGGCCGTCGGCGGACTGGCCAGCGCCGCGTGCAGCGTGCCGCTCGCCGATGCGCCTAATGCCGAGTCCTGCGCCGGGTCCGCTCTGTCGCCCATCGTTTTCCCTCCCGCAATGTCTGTCGCGCGGCACACCGCGCGGCTGGGTTCGCTCGATTCAAACGCACGCGGCGAGCGTCGCGCGCAGTGCGTCCTCCGGTACGTCGGTCACGAGCGTCTGGCCGAGCGCCTTGAGCAGGACGAACTTGATCGCCCCCGCTTCCGCTTTCTTATCCACCTTCATCAACTCGATATAGCGCGTATCGCTCAACGCCGGCGCCCGCGACGGCAGCCGAGCGGCTCCGATCAGGGCGACGAGGCGCTTGCGCACCGCTTCGTCGAGGTATCCCAAGCGAGCGGACAGATCGGCGGCCATGACCATGCCGCACCCGACGGCCTCGCCGTGCAGCCATTCGCCATAGCCGAGCCCCGCCTCGATCGCGTGACCGAAGGTATGGCCAAAATTCAGAATGGCGCGTAGGCCGCCTTCGCGCTCATCCGCCGCGACGACCGATGCCTTGACCTCGCAAGAGCGCTTGACGGCGTGCGCCAGCGCATCGGGATCGCGGCCATTGAGGGCCGCGATATTCGCCTCGAGCCACTCGAAGAACGCGCCGTCGGCGATCGCGGCGGTCTTGATGACTTCGGCAATGCCGGCCGCGAGTTCGCGCTCGGGCAGCGTGCGCAGCGTGCCGATGTCGGCGATAACGGCTTGCGGCTGATGGAACGCACCGATCATGTTCTTGCCGAGCGGGTGGTTGATGCCCGTCTTGCCGCCGACCGACGAGTCGACTTGCGAAAGCAGCGTCGTGGGCACCTGAATGAACGGCACCCCGCGCATGTAGCAGGCCGCCGCGAAGCCGGTCATATCGCCGACGACGCCGCCGCCAAGCGCGATCAGCGTCGTCTTCCGATCGGCCTTTGCGCCGAGCAGCGTATCGAAAATGCGGTTCAGCGTTTCCCAGTGCTTGAAGCTTTCGCCGTCGGGCAGCACGACGGTCGACACCTGCTTGCCGAGGGGGGCGAGCGCCGCTCGCAGCGCCTCGCCGTACAGCGGCTCCACGGTTTCATTCGTAACGATCGTCACCGCCGCGCCCGCGATGTGCGGCGCGAACAGTTCGGTGCGGGCGATCAGATCGGCTCCGATGCGGATCGGGTAGGAGCGTTCGCCGAGATCGACGTTGACGGTAATCATGACTGTGTCTGCTTGGTGATGCCGGCCATCTCGAGTTGCATGAGCACCATGTTTACGAGCCCATTGACCGATGGCCGCCCTGTTTCGACGATGAAATGCGCGCACTCCCGGTAGAGCGGATCGCGCTCGTTGTACAACGCCTCGAGCTTCGCTTTCGGATCGTCCGTTTGCAGGAGCGGACGATTCTTGTCCTTGCGCGTGCGCAGCCAAAGGTCGTGCGGATTCGCTCGAAGATATACGACAAGCCCGCGATCGTGGAGAAATGCGCGATTTTCCGGACGCAATACCGCTCCGCCCCCCGTCGCGAGCACGATCGCATCGCGCGCCGTGAATTCGGCGATGACCTGCGCCTCGCGCTCGCGAAACCCGGTCTCGCCTTCCATCTCGAAGATGACGGGAATGCGCGCGCCCGTGCGAGCCTCGATCTCGTGGTCGCTGTCGAAGAACGGGCGCCCGAGCCGGCGCGCCACGGCGCGGCCCACGGTGGTTTTGCCTGCCCCCATGAGCCCCACGAAGAAAATGTTGGTGTTGGCGCCCCGCTCTTGCAACGTATCCTCTGTTCAATCGGCTGTGGTTCGTGGCGCAGCTTACTGGCAAAGCCGCCGCCTTGTCGAGTACGGCGACTCGGGCGCGCCGCCCCGCCGGGCCGGCCGGTCAATCGATCGCGACGACGCGCGGCGTGATGAAGACGACGAGCTCGCTGCGCTGCTCGCGCACCGCCCGATGACGAAACAGCGCGCCCAGCAGCGGTATTTTGCCTAACAGCGGCACGCGCGTCACATCGTCTCGATCTTCGCTCTCGTAGATCCCGCCGATCGAAACGGTTCCGCCGTCCTCCACCTCGACGCGGGTGCGCACATGTTTGGTGTCGATCGCGGGGCCACCCGCGGTCGCCTTGCCCACGCTGTCCTTCGCAATATCGAGATCGAGGATCACGCGCCCCGCCGGCGTAATGCGCGGCTCCACCTCCAGCTTGAGGCTGGCGCGCCGAAACTGCACGCCCGAGACGCCGTTGCGGACCTTGGCCTGATAAGGCAATTCGGTGCCCTGTTCGACGAGGGCCCTCGTCCGATCGGCCGTCACGACGCGCGGGCTCGACACGATCTGCCCCCTGCCCAGCGCCTCGAGCGCCGAAAGCTCCGCCGTGACGAGACGCGTGGCACCCGCGGCAAATAGCGTGAGCCCGGCCGTCGCCGCCTCGAAGCCGGCGATCGCGCGGGCCGACAGGTCATGCACGACGCCTTGCTCCCCGCCGACGAGGCCCCTTGCCGGCGCACCCGCGGTGTCGGCCGCACCGCCTGCCGAGCGCATCGACAAGCGCGCCCCCAATTCACGTGAAAACCCTCGCGCTCCCTCGACGATACGCGCTTCGATCAGCACCTGGCGGTTCGGCTTGTCGATCGCGGCGATGAGCTGCGCCACCTGCTCGAGCCTCGCGGCAAGGTCGGTGACGAACAGCAGATTCGTGCGCGCATCGGCCATCGCCGCGCCGCGTTTGGAAAGCACACGCTGCGCGCCGGCCGCCGTCAGCAGTCGCTGCACCTCCTCCGCGCGCGGATAGTTGAGCGCGAAGGTACGACTCGCGAGCGGCTCGAGATCGGCTGCGCGGGCGTGCGCCTCGAACCGTTGACGCTCGCGGGCCGCCAACTCGGCGAGCGGCGCAACCCAGATCACGTTCCCGCGCCTCGACATGGCGAGGCCCTGCATGTCGAGCAACGCATCGAACGCAATGCGCCAAGGCACACCGTTCAGATTCAGCGAAACGCGCCCGCGCGCCCGCTCGCTTGCGATGATGTTCAAGCCCGTGAAGCGTGAAAACGCATCGAGCACATCGACGAGCTCCGCATTCTTGAACCGCATCGTGAGGGGCTGGCCGCTCGCGGATGCATCGCCCGCGCCCCTTTCGGCCGAGCTGCCTTCGCTCAATCTGCCGGCCGGCGCCAGCGGCACCGGCGGCCCCTCGAGCTCGAACGCGACCGCCCGGCCCGAAGATCGGGCCGCTTGCGAGCGACTGGGATCGTCGCCGAGCATGGACGAAGGCGCATCGGCGCTCCCCCGGGCCGCGCGCTCATTGTCAGCCAGGCCATCCTGTCCTTCCGATGGCTCCTGCGCCGCATCGCCGGATTCGTCATCCGAATTGTCGCCAAGCGGCGGCAGGCCGACGCTCGGCCACGGCGACGAGCGTTGCTCCCCGGGGCCTTGCGCCGCCATGGCCGGCGGCAAGGGGGGCAGTGGGGCGACGGGTTGCGCCACCGCGCTCGCCGTGACAAACGATACGATCGCCCGGACTGCCCACGCGGCTGCGCGGGTAGCGGGCCGGGCCCGCTTGGCCGGGATCATCGGCCATTCTCCGGCCATGAAAGGCGACGCACGCCGCCCTGGCCCGAAAGCGTCACACCGAATGTGTCGATACTGACGATCTTTTCGGCGCCCAACATCTGCCCGGGTGTGGCGAGCGCCGCTTGCACGCCGCTCGCACGCTCGAAAAGCGCGAGCGCTTGCCGGCCTCCTTGCAAGAGGCCCACGAGCCGCGCAGCCGATGCCTCCGGCGACGAGAAAGCATCGCCGACGTGAAACGGATCCCCTGGGGGCCCTCCAGCATCGGCATTGGAGGCGCCCGTTGCGAGCGTGAGCCGCGCGGACGACCGGTCGAGCACGTTCAGCGTCGCTTCGAACGCCAGACCGTCAGGCTCGCGCTTGATATCCAAGGCGCGCGGCACGACGAGCACCGGCAGCGCCGAGAGCCCCTGCACGAAGGCGTAAAGGCCCGCGAAATCCGTGCGCCCCTCGAGGCGCAGCGCCCGCTCGGCCGTTTCGCCCTGACGGCCCCGCCCCGCGGCCGCTCGAGCCGCGGGTTCGAGCACGCGCAGCTTTACGCCCGTGCGGGCCGCGAGATCGACCACGGCCTGCCACTCGCCGCCTGGCGGCCGCACCGCCGCGCGGGGCGAGACGCGTGCCGCGCCAACGGCCTCGCGCAACCTGGGTAAGCCCGAGAGTTTGATGCGACTCTCGTGCACTCGCCGCTCCAGCGCTTGAATCTCGGCCGCACGCTCGGTCCGGCTGCCGGCGTCGAGAACACGCCACGCGAAGGTCGCGAGCGCGAACGCGGCAGCGGCCAGCGCCGCGCACGCCATTAGCCTGCGCTTTACGGTCCACGTCCGTGCTGGCGAGCGAAAGCGGGAGATCGCGCGAATCAGCCGCCTAACCGCGGCGCGACGTTTGGACGCCCGCCCCGAGCGGCCGGAACCGCGAACCGGCTGTGCCGCGCTCATCGATCACTCCTTTCGCGGCGCTTTCGACTCTCGAGCACGACCTGGCGAGAAGGTGACGGCCGCGGCGCCTGCGTGGATGCGCCGCGCCAGCGCAGACGAACGGTGGCCTCAACGGCGGTTTCGCCTTGGCGGGCGGCGGGCGCGGCAAGGGATTTGAGTTCGACCGTCTCCGCCGACTCAAGCCCAGGCATGCGCTGAAGTCGCTCGACCCACGAAGCGCACGCGACCGTATCGGCGGCTCGCACTTGCAATTCGACGCCTTCGTCCGAACGCCGCAGCCTGCTAAGCGCCACGCCCGACTGCGCTTCGCCACCGAGCGCGTGGAGCAGCGAGTGCAACTCGGCGATCGGCCGTGCGCGCAGTTGCGCTTGCGCAGCCGCCGCCTTGGCGGTTTCATCGGCTCGCTCCAACCGCGCCAATTCGGCCAGCGGCGACGACATCAGCGACATTTCCCGTTCGAGCTGCGCGCGGCGACCGCTCATTCGCTCGTCCTTCGCCGCAACCGCGGCCCAACCGAATGCCACGACCGAACCGGCGAATACGGCCACCGCGCCCTCTGTCACATAGCGTCGGCAGCGCTCACGAACGCCAGCCTGGCGATGCGGGCCGGTATTGGCCGCGCAGGCGACGCGCCGGGCGCTATCGCGCCCACGGCACCGCGGGCGCGACACGGTGGCCGTCGAAGCCATCGCGCTCGTCGTGCTCATTGCGTCACCTCGCGCAATGCCAGCCCGAAAGCGACCGCATAGGCCGCGCCGTGCTTCCAGCCTTCGAGGTCGGTCAGTGCGCCCGGCCTGCAGCCAAACGGCGCGCATTCGAACGGCGCGGCGCTGCACCCCAGGCGCTCGCCGATGTCCGCCAAAGTCAGCCCGATACGCTCGAGCAACGCCACGTCGCCGCCTACGAGCGCCGCGTGAAGGCCTTCGCCCCCGGCCAGAAGCCGCAGAGCCGCGTCGAGATCGGGATGCTCGCCACCCGGGAATCGAATGGCCGCTTCGACCAAACGATCGGCGATGCGCCACCCGAAAACGCCGCCGTATCCGGCCCATATCGCGCCATATCGCTGCACTGCCGTTCGCGTATGCTCGCCGGTATGGACGAGGGCGCGCAAAGCAGCCAGCGGCTCGCACTCCACCGAGGCGAGCGCAATGTGCGCCGCGGCGGCGGCTTCGACGCGCGATTGCAAAAGCGGGTGCGACGCCCCTGCTCGCGCTTCGCCGGCATCGTGGCCGCACAGTTGCCCGGCCAAGTCGAAAAGGAAGGGCTCGCCCTCACCGATCTCGCACGAAGAGGCCGCCTTCCGATCGGAACGCGAGCGCGTCGCCGTCATGGCGGATAACGAGATGGACGCCGCGTCGCCCGGCACCGCCATCGAAAAAGGCATGCCTCGCATGGGAAGCTGTCGCGGCCAGCGGGCGCAGAGCGACGCCAGCGCTTCGGTCACGAGTGCGCGCTCGACGATGTGCACGCCCGACATCGCCCCCGCAGGTAGGGGCGCCGCGCCGATCCATTCGACGCGAACGGGATGTGCCCCACGGCGTTTGCGACTGGCGATGACGAGCCGCACCTCGCGTGCGCTCACATCGATGCCGGCCGCGAAGCGGCGCGCGGCGGACAGCAGTTTCCTTCTCATCAGCATGGTATTTCCCCACAGCAGCCGGGCCGTCGACATGAGCGGCCTAAACGACTTGCTGTGGTGAAATTGTGCGAACTGCGGCCGCGAGCCGGAATTCGGCCGGATGGCCAACGCGCCGCGGGCACGCCCCGCCACTCGCTGCGTGCGGCTTAGCCGTTCGGCCATCCGGGCGCCGCGCGTTGCGCCGCTATAATCGCGGCCAACGCACGTCAGCTTCGCTATGGATTCACGCCCGCCCTCGCCTCCTCCGTCCACGCCGCCTTCCCCCGCGCCCGCAGTGCCAAAGCGCCGCCGTTGGATGACCAGGCTCGTCCTCTGGTTCGCCGGCGCGATGGCGACGGCGGCCACGGGCGTCGCATTGCTGTTGCTGTACGCGCTGGTCGTCGCGAGCCCGCGTCTGCCCACGCTCGACGCGCTCACCGACTATCGGCCGAAAGTGCCGCTGCGCATCTATACCGCCGATCACCTCCTGATCGGCGAATTTGGCAAGGAACGGCGCGACGTCGTGCGCATCGGCGACGTCCCGCCATTTTTGAAGCAAGCGGTCCTCGCCATCGAGGACGCGCGGTTTTACGATCACGGCGGGGTGGATCTGGCCGGCGTCTTGCGGGCGGGCGTCGCGGCCATGACGAACGGACGCGCTACACAAGGCGCGAGCACGATCACGATGCAGGTAGCGCGAAACTTCTTTCTGTCGAGCGAGAAGACCTATACGCGAAAAATCTACGAGATGTTGCTCGCGTACAAGATCGAGCGCGAGCTGACGAAAGATCAGATTCTCGAGGTCTACATGAATCAGATCTATCTCGGGCAGCGCGCTTACGGCTTCGCGTCGGCGGCCCGCGTCTATTTCGGCAAGGACATCAAGCACATCACGCTGGCCGAAGCGGCGATGCTAGCCGGCTTGCCCAAGGCGCCTTCGGCATACAACCCCGTCGTCAATCCCGCCCGCGCCAAGCTTCGTCAACAGTACATCCTGCAGCGGATGCTCGCGCTGCGCGACATCACGCGCGCGCAATACGATGCCGCGGTCGCCGAGCCGCTCGCGCTCGCCGGCACGCCCGCGCAGCAGTTCAGCGTGCATGCGGAGTACGTTGCCGAAATGGTCCGTCAGGCAATGGTGGCGCAATACGGCGAGGACGCTTACACGCGCGGGCTGAACGTCGTCACGACGATCGATTCCGGCAGCCAGGACACGGCATATCGGGCGCTGCGCGGCGGCCTTTCGAACTACGACGCCCGGCACGGCTATCGCGGCCCCGAAGGGTACGTCGCCTTGCCAACCGATGCCGATAACGATGCGCGCGCGAGCGCCATCGCCGCGGCGCTCGATGCGCATCCGGACAACGGCGAAATCGCGGCGGGCGTCGTCACCTCGGCCGACGCGCGCGAGGTGCAAGCGGTCCTGTCCGATGGCGCGGCAATCAAGGTCGACGGCGAAGGGCTGCGTTTCGCGGCGGCTGCGCTTTCTCCGCGCGCGCCGGCCGCAAGCCGCATTCGCGCGGGCGCCATCGTGCGCCTCGTCAAGGACGGCGCGGGTGCTTGGTCGATCGTTCAGTTGCCGCAAGTTGAAGGCGCGTTCATCTCGATCGTGCCGCAGGACGGCGCGATCCGCGCGCTCGTCGGCGGCTTCGATTTCAGCAAGAACAAGTTCAACCATGTCACCCAAGCATGGCGACAGCCGGGCTCCAGCTTCAAGCCGTTCATCTATTCGGCATCGCTCGACAAAGGCCTGGGGCCGGCGACGATCATCAACGACGCCCCGCTCTATTTCAGCGCCGCGGAAACGGGCGGCCAGCCCTGGGAGCCGAAAAACTACGGCGGCCGCTTCGACGGCCCGATGACGATGCGCACGGCGCTGCAGAAATCGCGCAATCTCGTGTCCATCCGCATTCTCGCGCGCATCGGGACGCACTATGCGCAGCAGTACATCACGCGTTTCGGGTTCGACGCCGATAAACATCCCGCGTATCTGCCGATGGCGCTGGGCGCCGGCCTCGTCACGCCGCTGCAGATGGCGGGCGCGTACTCCGTCTTCGCCAACGGCGGCTATCGCATCAATCCTTACTTGATTTCGGAAGTGACGAATCAGGAGGGCGTCGTGCTGGCGCGTGCACAGCCGATCGTCGCGGAGCGCGACGCGCCGCGCGCCATCGACGCGCGCAACGATTACGTCATGAACAGCCTGCTGCAAAGCGTCGCGCAGCACGGCACGGGCGCGAAGTCGAACGAGTTGGGTCGCAAGGATCTCGCGGGCAAGACAGGCACGACGAACGACTCCCGCGACGCCTGGTTCGCCGGCTACCAGCACACCCTCGCCGCGATCGCATGGATCGGCTACGATGCGCCGCGCAGCTTGGGCGACCGCGAAACGGGCGGCGGCGTGGCCCTGCCTGTCTGGATGGACTATATGCGGCAAGCGTTGAAAGGCGTGCCCGAATACGAGATGCCGATGCCTGGCGACGTCGTGTCGATAGGCGGCGAGTTGTATTTCGACACCTTCCTACCCGGTCAAGGCTTCGTGCACGCAGTGGGAATCAGCGAGGCAGCCTTGCATGCCGGAATGGCCTCGGGCGAGGCCACGCACGCCGAAGAATCGACCGGCGCGGCGCCAACCTTGGAGGCGGCGCCGCAGGTCGAGCCCGAAGCCGCCGCGCAATCACGTGCAAGGTAATGAGCGCGGTGGGTCGACAGCACCCGTGGCGCACGCCCAAGTATCAAGCCGAAAAATCGACAGGCTCGCCGGCTTGTTGCGTGGCGTAGTCGGACAGGGCTTCGAAAAACTCGCGGGCATTGCGCGTGTCGACCCACTGGCCGTCCACGAACTTGAAGTGAAAACCGCCCATCTTCGCGGCGATCCAGATTTCTTGCATCGGCGGCTGCAGATTCACGATGATCTTCGAGCCGTTCTCGAATTCGAGTGTCAGCACGTTGCCGTTGCGCTCGAACTCGATGTCGGCGTCGCTATCGTCGGAGGCTTGCTCGATGCGCGCGAGAACGGCCTCGGCGCGGGTAAGGTAGTCGCTGTCGCTCATGCTAAACTCCGCCGGTTGAACACATCACAGCTCATAGGGTCCTAGAGACAGTCATGCGAGTCGTTTTCAGGATGAGCGCGATTGTAGCGGCTTTGGCCGTTGCGACAAGCGCGGCGCTAACGGGCTGCGGTCAGCGCGGGCCGCTTTATCTGCCGACCGTGCCGCCGCCGCCTGAAAAACCCGCCCTGCGCGCCGAGCCGCCGGTGTCGGGCGAGCAGCCCGATTCGCAGGCATCCGGCTCTTCGGGCGCGTCCACAGCCGCCCCGCTCACGCTGTCGCCGGCGCAGTCCCTCGGCGCCTCGCCACGCGCTCCGCGCGCAACGCCCGAACCTGGCGCTGCATCTAGCCCCGCCCCCGACCAATAACGCAGGACTTTCGCATGTCTCACTCCGCCTTCGCCTACGTCGATGGCGTGCTGCACGCCGAAGGCGTCAGCGCCGTCACGCTCGCCGAGCAGTTCGGCACGCCGCTGTTCGTCTACTCGCGCGCCGCATTGACGCAGGCGTACCAAGCTTATGCGCAAGCCTGCGCAGGCCACCGCGCAACGGTGCACGTTGCTGTCAAAGCAAACAGCAATCTCGGCGTGCTCAATGTCTTCGCGCGCCTGGGCGCCGGCTTCGACATCGTGTCGGGCGGCGAGTTGGCACGTGTCCTCGCGGCTGGCGGCCAAGCCAAGGACACCGTGTTCTCGGGCGTCGGCAAAACCATCGCCGAAATGCGCGAGGCGCTGCAAGCCGGTGTGAAGTGCTTCAACGTCGAATCGATTTCCGAACTCGATCGGCTCAACGCCGTCGCGGGGGAGCTTGGGAAGAAGGCGCCTATCTCGCTGCGCGTCAATCCGGACGTCGACCCGAAGACTCACCCGTACATCTCGACCGGCCTCAAGGCGAACAAGTTCGGCGTCGCATTCGACGAGGCGCGTTCGGCGTATAGCACGGCCGCCGCGCTCGAGCACTTGGAAGTCGTCGGCATCGATTGCCACATCGGCTCGCAGATCACCGAAATCGCCCCCTACCTGGACGCGCTCGACAAATTGCTCGACCTGGTCGAACAACTCGAAGGCGATGGCGTGCCGATCCGCCATATCGATGTCGGGGGCGGTCTCGGCATCACGTACTCGACGGAGACGCCTCCCGACACGAGCCAATTCGTGCGCGCGCTGCTCGAACGCATCGAAGCTCGCGGCCATGGCCACCGCGAAGTGTTCTTCGAGCCTGGACGCTCGGTCACCGGCAACGCAGGCATCTTGCTGACGCGTGTCGAATTCCTGAAACCGGGCACGGAGAAGAATTTCGCCATCGTCGACGCCGCGATGAACGATCTCGCGCGGCCTGCCATGTACCAGGCTTATCACGCAATCGAGCCTGTTTCTTTGCGTTCGAACACCCCGCAGGTGTACGACATCGTCGGCCCGGTTTGCGAGAGCGGCGACTGGCTCGGGCGCGACCGCTCGCTGGCGCTGGAGCCGAACGACCTTCTCGCCATCCGGTCGGCGGGCGCCTATTCGTTCGTCATGAGCTCGAACTACAACACGCGTCCGCGTGCGGCCGAGGTGGTCGTGGACGGCGATCGCGCTTATCTCGTACGTGCGCGGGAGACGGTGCGCGAGTTGTTCGCGGGCGAATCGGTCCTTCCGGGCTGAACCTGCGTCTATTGAACGGACGCGGCGGTCGAACAGCTACCGGCGGCCATTCCCGCATCGGGCGGCACCGCCGGCCCGGGCCGACAGCCCGATGCGGCAAAACCCGGCAACCAGCCGGGTTGCATCGGCGTCATGCCCCTGCGCGCGCCGCGAACCACTTGGCCCGCGCCCAAGCCGCCACACGCCAGCCCAGCAGCACCACGACGATCGCACCGTAGAGCTTCGGCAAGATCAGGTCGTGCTTCCCCGCTTTCATCCACCAAAAGTGCAGAATCGCTAGCGCGGCGATGGCATAGATCGAGCGATGAAGCGTCAGCCAGCGCCGTCCCAGCTTACGGGCGGCCGCGCGCGGCGACGTGGCCGCGAGCGGAATCAAGAGAACGAACGCTGCGAACCCAACCGTGATGAACGGACGCTTTCCGATGTCCTTCAGTATCTCGGCGACGGCGAACCATTTGTCGAACCAAATGTACGTCGTGAAATGCAGCGTCGCATAAAAGAACGCATACAGGCCGAGCATCCGTCGAAACCGCAGCAGCGCATTGACGCCGGTAAGGCGTCGCACGGGCGTCACCGCCAACGTGATGCACAGGAAGACGAGTGTCCAAAGTCCGGTCGAGCGGGTAATGAACTCGATCGGATTCGCACCGAGCCGATCGGTGAAGCCAAAGAAAACGATCCGTGCGAGCGGATACAGCGCGGCGATGAAGGCAGCGATTTTCGCAGGCGCCATCCACCGTTCGACGCCGCTGCGAGGACGGGCCGCGCTGGCCGAGGCGCGTATCGGACGGCTCGTGCCGCCCACTGGGCGCGCATCGCCGCCCGAAAGCGACTGCGTCTGGGGAGACGGTGACATGAAAGGCGCTCCTCAACTCAAAAGTATTTGCGCAGGTCCATCCCTTGATACATGGATGCGACGAGGCTACCGTAGCCATTGAACATCAGGGTTTTGCGTTTCGGCGTAAAGAACCCGTCTTCGCCGATCCGCCGCTCGGTGGCCTGGCTCCAGCGCGGGTGGTCCACATTCGGGTTCACGTTCGAATAAAATCCGTATTCGTTCGACGCGTAGGTATTCCAGCTGGTCGGCGGCTGCTTTTCGACGAAGCGAATTTTCACAAGCGATTTCGCACTCTTGAACCCGTACTTCCACGGCACGACCACGCGAACCGGCGCGCCGTTCTGATTCGGCAGCACCTGCCCGTAGACGCCGACGGTCAACAGCGTCAGCGGGTTCATCGCCTCGTCCATCCGCAGCCCTTCGGAATACGGCCATTCGAGGATCGGTTCGCTAATGCCGGGCATCTGCGAAGCGTCGGCCAGCGTGATGAATTGGACGAACTTCGCGTTGCCCGTAGGCTGCGCGCGCTTCACGAGCTCGGAGAGCGAATAGCCTACCCACGGGATCACCATCGACCAGCCTTCGACGCAACGATGCCGGTACACGCGCTCCTCGAGCGGCGCGAGCTTCAGCAGTTCGTCGATGTCGTAGACCTTCGGGTTCTTCACCTCGCCTTCAACGCTGATCCGCCATGGGTGCGGCCGCAACGTGCCCGCGTTGTGCGCCGGATCGCTCTTGTCGGTACCGAACTCGTAGAAGTTGTTGTAGGTCGTCACGTCCTTGTACGGCGTGACTTTCTCTGCCACGACGAACTTCGCGTTCGTGGCGGCCGCGAGCTTTTGCGCTTTCGGGTCTGGCGACGCGTAGGCGCCGAACGCCGCGTGGCTCAGCCCGAGCGTGCCACCCGCCATCGCGAGTCCCGCCACGCCGGCCGCCTGCAAAACGCGCCGCCGATTCTCGAACATCGCGCGAGGCGTAATCTCGCTGGAGGCGATGTCCTCGCCGGAAAGTACGATTTGCTGCTCTCGTTTGATCCACACGATGCTGCTCCTCAACGAAAAACCGGGCCACTGTGCCCCCCCCGGACCGGGGCAAGTCCGTTTCGGGCCCGCTCGGTCTATATACCGCCGCCGACGCCATTCGGATGCATTCAACTACCTGACACCGCTCAAGTGGCTTAGATGCGATACCGATCGGGTCCCGATTCGGGCTCGCCCACCGCTGCGCAGCCCGTACAAAACGCAAAAAACCGCCGATGGTCGACCATGCGGCGGTTTCTAGGGGCAAGGGCGATCGAGATCGACGCCGGGTGCGACACCTACAGCTTGCCGTAGCTATGCAGACCGGACAAGAACATGTTGACGCCCAGGAAGGCAAAGGTGGTGACGAGCAGGCCCGTCAGGGCCCACCAGGCCGCCGCCGAGCCGCGCAAGCCTTTCATCAGACGCATGTGCAGCCAAGCTGCATAGTTGAGCCAGACGATCAGCGCCCAGGTTTCCTTCGGATCCCAACTCCAGTAACCGCCCCAAGCTTGGGCTGCCCACAGCGCACCCAATATCGTCGCCACCGTAAAAAAGGCGAAACCGACAGCGATCGACTTGTACATGACGTCGTCGAGTACGACGAGCGACGGCAGGCGGTCGCTCAGAATCCCTCGCTCGCTGAGCAGGTAAGCCACGCCAACCATGGCCGACAGCGCGAAGGAGCCATAGCCGATGAAGTTGGCCGGAACGTGGATTTTCATCCACCAGCTTTGCAGCGCGGGCACGAGCGGCTGGATCTGCTGCGCATCGCGCGCGACCGAGTACCACATGAGGAAGCCGACAGCGGCGCTGATGACGAGGAGCACGAACGCGCCGAGCGCGCGCGTGGCGTAGTGCTGCTCGTAGTAGAGATAGAACAGCGCCGTGATCAAACAAAACAGCACGAACACTTCATAGAGGTTCGAGATCGGAATGTGACCGACGTCGGCGCCGATCAGGTACGACTCGTACCAGCGCACCATCATTCCGGTGAATCCCATCAGCACGGCAAACCAGGTCAGCTTCGAGCCGATGGCGCCGCCCGACGGCGAACGCGAAAGCAGGCCAATCCAGTAGAAGAGCGTCGCCAACACGAACAGCGCGCACATCCAAAGAATGGCCGATTGGCTAGACAGGAAGTACTTGAGGAAGAACGCGGAATCGGCTCGAGCCAGATCGCCTTGGTAAATCTGCAGCGAAAGCAGCGAGAGCGCCGCGATGCCGATCGCCAAGAGCCGAGCCGGCTTCCAGCGCCAGCCCAGTACGATAAGCGCGGGCACCGAGCAGACGAGCACGAGCTTGTCGTAGTAGTTCATGAACGCGTGGTAGCGCGTCAGCGCGAAGCCGGCGCCGCCCGCCACGGCCAGAGCGAACAACCAATCGAACGGCCGCAGGCGGCGCAGGAACGAGCGCTCGTCCAAGGCGCCGGACTGCGGCTGGACGGCCGGTTGGGAGCGGGAAGCGTGTGTCAAATCCATGATGATTACCGAGTGTCAGTCTTGCGAGCCGGAGGACGATTCGATCGTCTCTCTAGCGCTCGGAGGTTCGGTGCGCGGATGCGCCCCGTCGTTGGGCGAAGTCGCGGCAACCTGCGCCGGCGCGCCGAGCGTGGCGCCGACGGCGTCGCGCACCGTCGCGAATTCTTTGTCGAAGTCGAGCGTCTTGCGCGCCGTCGACATCGCCATGACCACGGACGTGCCCGTGGGCCCGTCTTTCAGCCAGAACCATAGCCGCCGCTCACGCACGTAGAACATCGAAAAAATGCCGGCAACGAGCAGCAGGCTGCCAAGATACACCAGTTTCGCGCCCGGCGCGCGCGTCAACTGGAACACCGACGCTTGCACCTGTTTGAACGAATCAAGCTGCAAGTAAACGGGAGATCCATACAAGAAGCTGTCGGAAAGCGCGTTGATCGAGTTTTGGACGAAACGGCTAGCGCTCGCCGTAGGCTGTACATCGGGCTCGCCCGCTTGCTCTCGCGCAAGCTGCCACAAGTCCCACGTCGAGCCTTCCAGCATCCGCAGCAACAGCGATGCCGCTTTCTCCTGCTCGCCCTTCGGCACCGAACGATCGATGAAGGTCGCGATCGACTGAAACCCGCCGGGCGACTGTCCGGGCGCCACATTGGCCGCGCCGGCGTCCGCGCCCGCGAATAGGGTCAAGACACGCGCGGCGCTTTCCTCGAGATGCGCGCGAAGATCGGCGTTCGAATCGGCAATCGAGCGTTGCGCGAAGCGATGAGCGGCTTGCGCGCGCAGGGTGGGATTGTCGAGCGCGGCGCGCAACAGCATCCACTCTTTCAGGCTGCCTTGCTCGTCGGCGGGGATGCGCAGGTAGCGGAATGGGTCGTTCGGCGTCGTCCGCATGCCGGCGAGGAAAAACCGGGCGCCATCGACGTCGACTGGCAGCATGTAGTTGTTGAATTCGCGCGCCTGGCCATCGGTGCCGCGAATCTTGTATTGCACCGACGGACCGACGTTGTGCAAGTCCATCGACTTGGACGATTTCGCGCCCGAACCGAGCCGCTCGTCGAACGCCTCCTTGAGCGACTGGTGGGCCGCCACGCCGCGGGCGTCCTTCTGCCCGTTGCCGTTCGTGAGGTCTTCGACGTTGATCGCACGAAAATCGGCTAGCTCGACCGTTTGACCTTTCACGCCCGGCATCGACGCCGAAAGCGGAGCAGAGGAGCCGATTGCGCCGCTAAAAGGCATCGTCTTCGTCGAATCGCCGGTCATCGGCCATGCCGTCATCGACATTTGCGAGCCACCGTCTTGGAAGCTCGATTGGTAGATCGAGACGCCGTCGTACTCGAACGGCTTGTTGACCTCGATGCGAGCGGGTGTGCGCTTGCCCGTCTCATGATCGATCACGACGATGTCGCTGGCGAACAGCTTCGGCATGCCGGTCGAGTAGTAGTCGACGATGAACTTCTCGAGCTCGATCGAGAACGGCAAATCCTGAATGAGCGAGCCGTTCGGCTGATTGAGGATGGCGGTCGAAACGTGCTGCCCTTCGGGCACCCACGCATAGCCACGGAAAGTGGGATTGGACGGCGAGAGCCGATGCGTCGGCGCGATTTCGTTGATCACCGCGCTCGTCGAGATCGGCGATTTTCCGAACAACCACATCTGAAACTTGATCGGAAGATTGCTATCCATGAGGCCGCCGAGACAAATCACGACGATGGCCAGGTGCGCAAAGATATAGCCGATCTTGGCGAGCGCTCCGCGCTTCGCGGCGACGAGCGTCGCGCCCTCGGACTCGCGCACGACATAGCGGTAGCCGAGCTTGCCCGCGAGGGTGGACACGCGGGCGGCGGTTTCAGCGCGCGCGCTGGAGGCGGCGTATTCGGCTTTGTGATGAAAGGCGCGCAGACTGCCCTCGCGCACCTTGTCTTTCCAGCTCTTCATGTCCGCGACCATCTTCGGCGCGTTGCGCACGACGCACAGCGAGATCGATACGATCAAGAAGCCGAGGATCAGCATGAACCACCACGCGCTGTAGACCGTGAAGAGGCCAAGCGCGCGGAAGATGTCGGCCCAGAACGGACCGAATTGGTTGACGTAGTTGGGGTACGGATCGTCTTGCGTGAGGACCGTGCCGACGATGCTGGCAATCGCGAGAACGACGAGCAGCGCGATCGCGAAGCGCATCGAACTCAGCAGCTCCAGCGCGCTCTTGAGGACTCGCCTGTCCGACTTCAACTCATAACCCGAGGTGGTGACGCCCATTCAAACTCCTGTGGAGCAGAGCCACCGCGTGTAGTGGTCACCCTGGTCCCGTGCAAGCGATACAACAAAAAAGGGTGAGGGCCAGCCGCCGGAGGCGGTGACGCTCCCACCCTTTTCTTGTCTTCTTCTAGCCGGCAGGCCCGGCTTCTCGTTCGTTTCCGGTCGCGCTCAGTGCAAGCCGGCGATGTAATCGGCGACCGCCTTGATCTCGCTGTCCGAAAGCCGCGCCGCGATGCCGTGCATCGCATCGTTGTTGTTGCGTGCGCCGGGACCCTGCTGAAACGCATGCAGTTGGGCGACCGTATAGTCGGCCCACTGCCCCGACAACCGCGGGTATTGCACCGGGATGCCCATCCCGGTCGGCCCGTGGCAGCCTGCGCACGCGGGCACGTTCTTCTCGGCGATACCGCCGCGGAAGATCTTTTGCCCCATCGGCACGGTGGCCGCATCGTGCGCTACGCCGGGCTTCATCGCCTGCGATGCGAAGTATGCCGCGACATTGACCATGTCCTGATCGGACAGCGCCGCCGCCATGCCGGCCATGATCGGGTTGACGCGCGCGGCCGTCTTCGCGCCAGCTTGCACCTTGAAATCCTTCAGCTGCTTGACGAGATACGCCTCGTGCTGCCCAGCCAACTTCGGAAACGAGCCGCTCGCGCTGTTGCCGTCCGCCCCGTGGCAAGAGGCACAGACCTGCGTCGCGATCGCTTGCCCCCGATTGACGTCCGGCTTCGGTGAATCCGCCGCTCTCGTTTGTGCCGCCCAACTCAACAAACCTGCTGCTGCAACGACTTGAAGCACCTTCAAAGACATGCACAGTCGATTCATTCGCACACCCGGTTTCGTCTTGTGAGAATAGAGTGTCCTCCGACGCCCGGCTTTCGAACGCCGCCCTTGCGGGCCGTGGACATATCGCAGGGCGGCCCGGCGATACACCCGAGAGGTTCATGCAAAAACCGCAGCGACCATCGCCGCCAAAAAGCACAAAGAAGCAGTGCGGCAATAAGCCCTGAGCGCTTGACGACACTAGAAAAACGCCCGGACCGGTCTTCAGTAAACCGTCGTATTGTACAATAACTCGCTAACCGCCAAGACGCCAGTCGGGCGTGCCCCGGCGTCGATCAGCGCCGTCACCCGGGCGTTGCACACGCTCTCCTTCCTGTCCCGCCATGGCCTTCCTGCTGCATCAAGCCCGCTTTTACATTACCGTCAATCACTTGCGCGACCTGCCCGCGACGGTCCAGCCCGAAATCGCTTTCGCGGGGCGCTCGAACGCCGGCAAATCGACGGCCATCAACGTGCTGTGCAATCAAAAGCGTCTCGCTTTCGCGAGCAAGACACCCGGCCGCACGCAGCATATCAACTACTTCAGCGTCGGGCCGGAGCTCGATCCCACCGGCTACCTCGTCGATCTGCCCGGCTACGGCTACGCGGAAGTGCCCGGCGCGGCCAAGGCGCACTGGGAAGCGCTCCTCTCGAGCTACCTGCAAACCCGCGCCCAGCTTCGCGGAATGGTCCTGATGATGGACTCGCGCAGGCCGCTGACCGAACTCGACAAGCGCATGATCGAATGGTTCGCGCCCACGGGCAAGCCTATTCATACGCTGCTGACGAAGTGCGACAAACTGACGCGGCAGGAAAGCATCAACGCGCTGCGGGCGACGGAGAAGGGATTCGCGGAATATCGCAAGGCCGGCTACGCGGGCGAGCTGACCGCGCAGCTGTTTTCGGCGCTCAAGCGCGTGGGCCTGGACGAGGCGCATGAACGCCTGGAGGGGTGGCTGCTCCCCAACGCGGGCCAAGCTGACGCCAGCGTTACGCCTGCGTGACGGCCACGGCCGAACTACGAACATTCGCCATAAAAAAACCCGCCTAACGTCGGCGGGTTGAACAGCCTAATCGAAAAAACGACAGGCACCCGCTCAGGGAGGAGAAGCGGGGAGCTCCGCCGCATGCGCCCTTCGGCTACACGCGCTTCGCTCGATCGCTATGATATACCATTGGTTGCAAAAGTTTTGCGCCGGTACGCCCGGCGTTTTCCGCCACCCCATCGCGATTTCTGCCTTATGAGTTTCTATCCGCATCACCGTCCGCGCCGCATGCGTCGCGACGATTTTTCGCGCCGGCTCATGCGCGAAAACGTGCTGACCACGAACGATCTCATCTATCCCGTCTTCATCGTCGAAGGCAACAACGTGCGGCAAGCGGTCGCGTCGATGCCCGGCGTGGAGCGCGTGTCGGTCGATCTCTTGATGAAGGTGGCCGAGCAGTGCGTCGAACTGGGCGTGCCGGTGCTGTCGCTCTTTCCGGCGATCGAGCCCTCGCTCAAGACGCCCGACGGCCGCGAAGCAGCGAACCCCGACGGCTTGGTTCCGCGCGCAGTTCGCGAACTCAAGCAACGCTTCCCCGAGTTGGGTGTGCTGACCGACGTCGCGCTCGACCCCTACACTAGCCATGGGCAGGACGGCGTGCTGGACGAAGCGGGTTACGTGCTCAACGACGAAACCGTCGAAATCCTCGTCGAGCAGGCTCGCACGCAGGCCGAAGCGGGAGTCGACATCGTTGCGCCGTCGGACATGATGGACGGCCGGATCGGTGCGCTGCGCGAAATGCTGGAAAGCGAAGGCCATGTCTACACACGCATCATGGCTTATGCGGCCAAATATGCGTCGGCGTTCTACGGCCCGTTCCGCGATGCCGTCGGCTCCGCGACGAATCTCGGCAAGAGCAACAAAATGACCTACCAGATGGACCCGGCCAATTCCGACGAGGCGCTGCGCGAAGTTCGGCTCGACATCGAAGAAGGCGCCGACATGGTCATGGTCAAGCCGGGCATGCCGTACCTCGACATCGTCCGGCGCGTGAAAGACGAGTTTCGCTTCCCGACCTACGTCTATCAGGTCAGCGGCGAGTACGCGATGCTCAAGGCCGCAGCGCAAAACGGCTGGCTCGATCACGACAAGGTGATGATGGAATCGCTGCTGGCGTTCAAGCGCGCCGGCGCCGACGGCGTGCTCACGTACTTCGCGCTCGACGCGGCGCGGTTGCTGCGCGCTCAAAAGTAAACCGTTGCTGCAGCGTTGCAAAGGGTGATCCCTTCGGTGCACGGCTCAGGCGCCGAAGGGATCGCCACACGTGGCGCCCGGTCAGATTCGCGTGCGACTGCCAACGTTGGAATGGCGAAGGGCTGAGCTGAGCGCGGCCGGCACCTGGTCGAATGAGCGAATCACGCGCCCCCGTCACGACTGCAACGCGGGCGCGACGCGATCGAGACTCTGCAAAAACTTATCGGCGGATTCGTAGCCGACCACGCGCAGCACTTCATTGCCCGACCGATCGAAAAAGATGATCCCGGGCGGCCCAAACAGATCGAACCGCTTCAGCAACGCCTGATCGTCGCCGTTGTTCGCGGTCACGTCGGCGCGCAGCAATTGCAGTTGAGCAAGGCGCGCCTTCACACGGTTGTCCGTGAACGTGAAGCGCTCCATCTCCTTGCAGCTCACGCACCAGTCGGCGTAAAAATCGAGCATCGCCGGGCGCATGCTGACCTTGAGCAGCGCATCGAGATTCGTGGAGGATTGAACCGGCGCGAACGCCGTTTGCGTCGGAGCGGTCGCACCCGGTGCCGCCGATTCACCCGACGTCCGAGCAGCGAGCACGGCAAGCGGGCGCACCGGGTCGCTTGACCCCGCAGCCAGGCCGACGAGCAGCGTCGCAGCCCAGATGGCCAGCGCCGCGCCAACGCCGCGCCCGAGCCTGCGCCAGATCGACGTTCCACCCGCGTTAGGGGTGAACAGTCCCAAGGCCGCGGCCGCGATCAAGAGCCACAACGCCGCCAGCAGCATTTGCGCCGTCGAAGGCAGCACGGGCCAGACGATCCACACGGCAGCCGCCAGCAGCACGACGCCGAAGCACACCTTCACGCCGTCCATCCACGCGCCCGCGCGCGGCAGCAGCGTACCTGCGCCCAGACCGATGATCAGCAACGGCACACCGAGACCGAGCCCCATCGAAAACAACGCGGCGCCGCCCAGCACCGCATTGCCCGTATGCGCGATGAAGGCGAGCACCGCGAAGAGCGGTGCCGTCATACAAGCGCCGACGACGAGCGCCGACAAGGCCCCCATCACGGCGACCGCGGCGAACGTGCCGCCGGAACGACGGCTCGACGCTTGCGAGACACCGTCTTGCCATCGCTGCGGCAGCACGAGATCGACGCCGGCGATGAGCGTCAGTGCGAATGCCGTCAGCAAGACGCCGAACGCGCCGAGCACCCACGGGTTTTGCAGCCAGGCGCCCAGCGATTGACCCACGAGCGCAGCCGCGATCCCGAGCGCCGTATAGACGAGCGCCATCCCGACCACATACGAGAGCGATAGCGCAAAAGCACGGCCGCGCGTGACGTTGCTGCCTTGGCCGATGATGATCGCCGAGACGATCGGAATCATCGGATAAGAGCACGGCAGCAGGCTCAGGACGAGACCGGCCAAAAAGTACAGGCCAACCGTGGCTGCGAAACTGCCGCCCTGCAAGAGCGATTGTGCGTAATCGGCGCTCGTCGCGCGCTCGAACCACGACGCTTGCTGCGCCGCCCCCGCCGCTGGCCCCGCCGCTGGCGCTTGCGTGACGCGTCCGATGGCGCCGGTGCCGCCGATGCTGCCAGCGCTGCCCG
>NZ_JBQCHR010000025.1:0-16256 GCF_051954495.1 Trinickia sp.
GCGGCGGTGCGCCCATCGAGATCGTGCGCCAGTACATCGAGCAACAGAAAACGCCACACTAACCGCAGGCGAGGGCGCCTACGGCGTCCGCGCTATCCTTCCCCGCCCTGAAGGGCGAGGTTTGACGCGCATTTCGATCAAATGGACCGGCGTCAAGACACATAGCGTGACGATCCCGTTCGACGACTTGCATGGCGCCAAGCTCGACCACGATACGGACGACGAAACGGATATCGCCGCGGTGACGATCGTGACCGGCACGCGTCCAAGCACGATCAAAAAGGCCACCGTGCGGCGCGGTCAGTGTTGCGAGGCGCAGTCGGGATTAAAAATGCGTTTCGTGGACGGCGGATTGTTCGCCAGCTTGCTCGCCGGACGGCGCGGCCTGGCAACGAGCTCGCCGCCGCAGTTCGGACATGAGCCTTTGAGTACGTTCGTCACGCAGTCTGCGCAGAACGTGCATTCGAACGAGCAGATGAGGGCATCTTCGGCGTCCGGGGGGAGGTCCTTGTCACAGCATTCGCAGCCGGGTCTGAGTTCGAGCATGGGGTTGTCTCCTTATGGCCTTCCAGCCGACTGCGAGTAGGAAGAGGGCATTTATATCATCGACGTCGCCGTCAGGGAACGAGTCGGGAGCGCTGGGGCGTTTTGGAGTGTGGCACGGCCATTAAAAGGTGGCTCGTCGCACCCTCACTCGTAAAGACAGAACGTTACACATAGGACACCGAAAGATTAGAAATTAGACTCTAATATTTTCCAGCGGTGCGAAAACGTGGAACATACGCGATTTACCGCACGCCATGCGTTAATATGACGGCGCTGTTGAAGCTGGGCATTTGACGCAGGTCAATGCAAAACGAGAATTTTCCATGTATGAGTGACGCGATCGGTCCTATGCCGCTCCGATCGCGCGCCGAAACGGCACCCCGATTGTCCCGGGCGCGCCCATTGAACAATCGAAGAAACGCTCACGCGATTACTCGAAACGCGGTCACATCCATGTATTCGTTATTGCCTGCATTCGTTTCCGCGCTCTTTCTCGGCTTCGGTGCCTACGTGCTGATCACGGAGGGCCACACGCGCATTTCGATGCCTTTCGCATCGATGTGCACGCTAACGTTTGCCTGGCAGGCGGCTTGGGCGTTCCTGTTCCAAACCACCGATTCGAATATCGCGCTGCTGCTCGTCAAGGCGGGCTATCTTTTTATTCTGTTCCTGCCGACCACCTTTTATCACTTCGTGGCCGAGGTCGTTTCGAGCCGCGATGACCGTTTGATTCTTCGCGCCTCGTACGGTCTCTCGATCGTATTGGCCATTCTGCTGGTGACGAGCAATACGGTGGTGGACGGCTACCGCCTCCATTTCTTCGGCGCTTATCCGTGGGCAGGGCGCCTTCACCCTCTGCACGTGGCGCAGACTGTCTTGCTGGCCGGGCGCAGCGGCTGGCTCCTGTTGCGGGCGCTGCGTCGAACGCGAACCCCCGGGCCCCGGAAGCTGCTGATCTTGTGTCTCGTCAGCCTCGCTTTGTATTCCGTCGCCGCCACGGATTACGCCGTCAATTACGGGATGGAGTTTTATCCGCTGGGCGTCGTCTTCATCACGATCAGCTTGGGAACGCTCGCGGTGTCGATCGTTCGCTACGGCCTCATGGGTCCGCAATTGATGCTGGCGACGGTCGCGCACGAAGTCGCCACGCCGCTCGCGACCATCGGCCTGCATGCCGATGAACTGCGCCGCGCGCTGCCCGAGTTGCTGCGTGGTTACCGGCTAGCCGTGCAGCATCGGCTTTGCAACGACACGCTTCTGTTGTCCGACGAGCCCGAGCGGCTGCCGCGCTTGGCATCGGCGATCCGGCGTCATGTGGATACCACGAGCGTCGTCGTGGAAATGTCGCTGGCGTCCCTGACCTTGAACGGGATAGACAAGCGTCATTTCGCCGCGCATTCATTGAGCGGCTGCGTCGATGCTGCGCTCGAACGCTTTCCGTTCCGGCCGGGGGACCGCGATCTCGTCGCCGTCGGGCCCATCGATCCGGCGCTACGATTTTTCGGTTCGGATTCTTTGCTCATGTTCGTCGTGTTCAACTTGCTGAAAAACGCGCTGCAAGCGATCCACGCCGGCGGCCACGGTCGAATCGAGATCGACGCCGACCACATTGAAGGTTTCTGCGTACTGCGATTCGCCGATACCGGACCGGGGATGACCGAGGACATCCTGACCCGGATCTTCGACGCGTTCTATTCGACGAAGGCGCATGGACGCGGCGCCGGCGTCGGGCTGACGTTCTGCCGCCGAGTGTGCGAAGCCTTCGGCGGCGGCATTTCATGCGAGTCCGAGCCGGGCGTCCGGACAACCTTTACGCTGCGATTGCCGGAGCCCGAGGCGACGGCGGAACGCGAATCGCGCGATCCGCCGCTTGCGCATTGACGCTAGCGCATCGGTGGTTAGCCGCCCATTAGTGGGTGCTTTCCAAGTCGTTCAACTGATATTCCATGACGCGCTCGACAATCCCGGCCGGGAATCGCCGAATGCGCTTGTCCGGGCCGGCGAACAAAATCTGCTGATATCCCAAGGAAACCGGCTGACCGTTCACATAGAAGCGAAACAGTAAGTACGCGGAGCATTGCCGGACTTTCACCGTATTGAGATAACAGTCGACCCGCTGAAACGGGAAAGTTTCCTGCACATACTCCTGGTGCGCCCGTTTGGTGACGAACGAGCCGCCGGCGCCGAGTAGATTGCTGTCGATGCATTCGAAAAACCAGCGTTCGCGGCAAATTCCCTGCCATTCGAAGTATCGGGCGAAATAAGTGTTCATGAACGCGTTCGAGTCCTTGAGATAGATGTCGATGACGTGGTGAAACGTTTTGCAGGCTTTCACGTCGAGCGCTTCCGGCTTCAGCAGCGCAGCGCCTTGGGAAAGGAGATGGGGGATGGAATCACGTATGGACATCGACTGCTCCTGAGAAAATCGCTACGAGCGGTAGCGGCGCATTTCCCTGCGGGCGGGAAATGCGAGATTCTTACCGCTCATATTGGGCAGCGTCGGCGTCTATGCGAATCGCGAGAATTGAGGGTTTTTAAATTGATCTTGGTTGGGCGAAATTTATGATCGAGCGAGAGTGTTGCCGCTGACGCCTGCCCATTGGATATAATCGTCGCGGTTCGCGCCGACAGCGCGCGGCGGCGCATTTGCCACCGTTTACCAAGTCGTTTCCGACCGAGGCCGGTATGAATTCGTTTGTCAGACAACCGATGTTTCACCCCGCGTCCGTGATTTTCGTAGATGACAACGCCGATTTTCTGGACGGGCTGCGGGGCGCCATATCGGATCGGGAGTTGAATCGGTTTTTTACGGATTCGCGCGCGGCGCTCGATTTCATCTTGTCGCGTGATCGCGGCGTGCCGCGCACCCGCATTGCCGGATCGGATTATTCGGACGTGGAACGGGGCGGCGCCCATGCGTTGGGCAGGGATGCGCTCAATGACGAGGCGAGATTCGACGATGTAGCGGCCGTCGTCGTTGATTACGAGATGCCGGCAATCGACGGCATTAGTTTTCTGCGCTCGATCAACGACGCAGCGTGCACGAAAATTCTGCTGACGGGAGCGGCGGGTGATTCGGAGGCGATCAATGCGTTCAACGCGGGCTTGATCGACTTCTATCTAAGAAAGGGTGATCCGACGATGCCCGCGAAGCTCGCCGCCGTGTTGGCCGACGCCAAGAAGAAGCATTGCAAGCTGCGCGGATGCATCGGCGTTCACGACGTGGGCGCGACGTATTGCGATCCTCGCGTCGTGCGGTTGCTGGACGATTGGTTGGCCGAAGGGCGATGCGTCGAGTACTACTGGCGCCCGGAGCAGAATGCCGTCTTGATGTTCGACGCGCAGGGCAACCCGAGCGTATTCGTCGCGTGGGATGAGGACGAATGGGCGTTTCAGTGCGACACGGTGCTGGACGCGGGCGGACCGGACTGGTTGCTGCGGGCGCTGGAGCGCCGAGAGATGATGCCGCTGTTCTGGCCGTCGCAAGCGTATCAGCCCGGGGCCTCGGACGTGCGGACGGTGACGCCCGTGCCCGTGCCGGATTGGGAGGGCGCGTACTATTGCTTGGCGCCGCTGGCGCTATCGGAGATCGAGCCGTCGACGCTTTCCTTCGCCAGGTGGAAAGAAGCGAAGCGCGGAGCGGTTACGGCGGCGATAGAGGGGGGCGCGCGCCTATAGCCGAATGTGGCTGCCGTCATACTGCGCTTGGCAGCATTCCGTGAGATTGCGCCCATTCGCGCAACGCCTGGTTCATTCGAGTTTGCCAACCCTCCCCCTGGGCTTTATAGGCTTGGCCGACTGCCAGACGATATCGCATGAACGAGCGCGCCCGGCAGCGCTTAGCGCCCCTTCGTCACTTCTCCGCCGCCTTCAACTCGATGAGCAGATCCTTCGCGGCAACCCGGTCGCCCGGTTGCACGTGAACCGCGGCGATCTCGCAATCCCGGTCCGCCGCGATATGGGTTTCCATCTTCATGGCTTCCAGCGCGATGAGCGTGCTGCCGGCCGACACATGCTGTCCCGCTTTGACTGGCACGGTGACGATCGACCCCGGCATCGGCGCCGCGATGTGCAGCGGGTTTTCCGGATCGGCGACGGCGCGACCCTTGCGCGCCGGCCCCGTCGATGTGGTCTCGCGCTTCTCGATCACCGCGGTGCGCGTTTGACCGTTCAGCTCGAATTGAACCTTGACCATGCCTTCTTCGGCATCCGCGTGCTGTCCCTGCAGCGAGACGAGCAGCGTCTTGCCCGCGTCGATATCGATGGCGACTTCGTCCTGCGGTTGCAGACCATATAGAAATGCCGGCGTCGGCACGACGGATGTGTCGCTATATGCGCGAAGATGCGCATGGAAGTCGACGGTCTGCTTCGGGTACATCAGGTAGGAGGCGAGCTGTTTGTCGTCGAGCGGATGCTCGCAGGCTGCCTCGCCGCGTGAACGTGCTTCGTCCAGATCCACGGGGGCGATCCGATCGCCGGGCCGGTAGGGCGCGGGCGGCTCCGAGCGCAAGACCTTGCGCGACAGCTCGGCCGGAAACCCGTCCGGCGGAAAACCCAGTTCGCCCTTGAACAGCGACACGACCGATTCGGGGAACGCGATCTCCTTGTTCGGATCGCACACATCGGCGGCGCTCAAATCGTTCGCCACCAGCATCAAGGCCAAATCGCCGACCACTTTCGACGTCGGCGTGACCTTGACGATATCGCCGAAGATCTTATTCACGTCGGCATAAGCGCGCGAGACTTCCGTCCAGCGATGTTCGATGCCGAGCGAGCGCGCCTGCTCGCGCAAGTTCGTGTACTGCCCGCCGGGCATCTCGTGACGATAGACATCGGCCGTGCCGGCGCGGATCTCCGATTCGAAAGGCGCGTAGTAGCGACGCACGCCTTCCCAGTACATCGACGCCTCGTGCAGGCGATCCAAGCTTAGGCCCGGATCGCGTTCGCTGCCGGCCAGCGCGGCGGCGATGCTCGAGAGGTTGGGCTGCGAGGTGAGACCGCTCATCGCATCGAGCGCTCCGTCGACAGCGTCGCAGCCGGCATCGATCGCGGCAAGCGCCGATGCGGCCGAAATGCCGCTCGTGTCGTGCGTATGGAAGTGAATGGGCAGCCCCGTTTCCTCCTTGAGCGCCTTCACGAGCGCCGCCGCGGCTTGGGGACGGCAGATGCCCGCCATGTCCTTGATACCAAGGATGTGCACGCCGGCACGCTGCAGCTCTCGCGCGATGCCGACGTAATATTTCAGGTCGTACTTCGGACGAGAAGCGTCGAACACGTCGCCCGTATAGCAGATCGCACCTTCACACAGCGCGCCGCTTTCGCGCACGGCGTCGATTGCCACGCGCATGTTGCTCACCCAGTTCAAGGAGTCGAAGACGCGAAACAAGTCGATGCCGTTGCGAGCGGCTTGTTGTACGAAGAACCGGACGACGTTGTCGGCGTAGTTCGTGTAGCCCACCGCATTCGAGCCGCGCAGCAGCATCTGAAACAGGATGTTCGGCACGCGTTCGCGCAGCTGAGCCAACCGCTCCCACGGGTCTTCCTTGAGGAAGCGCAGCGCCACGTCGAACGTCGCGCCGCCCCAGCATTCCATGGAAAACAACTGCGGCAATTCGCGCGCGTAGAACGGCGCGATGGGCAGCATATCGGCGGTGCGCATGCGTGTGGCGAACAGCGACTGATGCGCGTCGCGCATGGTCGTGTCGGTCAGCAGCACTTGCTTTTGCTCCAGCATCCAGCGCGAGAACGCATCGGCCCCTAACTCGCGCAAGCGATCGCGCGTGCCGGCGGGTATCGGTTTCGCGGTATCGACCTTGGGTGTGACGGGCCTCGGCAGGGGCAACGCAGGTAGGGAGCGGCCGACGAGTTCCTGGTGTCCGTTGACGCTCACTTCGCCGAGATAGCGCAGCAGTTTCGTCGCGCGATCGCGCCGCTTCGTGAAGGCGAGCAGCTCGGGCGTCAAATCGATGAAGCGGGTGGTGACATCGCCGCGCGCAAAGGCGGGATGGTTGATGACGTTCTCTAGAAACTGCAGATTCGACGCCACGCCGCGAATACGGAACTCGCGCAGTGCGCGGTCCATGCGCCGGATGGATTCGGCGGCGGTCGGCGCCCACGTGGTGACCTTCACGAGAAGCGAATCGTAGTACGGCGTGATCACGGCGCCGCCGTAAGCGGTGCCGGCGTCCAGGCGCACGCCGAAGCCGGCTGCGCTGCGATAGGCGGTGAGCCTGCCGTAGTCGGGCAGGAAGCCGTTATCGGGATCTTCCGTCGTGATCCGACATTGCAGCGCGTGCCCGTTCAGCGCAATCGCCTCTTGAGCGGGCACCCCCGCGGCGCGTTGCGTGACAGCGCCGTTTTCGTCGAGCGTATCTTCGGTGAGGCCGATCGCACCGCCTTCGGTAATGCGGATCTGCGCCTTGACGATATCGACGCCGGTGATCATCTCCGTGACGGTGTGTTCCACCTGGATACGCGGGTTGACCTCGATGAAATAGAACTTGCCGGAGTCCGCATCCATCAGGAACTCGACGGTTCCGGCATGCGTGTAGCCGACGGCCCGCATGAGTCGCAGCGCGGATTCGCACAGTGCGGCGCGGCTGGCGGCGTCGAGATACGGAGCGGGCGCGCGTTCGACGACCTTTTGATTGCGACGTTGCACCGTGCAATCGCGTTCGTAGAGGTGAACGAGGTTGCCGTGCGTGTCGCCGAGCACTTGCACTTCGACGTGGCGGGCGTTGCGCACGAGCTTTTCTACATAGACTTCGTCGTTGCCGAATGCGGCCAGCGCTTCGCGCCGCGCCGCGGCGAGCGCGCTTTCGAGATCTTGCTCGCCTTCGAGCACGCGCATCCCGCGTCCGCCGCCGCCCCAGCTGGCCTTGAGCATCAGCGGATAGCCGACGCCGAGCGCGAGGCGTTTGCATTCGTTCAGATCAAGGGGAAGCGGATCGGTGGCCGGCATTACGGGCACGCCCGCGGCGATCGCAGCGTTGCGGGCGGCGACTTTGTTGCCGAGCATGCGCATGACGTCGGGGGAGGGGCCGATCCAATGGATTCCGGCGTCGATGACGGCTTGCGCGAAGTCGGGGTTTTCCGAGAGGAAACCGTAGCCGGGGTGGATGGCGTCGACTTTCGCGAGCCTGGCGATGCGCAGCACGTCGTCGATGTCCAGATAGGCGGCGAGCGGCTTTTTTCCCTCGCCTACCAGGTAGCTTTCGTCTGCTTTGAAGCGATGCAGGGCTAGACGGTCTTCTTTCGAGTAGATGGCCACCGTGCGGATGTCCATCTCGGCGGCCGCCCGCATCACGCGGATGGCGATCTCGGAGCGGTTGGCGATCAGCAGGGACTTGATGCGAGCGTCGTTCATGGGCGGGCGGGCAATCGGCATGTCGAAGGGCCGCCCGCTCGCAGTCATGGCGCGCGAAGAGGTGGGCGGACGAGGGAAGTGCAGTACGGCATACCGGCAGGATAGCTCGCAAATGGGGCGCGCGATTGGGAGATCGCGACGTGGGACTTGTTGGATCGCGACATGGGGGTGGGGGAGCGGCGCTGCAGACAAGGGGCGCCGATAACGAGACAGGACCGATCAAGTAGAATTGGCGGTGAAGTGCATGCGCCCGATCCTGCCCGCTATTGCACGGCTCAGAGCACCACCCATTCACGTCACATTGGCCCCGCTGACGCGGAACGTTCCCGAGTATGGCAGCGGATACTACAAACCAGAAGGTCATCATCATTGCCGGTCCCAACGGAGCTGGCAAGACGACGTTTGCCCGGTCGTTCCTGCCGGTCGAAGCACAGCTTCCTCGTTTTGTGAACGCCGACCTAATCGCAGCCGGGCTTGCCCCGTTTGCCCCGGAAACAGCGGCGATCAAGGCCGCTCGACTGATGCTGGAAGAAATTGAGCAGTATGCGCGACACGGCGAGAGCTTCGCGTTTGAAACCACCCTGTCGGGGTTGGCGTATCTCAGACATATCCAGCAATGGAAAGCCCAGGGCTACCGTGTTAGCCTGTATTTTCTAAGCCTGCCAGATGCGGAAACCGCCATTGCGCGCGTTGCCGAGCGGGTACGCCAGGGTGGCCACGACATTCCCGAACTGGTCATCCGTCGCCGATTTGCGGCGGGTTTGAAGAATTTCGAGCAGCGTTACCGCCACGTGGTGGACGACTGGGCACTGTATGATAATTCCGGCAATACGCCCATCATGCTGGAATGGGGAGAGCACTCATGAAAGAGCAGGAACTTTTTAAGGCCAAGAACCCCGACTTGCGTGCATCCCTTGCCGCCATCCAACGTGCGGCCGAGCTTGCGCGCCGCACAGCCTTGCAGACCGATACGGCTATCGTCGTGGTGCAGGACGGCAAGCTGATGCGTATCTCGGCTGAGCAATTGCGGAATGGTCAATCGAAGTAGATTGCATTTTTGTCTCGAACGGCACTGCTGCCGGTCAGCGGCACGCATACTAACGCTTGCCCTTTCCACTCGCGAACAGCCTTGCGTATACCGCTGAAAGTCGAAATTCGAGATCGCGCCATCTTCCAGTCACTATCTCATTTGGATGTCCGGGCGTACCTTGCTGCCCAATCATGGGAAGAGGTGGGTAGGCTCGGGAACAAGGCAACCGTTCATGTGAAGCTCGACGCGCAGGCGCGGCAGTGGGAAATCTTGCTTCCGAGTCGGGAAAACGTTGGCGACTATGCCGAGCGTATGGCCGAAGCGCTTCGCACTATTTCAGCGGTCGAGGAGCGTTCGGAACTCGCGGTCTTTCGCGACCTATTATGCGCGGGCGCCGACGTGCTGCGTGGCCGCGCCGCATGGGGACGCCGCCGGCACCATTGACATTCGAAATGGCGTGATACTGCATGAGCAAGCCGAAAATCTGCTTATGTCGGCCGCTTGTGCCGCAGCTTATCCTCGGCCGACATACCATGTACGGAAGGTGACCGAGGCGGTCGAATATATTGAAACCGTACGGTTGGGGCAGCCGGAGCAGGGGAGCTACGTTATTACTTTGATGTCTCCCGTCACGCCGTCCCTTAGGCGGGATTCGCAACGCAGCGTGGTCGACGACGAGCCTTTCGCGCGCCGGGTCACGCTCAAATTAGCAACTGCGTGGGATGCCCTTCAAGAAGCAGTGACCGAGGCGTCCGCATCGGACGACTTTTCCGCTTTCTCGAGCCGGGTGCAACGAGGTGTCAACGCGAATTTCTGCGAGTCCGTAGCGCAGTTGGCCCGGCATTGTGGGGGAGTCCGGTTTTCCATGAGTTGGGCCACCGTGCGCCCTGCTGGGATTCCCAACGCTCAACGCTTCTTTTCGGCAGACGCGGCCCGCCTAATCGAAGAGGCGGCCCGCGAATTCGCCGACAAGAGCCGCGGTTTAGCTATTCGTTCACCTGTTTCGTCGTGAACTTGGATCGCGAACCGGAACAATTCGACGGAAGAGCTGTCTTGCGGATCATGCTCGACGACAGGCCTCGTCGCGTGAGAGCAGTATTTGACACGGCCGAGTACAACACGGTCATACGAGCGTTCCAAGAGCGAACCGCGCTTTCTCTCGAGGGCGATCTTTTCCCCGTGGGGCAGCGTTATGAATTGCGTAACCCGCGCAATCTCTGCGTTGAGCCTGACATAGACGATGAAGGTCCAGCCGGTGAATCGGGCGATCTGCTGGGAAGTTAGGGCCGTCTATCGACTTCGTGGGCTGCGGCTTGGGTTTGCGCGGCTTAACTTTGCGACAGGGCCGTTGCCGTTGCCCCGATGACAAGACATGAGGTGCGAGCACACATGAAACAACATGAACTTTCCAAGGCAAAGAATCCGGACTTGCGCGGATCGCCTGTTGGCATGCAACGTGCGGCCGAGCTCGCGCGCCGAATAGCGGTGCAGACGATACGGCTATCGTAGTGATGCAGGACGGCGTGCTGGTACGGATTCCCGCCGCGCAATTGCGGAGCGGTCAACCGACATGAATGGCATTCATTTCTGTGCTTTGCCCCGACGAAAGCTGGCTTCCGCAACGGGCTGGAATCCGTCTCGCGGCCAAATGCCCGATAGTCGCCAGACTCACGAGCGAGTCGGCAAGCGACATCGGAAAAAGGACGTACGTATCGAGCAAGGCCCCGCATAACGAGCGTGACCAGCTATATTAGTAATCTAATCGCAGGTTTTGGGCGTTTGCCGCCATCTTGTCCAACACAGCGACTCGCCAGGTCTTCCGCCAAATTGAGCGTGCGCTCCGTGACTGGACGCTCCGCCGCCTCGGAGACGCGTTCGCGCGGGCTGGCTTCCGCTTCGGTGACAGTGGCTCGCTCCTCGGCGTCCCATCGTCCTGCGGTTCTTTGTACCAAGCGTCCGCGTCACGCCCAGCCAGAGCGGCGCCGCCACGAACGATCGCCGCACTTTCCTCCGTTTCCTTCGCCGCCCGCCGCGCCGAACTTAAGCTGCCCTCGTTGGTTGCTGCCTCGTCGCCCGGCTCGCCCTTCTCGTTGTGGCTCTCGCCGTGCCGATCATTCACTTCTGGCTCCCGCGGCCCGACGGTGATGCCCGCGTCACGGTCCGGCTTCGATCCGCCGTCTCTGCCCTTTCCGTTTCTGGTCTGGGATGACGTAGATGAGCGAGAACGTTTTGCGGATGATCAGGACCATGGTCGTCACGAACATGACGCGGCCGGCCAGGGTGATGAAGAGGCCGGCGAAGTGGCCGCTGGCGCCGCTCATGTGGAACGCGACGGCGAACGTTCCCATGACGAACCCACCGGCCAGCGGCAGGATCTCGATCGCCATGCAAAGGCCGAGCACCATTAAGGCTGGCCGCACGCTCAACGACAGGATCAGCGAATATCCGGACGCAGCTTTCCCGGGTTCTTCGCCCGCCGGGTGCAAGTGCATGCACATCCAAATGGGCGCGGCGATCACCGCTCCAACCAGCGTCACGACCCAGAAGAACACAGCGGTGTACCACACCAGGGTCGGGATCATGGGCAGGTACACCGCAACCATGGCGCCACCACCGACGAGCACCGAAAACACCAAGGCGAACGGGCCCGAGATGAGCGTATAGACGAGCTGCATGACGTTGCTGACGCGCGGGATGACGCCGAGCATCGACACAGACGACGCGGCCGTGAACGCGCTTTCGCCCCACCACATCATCGAATGGCCCAACTCGACCACGGCGAGCAGCGGGTTCGCGTTGACTGGCCGCCGCGGCTGAGTGTCTAGTCCACAACTGACTTGCCGGTCGCGAACCACGCGACGATCCGGTCCGCACCACTACCACCGTCCGCGTCGTTCTGCGCTAGGCCCGTGGCGTCGCGTCGGGCCGCGTCCGCGAGGAAGTCGTTCGCTTTGTTGAGGTTGACGTCGATGTCATCGACGAAGAGCGACAGCGCTGCGCGGATCGTGCTCGACATGCCCTGACGCCGGGATCGCGCTGATCGCCGCGGCGATGTCGGACTGGGCTTTGAGGATCTTGACGTAGTACAGGCCTGCGTAGCCCAACCCATCGGCCCGCATCGCTTGGATGTAGTCCGCGTCGACCTGCTGCGCAGCCGCTGCCTTGTCGATCGCCGCAATGGCCTGTGCTGTAGGCGTTCACCCCGACGTCGATCGCGGCAGCGCCCTGCTGCGCCGAAACTTTGCTGTTCGGATTGACGATCTGCTTCGCCAGCGTGTCCATCGCGGCTTGCAACGCGGGCAGGGCCGTTTGATGCGCTTTCTCGACGACGGCCGTCACGTTTTGCACGTTGACGAGCTGTTCCTGCGTCTGGCCGGTCGGCTCGATGCTGCTTTTCGACGGTGGCGCCGACAGCGTCAGCGTGACCGAGCCGCAGGCGGCTTGCAGGCCGAGCCGGTCGCTGGTTTCGCCGTAGGTGTAGCCCGTTTGTACCTGGCCTGAAGACGACCTGTTCGAGAAATGCGTCGGCCCGAACGTCATCGATCCGAACATCCGGGCACCCATGCCGCCCGAGGCTCGGTCCTTCGCAATCGCCTGGTTTGCCGATTCGGCGCAGACGTTGGTCAGCAGTAGGCTCGTCGCGAGCTTGAGCACGTTTGCCGTCATGTCGACGCCCGTGTAGACCTGGCCGTCGGAGCCCAGCGGGTTCGAGGCGAACTGCGAGCATACCGTGTCTGCCAGACCGATGCCCTGGATTGCCAGCCAAACGATGATCGCCTGGGTCGCGCAGAAGCCCTTCATCGTCGGCAGGATCGCGGCGGCACCGACGCTCGTCCGCGCCGGGATCCACATCGTGCTCCACTTCTTGCCCAACAGCGCACCGTCGTGCCGTGGCCATCGTACCGGCGATGATCGTGTAACCGGCAAATAGCCCGCCGAGGAACAGCACGGCACTGTTGAACGCGCCGAGGATCCCACTCAACGGGCTCGAGCTTCCGTCAACGACGGGACCAAACAGCGGCTTCACGAGGAGCTTCATCGACATGTTGCCCGCCACCGGCGAGAACAGATCGGCCGCATGTGCGGGCGCCGCGACGAAAAGCAGCAGCATCGACACCAGGCTGAGCAGCGTGATCAGCGACGGCATGCGAGCACGGTGAAGCGAGGGGCGGGATGACGTGATCATGGCCGAGGCTCCGAGCGAGGGGATGGCGATGGAGATCGGCTTTTCTCAAGCTAGCCGGATGCGGGTCATGATCAATGGGGATATGGGCAGACGCGACGGGCGGGCTACCGTTTGCCGCGTGCTGCCTCTCGTCTTGTTTTGTCTATATGCGGGCGGCTCAGCGAGCGAGGACAGTTTATGCGTGAGCGGCGTTGGGTGAGATAGCGATTTGCCAAAATCGTATCTCAACCTCACTCGGTTAATCCCAGCGATTCGGGGTCGTGTTATTTTGAAGCCAGTTACCGCAAGAACAATGTAGCATCTTTACAAAAAAGGATCACAGCAATGGCCTTCAGTAAATCTGTTGCCGACGAACTTTGGCGATATGCTGGTCATCGATGCTCGTCTCCCCATTGTGGGGCCGCGCTGACGGGTCCTGGTGTGCCAGGCAACTATGGCGAGGCGGCCCACATCAAAGGCGAGAAGCCTGGTGCTGCTCGCTACGATGTGCGCCAGTCGGATGGCGACCGCGTTGCTGCAAGCAATGGGATTTACCTTTGCGTGGCTTGTCATCGGTTTGTGGATCGCTGCGAAGCGGCCTATCCCGTGGACTTGCTGCATCGGTGGAAGGATGAAGCGCATCAGCGGTTTTTGGAAGAGGTAAAGCCTGGGCGGGCGCGCGGTTTTCAAGGAACTGTCGACTTGGCGGACAATTCAAAGAGGGCAAGGGCGTTCTTGGACAGGCATTGCGCCCTCGCTGCGCAGGTTCTGAGGCTGCTTCAATCATCTTCTGGCTATTCCTCCGTACCAATTCCAGCGGCACTCCACCATGCGCTCTGGGAAGCGGAGCCTCTAATTTTCCCTTTTTCTCCTCGCAGACAAGATTACTGCTACGAACCACAAAGCCATGCGCGGCAACGAGAGCTTGTGCGCTTGGTTGAGCGCATTCGAGATTGTCGCCCATTCAGAATCAGTTCGTCGCGTGAAATTCCCCTGGATCTTCGATGCCGAACGGATAATGATGACGTCTACTTCTCAAGCCCTGAGGCGCAACTTCTTGCAGCTTATCGTGCCTGCTATAACAAGTTCTCGGACTATTGGAACAACCCGCCCACTTCAATGCTCTGGTGACTGGCGAAACGTGCGTCGTTGGGGCGAACACCCTCTAGTCGATTGGAGTCGGTCATCGTGCAAGGGTAGGACTGAGAGATGCGATTCCTCGTCTGTCGCTTACGATCACCGGGATCCACAGCGGCGTGTGAGGAAAATGACATTCCGAGGTGGCGCAATGGCGGCATACTATCCACGCTCAGGTGAATTGTTCGCGCGCCGCGATGGTCGAGCATTGACGAGGCTGAGATGTGGATCGCGCTGCAAGACACAGCCTTGCTGTCAACCTGGCCGTCACGGGCACGCGATCATTTGGCCGACGCCAGCGACACCATCAAAACCGCATTCCCTGGCAGGGGAGCGCACTCGCCCGACGCTACCCTGGCATGGCATCAGCGACGCGCGATGGCGACAGGCGGTGGGTGTGTGCTTGGTGGGGACCATAGTGATGGCTGGATTCTGTTCCGCGTTTATCCTTTCTTCGGCGGACGAATGCGGGAGCCCCAGTAAATGCGAACTTGTAGGGCTACCCTCAGTAGTCCGCGCTTTACAGAGGAAACTGATGAAGGTTCGAAATTACACCGACGGGCGGCAGCAGTTGCGCGCCCTGTTCTACAAGATCGCGGCCGATATAAAGAATCGGCAAATCGAAAGCAGGTTCCTTGACAACCTGGAGATCCTGGACATGCAGAGCTCGAACGTTTCCTATCCGGCTTTTCGAAACCGCAAAGGGGGCAAAGTCATCTCGGTCAGCGGGAGTTACCAGGATGACGCGGTGGAGCTGTCTATCCACGACGCCGTCGAACTGACTTTCAGCGACCACGACGCTTACCACAAGAAGAACCCGCTTTTCTGGTTCGAGGAGGACTGGCCTCTTAAGGTGAGTGTTTCCGCATCGCAGTGGGAAACGCTTTGCCCTGTCGCGCTGACCGATGTGTGGGAGAGTTCTCGAGCGGTGATTCGCTTCTTTTTGAAGGAAGCGCAGCTCTGGGAGGGCGACGACGCAATCACGGATAACTACATTGACCAGATCTGTCGGTCTGCTTACCCGGAAGCCACTCCGCGATGACATGAGGTTAGGTTGACGTCGGCAGGTATACGGTTGCCGTGATGCACGGAGCGGACGATGGGGTGCTAGGGCGTCAACGCTGCGATGGTCGGTTGAGACGGTCTGGGCACCGCCACCCGACGGCGGGCTTCCATTTCATGTCGACGAGCAGGAAATTTGCGATGCGCGTCGCGCAACACCTGAAAGGGATGGAATTCGCTCCGCCCGCGTGAGTCAAGGATAAAGCGCACGCGCGGACTTTGGAATGAAAGCGGCCCTTCCCGTGCGAAACGCGTTGCGCGCAGCCGTGGGAGGGAAACCGCTCGGGCGCTTACGCCCGGATGGGGTTCGGTTCGCGCGCCAGTAGCATACCGCTCGTGCGGCATCCGCAGCTCGCAGCAACGCCCCGTGTTCGCGACGAAAAAATTCGACCGTCAGAATATTGCTAAAGCTTCGAAGGTGCGAGAAGGCGGGTCATCGGATGCCGGCGCATCCCGCCGCACTAACGACGCAGTGCCTCGGAGCCATACCATGACGACCACGACCGAATCTCCCATCCCGCTCGACGACATTCGGGCCTGATTCGACGACGGCAATATTGTGTACAACGACCGTGATTTCCTCGACGCGATGCAGACGCACGTCCCGAACACGAATCCGCGAGAGATCGAAGCTGTCGCCTACACCGCCAACCATGACGGCCAGGGCACGGTCGACGGAATCTACCGATGCCTTGAAAACAGCTTCGTGAACGAAGCAGCCTTCCTGGTAAGCGTGTCGCGGGCACCGTCTCGACGTTGTGAATGAATGTTGCCAGAGTAGGCCCCACCACACGAGTAGCGGGGACCATAGTGTCAACAGAAGCACCGAAGAGAACTTCACGCAAAGGCATCCCGAATCACCCTGTCGAATTTCGCCGGCGCCTGGCGACACTGGCTTGCGAGCCAGGGGTGTCCGTAGCCCGGCTGGCGATGGAACACGGCGTGAACAC
>NZ_JBQCHR010000026.1:0-2567 GCF_051954495.1 Trinickia sp.
TGTTCGAGCGCGTCAAAGGAAGGCTCGAGCTGACGTCGGCGGGCGCGCGGTATCTGGCGGAACTGATGCCGCTGTTCGCATCGCTGCGCGAAGCGACCGACAGTCTGCGTTCGCCCGAGCGGCGCTCGCGCGTGCTGAAGATCCGCTCGCCCGCGACCTTCGCGGTGCGCTGGCTGATTCCGCGTCTCGCGAGCTTTCATCGACTGCACGAGAACATCGACGTGCAACTGACGACATCCCCGGCTCCATTGAATTTCGCGCGCGAGGACATCGACGCTGGCATCCAGCTAGGCGAGGGCAACTGGCCCGGCCTGCGCGTGCAACGTCTGATCGCGAACGAACTCGTGCCGGTAGCGGCGCCATCCAGACAGGTCAAGGCCCGCTCGCAGTTGCAGGGCGAAACGCTTCTGCATACGCTCGCGCGCCCGGAAGATTGGACGCTGTGGCTGAAGGCTGCGGGTCTTCCCTTGAACGCGCGACGCCGCGAGATGCGCTACGAAACGTCGCTGCTGGCGTATCAGGCAGCGATCGAAGGGCACGGCGTTGCAATCGCGCAGAAGGCGCTGGTGCGCGGTGAACTCGAAAGCGGCCTGCTCGTCGCGCCATTTTCGTTCGAGCTCGATCGCGGGCGCCACACGTATTACTTCGCTTGGCCAACCGCGCGTCCGCAATCGGACGCGCTGAAGATCTTCCGCCGTTGGCTGCTCGCCATGCTCGACGAATAGCACGACGAACAGCGCTGCGAGCGCCGACCTTTTAACAAAAAGTTAAAGGGTGGTTTCCTAATTGTCGATTGTCCGCAAGGCCGGCGAGTCCGTAATCTCGTCGGCATGATTCGCTGCAGTGGCGAGTCACGAGACGGGACAATCACACATGTTAAGAGACAGCCTCAATGGCGTGCGAGTGATCGATTTCTCGCACGTCCTTGCCGGACCGGTCTGCTCGATGACCCTCGCCGACCTCGGCGCGCACGTCGTCAAGATCGAGCCGCCCGATGGCGAGATCGGGCGGCGCATCGGGCCGCCGTGGATAAGCGGCGAAAGCGCTGCCTTTATCAGCGTCAACCGCAACAAGTACAGCATCGCTATCGACCTGAAGACGGACGCAGGGCGCCACGTCGTTCGCCGGATGGTGCGGGAGGCGGACGTACTCGTCGAAAATTTCAGGCCGGGCGTCATGGCATCGATGGGGCTCGACTTCGACGCATTGCGGCAACTGAATGCTCGGCTCGTGTACTGCTCGATCTCGGCGTTCGGCCAGAAGGGTGCGAGTTGCAAGCGGCCCGGCGTCGATGGCGTGATCCAAGCCGTCAGCGGTTTGATGAGCACACTGGGCACGACGAGCGCCGAGCCGCTCAAGGTGCCGATCCCCGTCGCTGACATGATGGGGGGCTATCTGGCGTCGATCGCGATTCTCGGCGCGTTGCATCAAGCCCGCGCGGGCGGCAGTGGTCAGCATCTCGACGTGAGCTTGTACAACGCGACGCTGATGATGCAGCAGATCGGTTTCGCCGCGTTCTTCGCGTCAGGACGCGAGCCGGAGAAGACCGGCAGTGCCGCGCCCTATGCTTGTCCGAATGAAGCGTTCCCCACGCAGGACGGCTGGATGATGGTGGTCGCCTACCATCCGGAACGATGGCGAGCGTTATGCGAGGTGCTAGCTTTGCCGATGCTCGAAGCGGACGCGCGATTCGCCACGAACGACGATCGCGTGCGTCACCGCGCGACGCTGCATCACATGCTCGCGGCGCGATTTGTCGAACGCACGACCGCCGATTGGATGGAACAGCTAGCGGCTCGCGACATTCTGTGCACGCCGATCGCCACCTACGGCGATGTCGTCGAATCGGCGGAGTATGCCGACTCCGGACTGCCGCAGACGATTCATCATCCGGTCGCGGGCCCCGTGCGCACGCACGGCTTCGCACTCGGGCCGTCCGACCGTCCGGCGGCGCCGGATCTCCCCGCGCCGCTCACGGGCCAGCACACGCTGCAGATGCTGGAGCGATACGGCTTTGACGAAGGCGAAATCGCGGGACTGCTCAACGCGGGCGTCATCCGCGCGGGCCGAACAGCACACGAAATCTGCGAAGAAGACCGCAAGGTGAGCGCATGAGCGCCGCGATGACCCAAAGCGAGCGGCGCGGGCGAGTCTCGCTGGTTCGATTGACGTCGGACAACGCGCTCAATCCGCTGACCGACGCGTTGATGGATCGCCTGACCGACGTCCTGCTGCGAAACGAAACCGACCCGCAGGTTCATGCAACGGTTTTGACCGGATCCGACAAAGCGTTCGCAGCGGGCGCGGACATCGTCGCGATGTCGAAGCTCGATTACGCGAGCGCATTCTGCGACGACTACATCGGCCGTAGCTGGGACCGCATTCGAACGGCTCGCAAACCGCTGATTGCGGCGGTCGGCGGCTACGCGCTCGGCGGCGGCTGCGAGCTGGCGATGATGTGCGACATCGTCATCGCCGCGGACGACGCTGTGTTCGGCCAGCCGGAGGTCAAGCTCGGCATCGTGCCGGGTGCGGGCGGCACGCAGCGTCTGCCGCGCGCGGTAGGC
>NZ_JBQCHR010000027.1:0-25542 GCF_051954495.1 Trinickia sp.
CAGCGCCGTGTCGTATCACATGATGGGCGTGCCCACGGCCATGTTCACGCCGCTGTTCGTGATCTCGCGCACCGCGGGCTGGAGCGCGCACATCATCGAGCAACGCATCGACAACAAGATCATCCGGCCGAGCGCGAACTATACGGGCCCGGAAAATCTGAAGTTTGTGCCGCTAAATAGGCGAAAATAGCGACCGCCGCGCGACGTTCGACCGCCGCGCAGTTCGTATCTATTTGTCTCACCGTCATCAAAAGGTCTTGATTCCATGAAGAAATTGCTGATCGCCGCCGTGGTCGCCTCGCTCTCCGCCACGACGCTGCTCGCCGCGAACGACGCATTCGCGCAAAACGGCAGCACGGCCGCCAAGAAGGCCACGGCCAAGAAGCCGGCGCCGAAGCACCGTCTGATCAAACGCAAGCCGACGAAGTCGGTCGCGAAGACCGATCCGGTACCGGAAGGTTCGGTGCTTTGGTCGTGCAACGAAGGCGCGTCGTTCGATCTGAAGGGCGACATGAAGCGCGACCAGATCGTCACGGTACATTGGGCGAACAAGAACTACAACCTGCCGCGCGAAGCCACGACCACGGGCGCCGACCGCTTCCACGATGCCGCAACGGGCCTCGATCTCGTCGTTATCCCGACGAAGGCCATGCTGTTCTCGGATCACGACGGCTCTCGCCTGGCCGACGAATGCAAGACGGCCGCCATGCAGCAGGGCGAGCCGGCCCCGACGCAATCGAACGCGCTGAAGTCGGGCAGCTAAACGCTCGGCAGGGAGCCTCGACCCATGGCCGCCCCGATCTCCAATGTCCGGCCTGCGCCGGATCAAGTGCTCGTCGACATCGTCGACTATGTTCTGAACGACGCGATCGACAGCGCGCTCGCGCTCGAGACGGCGCGCCATTGCTTGATCGATACGCTCGGCTGCGGCCTCGAGGCGCTCTCCTACCCGGCCTGCACGAAGCTGATGGGGCCGATCGTCCCCGGTACGATCGTGCCGAACGGCGCCAAGGTGCCCGGCACGTCGTTCCAGCTCGACCCTGTGCAGGCGGCCTTCAACATCGGCGCGATGATTCGTTGGCTCGATTTCAACGACACGTGGCTTGCGGCCGAGTGGGGGCATCCGTCGGACAATTTGGGCGGCATCCTGGCCACGGCCGATTGGCTCTCGCGCGGCGCGGTCGCCGTGGGCAAACGGCCGCTCCTCATGAAAGACGTGCTCGTCGCCATGATCAAGGCGCACGAGATTCAGGGCGTCATCGCCCTCGAGAATTCGTTCAACAAGGTCGGCCTGGACCATGTCTTGCTCGTGAAGCTCGCCTCGACGGCCGTCGTCGGGCAACTGCTGGGGCTCTCGCGCGACGAACTCATCAACGCCGTCTCGCTTGCATTCGTCGACGGGCATGCCCTGCGCACCTATCGGCACGCGCCGAACACGGGCTCGCGCAAGTCGTGGGCCGCCGGGGACGCCACGTCGCGCGCGGTGCGCCTGGCGCTCATCGCCAAGACGGGCGAGATGGGCTACCCCTCGGTGCTGACGGCCAAGACGTGGGGCTTCTACGATGTCCTGTTCAATGGCAACGCCTTCAAGTTTCAGCGTCCTTACGGCTCGTACGTGATGGAAAACGTGCTGTTCAAGATTTCGTTTCCGGCCGAATTCCATGCTCAAACGGCGGCTGAAGCGGCCATGGCGCTGCATGGCCGGCTGCGGGCGCGCGGCAAACGTGTCGAGGACATCGCGAAGATCACGATTCGCACCCACGAAGCGGCGATCCGCATTATCGACAAGACGGGCCCGCTCGCGAATCCGGCCGACCGCGACCATTGCATCCAGTACATGGTGGCCGTGCCGATGATTTTCGGGCGCTTGACGGCGGCCGATTACGAGGACGACGTCGCCGCCGATCCGCGCATCGATGCGCTGCGCGCGAAAATCGTCTGCGTCGAAGACGCCCGCTTTACGGCCGACTATCATGATCCCAACAAACGCTCGATCGCCAACGCGCTGACGGTCGAGTTCACCGACGGCACGAAGCTCGACGAGGTCGTGGTCGAGTATCCGATCGGCCACCAGCGGCGCCGCGCCGACGGCATCCCGCTGCTCGTGGAGAAATTCAAGACGAACCTCGCGCGCCGCTTCCCCGAGAAGCAGCGTCAGGCGATCCTCGAACTGTCGCTCGATCAGGCGCGGCTCGAGGCGATGCCGGTGAACGAGTACGTCGACATGTATGCGATTTAGGCTGCATCGAATTTAAGCAACCCCGAACGCTGGTTCAAGGTTCATTAGAAACGTAGCAACGTCATTTCCTCGCTCTAAACCAAGGAAAAAACATGGCCCACAATCTGCACAACACGCTCAAGGAATTCGACAGCGGTAGCGGCAAAGGCAAGTTCTACTCGCTGCCGCAGCTCGGCAAGGCGCTGAACGTGAAAATCGACCGGCTGCCCGTGTCGATCCGGATCGTTCTGGAATCGGTGCTGCGCAACTTCGACGAGAAGAAAGTCTCCGAGGAGCACATCAAACAGCTCGCCAATTGGCAGCCGACGGCCGCGCGTGTTGACGAGATTCCTTTCGTGGTGGCGCGTGTGGTGCTGCAGGATTTCACGGGCGTGCCGCTGCTCGCCGACATTGCCGCGATGCGCGGCGTCGCCCAGCGCACGGGCAAGAACCCGAAGACGATCGAGCCGCTCGTGCCGGTGGACCTCGTCGTCGATCACTCGGTGCAGATCGACTACTTCCGTCAGAAGGACGCACTCGATCTGAACATGAAGCTCGAATTCCAGCGCAACAACGAGCGCTATCAGTTCATGAAGTGGGGGATGCAGGCGTTCGACACGTTCAAGGTCGTGCCCCCGGGCGTGGGCATCGTCCACCAGGTGAACCTCGAATACCTCGCGCGCGGCGTGCACAAGAAGACCGATGGGGCGGATACGGTGTACTACCCCGACACGCTCGTGGGCACGGATAGCCATACGACGATGATCAACGGCATCGGCGTCGTGGGCTGGGGCGTGGGCGGCATCGAAGCGGAAGCGGGCATGCTGGGCCAGCCGGTGTATTTCCTGACGCCGGACGTCGTCGGGGTCGAGCTCAAGGGCAAGCTGCGCGAAGGCGTGACGGCCACCGACCTCGTGCTGACGATCACGGAAATGCTCCGCAAGGAGAAGGTCGTCGGCAAGTTCGTCGAATTCTTCGGCGACGGCACCGCTTCGCTCACGCTGCCGGACCGTGCGACGATCGGCAACATGGCGCCCGAATACGGCGCGACGATGGGCTTCTTCCCTGTCGACGAAAAGACGATCGACTACTTCAAAGGCACGGGCCGTACCGACGCCGAAATCGCCGCGTTCGAAAACTACTTCAAGGCGCAGCAGCTGTTCGGCATTCCGAAGGCTGGACAGATCGATTACACGAAGGTCGTCACGCTCGACCTCGCCACGGTGGCGCCGTCGCTGGCCGGCCCGAAGCGTCCGCAGGACCGCATCGAAATCGGCCATGTGAAGTCGACGTTCTCGGAGCTGTTCAGCAAGCCCGTGGGCGAGAACGGCTTTGCGAAGAAGCCGGCTGACTTGGACGCCGTGTACAAGACGTCGAAAGGCACATCGCTCAAGAACGGCGACGTGCTGATCGCCGCGATCACGTCGTGCACGAACACCTCGAACCCAAGCGTGCTGCTCGCGGCGGGCTTGCTGGCGAAGAAGGCTGTCGAAGCCGGCCTGACGGTGGCCCCGCACATCAAGACGTCGCTGGCCCCCGGGTCGCGTATCGTCACCGAGTATCTGACGAAGACGGGCTTGCTGCCGTATCTGTCGAAGCTCGGCTTCGAACTGGCGGCCTACGGCTGCACCACCTGTATCGGCAACGCGGGCGACCTCACGCCGGACCTGAACGAAGCGATCACCGAGAACGACGTCGTCGCGGCGGCCGTGCTGTCGGGCAACCGCAACTTCGAGGCGCGCATTCACCCGAACATTCGCGCGAACTTCCTGGCTTCGCCGCCGCTCGTCGTGGCTTACGCGATCGCGGGCAACATCACGCGCGATCTGATGACCGAGCCGGTCGGCAAGGGTACGAACGGCAGGGACATCTACCTCGGCGACATTTGGCCTTCGAGCGAGGAGGTCAATGCGTTGCTCAAGTACGCGCTCGACGCCGATGCGTTCCGCACGAACTACGCACACCTCACGAAGCAGGGCGATTTGTGGAGCAAGATCGAGGGCGAGGAAGGCCAGGTGTACGATTGGCCGAAGTCCACGTATATCGCCGAGCCGCCGTTCTTCGGCGACACGTTCTCGATGACGCCTTCCGACACCATCCCGACGATCAAGGGCGCGCGCGCGCTCGGCATCTTCGGCGATTCGGTCACGACCGACCACATCAGCCCGGCGGGTTCGATCAAGGAAGATTCACCGGCCGGCAAGTGGCTGAAGGCGAACGGCGTGCAGAAAGCCGACTTCAACAGCTACGGTGCGCGCCGCGGGAATCACGACGTGATGATGCGCGGCACGTTCGCCAACGTGCGGATCAAGAACCTCATGATTCCGCCGAAGGCAGATGGCACGCGCGTGGAAGGCGGCCTGACGATTCATCAGCCGAGCGGCGAGCAGTTGTCGATTTACGATGCAGCGATGAAGTACATCGACGCGGGCACGCCGACCATGATTTTCGCCGGGGAAGAATACGGTACGGGTTCGTCGCGCGACTGGGCGGCCAAGGGTACGCAGCTCTTGGGCGTGAAGGCGGTCGTGGCGCGCAGCTTCGAGCGGATCCACCGTTCGAACCTGGTCGGCATGGGTGTGCTGCCGCTGCAGTTCACGGGCAACGACAGCGTGCAGACGCTCGGCATCACGGGCGACGATACCTTCGATCTCGAAGGCCTGGGCGATAACTTCAAGCCGCAGCAAGAAGTGACGCTGGTGATCCATCGCAAGGACGGGCAGACGCAGCGCGTGCCCGTGCTGCTGCGTATCGACACGCCGATCGAAGTCGACTACTACAAGCACGGCGGAATTCTGCCGTTCGTGCTGCGGTCGCTTCTGGCGGCGTAAGCTCGCGTTAAGCGAACCGCTGCTTTTGCAGGTGCCGCGCTTCGTTGGGAAGCGCGGTCATTCGAGCCCGGCCTTGGCCGGGCTTTTTTTCCTCGAACGCCCTACTTGCCGCTTACAAGTTTTTTCGTTTCCTCAGTAATCGCGGCTAGCCCTTTTTCAACAATCTCCTGCCAGTCGCTCGAAGTCACGAGCTGCGAAGATTGGCTAACGTGCGTCTTGATGACCTGCTCACCGTGAAGGGCGCCAACGTCACCAGACAGTCGCAATTCTGCCTTTTGATTGTCCGTAATGGCCCAGAAGCCGGGCACAATCCACGCCCAGAAATCAATAATCTGCGCGTTGACGGGTGCGGCAGTCGCAAAATTGGGATCACCTTGCTTTACAACGACGTAGCCCGCTTCCTGAAAACCGGTTGCCAGGGCGCCTTCAACGAGGCCGGAAACCGTCTTGCCCTCGGGAAGCACGACATCGCCGAGCGCCTTCCCGTAGCCATTTCTCTTCCGGCCGATCGCACGCGCCTTCGACGCGTCGCTGGAATCCCCGTCAGGGTCGAGCGAGGCGATATCGGGGCTAGGGGGCGCAACGGCAAAATCGCGTTTGTCCTGGGGCGCATCAATGCGCACGTACTTTCCTGTCGCGGGGTTTGTGCCTTGCGGCACTGGGACGTCAACAGTTGTGCGGCCCACTGCGCATCCGGCCAGGATGGACAGAGTGAGGCCATAAAACGCGATCCGACGCAACAGCATGGTTGTTTCTCTCCAGATTGATTATTTAATTAGAAAGTCAATTGTAAAAATCGGCCGTAACAACGGTCAGATCTAATTACGGCACCAAGGGCGAGAAGTTAAGTGTTTAAGGCGATTTTTCTAACTCGTACCAGCGGCGGAGGGCCGAATATTCTCGGAACGAGCGCTCGAGCATTGGGATGGGCACATATCGCCTTCAAACCCCTTGACCCGACTACCACCGTCACCTTCAGGATCGCTCCACCTTCAACGCACAAGGTGGCGATTCAAATGGAAACTCCCCAAGATTTGACGGACGATGCCTTCCTTCAGGCCTTCCTGACCTGCGCCTTGCCCGCAGGGGCATTCAACCATCGCAATCATCTGCGCATCGCATGGATCCATCTGCGCCGATTCCCGATCGACGAAGCCATCGACCGCACATGCAGCGGCATCGCGCGCTATGCCGCCCATCTCGGCGCAGCGGACCGCTATCATCGCACTGTGACCGAAGCCCTGATTCGGCTCATGGCGCATGCCGGGGCATCCGACGAAGCGCTGTCGTTCGCTCAATTCCTTGTGCGCGCGCCGGCCTTCTCAGGAGATTGCCGTGCACTCATCGCCCAGCACTATTCGCCCGAGCTATTGAGCCGACCGGAAGCGAGACACACGTTTCTCGCGCCCGATCGCCATCCCCTGCCGGTATGACGACATGACGACACGCCTTACGCTTGGACAACTGGTGCGCGAGTCGGGACTCGCACGGTCCTCGCTGCTTCACTACGAAGCGCTGGGTCTGCTCGTGCCGGCCGGCCGCAGCGCGGCGGGCTATCGGCTCTACAGCGACGAGCAGCGCGAGCGCCTGCGAGCGATTTGCGCGTATCGCGCCGCCGGGCTACCGTTGACGGCGATACGAGAGTTGCTGAAAGGCCAGGGCGACACGGCGGCTCAGATCCTCGAGTCCCATCTGATGGCACTGAACGAGCAAATCGCACGACTCAAACATCGGCAAAAAATGATCGCGACATTGCTCGCGCAGCCATCGTTCCGACGGCGTGGACGTCCTCGCGGCAAGCAAGCATGGGTTGCCTTGCTGCGCCGCGCCGGCTTCGACGATGCCGAGATGGACCGGTGGCATGCTGAATTCGAAGCGGACAACCCCGACTTGCATGCGGCGTTCTTAATGTCGCTGGGATTGGAGGACGAAGAGATCAAAATGATTCGCGGGAACGCACGCCGTGCCGGACGGCAAGCCATGTAAATGCCGCTGTTCAGCACGCCCACTCACAAAGAAGAAGCAGCCGAGGCACCCCATGCCGAGCACTGAGCGAACGAGATCGACGAAAATGATCGACGCCCTCTGGCGCGTGGCGCTTCGCCTCGGTTTCCGGCTGGCGCGCGTCTGGTGGCGATTTAGACGGCCCCACCATGAAGGCGCGCTGGTCGTCATCTACGTCGGCCAAGCACTCCTGCTGCTGAAGTCATCGTACCGAGCCGAGTGGGGCCTTCCGGGCGGCAGCATCCATCCGGGCGAAACGCCTGCCGCAGCAGCACAGCGTGAGATGGAAGAAGAGATCGGCCTCCCGCCGTATCCCCTCATTCCCAAAGGCAGCGTCTGCGGCGTTTGGGACGGACGCATAGACCGCGTGCATTTCTTCGAGCTGCATCTTGAACGGCTGCCGGAACTACGGCTCGATCATCGCGAGATCGTTGCCGCGCGTCTCGTCTCGCCGGAACAATTGCGCGAGACGGCGCTGACGGCAGCCGTCGCCGCGTATATGAGCAAGGGACCGGGCAACTAGGCCGCGCGCGGCGAATGTGGGCGAACGCACTAAAGCAGCATCGACGAACTCTTATGCTCGAACGGTTCTTTCAGAGCCCTAGGCAAGGAGAACTACCATGCGCATGCTTCTGAACATTCGAATTCCCCACGAGCCGTTCAATGGTTTCGTGCGCGACGGCACCATCGGGCCTGTGATGGCGAAGATACTCGAAGAGATGAAACCGGAAGCCGCCTACTTTACGGAACAAGACGGGGGACGCGGAGCGATCCTCGTCGTCGATCTCGACGAACCGTCACAGATCCCGGCATTTGCCGAGCCCTGGTTCCTGACGTTCAACGCCGACTGCGAGTTTCGCGTCGTGATGGCGCCGGAAGACGTGCAAAAGGCCGGCTTGGACAAGCTGGGATCGAAGTGGAAATAGCCAGACCGCAAACGGTTCGGCTCGACGACAGTCGGCGATTTCGAGCTGAATCATCCCTATTTTTTTGCTCATAAACGGCGTTTTCGCGCGCGGCACGAGGTTGTCCTCGGGCGCGCGACGCTGCTATCATCGACCCCGCCCCTGCGCGCCAACCTCGCCGGACAACGCGCAGAGCGTGTCCCACTCGACCATTTTGTTCGTCTATGCCGCCCCAGTTCCCCGTATGACTCGGTTTCCCCTGTTTCCCGTCGAGCCGGACAAGTTCGCGCTCATCTGCATAGTGTGTTTGATGCTCGTCGGCGCGGTTTTCATGATGAGCCGCGCACCCGCCAAATCCGAACAGCCCGCTGTTGCGCTTCCTAACGATGCGCTTTCGGCCTTGCCCGCATCCGCCGTCGCGGCGAGTGGTCCCGCGGCGCCGGCGCCAGCCTCGCGCTATACCGTGAAAACCGTGGCAGGCCAGCCTACGTTTTTCGACGCGGCGAACCTTGCAGGCTTGAGTGCATCCGTCGCCCATCGCGTGATCGAAGCACTACGTAATCGCGTGGATTTCCGTCGCGATTGGAAGCAGGAGAACCAAGTCTCCTTCGTCTTCGATACGAAGAGCGCCGCGGCGCACACGGACGATCCGCACCCCGCCATGCCCGCCGCGGTGCGGGTCGTGACCGACGCCGGCGAACACGACATCTTTCTGTACAAAAACCTCAAAGGCGAAGCGTTCTACTACACGAAGAGCGGCGACCGTGCTCGCGGCGGATTCATCCGCTACCCGCTCGCATTTCGCCGCGTGTCCTCGACGTTCTCATCGCGTCGCTTCGACCCGGTGTTGAGGCGTTGGCAGCCGCACGACGGCGTCGATCTCGCCGCGCCGGCCGGCACCCCCGTGCATGCCACCGCAAATGGCGTCGTCACGTTTGCCGGCCAACAAACCGGCTACGGCAACGTCATCGAGATACGCAACCGCCCGCCCTATTCGACGTTGTTCGCGCATTTGTCGAGGTTCGCCAAGGGCATTCACGCCGGAGCGAAGGTGCGACGAAACGAAATCATCGGCTATGTGGGCTCGACCGGATGGGCCACCGGCCCTCACCTGCACTACGAGGTCCATGTCAACGACGTGCCGAAAAATCCGCTGACCGTATCGCTGCCGCCCGCGGAGCCTTTGCACGGGAAGGAGCTGTCGCGTTTTGCCAGCCGGTCCGCCGAACTCGAAGGGCTGCTGTAGCCGCCGTTCCTCCGAGCGTCACCGAGCGGCGACGCACTAGGGCGCCGAATACGAGCAACAAGGGTCGAGGGCGTCGCCCTAATACAGGGCTTAGGCCTGCGGCACGTGGCAAACCACTTCGATGTTGTGTCCGTCAGGTCCGATGACGAACGCGGCGTAATAGTTCGCATGGTAGTGCGAGCGCAGAGCCGGTGCGCCGTTGTCTTTGCCGCCTGCCTCGAGCGCCGCACGATAGAAGGCGTCGACCTGGCTTCGATTTTCCGCCACGAAAGCCAAGTGAAGATGCGCCGGTTTTTCGTCGGTTTGGTACAGGCACAACGATGCCTTGCCTTTCGGGCTCAGTTCGACTCCGACTGCCGGCGACGACCCTTCGGCCACGACAGCGACGCCGATCGGCTCTAAAGCTCGAAGGAAGAATGCTTTGCTCGCTGCGTAATCGCTGACTCCAAATTTGACGTGATCGAACATGGGGTGTCCTTAAAGAGGTTGCGAGGCCAAACGACAGTGGTTCGGTGCTACCTTTCGTACAATCCATCGATCACCGGTATGGATCCTTAGGGCTGGCCGACCGGGCATTTTGCCCGGTTTTGCAGGTTCGTTGCCGATTCATCCTTCGTCTGCTATATCCTGCAACGCACGACGGTAAACGAGCCCGAACCCATGCCGAACCCATGCCAATCTCATGCCATTTCGTGCGCGCATATGGCACGGTAGACGTTCGATGAAACGGCTCTCACGAACGGCGGCCAACACGATCGCAACGATCACAGGCACGCTTGGTATTGCCAAGGTTCTGGGCTCCATTGAATTTTCATCTTGGGCGACTGATTCGCTGATCCACTTTGCGGGATGGTTCGGTGCGTATGGCGATGAACAGATCGAAGATGTTTACATGGTTGTCACCATATTGCTCTCATTCGTGACCGCCTCAGCCCTCGTCTGGAGTGCGAACAAGCTATTGACGCGGGCAAGGCCATGATCGTTGTCACCGACCAACCCAATCCCTCACGAAAGGAGCACGACGAATGGCAAATGACCGCCGAGCTAAAGTCATTCCTAGAAGAACACCAGAATCGGCGGCCATGCTGGCAAACGTCCGGCGCGCCATGGCGCTTACCACGGCGCTCAACCGGTTGACGTTCAACGATGCGGATGAAGTCCGAGCGGTATTCAGCGAACTCATCGGAAAGAAGGTAGACGACAGCTTTTCGTTGATACCGCCGTTCTTCACAACCGGGGGCATCGATATCAGCGTCGGACGCAACGTCTTCATCAATCAGAACTGCACTTTCTACGACCTCGGCGGGCTCGATATCGGCGACGACGTGATGATCGGGCCGAACGTGAGCATCATCACCTCCAGCCATCCTATCGAACCTTCACAGCGGCGCAACGGCGTCATTGCCAAGCCGATCGTGATCGAACGAAATGTCTGGATCGCCGCGGGCGCGACGATCATCGGCGACGTGACGGTGGGCGAAAACTCCGTTGTCGCCGCGGGATCGGTGGTCACGAAAGACGTCCCGCGGAATTCGCTCGTCGCCGGAAATCCCGCGAAGGTCATTCGGTCAATCGACGAGTAGGCGATCGGAGAAGCGCTCGAAATGCAAGCGCCCCTTCAACCTTCACTTCGGCCACCTCCAAGACGGGTCGGAGAGATGTTCGGCGAAGTAGTCGGATAGCGCGGCAATTTTCGCGGGGCGTGCGCGCGCCGATGGCATAACGAAATAAAGGCCGCCCTTCGTCAGCGACCAATCCGTCAGAATCGCTTGCAAACGACCGTCGGCAAGATATTCGCCGGCGATGAACTCGGGCAATTCGGCAATCGCCAGTCCATCGAGCAGCATGGGCAACAACGCATCGGAGTTGGTGACCCGAAGCGGACCGGTGGGCATCACCGGCTCTTCATCGCCGGCATCGTTCGTGAAGCGCCAAACGTCGCTACGCGCGCGATACGCATAGGAAAGGCAGGGTCGGTCCTTGAGCTCGCGAGGATGCGTAGGACGGCCTTCGCGTTCCAAGTACTCCGGCGACGCCACGACGTACTGCGTGACCGCGCAAAGCCGTCGCGCGACCAGCGACGAATCCGGTAACGCAGCAATGCGCAGTGCGGCGTCGAACCCATCGGCGACCAAATCGACCGGCGCATCCGACAGATGCAAGTCGATCGACACTGCCGGATAGGCGCGGAAGAAGCCAGGCAGCAGCGGCGCCACCCAGCGCAGACCGAACGACATCGGGACGGCCAGGCGCACCAGCCCGCGAGGCTGCACCGACATCTCGCGCGCCGCGCTTTCCGCCTCCTCTGCCTGAGGCACTTCGCAGGTCGTCGGCATCAGATAGTCGGCGAGTGTGCCGGACTGGAAGCTGCCGTCCGCGCCGTAGCGGAACTCTTCCATCAGTGCCGCGCCGACGCCTTGCGCGAACGCACCGCGAATCTGGCCATCGGCGAGTGCGGGATTGAGGATGGTGCCGGCGTCGTACACGGTCACATATCGGTCGATGCATCGTCGTCGAGCGTGCCGCGCGACACGGCACCTTGTGCGCGCGTCCGACCCTCGCGCCTCGTATCGTCCGGCACATTGTCTGCGTGAGCCACCCGCGCCGCCCATTGAGCGCGGCGGCGGAGGCGTTGATCGCGACCATCGGCGACGTGCATCGGGCGTCGAGCGTTAAGGGCGACGGGGCCTCAAACGACACGAAGCAACCATCCGCATGAATGCACGAAACATGGTTTCCGCATGATGCGCAACGTTCGGGCAGCTTTGCGGCGCGCCTCCCTCGATGCAGTCCTTAGAAGCGAGCGATTATTCGTACATCCCCCCGGATTAGCGACTAGACTGAAAGCATCGTCGGCGTAGGAGCGATGCCGAAGACCGCTCGGAGGCGGATAGCATGTTCACGGTCAGGATCTATGGACGCATGCGCAGTGCAAACGGCTACGCGATACGTGACTTCCTGCATCGCAGCGACATACCGTTCGAATGGATCGAACTGGGCAGCGATAAGGAAGCGGAGGAACTGGCGCATGTGCAGCACCTTTCCGATTCGCGCTTGCCGGTCTGCATTTTCCACGACGGAACGCGGCTCGAATGTCCCACCATCCGCCAAATCACCGAGAAGCTCGGCTGGTTTGCGACTCCATCCCGTGAGGCCTACGATCTTGCGATTTACGGCGCAGGACCGGCGGGATTGAGCGCAGCGGTGTACGGTGCATCGGAGGGACTGCATACCGTACTCGTGGAGCGGTGGGCACTGGGCGGGCAGGCTGGTAGCAGTTCGAAGATCGAGAACTATCTGGGCTTCCCAGAGGGCGTGAGCGGCGCGGAACTGGCCGAACGGGCACGCGACCAGGCCGTCAAGTTCGGCGCCGAAATCTTACTGGCGCGCGCCGGCGTGCACGCGGACTTCCCGCCCGGCCAGGGCATCGTATATCTGGAAGACGGCACGCGTATCACGGCGCGCACATCTATCTGCGCGACGGGCGTGGCATATCGCACGCTAGGCCTCGCAGGTGAAGAGCGCTTTCTCGGCGCAGGCCTTTATTACGGCGCCGGCGCCAGTGAGGCCGCGCTGATACACGGCGAAAACGTATACGTGGTGGGTGGCGGCAATTCGGCGGGGCAGGCCGCCATCCATTTTTCGCAGTCCGCCAACCGTGTCCACATGCTCGTGCGTGACGCCTCGCTTAAGCACACGTTGTCCCAGTACCTCGTGGATCGCATCACATCGGCATCGAACATTGAAGTGTGCACATGCACCGAAGTTACCGCGCTCGCCGGCAGTGACGTGTTGCAGGAGATCACGCTGACCGATGTGCGAACCGCCCGGGAACGCACGGTAACAACGAATTGGCTATTCGTCTGCATTGGCGGCGTGCCGCAGACGGAATGGGCGCAGGAAGTCGGCATCGTTCGCGATGAAGGCGGCTACCTCGTAACCGGCCCCGATCTGCAGAAATATCGGGCGAAGATGAATTGGCCTCTCGAACGCGCGCCGCTACATCTGGAAACAAGTATGCCCGGCGTATTCGCAGCGGGCGACGTGCGTCACGCATCGATCAAGCGCGTGGCGTCGGCTGTCGGCGAGGGGGCAATGGCTGTGGCGCTGGTTCATCGCTATATGAATAGCGCTTGAGCACGAGCGCAACCTCGATCCCCGCACGTCTTCGCCTACCTATCCGAGGAGCACGATCATGACCGCCGGCTGCACGCACCTGGGCGAGGCCCGCATTCTCCACACGTCCATCGACTATTGCGAGGACTGCGCGAAGCTTGGCCAGCCGTGGGTACATTTGAGGCTTTGTCTTTCTTGCGGACACGTCGGCTGCTGCGATTCGTCACCTAACCGGCATGCAAGCAGGCATTTTCATGCGACCGGTCATCCGCTGGTGCGTTCAATCGAACCCGGCGAAACGTGGATCTGGTGCTATCGCGACGAGATCGTCGTAGGTGAACTTCAATCGTGAAGGCGGCGCCCCCGCTCGGGCGGGCGGCGTCGCGCTACTGGTCACGCCAGCGTTACGCATGTGCCGGCGCCTGCTGCGACGCTTTGCTGGGCGCTTCTGCGGACGATGCTCCTTTCTGCACACGCACAGAGCGAGTACCCGAATCGTAGGTCATGGTGACCTTGTCACCATCGCGCACGTCGCCCCGCAACAGCGCATCGGCGAGCTGCGATTCCACCTCGAGACGGATCTTGCGTTTGAGCATCCGCGCGCCGAACTCGGGATCATAGCCGATCTGCGCAAGATGATCGCGCAACCCGTCGTCGAACGACAGATCGATGTTCTGGGTCAGCGCCGTACGCCGTACACGCGCAAGCTGCAGGTCTACGATACTGCGAATCTGTTCCTTGCCCAGTGCATGGAACACGACGACTTCATCGAGCCGGTTCAGGAATTCGGGTTTGAAATGATGCCGCAGCATTTCCATCAGCCGGTCGCGCAGCTCAGGGTAGTCGAGCTGCTTCGCGTCGGCCTTCATGTTCTCTTGAATCAGTTGTGAGCCGATATTGCTGGTCGCGATGATGATCGTGTTAGTGAAATCGACGAGACGTCCCTTGCCGTCGGTGAGCCGCCCTTCGTCGAACAGTTGTAGCAGGAGGTTATGCACCTCCGAATTCGCCTTTTCGATTTCGTCCAGCAAGACAACGCAATAGGGCCTGCGCCGCACGCGCTCGGTAAGTTGCCCGCCTTCCTCGTAGCCGACATATCCGGGCGGCGCGCCAACTAGCCGCGCAACCGTATGACGCTCGGAGTACTCGCTCATGTCGATGCGCACCAGCGCGTTCTCGTCGCCGAACACCGAAGCGGCGAGCGCCTTCGCAAGTTCGGTCTTACCCACGCCCGTGGGCCCGAGAAAAAGGAAGCTCGCAGTCGGCTTGCCTGCCTCCGTCAAACCGGCGCGCGAGAGCCGCACCGCTTTGGCGACCGCGGAGACGGCTTCATCCTGCCCGACCACGCGCGCCTTCAGATGATCTTCCAGTCGCAACAGCTTTTCGCGGTCCTCGGCCGTGAGTTCCGATAACGGCACGCCCGTGAGCGACGACACGATCTGCGCAATGTCTTCCGCCTTCACTTCCTGCGAACTGGTGCCGCGCTCCTTCTTCCACGTTTCGGTGGCTTCCTGCAGGCGTTTTTGTTCCGCGACGAGTCGTTCTTCCAGTTCCTTGGCCTTATCGAATTGCTTTGCAGCGCTGGCCGCGTCTTGTTCCTGCTTGATGCGGCGGATACTCGCCTCGACATCGTGCAATGGCTGCGGACGCGAATTCGACGAAATGCGTACGCGGGCGGCGGCCTGATCGAGCAAATCGATTGCCTTGTCCGGCAAAAAGCGAGCGGCGATGTAGCGGTCCGAGAGCTTTGCCGCTGCAGTGATCGCCTCTTCGGTGATTTTCACCTTGTGATGGGCTTCGAGCCGGTCGCGCAGGCCACGCAGAATCTCGATCGTTTCCTCGACGCTAGGCTCAGGCACCATCACGGGCTGAAAGCGCCGCTCCAATGCCGAGTCTTTTTCAATGTACTTCTGGTATTCGTTCAATGTGGTCGCACCCACGAGGTGCAGCTCACCGCGAGCGAGCGCTGGCTTGAAAACATTACCGATATCGAGACCGCCTTCGCCGCCGCCCTGGCCCGCGCCGACAATCGTATGCAGCTCGTCGATAAATACAACCAGACGGTCCTGGTTTTCGGTGATCTCATCCAGTACCTGCTTGACGCGCTCCTCGAACTCGCCGCGATACTTCGCGCCAGCCACGACGCTATTGATATTCAGTTCAACCACGCGCTTGCCGCGCAGCACTTCCGGCACCTGATCCTGAGCGATGCGCTGCGCCAGACCTTCGACGATAGCGGTCTTGCCCACGCCAGGTTCGCCGATCAACACCGGATTGTTCTTGCGCCGCCGCGCGAGCACTTCAATGGTGGTCTCGATTTCCTTGTCACGACCGATCACCGGATCGAGTTTGCCTTGACGCGCAAGCGCGCTGAGATCGCGCGCGTACTTGTCGAGCGTGGGCGTGGTGGAGCGGTCTTCCATCTTGCCGTCTTCGGCACCCTTGCCGACCACCTTGACTGCTTTTTGTCGCATCGATTGTGGCGACAGCCCGAGCTTGCGCAGCAATTCACCCGCAAAGCCGTCCTCTTCCTCGACGAGTCCAATCAGAATGTGTTCTGGTCCGACATAGCTGTGACCCAGTTCCAGCGACGACCTCAACGCATTTTCCAACGCACTCTTGGCTCGCGGCGACACGCCGATCTGCTCGTTGTCACTCGGCTCCTTGCGGGTGCCACGTGGCGCGGTCTGGTCGATCGTCTTCTTGATCTCTTCGGGATCAAGCTTGAATTCGCGTAGGATTTCCTGCACGACGTTGTTATCGGCAACCGCCAGCAACAGGTGTTCCGTATCGACTTCGTTCTTGCCATATTCGACCGCGGCTTGAGCCGCGGCTTGCAGGCGGTCCAGACCGCTCTGGCTCAGGTACGTCTGCAGGTCCACCGCTTCACGCGGCCGGCGATGCCGGCGGGCCCGGCCGCCTGGGTGTTCGCCCCCTGAATCGGCCATCTGCCCGTTGCCGGCGCCAGTACGCTGATCCGCGCCGCCGGATTGTGGCGGCAAGCGCCCGATGCGTGACCGGCTACCGCGGCCGCTTTCCATCTGCGGCCACATGTCGTCGAACAGACTGTCGAACAGTCCGCCGTGAAAGAGAGACTCGAGCGGCGACAAGTGGCGCTGATTGCGCGCCATGAACTCCATGTAGTGCTCATCGCACAACATCAGCTGACGGCGTTGACCGTTTTCGGTGATCGTGATCTGCGAGGTTGCAGGCTTTCCACAAACGCTGCACTCGGCCATGATGATCTCCTTTTCGTCGGCGCAGGCATGGATTCCCGCGCGGGTGGTGGACGGATGGTGTCATTTGATCTCGATGCGCCGCTTCGCTGCCGGTTCTCCGTCCGCTTTGGGGACGCGCAGCGCCAGCACGCCGTTTTCAAATCTGGCCTCTGCCCGATCGAGATCGACGCCCGCGGGCAGCGGGACCGCGCGCTGGAAATGCCCAAACGACCGCTCGACCCGGTAGCATCCTTGTTCTTCGCTGGACGATTCGAAGCGCTTGTCGCCGCTCACGATCAGCATGTCGTCGATCACTTCGAGTTCGACGTCCTCGCGAGTCATGCCCGGCAACTCCGCGACGATACGCAGTGCGTCGCCTTCATCGGTGACATCGATCCGCGGTTGAAACTCGCTGGCGCTGAAGTCGCCGAACCAGCTCCCGAGCGGTCCGCGTCCTCCGAACGGATCGCGGATCAATTCGGCAAACAGATGAATCGGATCAGGCAGCGGCCAACTAGCAGCAGCAAGGGATACCGGCGCAGCACTGATCTCCATCGACGGCCCGTTACCTGGTTGCGTGCCAGTCTGTTGGTCATTTTTCCGGGCGCTTTGCTGACCGGTGCGCGACGCACCGGCGCCGCCCGATTCGCTTTTTTGCGCATGCGCGCGTAAAAAACGAAACGGGTTCCATTTGTCGAGATCCAGAGGCATGTCATTCTCCTTTACGTGAGGTACGCCAGTGCCAGAGTTGAGGCTTGATCACTGCAGATGAGGGGAGGTCCATTCGGCCTCCTGATCCCAAGACCCGACCGGCGCGGCACCGCCCGGAGGTTTGACCGCACGACCGACGAGTGCCCACGAGCGATGCGTCTGCAAATGCAATGGCGCGTGGGGCTTGCCGGTGGAACCGTCATGATGCCGGGCACGGACAGTGCTGCCAGAAGCCGAGCAGCGAGGGCACCCTCCAGCCGCCGCGCGTCGCGCAGTAGTGGATGGCCGCGTGAATCGCTACCGCGCCGCCGGCGATCGCATAGGCGCTAAACAGGGCGATAAGGAGGAGAACAGTAAGACCGGGCCAGAATATCGCCGGTGTGCCGAACAGCAACGCTACGGTGCCGCGCAGAATGAGCATCCACCAAACGCGCCCAAGCAGCTCATCCATATAGGACTCCATCTGTACGTCAGGTGATGGACTTCAGTCTAGGCTCCGTGCATCTGCGATTCTTTCGTGTTTCCGCCAAGCGTTTCGCAAATCTGCGTTCGTTCGCGAGGCGTTCTGAATGGCGTGCACATCGACGTCCGGGATGCGCCGAAATAGCGTGATCCACCACCTTTTTTTTCATAGCGGCTGACCGTTAGGTCTCCTAACATGGACCTACGCCGCTCATGGTCCGCCATGGGCCCGTTCACTGCTGGCTAGGTGTAGCACCGTGCAATGACAAAGGGAATCTTATGAAACGGAATCTGCTCGTATGTCTGCTCACAGCCTCGCTCGGACTTCCTCTAGACGCGCACGCCCAGGTAGCCGGAGCCCAGCCGCTTGGTGTCAGCGTGGAAGAGTCGGCCGCGATCGTGGCCGGTTGGAGCGTGAGAAAGTCGATCATGGACAAGCCGGTCTTCAACGAGAACGGTGAGCGTGTCGGCGTCATTCATGACATTATCGTGGCACCGGACCGGTCGGTCTCATTCGCAATCGTCGCCGCAAACCAGTTTCTGGGCGTGTCGCATCACGACGTGGCCATTCCGATCGAGCAGTTCGATTTCAACAATGGCAAACTCGTGCTTGCCGGCGCGACGAAAGATGCGATCAAGGCGCTGCCCGAGTTTCAATACGCAAAGGTGCGCGCGGCACCCAGGCCGAGGTCCGACTACAGCGAGCATCGGTGACCGCTGTCTCGCAGCATCGCTGACCGATGCATTCGACGCCCACTCCAAGCGGGGCAGCGTCGCTTCTTCCCATATGACTATTCAGTCTTAAGCAGCCTTGAACCTGCCATAGGCTTTTCGCACCCGAGAGGTCGAAAGGAGATGCTGCTTGTCATGAATCAGGCTACAAGATGACACAGGATCACGGATTGCGCTGCCAACCGATGGACGTCGCTTTCACAGAGCGCGGACTGACATTGATACCGGGGTTCCAGCTTGTCGTACCGACTGGTCCCACTGTCGTACGTGCTGCGGGCTGCGATGAGCGCGGAACGAGCCGCTCCCTCCTGATAGGCGCACCATTTACCGCAGTTATTCCGATGAATGCGAGGTTGAGCACCATCGTTGACACCGATCGCAGCGGATGGGTTATCGCACTCCAATCAGGGGTACTCGGGCAAGTCTCACAACAGGCGTTTTGCGAGGTCCCCAAATGGTCTACGTCTTGGGATCCGTTCCTACGCGAGACCGTGGATACATTGGACGCTTTGCAGCACGCGGGGCTCATCGACGCTGCCTGCGCCGACGTTTTTGCCGATGTCATCTCGGTGCATATTGCCTTGCGCTACGGGCACTGTGCCGCATCGGCCGATCCGCACACGCCACTGACGCGTCAAATGCTGACTCGCATCGAAGTCTTCGTTCACGAGCACATAGCCGAAACTATCTTGGTCGAGCAGCTTGCAGTGCTGGTGCATATGAGCGCCTCGAACTTCGCACGCGTTTTCAAAACAGCGACAGGTACCCCGCCCCATATGTACGTGATACACGAACGAGTGAAATTTGCCAGGACGATGCTGTGCGAGGGGACCCTGACCTTGGTTGAAGTAGGCGCGCGCGCGGGCTTCCAGACTCAGCAGCATTTCACCGACGTATTTCATCGACATACCGGTGTGACCCCTCGCGCATTCCGGCTTGCTCACCGAAACGCCGGTAGCTAGCCATTTTTTGTTTGTCAGTAATCGATCGTGATCCGGTTGTCGACCACCATCACACCGGGGGCAAGCCAGGCGACCCGCTCGGCCTCTTCGCGCTCGGCCCATGAGTGGACCGTGCCGCGCAGAATCACCTTATTGCCTTCGGCCTCCACCGTGACACGCTGAGCGTCGACTTCCGCGTTGCGCTTGAATGCGTCCTCGATCTTGCGCTTGAGGTCCTCGGGCTTGATCTTCGGCTTGATCTCGATCTCGTTCGTCAGGCCGGTAACGCCGCTCACCCGCAGCGCAGCGTCGGCCGCGCGGCGGCGCTGGTAGTCCCATTCGACTTCGCCCTTCAGCGTCACTTGTCCGTCCCTGACGACTGCCTTGATGTCGTCCGCCGCATAAGGCAACTCGGCCTTCAGTTCGGCAATGATCTCGCGCACGATCTCCGGATCGGGTCGCTTGTTAACCAGAGGCAACCGCACCTCAATATCGTTTGCGATCCCCTTCACGCCGTGCACACGCGTCGCGTCCTCCGCGGCCTTGGTCCGTTGCCGGAAGCTGCGCACAAAACCGGTCAATGTGACCGCACCGTCCTTGACCGCAACCCCGATATCTGATGGATCGATATCCGGATCCCACTTCAGTTCGTACTCCACGTCTCGCTTGATCTCTCCGTCGCTTCTCATCGCTGCTCCTCGCCGGTTTGTCGATGGACTGGCGCGCACGCGGGCCACGCCCAGCGCCACACGCATCGAGCCACGATACGGCGCGCCGAGTTGATTTTCTTCCCTACGCCTGCGCGGTTTTTGCGCAATGCTGCAGTAGGTTTACATCTGAAAGCCACGCGGCAGGCGCGCAGAGATCCGACACGTCTTCGCAGGAATGTGGAAGAAGTGCAATCGGCACGAGCGTACTCTTGATGCCATTGCCATTGCCATTGCCATTGCCGTCGCGTCAACGGCCCGTCAACGCGTAAGGGTCTTGGCGTATTTCCCAGAGAAATGGAGCGAATCGATGAGCGATCTAGTCGTTGTAAGCTTCAAAGGCGAAGACACGGCCGACCAGGTGTTGACCAAACTCCAGCAGATGCAAAAGGAACACCTGATCGACCTTGAGGATGCCTGCATCGTAGTCCGTAGCGCGAAGGGCAAGGTACACCTCAAGCAAGCCGTCGATCTCGTCAAGATCGGAGCGATTAGTGGCGCGGCCTGGGGGGGGCTATTTGGTGCCCTGGTTGGGCTGATGTTGCTCAATCCTCTGGCCGGGTTGGCAACAGGCATGGCCATTGGCGCTGGCTCGGGTGCACTGTCGGGCGCGCTCTCGGACTATGGAATCGATGACGATTTCATGCGTTCGACGGGCCAGAACATTGAGCCGGGTTCGTCGGCGCTCTTCATCCTCGTGCGACGCGTGAATTTCGACAAGGTTCTGCCGGAGCTTAAGCCTTTCGGCGGAAAGGTATTAAAGACGTCTCTCACGAATGATCAGGAGGAACGTCTGAGGAAGGCACTGGAGACCCTGAGCAGCAGTGGTACGGCAGCATGAGCATCTCTACTCCGCATTAGGGGCCGGTGCGACAGCGAGATTCCGCGGGGTCGCTATGGAGCGCTATATGATGAAGGAAAGCAGCGTCAACAGCCCGAAGCCGAAAGTCGAGGCACAGGAAGCGCCGATGACCCTCGACGAACAACTCGACGAGGCGCTCGGAGAGACATTTCCCGCGAGCGATCCAATTGCCGTTCACCCCGAGCCCGAACAACCTGCGACGAAGTAGACTCACTCGTCTTTCTCGTGTCGCCTGCCTCCAACCTGGTTGTCGCTGGATCCGGTCGACGCCATTCGGCGCCGATGCTTCAACGCGTCGAACGCAGCTCCTTTCGGGCCGAGTCAAAAGCAAAGGAGTAGTGATATGCCCGACACTGAAATCGCGCCCGGAGAAGCCGGGCAGCGCGACGACCAAGCGCCCCTGCGCAAGCTCTTCGAACCGGTAACGGTGGGGTCCCACAACCTGCGTCACCGCGTCGTGATGGCACCGCTGACCCGCTCGCGCGCGGGCCGACCAGGCAACATACCGACGCAGCTCAACGCCTGCTATTACGCGCAGCGCGCAACGGCCGCGCTCATCGTCAGCGAGGCGACGCAGGTATCGATGCAAGGACAGGGCTATGCATGGACGCCCGGGATCCATAGTCGCGAGCAGGTCGAGGGCTGGCGGCTCGTGGCGGATGCCGTGCACGAGGCGGGTGGCTTGATGTTCATGCAACTGTGGCACGTCGGACGCATTTCGCACCCCTCATTGCAACCCGATGAAATGCTGCCCGTTGCGCCCTCTGCTGTTCGGCCGAAAGCGGAGGCGTTCATCGAGAACGAGCGCGGCGAAGGTGTCGTCGCACCCTGCGTCACGCCTCGCGCGCTGCAGATCGAAGAGATGCCGTATCTCGTGCGGCAATACTTCAGGGGGGCGCGCAACGCAAAGGCTGCCGGAATGGACGGTGTCGAAGTGCATGCGGCAAACGGGTATCTGCTCGATCAGTTTCTGTTGTCCGGCACGAACCGCCGCACGGACGGATACGGCGGATCGATCGAGGGTCGAGCGAAGCTGCTATTCGAGGTGATCGAAACGGTTTGCGAAGTATGGGGGCCGGAAAAAGTCGGTGTCCGGCTGTCCCCTCTCGGCACCTTCAACGACATGCATGACGACGATCCCGAAACGACTTTCTCCGATGTGATCGAGAAGCTCAATCGATACGGGCTGGCTTATTTGCACGTCGTCAATCCCGCGCTTGCGGCGACCGGTGAGGACGTCGCTTTCACGGAGCGCGCGAAACGCATGAGCGAGATGATACGCCGCACCTACCGTGGTGTGCTGATGGTCGCGGGCGGGTTTGACGGCGGCAGTGCGGAGCGATGGCTCGAGGACGGCAACGCGGACCTGATCGCGTTCGGACGCTTGTTCATCGCCAATCCCGACCTGCCGGAGCGCTTGAGGTTGCACGCTCCGCTCAATTCGCCGGATCCGTCCACGTTTTACGGAGGTGGCGAGCGCGGATATACCGACTATCCGTCACTCGCGCAAGAACGAGGGGAGACCCCACGGTCTGTCATCGATGGGCGTTGGAGATAGCGTGTCGCCGACCCGCGAGTTCGCTAGCGTGGCGCGACGATTGGCGATGCCCGCCGAGCCGGCGACCAATCACACTGAGGGACGCATCATGGCTGTCACTACCTGGGTTGTCGTTGCCGACGGCAGCCGTGCTCGAATCTTCGAAACACTCGGACTTAAACTGGATTTGCGGGAAATCGAAGACCTCGTCAATGTCGTCCCTGGTGGACGGACGCTGAGCGAGAAGGATCGCGAAAAATTCGCCAAGACGGTTGCCGACTACATCGAACAGGGACGGCTCCATCAGCGGTATCAGCGATTGCGCTTAGCCGTCGAGCCGAAGTTTCTCGGGATGCTGCACGCGCGTCTGAGCGAGGAGACGCGTCACTTGATTTTCGAGGAGATCAACGAAGATCTCTCGGCCCTCGATGCGCGTCAAATTGAAGCGCATCTGCGAAGGCATTAACGGCGACCTGCAGCGCGGCCCTCGAGAACAAGCGCGCGCAGATCCTCCATGTTGAACGACTTTGCTGCTATGTATTCCACCCCTTGGCGCTCGATATGCCGCGCTTGATATGCCGCGTTGGCCGTTGCTCAACCATCGCTCGCTTCGCCAGCGTGCCCAAAGTGTGTATCTCCTTTTCAACGTCCGGGGTCCACGGACGGCCATAGTTGAGCCGGATGTGATGGCGGAATTCGCTGCTGCATGAAAAGATTGCACCGGGTGCTATGGCTATTTCGTGTGCTTCGGCCATCTCGAACAACCGCACTGCCTCGACTCCATCTGGAAGCTCCACCCATAGGAAGAATCCGCCCGGCGGCCGAACCATCCGTGTTCCTTTGGGGAAGTACCTGACGACCGCTGCCGCCATCCGGCTCTGAAGGAACGCTAGGTCGCGCCGCAACTTACGTAGCAGCCGGTTGTAGTCTCCATGCTCAAGGTAATCGGCAATTGCGCATTGGACGGGCACGGATGCCGGGGCCATCGTAAGCCAGCGTGCGTGCTCGATTCTTGCGGCGTAGCGCCCCGCCGCTACCCAACCGAGGCGCAAACCCGGAGCAAGGCTCTTCGAAAACGAACCGCAGTGCAGCACAAGACCGTTAGAATCGAAGCGCTTCGCCGGATATGCCGGCGTCAAGCCGAAATGCAGTTCGCGAAACACGTCGTCCTCGATGAGCGGCACGTCATGTTTTGCCAACAACCTGACGAGCGCCTCCTTCAGTTCATCGGAGAGCGTCGCGCCTGTAGGCTGTTGCAGCGTAGTCATAAACCAGCAAGCCCGTACCGGATGCTGCGCCAACGCCACCTCCAATACGCCGAGGTCGAGTCCCCGGTGCGGATCCACCGGGATTTCCACGGCCTTAAGACGGAGGCGCTTAACCGCATCTTGCACAGCATGGAAAGCGGGCCGTTCTATGGCGATGGTATCGCCAGGCCGCGTCAGAACCTGCAGACAGAGCATCAGTGCATCGAGCGCACCGCTCGTCACAACAATCTCTTCGATTGGGACCATAACACCTGTGGCAACGTAGCGCCGAGCGATCTGGCGACGCAGATCTGCTTCCGCCTCTCCCGCCGACAAGGCATTCCGAGAACTCGCCATCCTCCGCGTTGCCGCAGTCAAAGCGCGCGAAATCTGGCCGCGATTACAGCGGCGACAAATGAACACCTGCGCCCGACAGCGGGCACACAGAAAGAAGCGGCCCGCGGGCTGCATCGGCGGTCCCCATGGAACGCCGAAGGCAGGTCGTATCGACAGGGACCGTCAGCCGTGGAATATTGCGGCTGCACGTGTGCCTGTGCTTGGCCTCATGGCCTTGCATATGTCCTGTGTGGCGCGGCCCCGGGGTGAACTTGGCGGTTTGACCGGTGTCGCGCCGGTAGTTTCTTCGGCGGTATGCCTTTCTACCGCAACCGCTGCGCACCGTCATCCTTCACCGCGCTTTGCGCGGCTGCACTCGCCCTACGGGCTCCTTACGCCGCGCAAAGCGTCATCAAAGCCCGGCTGAACCTTCCCTGAACATCGCCTGGCAATCCCCGGTCGCTTAACCGCTCAATTTCCATGACGCCGTCGTTTAGTGTCGGATTTAGACCGGCGTTCACAGCTTTCCGCTTTGTTCGGTTCGCTTACCGAAGAAGCCGCACTTGCGAAGCGCATGAGGGACGCGCCATGCTACAAGGAACGCGCCGATCTCACTACGCGATTGAACTGCAAGATCGAAGGCATAGAAGTGGAGTCGGCGCAGGTTTGCGAATGGCTACGCGCGCTAACTGATCTCGTCGAGCCCGATCCGGACGAAAAATTCTGAGTTGTCGTATTGCGAACTCGATCAGGAGCGGCTTGAAACGCGTATGAATGCGTCTAAGCCGCTAACACCTGAGCCGACGCGAAATGCGACTGTTGCACGCACATCGGGGTTACTTATGCTGACTGACATCGGCGAATACATCGTCGGGGCGTACCTGCAACTGCGGCTCGATTGCGACGTGGTTGACTATAACGTGCGCCCTCCGGGTGGTGGGCTTCCCGGCCTCGAGGAACTGGATGTCGTCGGACTGAATTTAAAGACGAGGACCGCCTACCTCTGCGAAGTCACGACGCACATTCGAGGGCTTCAGTACGGAGCTCAACGCGAAACCATGGAACGCGTGCGAAAAAAGTATCACCGGCAAGAGCAATACGGTGCGAAGTACCTGAGCGACTTTTCCCGCCAGCACATGTTCTGGTCGCCCGTCGTCCCGACAGGATTCTTAACCGAGCCTATCCGAACTTTCCGGTCTGCAATGCGTGATCAACGGCGAATACAAGCGTCGAATCGAGGAACTTCAAGCCCTCGCGGGCAGTACAACCCACGATGCGCGTAACCCGGTATTTCGCCTGCTACAGATACTTGCACACCTGCGAGATTAGCGTGGCCCGCTGCGCACGTCTTGCGGCCATCGTCTGCAGGACGTGCGGCGCAACATCCAACTGCCTGCGCGACTTCATCTGGCGCATTGCAGCCTGCGGATTTGCTTTCTTCCTCCTCGAGAAAGCCTGCGGCAGTTCAT
>NZ_JBQCHR010000028.1:0-3758 GCF_051954495.1 Trinickia sp.
CGGCCAGCGTATCGACCCATGCCGACGGTGCGGCCACGATCGTCTTCGCGGTCGGGATCAGCGAGTTGTCGCCGGTGGCGTGCAGCAGATGCAGCTTGGCGCCGCTACGTGCGGCTTGGCGCAGACGCGAGGCCATCAGCGGATGGTCGCGGCGCAGGAACGAGCCGATCACGAAGGCGGCATCGATCGTCGACAAATCGGCCAGCGGCATACCGAGCCACGGCGTACCGGCGTTCGCCGACGAGAAGTCGGATTGGCGCAGACGGAAATCGACGTTCGGCGTGCCGATCGCCTGGGCCAGTCGTTTCAGCAGGAACAGTTCTTCGACGGTGCTGTGCGCGCTACCGAGCATCGCGAGTGCATTCGCCCCGTGGTCGGCCGCGACGCCCTTCAGGCTCTTGCCGACGTATTCGAGCGCCGTCTGCCAGTCGGTTTCCACCCACTGGCCGCCTTGCTTGATCATCGGCTGCGTCAGGCGCTCTTCGCTGTTCAAGCCTTCGTATGAGAAGCGGTCCTTATCGGAAATCCAGCACTCGTTGATCGCTTCGTTCTCGAGCGGCAGCGCGCGCATGACGCGGTTGTTCTTGCTCTGCACGACGAGGTTGGCACCGACGGAATCGTGCGGGCTCACCGACTTGCGGCGCGAGAGTTCCCACGTACGGGCGCTGTAACGGAACGGCTTGCTCGTGAGCGCGCCGACGGGGCACAGATCGATCATGTTGCCCGACAGTTCGGAGTCGACCGTCTTGCCGACGAACGTCGTGATCTCCGAATGCTCGCCCCGGCCCAGCATGCCGAGTTCCATCACGCCGGCCACTTCCTGGCCGAAGCGCACACACCGCGTGCAGTGAATGCAGCGCGTCATCTCTTCCATCGAGATCAGCGGCCCCACGTTCTTGTGGAACACCACGCGCTTTTCTTCCTGGTAGCGCGAGGCCGACTTGCCGTAGCCCACGGCCAAGTCTTGCAACTGGCATTCGCCGCCTTGGTCGCAGATCGGGCAATCGAGCGGGTGATTGATCAGCAGGAATTCCATCACCGATTGCTGTGCCTTGACCGCCTTGTCGGACGTCGTGCGCACGACCATGCCCGCGGAGACGGGTGTCGCGCAGGCCGGCACGGCCTTCGGCATCTTCTCGACTTCGACGAGACACATGCGGCAGTTCGCCGCGATCGAAAGCTTCTTGTGATAGCAGAAGTGAGGAATGTACGTGTCGACCTTGTGAGCAGCCTGGATCACCATGCTGCCCTCGGGCACCTCGACCTTCTTCCCGTCTATTTCAAGTTCAACCATGATGGTGAATGGTCCTTAACCTATTACCGCTCAATCTTTTGCTCGCTGAACCGCCCGCCGAAGGTCGTTCGGCGGGCGGTCGGAATGAAGCGATGGGTTCGTGCGGCGCAGCCGTCACGCTCACGGTCCAGCCGTTATGCGAGCACCGCGTCGGCAGCAGCCGGAGCGCCCGCGTGGCCACCGACGAGGCAACGCTTGTGCTCCACGTGATATTCGAATTCGTCCCAGTAATGCTTGAGCATGCCGCGCACCGGCATCGCCGCCGCATCGCCGAGCGCGCAAATCGTGCGGCCCATGATGTTCTCGGCCACGGAGTTGAGCAGATCGAGATCTTCCTTGCGACCCTGACCGTGCTCGATACGATTCACGACGCGGTAGAGCCAGCCTGTGCCTTCGCGGCACGGCGTGCACTGCCCGCACGACTCTTCATAGTAGAAGTACGACAGACGCAGCAGCGAGCGCACCATGCAGCGCGTTTCGTCCATGACGATCACCGCGCCCGAGCCGAGCATCGAGCCGGCCTTCGCGATCGAATCGTAATCCATGTCCGTCTGCATCATCAGATCGCCCGGCACGACCGGCGCCGACGAGCCGCCCGGAATGACGGCCTTCAGCTTCTTGCCGCCGCGCATGCCGCCGGCCAGTTCCATCAGCGTCGAGAACGGCGTGCCGAGCGGGATCTCGTAGTTGCCCGGACGCTCGACGTCGCCCGACACCGAGAAAATCTTCGTGCCGCCGTTGTTCGGCTTGCCGAGCTCGAGGTAGGCCTGCGGCCCGATTTCGAGCAGGAACGGCACCGCGGCGAAGGTCTCGGTGTTGTTGATCGTCGTGGGCTTGCCGTACACGCCGAAGCTCGCCGGAAACGGCGGCTTGAAGCGCGGCTGGCCCTTCTTGCCTTCGAGCGATTCGAGCAGCGCGGTTTCTTCGCCGCAGATATAGGCGCCGTAGCCGTGATGCGCGTAGAGCTCGAACGAGAAGCCGGTGCCGAGGATGTTATCGCCGAGGAAACCCGCGCGACGCGCCTCGTCCAGCGCCTCTTCGAAGCGTCGATACACTTCGAAGATTTCGCCGTGGATGTAGTTGTAGCCGACCGTGATGCCCATCGCGTAGGCGCCGATCGCCATGCCTTCGATGAGCGAGTGCGGATTCCAGCGCAGGATGTCGCGATCCTTGAACGTGCCCGGTTCGCCTTCGTCCGAATTGCAGACGAGATACTTCTGCCCCGGGAACTGACGCGGCATGAAGCTCCACTTCAGGCCCGTCGGGAAACCCGCGCCGCCGCGGCCGCGCAAGCCCGACGCCTTGACGTCGGCGATGACTTGTTCGGGCGGAATCTTTTCCTCGAGGATACGGCGCAGCTGCTTGTAGCCGCCGCGCGCGACGTAATCCTCGAGATGCCAGTTCTCGCCGTTCAGCCCGGCGAGAATCAGGGGTTTGATGTGACGATCGTGCAAAGACGTCATTTCGAAAGCTCCTCGAGCAAAGCGTCGATCTTCTCGCGGCTCATGAAGCTGCACATGCGGTGGTTGTTCACGAGCAGCACCGGTGCGTCGCCGCACGAGCCGAAGCATTCGCCTTCCTTGAGCGTGAACTTGCCGTCAGGCGTCGTTTCGCCGAAGTCGATGCCGAGCTTCTGTTTCAAATAGTCGGCCGTGGCTTCGGCGCCGCCGTGCGGCCCGAGCTGGCACGGCAAGTTCGTGCAGAGCGTGATCTTGTGCTTACCGACGGGCGACGTTTCGTACATCGTGTAGAACGTCGCGACCTCCTGCACGGCAACGGCCGGCATGCCGAGGTAATCGGCCACGAACTGCTGCAGTTCGGGCGACAGCCAGCCGTGCTCTTCCTGAGCGACGGCCAACGCCGACATCACGGCGGACTGTTTCTGATCGGCGGGGTACTTCGCTACCGCGCGATCGATTTCTTTCAGGCCTTCAGCTGAGATCATTTTGAGAACACGAACTCTTTCAATTCCTACCGAACGAAAACCTGCCGCCTCGTTCGTCGCGGCAGACCCGGCGCACCGCGGGGCGCAAGTACCGCCCCTCTTTTCCGGCGCGCCGTGCGAGGCTTACCGGTCGATTTCGCCGAACACGATGTCCTGCGTACCGATGATGGTGACGGCGTCGGCGATCATGTGGCCACGCGCCATCTCGTCGAGCGCCGCGAGGTGCGCATAACCCGGCGCGCGGATCTTGAGGCGATACGGCTTGTTCGCGCCGTCCGACACCAAATAGATGCCGAATTCGCCCTTCGGATGCTCGACCGCCGCATACGCTTCGCCTTCCGGCACGTGAAACCCTTCCGTGAAGAGCTTGAAGTGGTGAATCAGCTCTTCCATGTTCGACTTCATGCCCACGCGCGAGGGCGGTGCGACCTTGTGGTTATCGGTCATCACCGGCCCCGGATTCTTGCGCAGCCACTCGATACATTGCTTGGCGATGCGTGTGGACTGACGCATTTCCTC
>NZ_JBQCHR010000029.1:0-102595 GCF_051954495.1 Trinickia sp.
GCGCGATTCGCGCCGAGCAAGGCCTGTATGTATCGAGCCATCCGGCATCAGCTAAACAACCGATGGATGTGCGGCAAGCGAGCAGCCAACTCGTCAATGCGGAAAGCGTGATCGAAGCGTTGTCGGATGCGAGCGCCGCGCATCAGGCGGAACCGTTGAAGGACGGCTACGACTCGCTCAAAGCCTTCACCGACGCGACGCAAAAGGCTGTAGCGGGCGATGCCTCGGGTGCGGGCCGAACCGCAGGCGGGGGCACGGGCAACGCGAACGGCTTCGCCGAGCCGATCATGTTGGTGGCGAGCCCCTCGGGTATTGCGCTCTCGACGCAGCAATCGACGAGCATTGCAGCGGACAAGCACGTGAACATCGTCAGCGGCGCGAGCACGCATATCGCGAGTGGCAAATCGCTGATCGCTTCGATCGGCGAGAAGCTGAGCCTGTTCGTGCAGAACGCCGGGATGAAGCTATTCGCGGCGAAGGGCAAGATCGAAGTGCAGGCGCACTCAGATGACATTGAACTGACTGCGCAGAAAGGGCTGAAGGTCGTTGCTGCGACGCAGACGGTGGAGATGGCCGGCAAGCGTGAGGTCTTGCTGACCTCGGGCGGTGCTTACATCCGCATCAAAGATGGCAACATCGAGATTCATGCGCCGGGCTCGGTCGACGTCAAGGGCGCGAGCCGTCTTTTCAACGGACCCACGCATATTTCACAAACCATGCCGACCCTGCCCGAATCAAAGGGTGCATACGATCAGGCTTTTGTCGCCCATTGGCACGGTACCGATATTCCCGCTGCCGGCGTACGCTATCAAATACTTTCCGGGGACCGCGTCGTCCTAGCTGAAGGGATAACGAATGAGCGTGGCGAAACGTCGCTCGTGCAAAGCCATGTCCCGCAGGACGCGCACGTCCGCTTTTTGGAGAACAAGTGATGGCCGAGCAGGAACAATCTGTCCTCGGGGAGGGGAACTCGATGCTTACCCCCGTTGACCACAAGATCAGACCGACTGTCCAAGTTGGTGCTTGCAACAAGGAGGTACCGCCTGCCGCTCCGTCGATTTTGGGCAAATGTCCGTACTACTATCAGCCGCTGCATGGCGCGTATCTAGAGACGGTCGAGAAGGTTAGCGTTTCGAGCGCGTGGGAAACGGTAAAGGCATTCGCTACGTCTTGGGATCCATGGAAAGACAAGGATGTAGCCCGCCGTCTCCTGCACCGGCGTGAGCAGTTGATCGCGCCGGAAAGCACTGACTCCGATTGGTCGCGCCATGGCAACTTCATGATGCGGCACATCGGATGCGGACATAAGCCTCCTTCGTATTACGTCAGTTATGGGTATTACTATTGCTCCACCTACGGTGCTAAGTTGTATCCGAAATTGGGTCCTCAAGGGCAAGCTTGGTTGCGAAATGCAAGAAAATTGTTGCAAGCAAACATGGAGGACGGTTTGTGTCAAAATATGTTGGGTGACGTGATTCAAATTAATAGTCTGAAGCCGGGAAACGGCAGCTTTACTATGACCGTACCGCAATACGATCTTGAACTTGTTGACGAAAGATTCAAAACCTTTGCGTTCAAAACACATCCGATGGCATATTTGGATGGTGGTCTTGCAGACCTTCCGTTATCCGATCTAATCAAGATTACGGCGCAGCCCAATATTCAGGAGTGGGGCGATACGCGGACTTGGGGGCAAGCGATCGACAGCGGTATGGTGGTATTGCCGGCCATGATAAATCGCTCGGATATTGACGACCCAGTCGGTAAGGCACTCGGTCGCTTACTAGCAAAGTGATATGCGAAACTCGAAGCGATGGATGATGCTATTGGGTGGGCTGGCATTGCTGGCTGCCTTAACTTATGAGTATAAGAGTATGGCGACGGGATTCGAAACGATTTCGACCACTTTCGGAAGAGGCGATAAACCCTACGGCGGCGGAGCATTCCGCATTCGAGGAAATGACGTTATCAGCCTCAAGATCGCCGGCCCGGAGCTGAAATTCAAGCCGACAAACGAACTCAAGAGTTCCGATGTCGCGGAGTTTACCGAACCGTGGATGGACGATCCCTCTGAGCGCCTGAATCGACGGACCGTTGTGTTTTTGAAGGGGTCTCTCGATGCAGGAGTGACCCGAACGTTTCAGCACCCGGGTCAGAACGCGGCGTGGTGGTATTCAAAAGATTGGCGGACGATTTATGTCAGTACCGGATGGATGGACTATAAAACGCCGAAACCATCGAACGGACTAGTTCCTCAAACGACGACGCTATGGCGCTCCGGAGACGGCGGCGAGACGTGGTCTCGACTGGACTGGCGCGAGGACCATAACATCGGGCGGTTGCTGTTTCTGGATGCGCAACGCGGCTATGCAATCGGATGGGGACCCCATGTCTGGCGTACTGCGGACGGTGGGCAGTCTTGGAACGAAATCGACCCTCCACCGCTCGCCAACATCGGACGGCCTCGCAAAACGTTCGATGCCGTTAACCTCGGGCCCGATGGCGTGCTGCGAGTCGCCTACTATGTCGAACAGTTGGGAGATATCAAAGCCTCCGCCGTGGTCTACAGAATGGCGTGGGGCCAACCGAACTTTGAGCAGGACGTCGTCCTGCCGAATCAAACGGTGGTCGATCTCCAATCTTCCCTCCAAGCCACGGCGGGTTACTCCGTGTATGCGCTTTCCCGACTCGGGTCGCCGCGCAACGTGGATGACGCTGGTGACGACGGGCATCGCGTGGGTGCGCTTTCGGTCTGGAATGGCGTTCAACGGGCCAATGCCGAGCAGTTGCATACGTTCGGCAAACGGCTGATGCTCGACGGTCTTAGCGTAGGCAAGCAAGGCTTGCTGCTCGTCTATGCAACGGACGCGAGCGGTTCGGGCGCGCCGCGTGACGTTACCTTCCTTAGCCAGGATTCTGGAAAGTCGTGGAGGGAAGACGACGACGGCACCGCGCAAGGCGGATATTTCGATCCTGATACAAACACCCAATATCTGCTGTTCGGCTATACGTTGAAGAAGCGCAAGCTATAGGAATCCGCGTGTTCGCGCCGTCCGACTATTCGTCATATAGACGAAATGCACGCGGGCTTGGCCCCGCTGCAGGTCGCAACGGTGAGCCGCGCGACTTGATCGCTGCCGCGATCCACACCGATCATCGCCCTCGATAGGGTGCCCCCATGTCATCCCCCCGACATACGTTTCATCGACGATTTCGGATCGTCGACCGAAGGCTGTCGTGAGTGTGCTCGCGCCGGTCGGCGCATAAGAATCCAACCGACCCATGGAGAGACTCATGTCACGCTTTTCAAGCATTGCGCTGGCTGCCGCGTTCGCTTTCGGCGCCAGCTCCGCTGCACACGCCGTCGATCTCGTCGCCGTCGGCCAACTGAGCGGCACGATAGCCGACCGTTCAAGCGAAACGGCGGGCAAGCTCGAAAACGGCGTGCCGGGCAATCTCCTGGGCGGCTTTGGGTCCGGCATGACCTACGCAGGCTGCGAAACATTCCTCGCCGTGCCCGATCGCGGCCCGAACGCGGTCTCGTACAACGCGGCCATCGACGATACGGCGTCGTACATCAACCGCTTCCACACATTGCATTTGCACCTGTCGTCTGCCCCGGCGGGCTCGGCGCTGCCGCTGACGCTCTCGCCCGAGTTGCGCGCCACGACGCTGCTCCACACGAACGATCGCCTCGTCTACGGCTCGGGCGCCGCGGCGGGCGTGCCTGACGGCGCGCCCGCACTGAATCGAACGCATCACACGCATTACTTCACGGGCCGCTCGGACAACTTCGACCCAGCCAAGCCCTCGAGCAATCCGCTCGACGCGCGCCTCGATCCCGAAAGCATCCGCGTGAGCAACGACGGCGAGAGCGTCTATATCTCCGACGAATACGGCCCACACATCTATCGCTTCGACCGCCGCACAGGCCGTCGTATCGATGTCATTCGCGTGCCGGAGTCGTTCGCCGTTTCGACGCTGAGCGCCATGGGCAGTCATGAAATAAGCGAGAACACGTCGGGCCGCGTCGCCAACAAGGGCATGGAAGGCCTCGCCATCGCTCCGGACGGCAAGACGCTTTTCGGCGTGATGCAAAGCCCGCTTCTGCAAGACGGCGGGACGAGCGGCTCATTGACGCGCATCGTGCGCATCGATCTGCGCAGCGGCAAGACGCAGCAATTCGCCTATCCGTTGACGAACATCGGCACGGCCGCGAAGCCCAAGTATCCGACGATCAGCGAGGCCGTAGCCGTCAACGATCATCAACTGCTTATAGACGAGCGCGACGGGAAGGGCTTCGGCGACGATTCGAGCGCCTCTTTCAAGAAGATTTTCCTCGTAGACCTCGCCGGCGCCCAGGACGTCAGCCAGGCGAGCGGCGAAGCGGGGCTCGCCCCGTACGCGCTGACGAAGACGCTGTTTCTCGACGTGGTGGCGACGCTGGGCAAGCACGGTATCGCACCCACGGAGATCCCGGCAAAACTCGAAACGCTAACGTTCGGCTACGACGTGACGATCGGCGGCGTGAAAAAGCACACGCTCTTCATCGCGAACGACAACGACTTCATCGGCACGGTGACCGACACGCATCATCCGAACGGCGCATCGAATCCGAATCAGTTCTTTGCCTTCGCATTCGATACCGCCGAATTGCCGAGTTTCGAGCCGCAACATCTACATGGCCGAGTCTGCCGGGGCGGACACCACGATCATGATCACGACGAGTGAGCGCGCGTCATGTAGTGAACGACGTTGGTTGTCGTTCTTGAGGTAGTGTGCGAGGTAGGCCGTCACACGCTCGATGGCGTCCTCGCGCGCCGCGGGATATCGGGCCCATGTTGAGCCTTGTCGTTGCACCAGCCCGGATAGAAAGCGACGGCGGCCCGAAAGTCGCTCTCCGGCTGTTCGGGTTCATTCGTTCCTTGTGCTTCTTCGGTCGATGCTGTGCAGGCCCTTGCGGGCCGTTATTCGTTCGTCTCCACGCCTTCGGCGTCGCCTTACCTATCAACCTAGATAGGCAAAGGGTCAGAGGTGGAATCGATGCACTAAGCTCAATTCGGCCTCGTACGAATCCATTACCGTAACGGCAACGGACGGGTTTTTGTGCGCGCAGCCGCTCCTCCAGGTGCGCATTCGGACGCGGGCCAAAAAAGCAGCCGGTACGTCATCTGAATTGGCTTCATCGGAAAAATCAGAAGCAGAAAAGATGGGTTCAAACGTTGGTGTCAGCCGTTTCACGGGCGGTCGTGCCTCGTCCGCCACCGCGCGCAGTGCGGCGAAACCAGGGCTGAAGCACGCCGCACGTTACCAAGGAGATCAGGAGCTACCATGGCCACACCTCTTACGACTAGTACGTTTCAAGAAGCGGATTTCTCGAAGCTGTCAGTGAGCCCGACGACCGATTGGGCAAACCTCGGCGGTCAATTTCGAGGCTTGCCGACGCCGATCTACTATTCGGGATCGCTTTTCGCATTCACGCGCAATCTCGACAACCGGCTCGGGATGTGCAAGATCGATCCGAGCGGGACAAAAGGCACTTGGAGCACGTACGGCGGCACGCTCACCTACAGTCCCGCGGCGGCGTTGTCGCAGAACGGCTCGATTGCGGTAATCGGACGCATGCAGTCCGGACAGATTCAAATCAGCTACATCAATCCGTTCCAAGGCATCTACACGCCGTGGGTCGCGATTACGGGCGCGCCATCGGGCACGAACTTCACCGGTCCGGTTCAACTCGTGCAAAACACGAATGCGCGGCTCGAAGCGTTCGCGCTCGATACGAGCGGAAATCTTTGGCATGCCTGGGAGACTTCGGTCGGCAGCAGCCCGAAGTGGTCGTCGTGGAGCCATCTAGGCAGCGGCTTCAACGCGACGCAAATCGAGTTCCCGGTGTTTCTCCTGCAAGGCGGCCCCAACAAGGGATGTCTGCAAGCCGTGCTGATCGGCAATCAACCCAACATGTATCAGTCGACTCAATACGCCGGCGGAGGCTACGACTCGTGGAGCCCCTTCACCGTCGTCGGCACGACGATCCAGCCCGATTCGCCGCCCCAGTTCGCCAATGGCCCCGCGGCCAACTTCGACACGAATTTGCAAAACGCGGCCTATGCCGGATACAACGCCAATGCCGGCGTTGCCCAAAACCCCCTCGTCTATTGCGCGCCGCCCAGCTTCCCGCAATGGGGGCCGATCAACAACGTCACGGCTGACCAGTATCCGATTTCCAACGCCGCGCCGGTCATGCTGTCGAACGGCGGTGTCGCGAACTTGGCTTGGGCGACGCCGAGCGGCCAGGTATGCCTCGTGACCGAGGCGATCACGGCGAATAACTTCTGGTCCAACACCATTCAGCAGGTAGGCAGTGCGAATCCGCAGTTCACGGGCCAGATGAGCGCGATCGTCAACAACGGCGTCGATGGGCTGTTCATGCTCGTCGCAGACGGGTCGCTCGCCTTCATCAATTACCTGCCGCAATAATCGCATGTGACGCGCATGTGATGCACTTGCAGTGGCGCGTCGAGCGGCGCTAGTCGTCGGGGAGGGCGGCGTCGTTCGACGCGTTCGTCGACGCGAGCATGGATGGCTTGGGCGCAGCCGCTTCGATGGCCTCGTCGATGACGAGGCCGAGCAAGTGGCGCTGCGACGCCGTCAACTCGACCTGGGCGGCAAATCGATCGACAGCCGCGCGGATGGTGTTCGACCGTTGCTGGCGGGCGGGCGTCGTAATGGTGCGCGGCGGGAGCGGCGTCACCGTGCCTGTTTCTGTGCTCATTGCGCTCTTCCAATCATTCAGCATGAATGCGCGCTTGGAACGCAAGGAGCATGCCGTGTGTGCCCGGTTGGGCCGCAGCGACGCCGCAATGGCTAGCGTGACGGCTGATCTGCACAAAACGTTTCATTTCTGAAACAAAAAAGCGCGCACCGGATATTTCCTGGTGCGCGCTTTTTTTGGGGCAATCGACGCCCTCAACAGCGAAAGAACCGGCCTAGTCGGCCGCTCAAACTTCCGCGCCGGCGTTCGGATCGTTCGGATCGTAACGCGGCTTCTTATCCTTGAGCAGATCTTCCCGCTTCACGCCGAGCCACATCGCCAACGCCGCGGCCACGAATACCGACGAGTAGATGCCGAAGCAGATGCCGATCGTCAGCGCGAGCGCGAAGTAGTGCAGCGTCGGGCCGCCGAACAGGAACATCGAGAGCACCATCATCTGCGTACAGCCGTGCGTGATGATCGTGCGCGACATCGTGCTCGTGATCGCGTGGTTGATGACTTCCATGACCGTCATCTTGCGTTCCCGGCGGAACGTTTCGCGGATCCGGTCGAAAATCACGACCGATTCGTTCACCGAGTAGCCGAGCACGGCCAGCACGGCAGCGAGCACCGACAGCGAGAACTCCCATTGGAAGAACGCGAAGAAGCCGAGAATGATCACGACGTCATGCAAGTTCGCGATGATGCCGGCAATGGCGTACTTCCATTCGAAGCGGAACGACAGATAGATGACGATGCCCGCGACGACGCACGCGAGCGCGAGCAGCCCGTTGGTGGCGAGTTCCTTGCCCACCTGCGGGCCGACGAACTCGACGCGCTGCAATTGCGCCGCCGCGTCCTGGGCCTTGAGCCCCGCCATGACCTGATCGCTCTGCTGGGCCGACGTGAGGCCCTGCTTGAGCGGCAGCCGGATCATCACGTCGCGCGAGGTGCCGAACGTTTGCACCTGGGCGTCGCCGTAGCCGAGCGTGTCGAGCGTCTTGCGCACCGGGTCGAGCTGCACGGCCTGCGGGTACTGCACTTCGATGACGGTGCCGCCCGTGAACTCCACCGATAGGTGCAGCCCGCGATGCAGCAAGAAGAACACCGCCGCGAAGAACGTCAGGAACGAGATCGCGTTGAAGATCAACGCGCGTTGCATGAACGGGATGTCTTTGCGGATGCGGAAGAATTCCATGATTGTGTCTCCGGTCCGAACCTGTTAGCGGGACGAGCCCGGTTTGCGCGGCGCGGCGCCGTCGCCCGCTCGATTGCGCAGAACCGGCTTCGCACCGCCGCGTCCGCTCTTGCCCTTCGGCTGAGCGGCGATGGCCTTCGTTGCGCGCACGGTATCGGTGTCGGCGTCCACCTCGTTGCTCACCTGCGGGTAGGGCGCGCCTTCGCCGGCCGGGCGCCAAACCTGGCCGATCGCGAGCGACTTGAGCTTCTTCTTGCCGCCGTACCAGGCGTTGACGAGGCCACGCGAGAAGAACACGGCCGAGAACATCGACGTCAAGATGCCGATACAGTGCACGACCGCGAAGCCGCGGACAGGGCCCGAGCCGAACGCCAAAAGCGCAAGGCCGGCGATCAGCGTCGTGACGTTCGAGTCGAGAATCGTCGCCCAAGCGTGCGCGTAGCCGTTCTGAATCGCGAGTTGCGGCGGCGCGCCGTGGCGCAATTCTTCGCGTACGCGCTCGTTGATGAGCACGTTCGCGTCGATCGCCATACCGAGCGCGAGCGCGATAGCCGCGATGCCGGGCAGCGTCAACGTGGCTTGCAGCATCGACAGCACGGCCACGAGCAGCAGCAGGTTGACCGACAGCCCGATGACCGAGACGAGGCCGAACAGCAAGTAGTAGGCAATCATGAATACGGTGATCGCGGCGAAGCCGTAGACGACCGAATCGAAGCCCTTCTTGATGTTGTCGGCGCCGAGGCTCGGGCCGATCGTGCGCTCTTCGATGATGTCCATCGGCGCGGCGAGCGAGCCCGCGCGCAGCAGCAGCGCAAGGTCGGCGGCTGCTTGCGGCGTGGGCTGACCCGTAATCTGGAAGCGATCGCCGAGTTCGGACTGGATCGTCGCGACCGTCAGCACTTGCCCCTTGCCCTTTTCGAACAGCACCATCGCCATCGGCTTGCCGATGTTGTCTCGCGAAACGTCCCGCACGGCGCGGCCCGCCGACGAGTTCAAGCGGATGTTGACCGACGGACGCTGGTGCTCGTCGAAGCCGGCCGAGGCGTCGATGATGCTGTCGCCCGTGAAGATCACTTGCTTGCGCAGCAGCACCGGCGCTTGGCTGCCTTCGGTGAAGAGCTCGTCCCCCGCCGGAACCGCTTCGCCGGGCGCCGGGTGCGTATTGACCGGATCGGCCAGACGCGCTTCGAGCGTGGCCGTGCGGCCGATGATTTCCTTCGCCTTCGCCGTGTCCTGCACGCCGGGCAGTTCGACGACGATACGATCGGCGCCTTGCTGCTGAATGACGGGCTCGGCCACGCCGAGCTCGTTCACGCGGTTGTGCAGCGTCGTGATGTTCTGCTTGACGGCCGCTTCCTCGACCGCGTTCAGCTGCGCCGGCGCGAACGTGCCGACGACCTGCACGCCGCCGCTCGCGGCCGCGCGCGTGGTCCATTGCAGTTCCGTGATGCCGCGCGTGAGCTGGGTACGAGCCGAATCGGCCGTGGCCTGATCGGCGAACTCGATGACGACCGACTGATTGACCCGGTTCACGCCGCCGTCGCGGATGTTGTTGTCGCGCAGGAGCGTGCGCGCATCGGACGCATCGGAGTCGAGCCGCTTGTTGAGCGCGCCCGCCATGTCGATCTGCATCAGGAAGTGAACGCCGCCGCGCAAGTCGAGGCCCAGATACATCGGCAGCGCGTGCAACGCGCTCAGCCAGCGCGGCGACGCGCTTTGCAGATTCAGGGCGACGACGAACTGCGGATCGCTGGGATCGGGGTTCAGCGCCTTTTGCAGCACGTCCTTCACGCGCAGCTGCGTGTCGGTGTCCTTCAGGCGGACGCGAATGTTGGCGTTCGCCGCGGCGCTGTCGTACGTGACGTCGTCAGGCGTGATTTTATTCGCCGTGAGCGCGGCTTCGACCTCGGTGAGGGTCGAGGTGTCGAGCTTGACCGTCGCCTTGCCGCTCAGCACCTGCACGGCCGGCGCTTCGCCGAAAAAGTTGGGCAATGTGTACAGAAGGCCGATAGCGAGTGCCACGGCCATCACGACATATTTCCAAAGGGGGTAGCGATTCATGGGAAAGCCGAACGGGTGGGTTGGCGTGTGGACGATACGCGCCGCGCGCCTGCCGGGCCGCGCTGTTTCGCGCTGGGCCGGGCAGGGCGGCGAGCCGCGTTAGAGCGACTTGATCGTGCCTTTCGGGAGAATCGTCGTGACGGCCGACTTTTGCACGGTGATTTCCGTGCCTTCGGAGATTTCGATGCCGATGTACGCTTCGCCGACCTTCGTCACCTTGCCGACGAGGCCGCCGTTCGTCACGACTTCATCGCCCTTGGCCATGGCCGAGAGCATGTTGCGATGCTCCTTTTGGCGCTTCATTTGCGGGCGAATCATGATGAAGTAAAGCACCGCGAACATGAGGATGAGCGGCAGGAAGCTCATCAGGCTCGACTCGGCGCCGCCGCCGGTTGCGCCTTGCGCGAATGCATTGGAAATCAGCGACACGTTGGTTTCTCCGTAAATGGCGATCGGAATGATCTGAAGCGATCGAAAAATAGCCGCGTATTTTACCACCAGCGCTTACGGAGACGGCCGCGCGCGTTCGCCGGCCTCCCGCTGTCTCAAGCGCGCGCCAGTTCCCACGCCGCGCGCCGCCTGACCGGACCCCCTCTCGCTAGTCCACGCCGCGCGCCCGTTCGTCTCGAAAACGCAGACGAAATGCCTCGAATGCACCCGCGTCGATGGCGTCGCGAATCTCGCTCATGAGTTCGAGATAGTAGTGAAGGTTGTGGATCGTATTCAGTTGCGCGCCGAGGATTTCGCCCACCCGGTGCAAGTGATGCAGGTAGCCGCGCGTGAAATGGCGGCAGGTGTAGCAGCCGCAGGTTTCGTCGAGCGGGCGCAGCGAATTCTTGTGAGTGGCGTTGCGGATCTTGACGTCGCCGAAGCGCGTGAACAGCCAGCCGTTGCGGGCATTGCGCGTGGGCATCACGCAGTCGAACATGTCGATGCCCGCGGCGACGCCGGCCACGAGGTCCTCGGGCGTGCCCACGCCCATCAGGTAGTGCGGCTTGTCGGCCGGCAGCTTCGGCCCGACGTGCTCGAGCACGCGCATCATGTCCTCTTTCGGCTCGCCGACGGACAGCCCGCCGATGGCCAGGCCGTGAAAGCCCAGTTCCGAGAGGCCGGCGAGCGATTCGTCGCGCAGGTCTTCGAACATGCCGCCTTGGACGATGCCGAACAGCGCGTTCGGATTGCCGAGCCGGTTGAATTCGTCGATCGAGCGCTTGGCCCAGCGCAGCGACATGCGCATCGACGCGGCGGCGTCGTCATGGCTCGTCGGCACGCCGTCGGTCGCATACGGCGTGCACTCGTCGAACTGCATGACGATGTCGGAGTTCAGCACCTTTTGAATTTGCATCGACACTTCGGGCGAGAGGAACAGCTTGTCGCCGTTCACGGGCGAGGCGAACGTGACGCCGTCTTCGGTGATCTTGCGCAGATCGCCAAGTGAAAACACTTGGAAGCCGCCCGAATCGGTCAAGATCGGCCGGCGCCAGCCCATGAAGCCGTGCAGCCCGCCGTGCGCCGCGACGGTGTCGAGCCCCGGGCGCAGCCAGAGGTGGAACGTGTTGCCGAGGATGATTTGCGCTTGGATTTCCTCGAGCTCGCGCGGCTGGATCGCCTTGACCGTGCCGTAGGTGCCGACCGGCATGAAGATCGGCGTTTCGACCACGCCGTGATTGAGCGTCAAGCGGCCGCGGCGCGCGTGGCCGTCGGTCTTGAGCAGTTCGAATTGGAGGCCGGGCAGATCCGCAGCGGAAGGCGTCGCGCAGTCGAAGCAGTCTTGGCCGACGTGATCGTCGTGATCGTCGTGGTGATGGCCCTGGGTCATGCAAAGCTCCTTTTGCCACCGGAGAACAGTCCGGCGCAGGGAAAAGAGCGCCGCCGGATCGAACCGGCGGCGCGAGAAATGAGGGCGGGCAATTCGCCCATCCCGTATGGCGCTTCAGCTATCGGCGCGGGTCAGCAACATGGCGTCGCCGTAGCTGAAAAAACGATAACGCTGCTCGATCGCATGCCGGTAGGCTTCGCGGATGGCTTCCACGCCCGCGAAGGCGCTGACGAGCATCAGCAGCGTCGATTTCGGCAAATGAAAATTCGTGACGAGCCGATCGACGACGCGGAACCGATAACCGGGCGTGATGAAGATATCGGTTTCGGCCGAGGTTGCCGCGAGCGGCCGGCCTGCGGCTTCGGCGTCGCGCGCCGCGGCTTCGAGTGCGCGCATCGACGTCGTGCCCACCGCGATCACGCGCGAGCCGCGCGCGCGCGCGGCCGCGATTTTGTCGACGAGCGTTTGCGGCAGGTGGTACCACTCGGTGTGCATCTTGTGCTCGGCGATGTTTTCCACGCGCACGGGCTGGAACGTTCCGGCGCCCACGTGAAGCGTGAGCGTCGCGCGCTCCACGCCTTGCGCATCGAGCTGCGCCAGCAGGGCTTCGTCGAAGTGCAAGCCCGCCGTGGGCGCGGCGACGGCGCCCGGATTCTGCGCAAAAACGGTCTGGTAGCGCGTTTCGTCGGTGGCGTCCGGATCGTGCTCGATGTAGGGCGGCAGCGGCAGCCGGCCGTATCGCTCGATCAGCGTGAGGCAGTCGTCGGGAAAATGCAGCGTGTAGAACGGCTCGACGCGCTCGCCCACCGTGACGTCGAAGGCGTCGGCGAGCTTGAGCGTCGTGCCCGGCGAAGGGCTCTTGCTGGCGCGGATCTGTGCCAGCGCGCTGCGCTCGCCCGTCAGGCGCTCGATGAGCACCTCGATTTTCCCGCCGCTGGCCTTTTGACCGAAGAAGCGGGCCTTGAGTACTTTGGTATCGTTGAAGACCAGCAAGTCGCCGGGGGCCAGGCACTGGGGCAGCTCGGCGAAGCGCCGGTCGGCGAGGCGCGCGGGCGTGGCCGCCGTGTCGACTTCGAGCAGGCGGCTTGCGCTGCGCTCGCGCAGCGCCGTTTGCGCAATCAGCTCGGGCGGAAGATTGAAATCGAAATCGGAAAGCGTGAACATGCTGCGTTGATTGGAGGCGAGGACGCGGCGAGACGGCTCACGAGCCGTTATGATCGCGAAACGCGATGCCGATGCGGCCCCGCATGCCGTTCGTCAAAATAAACCGATATTGTACTTGCCAGCAGAGTGATGCCGTTGCCCCGATTGCGCCCGCCCGATCACGACGAAGAAGCGTTGCCGACTCCGCCCTCCCGGCCGGGGCGCCTGGCGGCGCGGGACGCGCAAGCGCCGGCCGCCGATGAACCCGGCGAGGCATCTGCCCGCAAGTCTGCCGCTAAGGAAGCCGCGAAGCAGGCCGCCAAGCCGGCCAAGCCGGCGAAAACGGTCGACAAGCTCGCCAAGCTGGGCCTCACGCGCGCCATCGATCTCGTCCTGCATTTGCCGATGCGATACGAAGACGAAACGACGCTCACCCCCATCGGCGAACTGCTGCCCGGCGAGACGGCGCAAACCGAAGGTGTCGTGGTCGACAACGAGATTGCCTACCGGCCGCGCCGCCAGCTCGTCGTGAAGCTGCGCGACGCGCAAGGCGACGAGCTTTCGCTGCGGTTTCTCAATTTTTACGGGTCGCAGGTCAAGCAGATGGCGCTCGGCGTGCGGCTGCGCGTGCGCGGCGACGTGCGAGGCGGCTTCTTCGGGCTCGAAATGGTTCATCCGACGGTGCGCCCCGTCGAAGAGGACGCGCCGTTGCCGCAAGCGCTCACGCCCGTGTATCCGAGTACGGCCGGCGTATCGCAAGCCTATTTGCGCAAGGCGATCGACAACGCGCTCGCCCACACCCCGTTGCCGGAAATCTTGCCCGAGGGCATTGCCGAGCAGTACTGTCGGCCGTTGGCGCTGCCGCCGCTCGCCGAGGCCGTGCGGGTGCTGCACCACCCCAGCGCCAGCGCCGACGAGGCGGCGTTGATCGACGGCACGCACCCGGCGTGGACGCGAATCAAGTTCGACGAACTGCTCGCGCAGCAGCTCTCGCTCAAGCGCGCGCACGAAGAGCGGCGCGCGCGCTCGGCGCCGTCGATGCCGCGCGGGGCGGGCGGCGCGACGCTCGTCGCGAAGCTGTTGGCCGCGCTGCCGTTCAAGCTGACGCAGGCGCAGGCGCGCGTGGTCTCCGAGATCGCCGCCGATCTGGACGCGCCACACCCGATGCAGCGGCTCTTGCAGGGCGACGTGGGCAGCGGCAAGACCGTCGTCGCGGCGCTCGCGGCGGCCCAGGCGATCGATTGCGGCTACCAGGCGGCGATGATGGCGCCGACGGAAATTCTCGCCGAGCAGCATGCGCGCAAGTTGCGCGGCTGGCTCGAGCCGCTTGGCGTGACCGTCGCCTGGCTCGCGGGCAGCCTCAAGGCGAAGGAGAAGCGAGCGGCCGTGGAGGCGGCGGCCTCGGGCGCGGCGCAGCTCGTGATCGGCACGCACGCGATCATTCAAGACACCGTGGAATTCGCCCGGCTCGGGCTCGTCATCGTCGACGAACAGCATCGCTTCGGCGTCGCTCAGCGGCTCGCGTTGCGCGCGAAGGCTGACCGAGCGGCGGACGGCAAGGCGGCGTTCCAGCCGCATCAGCTGATGATGTCGGCCACGCCGATTCCGCGCACGTTGGCGATGACCTATTACGCCGATCTCGACGTGTCGACGATCGACGAGCTGCCCCCCGGGCGCACGCCGATCGTCACGAAGCTGATTTCCGACGCGCGTCGCGACGAGGTCATCGCGCGCGTGCGGGAGGCCGCGCTGACGGGGCGGCAGGTGTACTGGGTGTGCCCGCTCATCGAGGAAAGCGAGACGCTGCAGCTGCAGACGGCCATCGAGACCTTCGAAACGCTGGTGCAGGCCTTGCCCGAGCTGCGCGTCGGCCTCGTGCACGGGCGCTTGCCGCCTGCCGAGAAGGCAGCGGTGATGGATGCTTTCTCACGTAACGAGGTTCAGTTGCTCGTGGCGACGACGGTGATCGAAGTGGGCGTGGACGTGCCCAATGCGTCGCTGATGGTGATCGAGCACGCGGAGCGGTTCGGCCTGGCTCAGCTGCATCAGTTGCGAGGGCGCGTGGGGCGCGGCAGCGCGGCTTCCATTTGCGTGCTGCTCTATAGCAACCCTTTGTCGTTGACGGCGCGCGAGCGATTGAAGACGATGCGCGAAACGACCGACGGCTTCGAGATCGCACGGCGCGATCTCGAGATCCGAGGCCCCGGCGAATTTCTCGGGGCGCGCCAATCGGGCGCGGCGATGCTGCGCTTCGCGAGCTTGGAGAACGACGCTTGGCTCATCGAGCCGGCCCGCGAAGCGGCGGCCCGGCTCATCGCCGATTACCCCGACGTCGTCCTCCAGCATCTGGCGCGCTGGCTCGGCGGCAGGGAGCAATTCTTGAAGGCATGAGTCTAAGGGACCGATGCGGCCGCCGATGCGCCGCGGGCCCGCACGAACGGCTCGCGACACCCGCCAAGTGGTGCGAAACGCCCGCGGCAGGCGCGTGCGGCCCTAGGCACGCAGCCCTGTTGGCGAATCGGCGAGTCGGGTGTATAAGATAAACCTATCGATTTCTACGCCTGATTGGTCCCCCAATGACGCTCACCGAACTGAAATACATCGTGGCGGTTGCCCGCGAGCGGCATTTCGGCCGTGCCGCCGAGGCGTGCTTCGTCAGCCAGCCCACGTTGTCCGTGGCGATCAAGAAGCTCGAGGACGAGCTGAACGTGCAGATTTTCGAGCGCGGCACGAGCGAAGTGAGCGTTACGCCGATCGGCGAGCAGATCGTGACGCAGGCTCAGCGCGTGCTCGAACAGACGCTCGCCATCAAGGAGATCGCCAAGCAGGGCAAGGACCCGCTCGTGGGGCCGCTGCGACTGGGCGTCATTTATACGATCGGGCCGTATCTGCTGCCCACGCTCGTCAAGCAGATGATCAAAAATGTCCCGCAGATGCCGCTGATGCTGCAGGAGAATTACACGCTCAAGCTCATCGAGCTGCTCAAGCAGGGCGAGATCGATGTCGCGATCATGGCGCTGCCGTTTCCGGAAACGGGGCTCATGGTGCGCCCGCTCTATGACGAGCCGTTCGTCGTCGCGCTGCCCGCGGGGCACGCCTGGGAGTCGCGCAAGAAGATCGACGCGACCGATCTGAAGCAGGAAACGATGCTGCTGCTCGGCAACGGCCATTGCTTCCGCGATCACGTGCTGGGCGTCTGCCCGGAACTCATGCGGTTTTCGCAAACGGCGGACGGCATTCAGAAGACCTTCGAAGGCTCCTCGCTCGAGACGATTCGGCACATGGTCGCAAGCGGCGTGGGCATCACCGTCTTGCCCCGCATGTCGGTGCAGGAAGTCCGAGCGCACGCCGGCGGCCCCGACGCCGGGCTGCTCAGCTACGTGCCGTTCGACGAGCCGGTGCCCGACCGGCGCGTCGTGCTCGCCTGGCGCAAGAGCTTCACGCGTATGCCGGCCATCGACGCCATCAGCGAGGCCATCGCCTCATGCGAGTTGCCGGGCGTGGTCAAGCTCGACATGCCGGCCGTGGTCAATTGACTGGGCGCCGTGGCCGCCGTGGCCCCGAGTTTTCTGCGGATGGGCGCCCCGATTCCTGGCCCTACTATCGAATAGATAAAAACAATCAAATATGATTATTCGATAGCTTCACATACTCTTCATGGACCGAATGACCAACGATCCATGAGGACTTCAGGATGACCGACCGCAAACTCACGACCGCCGCCGGGGCTCCCGTCGCCGACAACCAGAATTCGCTGACCGCCGGCGCGCGCGGCCCGATCGCCCTGCAGGATGTTTGGCTGCTCGAAAAACTCGCGCATTTCGATCGCGAGGTCATTCCCGAGCGGCGCGTGCATGCGAAAGGATCGGGGGCGTTCGGCCGGTTCGTCGTGACGCATGACATCAGCCGGTACACCAAAGCAAAAATCTTCAGCGAGATCGGTAAGGAAACGCCGCTCTTCATGCGCTTTTCGACCGTGGCGGGGGAACGCGGAGCCGCCGACGCCGAGCGCGACGTGCGCGGCTTCTCGATCAAGTTCTATACGGAAGAGGGCAACTGGGACGTGGTTGGCAACAACACGCCGGTGTTCTTCATTCGCGACCCGCTGAAATTCCCCGACTTCATCCACTCGCAAAAGCGCGACCCGTACACCAACTTGCGCAGCAACATCGCTGCGTGGGACTTCTGGACGCGCCATCCGGAGTCGCTGCATCAGGTCACGATCCTGATGAGCGATCGCGGTATCCCGCGCAACTACCGGCAGCAGCACGGCTTCGGTTCGCACACGTTCTCGTTCGTCAATGAAGGCGGCGAGCGTTTTTGGGTGAAGTTTCACTTCAAGTCGTTGAATGGCGTCGAGAACTACACCGACGAAGAAGCGGCGCAAGTGATCGCCCGCGACCGCGAGAGCGCGCAGCGCGATTTGATTCAAAGCATCGACGACGGCCAATTTCCGAAATGGGCGTTCCGGATCCAGATCATGCCCGAAGCCGATGCGGCCAAGGTGTCGTACAACCCGTTCGATATTACGAAGGTGTGGCCGCACAAGGACTACCCGCTCATCGACGTGGGCGTCATCGAACTGAATCGCAATGCGGGCAATTATTTCTCCGACGTCGAGCAGGCGGCTTTCACGCCCGCCAACGTGGTGCCCGGCATCGGCTTTTCGCCCGACCGCTTGCTGCAGGGACGCCTCTTTTCATACGGCGATGCGCAGCGCTACCGGCTCGGCGTCAATCATCATCAGATTCCCGTGAATGCGCCGAAGTGTCCTTTCCATCATTCGTTCCACCGCGATGGGGCGATGCGCACGGACGGCAACCTCGGCGGCACGGCGAACTACGAGCCGAACCGGTTCGGCGAGTTCGCGCAGGATAGCCGAGCCGCGGAGCCGCCGCTTGCGGCGGGCGCCGTCGATCGTTACGACCATCGCGAGGACGGCGACTACTATAGCCAGCCCGGCGCGCTGTTCCGCCTGTTCGACGAGGCCGAGCGCCAACGATTGTTCGAGAACATCGCGCGCCATATCGACGGAGTGCCGCAGGAGATCGTCGCTCGCGCGCTCGAGCATTTCCGTCGGGCCGACGCGGCATACGGCGACGGGGTGGCCGCCGCGATCGAGCGGCGCCAAGCCGCGCGAGCGAAATAGCATGCATGATCCGAAGCAGCGGTGCGGTGTCACGGAACCGGCACTGTTTTACTCGCCTGGGCTACACTTGCGGTCGTAGTTGTCCTACTGAATTGCGTCGGCTGCATTCGTTGATCGATGCGCGATCGCAGCCGGCGGGTTCGGTTCTCAGTGTTCCCGTTTCTCCGTCTCTCCGTTTCGCTTGATCCTTGGAAGGAATCGCCATGGCAAAGAAAAACACCGCAGTGCAAATCGACATCGGCATCAGCGACAAGGACCGCAAGAAGATCGCGGATGGTTTGTCGCGCCTGCTTGCCGATACCTATACGCTTTACCTGAAGACCCATAACTTTCATTGGAATGTCACGGGCCCGATGTTCAACACGCTGCACCTGATGTTCGAAGGCCAATACAACGAGCTTGCGCTGGCTGTCGACGCGATTGCGGAGCGCATTCGCGCGCTGGGCGTGCACGCCCCGGGCAGCTACAAGGATTTCGCGAAGCTGTCGTCGATCCCTGAGGCCGACGGTGTGCCGGCTGCGGAAGAGATGATTCGCCAGCTCGTGCAAGGCCAAGAGGCCGTGGCGCGCACCGCGCGCGAAGTGTTCACGGCTGCCGACGCCGCCAACGATCAGCCCACGGCCGATCTGCTGACGCAGCGCCTGCAGACGCACGAGAAAACCGCGTGGATGTTGCGCTCGATGCTCGCGTAACACGGCTGACTTAGCCGCGCATGTTTTTCATGACCGAGGGCCTCCCATAGGGGAGGCCCTCGGCTTTTGAGCGCGAGGCACTACAATACGGCGATCGTTCCCAGCCTTCGCCGTCTCGCTCATTTCGCTCATGTACGCGCCCTTGCTCGACCGTCTCCCGCTGTATTTGCGCTTGATCCGCATGGACAAGCCGATTGGCAGCCTGCTGCTGCTCTGGCCCACGCTCAATGCGCTGTGGATCGCCTCGAACGGTCGGCCCTCGCCGGTGTTGCTTCTCATCTTCGTCGTCGGCACCGTGCTCATGCGTTCCGCCGGCTGCGCGATCAACGACTACGCCGATCGCGACTTCGACCGCCACGTCAAACGCACCGAAGCTCGACCGTTGACATCCGGCAAGATTCACGCATGGGAAGCGGTGGCGATCGCGGTCGGCTTGTCGATCGTCTCGTTCCTGCTGATCTTGCCGCTCAACGGATTGACGAAGGAATTATCGGTGGCGGCGTTGTTCGTGGCCGGCAGCTATCCGTTCACGAAGCGTTTCTTCGCGATTCCTCAGGCGTATCTGGGCATCGCGTTCGGCTTCGGCATCCCGATGGCGTTCGCTGCCGTGCAAAACCATGTGCCGATGCTCGCGTGGATCATGCTCGCGGCGAATGTGTTCTGGTCGGTGGCGTATGACACCGAGTATGCAATGGTCGATCGCGACGACGACATCAAGATCGGCATTCGCACGTCGGCGCTGACGTTCGGCCGCTTCGACGTGGCAGCCGTCATGCTCTGCTATGCGGCCACGCTCGGGATCTATGCGGCGATCGGCGCGGCGTTGCATTTCGGCTGGGTGTATTGGGCCTGCTGGGCGGCTGCACTCGGATGCGCGCTCTATCACTACACGCTGATTCGCGCGCGTGAGCGGATGCCGTGCTTCAAGGCGTTTCTGCACAACAATTGGCTCGGCGGCGTGCTGTTTGCCGGCATCGCCGCGCATTACGCGGTGTCGGGATTCTGATTGGCGGCGCGAAGACGCCGGTCGAACCGGCGCTGACCGGTTCGACTTTGCGCGAGTCGGCTATTGACGACCCAGCTCGTCGCCCATTTCCTTGGCGCGTGCGTCCGCGGCGAGCACACCTTTCACGATCGCCCCCTTGATGCCTTGGGCGTCGAAGGCGGCGAGCGCGGCGGCCGTCGTGCCGCCCTTGGAAGTCACGCGCTCGCGCAAGACAGCGGCGCTTTCATCCGATTGCACGGCCAGCTGCGCCGCGCCGGCGAACGTGCCGAGCGCGAGCGCGCGGCCTTCCGCTTCGCTCAGACCGAGGCTGCGTGCCGCTTCCTGCATCGCTTCGATGAAATAAAACACATACGCCGGGCCGCTGCCCGAGATCGCCGTGACCGCGTCGATCTTCGCTTCGTTGTCGAACCACACCGTTGTGCCGACCGCGCCGAGGACATCGGACACCAGACTGCGGCCTGCTTCGTCGACGCCTTCCAATGCGACGAGACCCGTGACGCCTTGTCCGATCAATGCCGGGGTGTTCGGCATCGCACGCACGACGCGCGTGTAGTTGCCAAGCCAACGCGACAGGTCGGCGCCCCGAATGCCGGCAGCGATGCTGACGACGAGTTGCGTCGACAGATGCGGTGCGAGCGCGGACGCCACCGTCTTGAGCACCTGCGGCTTGACCGCGAGCACGATGGCATCGAAGCCGCGCAGCGTCTCATCGGCTTGCTCGCCGGTTGCAATGCCGAACTGTGCTCGAGTGCGGGTGCGGGCGTCTTCGTTGACGTCGATGGCGTAGAGGTCCGCGGGGGCGACGCCGCGCTTGATCAAGCCGCCGATCAGTGCCGCGGCCATATTGCCGCCGCCGATGAATGCGATCTTCATGATGTTGGAAACGTGGGAAGGAGGGGGCAGCGGCCGATTATAGACCGCCGCCCCGGGCCGTTCAGTCAGGTGCAACCCGAAGGGGTGCAACCTAGCGCGTAGTGGACGCTGAGTGCCGAGTGATGCTGAATGACTGCCTAGTGCGAATAGTCGCGCTTACCGAAGATGGCGGTGCCGATGCGGACGATCGTCGCGCCTTCGAGCACGGCCGCTTCGAGGTCTGCCGACATACCCATCGACAACGTATCGAGCGAGAGCCCTTGCGCGCTCAGTGCCTCATAGAGTTGCCGCAGCGTGCGATGCGGCGTGCGTTGCGCCTCCAAGCCTTCGACCGGCTCGGGAATCGACATCAGACCGCGCAGACGCAGCTTCGGCAACGCGGCGATCTCGCTAGCGAGCGCGGGCGCGTCTTCGAGTGAAACACCGCTTTTCGAGGCCTCGCCGCTCACGTTCACCTGCAGGCAGACGTTCAGCGGCGGTAGGGTATCGGGCCGTTGCTCGGATAAGCGTTGCGCGATCTTGAGGCGATCGACGGAGTGGACCCAGTCGAAATGCTCGGCGACGGGGCGTGTCTTGTTCGATTGCAGCGGACCGATGAAATGCCATTCGAGCTTCGCGCGCAAATCGGCGAGCGCTTCGATCTTCGCGATGGATTCTTGAACGTAGTTTTCGCCGAAGGCGCGTTGGCCCGCTTCGAATGCGGCTCGGACGTCTTCAGCGGGGAATGTTTTCGAGACGGCCAGCAGGCGGACTGCGTCGGGCGAGCGGTTGGCTGCATGCGCGGCATCGGCGATGCGACGGTGAACGTCCAATAGGTGATCGGCGATATGGGACATGAGTTCGGCGTGAGCGTGGGCTCGGAGTCAGTCGCAAATTATACGGCTCCACGTACGCTGCTGCGCCCACCCCTCACCCATAAATCAAATGCTCGACCAACTCGATCCAATGGGCGACAGGCATCGACGTCCCGCTTTGCAAATGAGCGATACACCCGACGTTCGCCGAGACGATCATCTGCGGCTCGAGCGCTTCCAAATTTCGCAGCTTCTTATCGCGCAGCGTATAAGACAGCGCCGGCTGCGTGACCGAATACGTACCTGCGGAGCCGCAACACAGATGGCTGTCCACCGGCAGGCGCGTATCGACGCCGAGCGATCCTAGCAAGTGCTCCACCGTTCCTCGGATCTGCTGCCCGTGCTGCAGCGTGCAGGGCGGATGAAACGCCACGGTATGCACGCCGCGTCGACGCGCGAGCACCGCGAGCTCACCCTCGAAACCCGCCAACACTTCGGCGATATCGCGAGAGAGTTCCGTGATGCGGCGCGCCTTCTCGGCATAGGCCGGATCGTTGCGCAGCAAGTGACCGTATTCCTTGACCGTCGCGCCGCAACCCGACGCGTTGATCACGATCGCCTCGATGCCGGCTTCGACGTGCGGCCACCAAGCGTCGATGTTGCGCCGTACATCGTCGAGCGCTTCGTCCCGGTAGCCGAGATGCAATCGAATGGCGCCGCAACATCCGGCCTCGGCCTCGATTACCGTTTCGATGCCGAGCGCGTGCAGGACGCGCGCCGTCGCGATATTGATGTTCGGCAGCATGGCCGGCTGCACGCAACCGGCCAGCATCAACATGCGACGCGCGGCGGCCGGATGGGTTGCATCGACGCCGGCATCGGCCGCGGCGTTCGACTTGGCGTGAATGGCCGGCGCGGTGTCTTTGGTCGGCCACTCGAGCAGGCGTTGGCGCGATGGAATCTTGTCCCGCAGCCGCCGCGGCAGGAACGGGCGCACGAGTTGCCCGAGCCTCATGGCGGGCGCGAATACGGCGCTGTTGGGAAGCACGCTCGCGAGTACTCGCCGCAGCAGTTGCTGGCCGAACGGCCGCGGCACGTTCGCTTCCACGTGCTGTCGTCCGATCTCGACGAGCCGCCCATATTGCACGCCGGAAGGGCACGTCGTTTCGCAGCTTCGGCAGGTCAGACATCGATCGAGATGCAATTGCGTGCTACGCGTGACGCTCGCGCCTTCCACCATCTGCTTGATGAGGTAGATGCGCCCACGGGGGCCGTCGAGTTCATCGCCCAGCAACTGATAGGTCGGACACGTAGCCGTGCAAAAGCCACAGTGCACGCACTTGCGCAAGATCGCATCGGCTTCCTCGCCGTCAGCCGTATCGCGGATGAAGTCTGCAAGTCGGGTTTGCATCGCTTCGCTCTATTCCTTGCTCGATCGCGTGGTTCGTGAGTGGTGCACTTCGCTCCTTCGAAACGAAAAAGCCGGCGTCAGAAGTCGGGATACATGCGGGCGCGATTGAACACGCGCGCCGGGTCGAACGCGGCCTTCAACCCGCGATGGATCTTCATGAGCGGCGTCGGCAGCGGCGTGAAGACGCCCACGCTGCGATCGAAGGTTCGGCCCGCCCTAAAAATCGTCGCGTGTCCGCCCGCCTGCTTGGCGCTGATGCGCACCGTTTGCGCATCGGTATCGGTGATCCACCACCGCTGCGCGCCGCCCCATTCCATCAATTGCGCGCCGGGCAGCTGCAACGGTTCGGTAATCGAAGGCAAGGCGAGGCGCCAGAGCGCCGCGTTCGGCGGAATCGAGGCGAAAAAGGGATCGGTCTGCTCGCGCAAGCCTTCCCAGAAGCGCTCCGCTTCGACGGCGTCGACCACTTCGCCGCCGATCATATTGCGGGCCGCCTTGACGCCGCTCTCGGCGCCGGACAAGCGCACCGCGAGCGTGCCGTTGCGCCATGCGCTGGCCGTGATGGGCAGCGGGCGGCCGCCCCATTCGTTGAGCTTGCGTACTGCGTCGGTGCCGTTGGTGTCGAATTTGAGCGTGGCTTCCACGGCGGGGCGCGGCATCACCTTGATCGATAGATCGAGAATGAGCCCCAGCGTGCCGAGCGAGCCGGCCATGAGCCGAGCCACGTCGTAGCCCGCGACGTTCTTGACGACCTGACCGCCGAAGCTCAGGAGCTCGCCCGCGCCGTTCATGATCTTGGCCCCGAGCACGAAGTCGCGGGCGGCGCCGGCTTGTGCCCGGCGCGGCCCCGAGATCCCGGCCGCGATGCAGCCGCCTAGCGTCGATGCGCGGCCGAAGTGCGGCGGCTCGAACGCCAGCATTTGATCGTGTTCCGCGAGCGCCGCTTCGATCTCGGCCAGCGGCGTGCCGCAACGCGCCGTGATGACGAGCTCCGCCGGGTCGTATGCGATGATCCCCCGATACGCACGCGTATCGAGTATCTCGCCCTGCAACTGCTGGCCGTACCAGTCCTTGGTGCCGGCGCCGCGCAAACGCAGTGGGCGCGCCTCGGCCGTGGCCGTCCGGATCCGTTCGGACCAGTAGGCCACGATGTCCTCTTCTTGCATGGCTTCCCGCTTCGTCGTGTCGTTCATCCGGTGCGCCGGCTTTTCGCAAGTCATGCCGTGATGGTCAGATTGTACCGACCGAGCGCGCCGAGACAAGCCGCGGCGGGCCTGCCTAGGGGTAATCACGTGTCTCCACGAAGGCGAGCGAGGCGCTCCAGCGGCGGCCGATGCGAGCGAGCCGCGGCCCAGCCGACTAGAAGCGCGGCAACTCGGGATGCGGCAGAAGGCCGCCGCGCACGTGCATCTTTCCGTACTCGGCGCAGCGCGCCCGCGTGGGGATGCCCTTCGTCGGGTTGAGCAGCTCCGCCGGATCGAACGCGCGCTTGACCGCGAAAAACGCATCGCGCTCCGCCTGCGAGAATTGCACGCACATCGAGTTGATCTTCTCGATGCCGACGCCGTGCTCGCCCGTCACCGTGCCGCCGAATTCGACGCACGTCTCGAGGATCTCGGCGCCGAATTCCTCGGCGCGCCGCAACTCGTCCGGGTCGTTTCCGTTGAACAAGATGAGCGGATGCATATTGCCGTCGCCCGCATGGAAGACGTTGATGCAGCGCAGGCCATACTTCTCTTCCATCGTCTCGATGCGGGCCAGCAACGGGCCGATGCTGCGGCGCGGGACTGTTCCGTCCATGCAGTAGTAATCGGGGGAGATACGGCCCGCCGCCGGGAACGCGTTCTTGCGTCCTGACCAGAAGCGCAGCCGCTCGGCTTCCGTGCGGGAGATCTGTAGGCGCGTCGCGCCATGCTCGCGCAGCACGGCCGTCATGCGCACGATTTCATCGGCGACTTCCTCGGGCGTGCCATCCGATTCGCAGAGCAAGATCGCCGCCGCATCGAGGTCGTAGCCGGCGCCCACGAACGACTCCACCGCGCGCGTGGCCGGTTTGTCCATCATTTCGAGGCCAGCCGGAATGATGCCGGCGGCGATGATGGCCGCGACGGCCTCGCCGCCCTTGACCACGTCGTCGAAACTGGCCATGACGACTTGCGCGAGCTGCGGCTTGGGGATCAGCTTGACGGTGACTTCCGTGACGACGGCGAACATGCCTTCGCTGCCGATCATGACGGCCAGCAGATCGAGCCCCGGCGCATCGGGGGCAAGCGAGCCGAATTCGACGATTTCGCCGTCCATCGTCACGGCGCGCACGCGCAGCACGTTGTGGACGGTTAGCCCGTATTTCAGGCAGTGCACGCCGCCGGAGTTTTCCGACACGTTGCCGCCGATCGTGCAGGCGATCTGCGATGAAGGATCGGGGGCGTAGTAAAGGCCGTACGGCGCGGCCGCCTCGGACACGGCTAGATTGCGCACGCCGGGCTGCACGGTAGCCGTGCGCGCGTAGGGGTCGACTTCGACGATCTTCGTAAAGCGCGAGAGCGAGAGCACGACGCCATGCCCGATCGGCGTCGCGCCGCCGGACAGGCCTGTGCCGGCGCCGCGCGGCACCACCGGCACGCCGAGCCGCCGGCAGATCTGCAAGACTCGCTGCACCTGCGCTTCGGTCTCGGGCAGCGCCACTGCCAGCGGCAATTGGCGATAGACGCTCATGCCGTCGCACTCGTAGGGCGCGGTGTCTTCGTCGCGATAAAGCAGGCAGTGCGCCGGCAAGGTGGCCATCAGCGCTTGCACGACCTCGCGTTGACGCTCCGCGCGGATATCGGCCGGCTGCAGGGCAACGGCTTCCATAGGCTCCCCAGTCGGCCGCTTCAGGCCGTGTACGAAAAAATCTTGCCCGGATTCATGAGATTGCGCGGATCGAACGCATGCTTGACGGCGCGCATGGCGTCGACGGCCGCAAGGCCGTGTTCCTCTAGCAGGAAGTCCATCTTGTGCAGCCCGATGCCGTGCTCGCCCGTGCAGGTTCCCCCCATCGAGAGGGCGCGTTCCACCACGCGCCGGTTCAGCCGTTCGGCCTCGGCCAGCTCCTCCGGTTTGGACGGATCGATCAGCATCGCGACGTGGAAGTTGCCGTCGCCCACGTGGCCGACGATCGGGCAGGGCAGCGGCGAGCCGAGCAGGTCCTGTTCGGTCTGCACGACGCAATCGGCGAGCCGCGAGATGGGCACGCAGACGTCCGTGGTAACCGCGCGGCAGCCGGGCTTCAACTGCAGCATGGCGAAGTAGGCGCTGTGCCGCGCGTTCCACAAGCGGCTTCGTTCTTCCGGCCGCGTGGCCCAGGCGAAGCCGCTGCCGCCGTGCTCGTGGGCGATGCTTTCGACGCGCTCGGCCTGTTCCCTGACGCTCGCCTCGGTGCCGTGGAACTCGAAAAACAGTGTGTGCGATTCGGTCAACGTCAAATTCGAATGTCGATTGATGGCGCGAATGGCGAGGGCATCGACGAACTCGACGCGCGCGATGGGCACGCCGAGCTGGATCGTTTCGATGACGGTGCGCACGGCTTCGCCCATCGACGGGAACGCGCAGACGGCCGCCGAGACCGCTTCGGGCTGCGGATAGAGCCGCACGGTGACCTCGGTGATGACGCCGAGCGTGCCCTCGGAGCCGACGAACAAGCGCGTCAAGTCGTATCCGGCCGAAGACTTGCGTGCGCGCGTGCCGGTTTTGATGATGCGCCCGTCGGCCAGCACGACGGTGAGGCCGAGGACGTTCTCGCGCATCGTGCCGTAGCGCACGGCGTTCGTGCCCGATGCACGGGTGGCCGACATGCCGCCTAGGCTGGCGTCGGCGCCCGGATCGATCGGGAAGAACAGGCCCGTATCGCGCAATGCCTCGTTCAGCGCCTTGCGCGAAACGCCGGCTTGGACGGTGGCCGTCATATCTTCCGCGGCGACCGACAGCACTTGATTCATGCCCGATAGGTCGATGCTCACGCCGCCTTCGACGGCGAGCAATTGCCCTTCGAGCGACGAGCCGTTGCCGTACGGAATGATCGGCACGTCATGACGCGCGCACAACTCGACGGCGGTGCGCACGTCCTCCGTGCTCGAGGCGAAGACGACGGCGTCGGGCAACTGCGGGTCGAACGGCGACTCGTCGCGGCCATGATGCGCACGCACGGCTTCCGAGATCGACACGCGTTCGCCGAACGCGGCTTGCAGCGCGGCGAGCAATTCGGCGGGGAAGGGGCGGCGCGGGCGCAGGGCGGCCGGGGGCACGGGATGATTCACGGATGGCGTCTCCTCGTGGGGCTCGCAACAATACGCCGCACGAGTATTTCGTGGCGGCGCTAAGCGCGCTCGGCATGAGCAGCGGGCGTTGCGGCCAACGGTCAGTTCAAAGTCGGTTCATTCTACGCCGATCGCGGGGCCGCCAGAATCGGCCGAACGGCTAGGCCGCAGGCCGTTCTAGGGCCCTCTCGGCGCGCCTATAATGATTCGCTTTGCGCTTCGCGGCGCCTCGCTCGGCTCGGCAACGAGGCAGACGGAGCGGTACCCGCCGAAGAGGACATGGACGAACGATAGGAGCAACGACGATGGGCCACCGCTTGAGCAAGATCGCGACGCGCACGGGCGACGACGGCACGACGGGCCTGGGCGACGGCAGCCGCGTGCGCAAGGACGACGCGCGCATCGCCGCGATGGGGGACGTCGACGAACTGAATTCGCAAATCGGCGTGTTGCTGACAGAGCCCTTGCCGGCCGACGTCCACGATGCGCTGACGGCCATTCAGCACGATCTGTTCGATCTGGGCGGCGAGATTTGCATTCCGGGCCATACGGTCATCGGCGATGCGCACCTCTCGCGGCTCGATGGCTGGCTTGCGCACTACAACGCCGATCTGCCGCCCTTGAAGGAATTCATCTTGCCCGGCGGCACGCGCGCCGCGGCGCTGGCCCACGTGTGCCGCACGATTTGCCGGCGCGCCGAGCGCATGATCGTCACGCTCGGCGCGGATCAAACCCTTGCCGATGCGCCGCGCCGCTACGTCAATCGTCTGTCCGATCTGCTGTTCGTGCTCGCGCGCGTGCTCAATCGCGCCGGTGGCGGCAGCGACGTGCTGTGGCAGCCGGAGCGTCGCGTGGAGTAGCGCGGCCGCAACAGCGGTAGAAGGCCTGCGGTTCGGCGAACTAGGCAGGCGGCGGCCCGCGCGGCATGCTGCCGTGCGACAAACTGTCGTATGGTTGTCGGCCTCCGTTAAAATGTATTCTTGATACATCTTAACGAGGAACGCGAATCGATGACCTCTGCTCTCACCCCCGATCAAATCTCCCGCGTCAAAGCCACGGCCCCGGTTTTCGCACAGCACGGCGCCACGATCACGAAGCACTTCTACCGTCGCATGTTCGCGAATCGTCCGGAACTGCGAAATCTCTTCAACCAAACGCACCAAACGAGCGGCAGCCAAGCCGACGTGCTCGCGCATGCCGTGTACGCCTATGCGGCGAACATCGACAATCTCGGCGCGCTGGGCGCCGCAGTGGGCCGCATCTCGCATAAGCACGCGAGCTTGAATATTCGGCCGGAGCATTACCCCATCGTCGGTGAAAACCTGCTCGCATCGGTGGTCGAGGTGCTCGGCGACGCCGTCGACGAAGCAACGCTCGATGCTTGGCGCGCGGCCTACGCGCAACTCGCGAATATCATGATTGGCGCCGAGGCCAAGCTGTACGAAGGCGCGGCGTGGAGCGGCTACCGTCCGTTCATCGTGTCGCGCAAGGTCGTGGAAAGCGACGAGATCACGTCGTTCTACCTGACGCCCGCCGACGGCGCGCCGGCCGCGGGCTTCGAGCCGGGCCAATTCGTCACGGTGAAGCGCTACGTCGGCGAACTCGGCGTCGACCAGCCGCGTCAATACAGCCTCTCGGACGCGCCGCACGGCAAGTGGCTGCGCATTTCGGTCAAGCGCGAAGGGGGCAGCGAAGCCGTGCCGGCGGGCCGTCTGTCGACCCTTCTGCATGACGGTGTCGAGGAAGGCGCGGTGGTGGAAGTGACGGCGCCGATGGGAGACTTCCGCCTCGATCGCACGAAGTCGACGCCCGTGGTGCTCGTGTCGGGCGGGGTCGGCATCACGCCGATGGTGTCGATGCTATCGACGCTGGTCGCGCACGGCAGCGATCGCCGCGTCGCATTCGTGCACGCGTGCCGCCACGGCGCGGTTCACGCATTCAACGAATGGCTGGCCGAGACCGTGGCGACGCATTCGAACGTGACGCGCGCCGTGTTTTACGAAGAAGTGGGCCCGGCCGACCGCCAGGGCGTCGACTATGACTTCGAGGGCCGCATCGACTTCTCCCGCATCGCCGAGCAAGCGATCTTGCCCTATGCCGATTACTACCTGTGCGGGCCGATGGCCTTCATGCAAGCGCAGCGCGACGCGCTCGTTGCGCGCGGCGTCGAGCCGGCGCGCATTCACAGCGAAGTGTTCGGGACGGGCGCGCTCGCCTGATCGGCATCGATCGATCGACTGGCCGCCTTGGCGCGGCTCGTCGACTCCGCGATCGTTCAGTTTCGATCAGTTGCCGCTGCCGCGCGAGATGCGTCGCTGTTTGACGCTGTCGGCCAGTCCTTCGAGCACGGCAACGCTTTCGTCCCAACCGATACACGCGTCGGTCACGCTTTGGCCGTAGGTCAGCGTGCAGTTCGGCTCGAGGTCCTGGCGTCCGGCCACCAAATGCGACTCGACCATGACGCCGACGATGCGCTCGTCGCCGGCCGCGACCTGCCGGCCGATATCGGCGCACACGGGAATCTGATTCTCGTGCTTCTTCGAACTGTTCGCGTGGCTCGCGTCGATCATGAGGCGGGCCGCGAGACCGGCTTTGCCGATATCGGTGCAAGCCGCGTCGACGCTGGCCGCATCGTAGTTCGGCGTCTTGCCGCCGCGCAAGATGACGTGGCAGTCCTCGTTGCCGGCCGTCGAGACGATGGCCGAGTGGCCGCCCTTCGTGACGGACAGGAAGTGGTGCGGCTGCGAGGCCGCTTTGATCGCATCGACGGCGATTTTCACGTTGCCGTCGGTGCCGTTCTTGAAGCCGACCGGGCACGACAGCCCCGATGCCAATTCGCGGTGGACCTGCGATTCGGTCGTCCGCGCGCCGATGGCGCCCCACGAGACGAGATCGGCAATGTACTGCGGGCTGATCATGTCCAAGTATTCGGTGCCGGCCGGCAGTCCGAGCTCGTTGATACCGACGAGCAACTCGCGCGCGGCGCGCAGCCCGTCGTTGATCTTGAAGCTGTTGTCGAGGTACGGGTCGTTGATGAGACCCTTCCAGCCCACCGTCGTGCGCGGCTTTTCGAAATAGACGCGCATGACGATTTCGAGCTCGTCGGCGAAGCGCGTGCGTTGCTCCAAGAGCCGGCCCGCGTATTCGAGCGCCGCCTTCGGATCGTGGATCGAGCACGGGCCGATGATGACGATGAGGCGGTCGTCCATACCATGCAAAATCCGATGCAACGCGCGGCGCGTGCCGTAGATGAGATCGGACACGCGTTCGCTGCACGGAAACTCGCGAATCAAATGCGCGGGCGGCGTGAGTTCCTTCAACTCGCGGATGCGAACGTCATCGGTATTGTGCGGGGGCATGCTGCGGTTCTCCTCATCGGTTCTTTACGGTTTTCGCCGGCGATCGACCTTTCGAAGGCGAAAAAAAAACCGCCAGGTTCGCTGGCGGTTTTTCGGGAATTCGGGTTTGCTTAACGCGCTAACACCCCTCTCGATCCGCCAGCGGACTGAGATGCCAAAAGAAGTAAAAATAAAACTTCGTGGACATGACGGGGGTGAGGCTCGTAAAAAAAGTTCGTCCCACTTTATACGCCGGTTAAGCGGGCCCTGCAAGCCGGTGGGCCGTAAAATGCGGGAATTCCGCGTAGAAAGGAAGGGCGGCGCAGTTTTCGTGCGTCACCCTTGCCGATCAAACCGTCCCGCCGACCGTCAAATTATCGATTCGCAGCGTCGGTTGGCCGACGCCCACCGGCACGCTTTGGCCTTCCTTGCCGCATACGCCGACACCCGTGTCGAGCGACATGTCGTTGCCGATCATGCTGACGTACTTGAGCGATTCCGGGCCGCTGCCGATCAACGTGGCGCCTTTGACGGGATAGGTGACCTTGCCGTCCTCGATCATGTAGGCCTCGGACGCGGAGAAGACGAACTTGCCGTTGGTGATGTCGACTTGCCCGCCGCCGAAGTTGACGGCGTAGAGACCGTGCTTGACCGATTCGATGATCTCCTGCGGCGCTTTATCGCCGGCCAGCATGTAGGTATTCGTCATGCGGGGCATCGGCAATGCCGCGTACGATTCGCGCCGTGCGTTGCCGGTGACCGGCATCTTCATGAGGCGAGCGTTCAGCGTGTCTTGGATATAGCCCTTGAGCACGCCGTCTTCGATCAGCGTCGTGCATTGCGTCGGGTTGCCTTCGTCGTCGATGTTCAGCGAACCGCGGCGATTGGGCAGCGTGTCGTCGTCGACGACCGTCACGCCCTTGGCCGCCACGCGTTCGCCGATACGTCCGGCAAATGCCGAGGAACCCTTTCGGTTGAAATCGCCCTCGAGCCCGTGGCCGATTGCTTCATGCAGCAGCACGCCGGGCCAGCCCGGGCCGAGCACGACGGTCATCGCGCCGGCGGGCGCCGGCCTCGCATCGAGATTCACGAGCGCGGCCTTGACCGCGTCGTCGACATAGCGGGCGAGCACGTCGTCGGTGAAGTAGCTGTAGTCGAACCGTCCGCCGCCGCCGCCGCTGCCGATCTCCCGCCGGCCGTTCTGTTCGGCGATGACGGTGACGGACACGCGCACCAGCGGCCGAATATCGGCCGCGAGCACGCCGTCGCTGCGGGCCACGAGCACGACGTCGTATTCGCCCGCGAGCCCCGCCATCACTTGGGTGATCCGCGTGTCGCGGCTGCGCGCCATCTGCTCGACGCGCTCGAGCAACTTCACCTTTTCGGTGGCGTCGAGCGAGGCGAGCGGGTCGGCCGCAAGGTAAAGGTCGCGTCCGGCGACGCCCTTGAGCGTGCTGGCCACCTTGATCTTGCCGCCGCCTGCTTTGGCGATCGAGCGCGTGGCTTGCGCGGCTTGCGCGAGCGCATCGATCGAGAGGTCGTCGGAATAGGCGAACGCCGTGCGGTCGCCGGCGACGGCGCGTACGCCGACGCCCTTGTCGATGCTGAAGCTGCCCGACTTCACGATGCCTTCCTCGAGGCTCCACGCTTCGCTGCGCGTGGCCTGGAAGTACAGGTCGGCGTAGTCGACACGGTGCGTGAAGATCTCGGCGAGCGTGCGCGTGAGGCGCGCTTCGTCGAGGCCGTAGGGCGTGAGCAGGATGTCTTTCGCGGTCGCGAGATTGCGAATGCCGGGTTCGATGATGTTCATGCGGTCGGTTCGATGCGAAGAAATTTTAAGCAAGCACGCGGTGGCGCCACGCCGGCAGGCTGCGCCGCACTTCGTCGATGCGCGCGCGGTCGATATCGCCGGCGACGACGCCGGGGCCTTCGTCCAGCACGGCCACGATCTCGCCCCACGGGTCGATCAACATGCTGTGCCCCCAGGTGCGGCGGCCGTTTTCATGCGAGCCGCCTTGTGCCGCGGCCAGCACGTAGCACTGATTTTCGACGGCGCGGGCACGCAGCAGCATCTCCCAATGCGCGCGGCCGGTGGTGTACGTAAACGCCGACGGCACCACGATGAGCGCCAAGTCGCCCATGCGCCGGTACAGCTCCGGAAAGCGCAGATCGTAGCAGACCGACAGCCCGACGCGCCCGAAAGGGGCATCGAACGTGCGAACTTCGCCGCCGGGCCGGATCGTGCGCGCTTCGTCGAACGACTCGGCGCCTTTCTCGAAATTGAATAGATGGATCTTGTCGTAGCGGGCCTGCTGCGCGCCGCTCGGGTCGAAGACAAGCGTCGTGTTGAGCACGCGTGTGGCGTCCGGCTCGGGTTCGGTGACAGCGAGCGGCAGCGTGCCGCCGATCACCCATACGCCGTGGCGGCGCGCGCTATCGGCCAGGAAGCGTTGGATCGGGCCGTCGCCGTAGGCTTCGCGTACGGCGAGCTTGTCCGAATCCTTGTAGCCCATGAAGCAAAAATATTCGGGCAGCAGCACGAGTTGGGCGCCCTCGGCGGCGGCCTGCGCGATGAGGCGCTCCGCGTCTTGAAGGTTACGTTCGCGCTCGGGCGTGCTGACCATCTGCAGCGCGGCGACGCGAAACGGCGTCGTGTGGACTGGTCGATCGCTCATGAATTCGGTGTCGGATGCATGGGGGGCGAACCCCTGGGCAAGCTACTGGCCCGTCGCCCCGGCCGGAGCAGCCATCTTACCCCGATCGGCCGCGACCCGCTCGACGAGCGGATGCGACCATGACCCCGTTACCGAATAATCGTGTGCGAAGGCGTGTGAGATCGATTGCGAAAGCGCGACGTTCGCGACGAGCGCGCCGAGGCCCAGCAGCGGGTTGACGACCGTCGCCGCGATCACGGCCGAGCCCGCATTCAGCGTGGGCGTGACGACGACGCGCAACTGCTGCGATTCCTGGGCGAGGTCGACGAGCCCGGAAAGATCGGCCCGCATCGGCGCGGTTACGACGCGAAAATCGTCGGTGCGGGCGATGCCGTTTTGGACGAGCGCCGTACCCTTCACGCTTTCGAACGGCAAGCCTTCGCCGATCACATCGCGGAAGTTCAACGTCAGCACGCGCGTGAGACTCTGCAGGCTAAGCACGCCGAGCAGCTTGGCCACGGCCGGATCGACCTTCAGGATTTGCCCGTGATGCAGATCCATTGTGAAGCGGCCGTTCAGGGTCGGATAGTCGATGGCCGTCGGGCCGCCGCGCCAGATCACCTTGCCCGCGAGCGAGCCGGCGCCGCCCTTCACCGTGCGGGGCAGGCCGAAGCGGTCGAGCAGCGCCCCCGCGTCGGCGACGTCGAGCTTGAAGTCGACGATCGTGCGGCGCGGCGTATCGGCCTCGACGTCGCTTCCTAGCCTGCGCGAGGTCCGCCAATTGGCCGTCGCCACCAGGTGCGCCGCCGGGTTTGATACGTCGAGCTTGTCGACTTGCCAGACGGGCACGCCGTTTTCGTCGAAGTTGCGCGCGTTGACGGCCAGGCGGCCGATGTCGTGCTCGCGCACCTTCAGATCGTCGATGACGAGGTCGATGGCGGGCATATGCGCGTTCTCGCTCGGCGTCAGCTGCCCGAGGAGATCGTGGCCGACGGCGACCGGAATCGACGCTTTCGATAGCCGCGCGCGCAACCGGCCGCCGGGTGCGTCGGTGTCGCCCGGTTCCCAGGCGAGATTGCCGGCCACTTCATCCGATGTCAGATCGGCTTGCCAGGTCGCGCCCGCGTGCGTCGCGTCGACGGCCACGTTCGACCATTGCCGATTCATCAGCTTCAGCGTTTTGAAGCGTGCCGCGATGCGGCTCGGCAGGAATTGCTGCGCACGCGATGAGCTCGAGCCCGATGCCGGCGCGGCCGGTCGAGGTTGTCCTTGTTCTCCCGTGGCGGCGCTCTTCGCGGAGGTGTCCTTGGAGCGCAGGTCGGTCGTGAATGCGCGCCACGCGTCGGCGTCGAGCGAATCGCTCGACAGTGCGGCCGTGACGCCGCGCTCCGGAAGCCGCGGCGGCTCGTTCAAGCCGATTGCGCCCTGCAAGACGGCGAGGCCGGGCTTGCCGCCGGCTGCGGTGCGCGATCGCTCGACGACGTAGGCGGCTTGGACCGGACCGAGGCGCAGTTCGGCACGCGCGCGAGCCCCTTCGGCCATTGCGGCGTCGAGGCCGTACTCGGATACGTCGGATACGTCGGATACGTCCGATGCATCCGAGGAGGCCGCCACGCTCGACGATCCAGCCGAAAGCGGGGTGACGGAAAACGAAAACGGCATCGGCGTACCGAGCGGTTTGCCGAGCGGCGCGGGTAGGTCCAGCGCGAGACCGGTCAGGTCGGAGGTGGCCAACACGGTGGGCAGCTCACCTTTGGCGCCGTGCACGCGGATCGCATACGGCGCGTCGCCGAATACATGCCCGAGCAGCTTGGCGGCGGGTCCATCGACATCGAGATCGCGTGCGCTGTCCGCCGCGATGCGTCCGGCGACGTCGAACGCATAGCTGCCGTTTTCCCGCAGCGCGCCGTCCGCACGGATGTTGCCGCCGAGCCATCGGCCTGCGACGCGTTCCAACGCGAAGCTCTGCTTCGTGAACCGCACGCGCCCGCCAAGCGCTTCCAGAGGCGGCCACTGCGGCATCGACAATGTGTCGCCCTCCAAGCCGACGCTGCCTTCGACGCCGACGTGCGGCTCGCGCGTGCGCGGCACCGTCAGCTTCAGCGCGAGCGTGGCGGGGCCGTTCGCGCGCACCTTATCGCCGATGTGGCCCGACATGCCCGACAGGGCGCTGTGATTGACATAGTCCAGCATGTCGGCGAGCGGGCCGTGCGCATCGCCGTCGATGACGAGGTCGGAGCCTTGATTGCCGAGATCGTCGATGCGTCCCGTCACCCGTGTGATTCCCACGCTCTTGTAGCGTGCGCGAGCAATGTCGAAGCGCAGCAGGTTTTCTTTCAGCGTGAAAACGCCGTCGATCCCGTCGATGGCGGGCCAGACATCGGGCGTGCCGTTCTTCAGCGTTTTGGCCGGGTAGGGGGATGGATCGAACTTCCCGCCCGAGAACGGCGCGACGATACGGAAGACGCCCGCGCTTGGCTCGCGCGAGTAAGGGAATTGATCGAGGCCGCCGTGTACTTCGATCGTCGCGTCCCGAGCCATGCCGTCTTGCAGGCCGTGCCCGAGGTAATGGCGCAGATGATCGCCGATGCTCGTGGGCAAATAGCGCGGAATCGCGGGCACCTTGGCGCGGGTGATGGTCGCTTTGAGGTCGAGGGCGCCGCGTCCATGCCCCGGGTTCGTATAGGTGGCGGCAAGGTGTCCCGCCGTGTCGGCGTTCTCGATGCTGAGTTCCGGCAGGTCCACGGCGAACGCTTTGTGCTTGTCTCCGGGCGCGCGCGTCGCGCTCACGGTCCAGCTGCCGCGCGCGCGGAGCCGGTCGAACGTGAGTCGCGGGTCGTCGAACTCGCCCGGAATCGTGACGGCGGCGTTGACCGTGTCGACCGAAAGCGTGCCGTGCCGTTCGTCCGCGTCGATGCTGCCCCACAGGTTCTCGAAGCCGGGCAGCCCGGCGCGCGGGTGTCCCGCCGGCGAAAGCCCCGGAGGGGGCTCTTGCGCGCCGAAACTGATGCCCTGCAAATCGCCCTTGAAGCGGTAACGCACGATCGGCGCCGTGCCCGCTACGCGTTCCTCGCTCGCGGCGAGCGCGTTTTCGGGGCGGGCGCGCTCGACCTCGATCGCATAGTTGGCGACCATCCCGTGCGGATCGAACCGCACGAGTTCGTCGAGAAAGCGGCGCGGCACGGGCAAGGCGCGACTGAATTCGGCCAGAATGCCCAGGTCGACGCGGTCGCCTGTCACGCTCATCAATTGGCCGTGCTCGACGGTCGGTACGCGATATCGGCCGGTCAGCGTCGAGAAGGAGAGCGTGCGGGAAACGGGTGTGCCGTCGGCGAGCGGCGGCTGACCGAGTTCCGCGCGCAGGTTGGTGAGCTGCAGGCGATAGTCGCGTTGCGGATCGATTTGCAGCACCCAGCCGAAATTGGCCACCGGCATGTCGAGCTTGGGCTGAGTCGGACGCACTCGCAGCGCGACGTCGGAGCCCTGCAGCGTGCCGTGCGCCGAGCGGATATGGCCGTCCCCGAAGTCCGCCCAGATCGCGTTGTCGACGCGCCCCGCATAGGCGGCAACCGGCAGCTTCACGTACCTGGCGAGCATCGGCAGTTCGACGGGGCCCGTCGACAAATAAGCCTGCCCCGTCCAATTCTGCGGTTTGCCGACGCTCATGAGCGGGGTATGACGGAAGCGCGCTCGGAAATCGAGCGGCCCTTTCAGCAGCGTGCCTTCCGCCGGCGCCTGCAGGGCCACGCGGTGGAACAAGCCGCCGTTGAGGATGGCGATACGCACGTCGTGCAACGCCAGTTCGGGGGCGCCGAGCTGGGCGTCCCGCCAGCGCACGGTCCCGCCCCGCAACACAATGGCCTGCTGCGAGAGCAGCCACGTGGAAAACGTGTCGTTGCCCGTGTGCGTAGTCGGCACTTGCACGCCTGCTACCCACAAGGAACCGTCCGGCTCGCGCGCGGCCAGCACGTCGGGCCGCTCGATCACGAGGCTGGCGAGCACGGGCCGCATGCGCAGCAGCGAGCTCCATGACAACGTGGCCGTTGCATGCGGCACGGTCAGCGCGCGGTTGCCGTGCCGGTCCAGGATGGCGAGGCTGGTGACGTCGACGCCGGGCTCGAGCCCCGCCCAGTAAGGCGCGAGCTTGCCGATCCGCACCTGCGCATGCAGCCGCTCCGAGACGAGCGCTTCGATACGAGGACGAAAATCGTCGATGCGCGGGAGCACGACGTAGCGCAGCCCTATAAACAGGGCCGCGGCGGCGAAGTAGATGAAGAAGGCTGCGGCGAGCGCGACGTTCAGGACGCGGCGCAGCCGCCGATGATCCTCACGCGCGTGTCCGGCAACGGCGGCTTCGGCGGATTCCTTGCTGTCGGACATACTGCGGCGAATCGGGGATATGGTAGTTTGGCGTCTCGGACGACGAAATGTATCACAGCGGCCAGTCGTCGCCGCGCGCGCTTACACGCCGCGCGGGCGCCCTGCGCCGTGTGCGCGGGATCGTGTTGCACCGCGGCAGGCTTTGCTCGTTCGGCCTGCCGCCGATAGCCATGGCTAATCAAGCGAGCCACGCCTTCTCCATTCACATGACTGCTGCCGCCTTGCTGAGTTCCGCTTATTCCTCTTACGCCGCACGCGCGATCGCCGCGCGTCCCGAGATTGCCGAACGCATCGCCTCGTGGGCGCGGGAGCCCATCACGCGGGCGCATATCGATGATCGATTGACCGCCCTCATTGCCGAACACCGCCAGGCGCTCGGCGTCGAGCCCGGCGCGCCGATCGGCGAGGAAGCGCTACGCTGTGCGCTGCGCCGGCTTCGCACCGAGGTGTTTTGCGCGGTGATGGAGCGGGATTTGGCCGGTCAAGCGGACGTCGCCGAGGTCACGGGCGCAATGACGGACCTGGCCGAAGCCACCATCCAACGCGCGCTGGCCGTCCTGTCGGCCGAGCTCGAGGCGCTCTACGGCGAGCCGCGCTCGGCCGACGGCGATCGGCTCGCGCTTGGCGTCGTCGGCATGGGCAAGCTCGGCGGCCGCGAACTCAACGTCTCATCCGACATCGATCTCATCTTCGTGTATGAAGACGATGGGGAAACGGCGGGCGGCGCCCGCGCCGCCATCTCCACGCAGGAGTTCTTCACGCGGCTCGGACGGCGTCTGATCGGCGCCCTCGCCGAGCAGACCGCGGACGGCTACGTCTTTCGCGTCGACATGCGGCTGCGGCCGAACGGCGATTCGGGGCCGCTCGTGTGCAGCCTGGGCATGCTCGAGGAGTACTTCTACGTGCAGGGGCGCGAGTGGGAGCGCTATGCCTGGATCAAAGGGCGCCTCGTGTCCGAACAAGAGAGCGATGCCGCGCGCCGGCTGACCGCGCAGCTCGATGCGCTCGTCAAGCCGTTCGTCTACCGGCGATATCTCGATTTCGGCGTCATCGGCGCGATTCGATCGTTGCACCGGCAGATCCGCGAGGAGGCTGCGCGGCGCGCCACCATGCGGCCCGACAAGGCCGACGACATCAAGTTAGGCCGCGGCGGCATTCGCGAAATCGAATTTAGCGCCCAAGTCTTTCAGCTGATCCGGGGCGGACAGGACGCGGGCTTCCGCATTCGTCCCACCCTGGCGGTGCTGCGGCACGCGGCGGCGCGGGGCTTGATCGCGCCTTCCGTTTGCGCCGATTTGTCGAACGCCTACCGTTTCCTGCGCGAACTCGAGCACCGGTTGCAGTATCGCAACGATGCGCAGACACACGCGCTGCCCGTCGATGCCGACGAGCGCGCGCGGTTGGCCGCCTCGCTCGGCTTCGCCGACTTCGCTGCATTGCTGACGGTGCTCGATGGGCATCGCGAGCGCGTGGAGTCGCAGTTCGACCAGATTTTCGCCGACAAGGCGAGCGCGCACGCGCCGGCTGCCGGCGCGGCGAACGAGGACGCCGTGCGGGCCGGCGAGCTGTGGAGCACCGCGCTGGAAGACGACGGCGAGAACGAGCATACGATCGGCCGACTGACCGCCGCCGGTTTCGACGATGCGAGCGAAGTGCACGCGCGCCTGAGCGCCGTGCGCCGTTCGACGCGCTATCAACGCCTGCCGGAACGCAATCGGGAGCGCTTTGACCGGATCGCGGCACGCGCGCTCGACGCCGCCGCGGCGATGGAGCCCCCCGGCAAACGCGGTTCCACTTTAGCGCGCATGATCGATCTGCTCGAGGCCGTGAGCCGGCGTGGCGCCTACCTCGCTTTGCTCAACGAGTATCCGGCGGCGCTCGAACGGGTGCTGGCCGTGTTGGGCGGCTCGCGCTGGGCAGCCGGATATTTGATTCGCCACCCGCAATTGCTCGATGAACTGCTCGACGACGAAGCGATCGCGAGCCCGTTCGATTGGCCCGAGTTCAAGACGTCGCTGCGCGCGCGGCTGGCGGCCGCCGACGGCGCCGAGCAGCAAATGGACTTGCTGCGGCATGCGCATCAGGCCGAAGTGTTTCGCATCCTGCTGATCGATCTGGCCGGCCGGCTGACGGTCGAACAGGTCAGCGATCGGCTCTCGGAGCTCGCCGATTCGGTGCTAGACGTGACGATCGAGACCGTCTGGGAGCAGCTGCCCAAACGCCATCGCGAGGCCCCGCGGTTCGCCGTCATCGCGTACGGCAAGCTAGGCGGCAAGGAACTCGGCTACGCTTCCGACCTCGATGTCATCTTTCTCTACGAAGACGAGGACGATGCGGCGGCCGACATTTATTCGACTTTCACGCGTCGCCTCATCACCTGGCTGACGACGGCCACGGGCGCGGGCACGCTGTTCGACATCGACCTGCGCCTGCGGCCGAACGGCGAATCGGGCCTCTTGATCACCGATCTGGACACGTTCAAGCGCTACCAGCTGCGCGAGGGCGACGCCGCCAATACCGCGTGGGTGTGGGAGCACCAGGCGTTGACGCGCGCGCGATTCTGCGCGGGCGATGCGCGGATCGGCAGCACGTTCGAGTCTATCCGCGAACGCGTGCTGACCATGCCGCGCGAGAGCGGGCCGCTCGCCGCGGAGATCGTGGCGATGCGCGAGCGCGTCGAGGCCGGGCACCCGAATCGCAGCGATTTGTTCGACGTGAAGCACGACCGCGGCGGCATGGTGGACATCGAGTTCATCGTCCAGTACTGGGTGCTGCTGCACGCCGCGCACGACCCCGAACTGATCCGCAATACGGGCAATATCGCGCTGCTGCGCGAAGTCGCGCGTTTCGGCTTGATGACGGCCGAGGAAGCGGAGACGGTAGGTGCGGCTTACCGAACCTACCGCAAGCTGCAGCATCAGTTGCGGCTGGACGGCATGGAGACCGCGCGTGTGCCCCGCGAGCGGATCGAGCGGGAACGCGACGCCGTGCTCAAGCTCTGGCAGCGGGTATTCGGCGCGCCCGGGTGAGCGGCGCTCGGCCTCGGATGTTCGGCTCCGTATGCCTTACGCTGCGAGCATTTCCTTGGCGTGCCGGCGCGTCGTGGCCGTGATCTCGAGCCCGCCGAGCATCCGGGCGACCTCCTCGATGCGGCTCGCGCGATCCAGCGCGATGACGGTCGAGAGCGTCGCGCCGCCGTCGCCCGACGCCTTGGCGACCTGAAAATGGTGATCGCCGCGCGCCGCGACTTGCGGCAAGTGCGTCACGCAGAGCACTTGCCGGTCGCGGCCCAACTGGTGCAGCAGCCGCCCGACGACTTCCGCCACGCCGCCGCCGATGCCTGTATCGACTTCGTCGAAAATCAACGTGGGCGTGAGGCTCGCGGCGCTGGCAATGACGGCCAGCGCCAGGCTGATCCGCGCCAACTCGCCGCCCGAGGCCACCTTCGCCAGGGGGCGCAGCGGCACGCCGGCGTGGCCGGCCACGCGAAATTCGACCTGCTCGAGCCCGTGCGCCCCGCCTTCCGCAAGCGGCACGAGAGCGACTTCGAAGCTGCCGCCGGCCATCGACAATTCCTGCATGCCCGTCGTCACCGCCGCGCCGAGCGCCTTCGCCGCCTTTGCGCGCGCCTTCGACAACTGCTTCGCTTCGGTCATGTAGGCTTGCCGGGCCTTTTCCACCGCGGCATTGAGCGCGTCGAGGTCTGCCGCCGCATCGAGCGCGGCGAGCTGAGTGCGGCGCGCTTCGTGTTCCTGCGGAAGGCTTTCGGGCTGAAGGCGGAACTTGCGGGCGAGCGAGTGCAGGGCGTCGAGCCGCTGCTCGACCTGCGCGAGGCGATCGGGGTCGAGCTCCAGGCGTTGCGCATAGTGCGTGAGCGAGTAGGCGCCTTCGCGCAATTGGATCTCGGCCGGCTCGAGCGCGGCCAGCGCATCGCCGAGCGCGGGATCGATCTCGGCCAGATCGCGCAGCTTCGAGACGATCGAACCGAGCTGGCCGATCATCGCGTCGTCGGATTCCGAGAGGGCATCCAGCGCGCCGCGCACGCCTTCGATCAGGCTGGCGGAATGGGCCAGGCGCCGATGCTCGGCGCCGATCTCCTCCCATTCGCCCGGCTGCGGGGCGAGCTTGTCGAGTTCGGCCAACTGCCAGGCAAGCCGTTCCCGCTCGAGCTGGAGCTCGCGATCGCGGGAATGCGCGAGTTCGAGGGCTTGCGCCGCATCGCGCCATGCGCGGTGCGCACGCGCGACGCCCGCTGCGATCACCGTGAGGCCCGCGTGCGTATCGAACAGCGCGCGCTGGGCGTCGGGCCGCATGAGCAGCTGATGCGCATGTTGGCCGTGAATGTCGACGAGCATCTCGCCGACTTCGCGCAACTGCGCCAGCGTGGCCGGCGTGCCGTTGATGAAGGCGCGCGAGCGTCCGTTCGCATCGACGACGCGACGCAGCAGCACGCGGTCCTCGCCGTCGGCACTGGTTTCTTCGCCGCCGAGCGCGTGCTCGTCGAGCCAGAGCGCAAGTTCGCGGCCGGCCTGGAATTCGGCGGTGAGGTCGGCGCGGGCGGCGCCCGTACGCACGACGTCGGCGTCGGCGCGCGCGCCGAGCGTCAGCGCGAGCGCATCGATGAGAATCGATTTGCCCGCGCCCGTTTCGCCGGAGAAGACAGTGAAGCCACGGTCGAACTCGAGGTCGAGCGCGGCGACGATCACGAAGTCGCGTATCGAGAGATGGCGGAGCATGGAGGTCGTTTTAACGGCGTTTAGCGGCTGGTGACGGCACTTGTTCTTGCAACGACGCGCAACGTGCCCGAAAGGGCCGGGCTAGAGGGCGCTCGCATTGTCGCCTTCCTCGTCGGACGGGTGCTCGTTCCAATGCAGTTTCTGCCGCAGCGTGGCGTAGTAGCTGTAGCCGACGGGATGGAGAAACGGCACGGTATGCCGCGAGCGGCGCACCTCGATCGTATCGTTGAGCTGGAGCGCGGTGAACGACTGCATGTCGAAGTTCACGTTCACGTCTCGCCCGCCGATGATCTGAATGCCGACGTTGCAGTCGTCGGGCAGCACGATCGGGCGGTTCGACAGCGCGTGCGGGGCGATCGGCACGAGCACGAGCCCCTGCAATTGCGGATGCAGAATCGGCCCCTGGGACGAGAGGGCATAAGCCGTCGATCCCGTCGGCGTGGCGACGATGAGCCCGTCGGAGCGCTGGTTGTACATGAAACGTCCGTCGACGGACACGCGCAGCTCGGCCATGCCGGAAAAGCCGCTGCGATTGACGACGACGTCGTTGAACGCCAGGGCGTGATAGATCGGCTCTCCGTCGCGAACGATGCGCGATTGCAGCAGCGTGCGCTCTTCGCGCTCGAAGCTGCCGGCCAGCATCTGCGGCACGCGCTGGCTCATTTCGGAGACCGGGATGTCGGTGATGAACCCCAGGCGCCCCAGGTTCACCCCGATGAGCGGCGTGCGATAGGGCGCGAGCTGACGGCCGATTCCGAGCATCGTGCCGTCGCCGCCGAGCACGACCGCGACGTCGGCCCGGGCGCCGATTTCGGCCGGCGTCAGCGCCGGATAGGTCGCGACGCCGATGTCTTGGGCCGTATCGGCCTCGAACACGACGTCGAAGCCGCGCTTGGCGATGCAGGCCGCGAGCGCCGTCAGCGGCTCGCCGATGCCTGGCGTGTTGCTGCGCCCGACGAGCGCGACGGTCTTGAATTGGCTGCCAATTTCCATGCCGGCATTACACCATAGGTGGGGGGCGAAAAGAACCGTCGGAACCCGCCTTGTGGTTTGTCCGGAGCCGCGTCACGGCGCCGGTCGTCCCGCGCGGGCGATTTGTCGCTAGAATGGTGTTGTCCCGATGAGACGCCGGCGGCCAGGCGCGCCCGCTGCCGGTGCAGCGTCGCGCGCGCCGGCATGCCAGTGCGCACGCGAACGCTCGAGCGCCGTTACGCGCTCGCGGGGGGCTCGCCGATCGGCTAAAATTTTGCTTCATGTTAGAACCCCGCGCACAAACACTCCTCAAAACGCTGATCGAGCGCTACATCGCAGAAGGTCAGCCGGTCGGCTCGCGCACGTTGTCGCGTTACTCGGGGCTCGAACTGAGCCCCGCGACGATCCGCAACGTGATGTCCGACCTCGAGGAACTCGGGCTCGTCGCGAGCCCCCATACGTCGGCCGGCCGCATTCCGACGCCGCGCGGGTATCGGCTGTTCGTCGATACCATGCTGACCGTCGAGCCCGTGCAGGACGACGAGGCGGTCGAGCGCGTGGTGCGCAAGACGCTCAAGCCGGGCGAGCCGCAGAAGGTCGTGGCGGCCGCCGCGAGCGTGCTCTCCAATCTGTCGCAATTCGCGGGCGTGATCATGACGCCGCGCCGCAGTCACGTGTTCAAGCAAATCGAGTTCATGCGCTTGTCGTCCAAGCGCATCTTGCTCATCATCGTGACGCCCGAAGGCGATGTGCAGAACCGCATCATGGCCACCCAGCGCGACTATTCGCCGTCGCAGCTGATCGAGGCCTCCAATTACATCAACGCGCATTTCGGCGGACTTTCGTTCGACGAGGTGCGCCGGCGCCTGCGCGAGGAAATCGACCGGCTGCGCGGCGACATGACGGCGCTCATGCACGCGGCCGTCACGGCCAGCACCGAGGAAAGCGATACGAGCGAAACGGTGCTCATATCGGGCGAGCGCAATTTGCTGGAAGTGGCGGACCTGTCCTCCGACATGGCGCGGCTGCGCAAGCTGTTCGACGTATTCGATCAAAAGACCAGCCTCCTTCAGTTGCTCGACGTATCGAGTCACGCCCAAGGCGTGCAGATTTTCATCGGCGGGGAATCGACGCTCGTGCCGATCGAGGAGATGAGCGTCGTGACGGCCCCGTACGAGGTGAACGGGAAGATCGTCGGCACGCTCGGCGTGATCGGCCCGACGCGCATGGCCTACAACCGCGTGATTCCGATCGTCGACATCACCGCGCGCTTGCTCTCCACCGCGCTCAGCCAGCAATAGGCCTGGCCCCCGGGCGTGTTGCCGTTCTCCCCGCGTCTATCGTGCGCCGGCTCGCGCCCGCGCGCCATTGGCCGAACGGCCTAGGGAAGCGGCCCGGGACGCGCCGCTATAATGGCCTTCACTTGAACCTGCCGCGCAGCCTTCCCGCCGCGCGTCGCCTTGCCCTCGGGCGCCTTCTATCGCTCATGCGTTTCGATCTCGAGTTGCCGTCGCAGCCCGCCACGTCGCATCGTGTCGCGGTGTTACTGATCAATCTCGGCACGCCCGACGCGCCCACGCCGCGCGCCGTGCGGCGCTACCTTGCGCAGTTCCTGTCGGACCCGCGTGTCGTCGAAATTCCCGCGCTCGTCTGGCAGCCGCTGCTGAGGGGCCTGATCCTGCCGTTGCGGGGCCGCTCTTCTGCGAAGAAATACGCGTCGGTATGGATGCCCGAAGGCTCGCCTTTGCGCGTGTATACGGAAAAGCAGGTCGAAGCGCTGCGGCAGATGCTCCACGCCAACGGCTATCCGGTCATCGTCGATTACGCGATGCGCTACGGCACGCCCGGCATCGGGGCCATGCTGGGGCAGCTGAAGCTGGCCGGGGCAGAGCGCGTGCTATTGATGCCGATGTACCCCCAGTATTCGTCCTCCACCACTGCGACGGCCTTCGACGCGGCGTTCGCCGCGCTGGGGCGCATGCGCAACCAGCTCGAGGTGCGCACGGTGCGCCACTACGCCGATCATCCCGCGTATATCGCGGCCTTGGTCGAGCAGGTGCGCCGATATTGGGCGGCGCACGGTCAGCCCGATTTCGCGAGCGGCGACAAGCTCGTGCTGAGCTTTCATGGGGTGCCCAAGCGCACGCTGGATCTGGGCGACCCCTACCACGATCAGTGCCGCGGCACGGCGGCGCTGCTGATGGCGGCGCTCGGCCTCACGCCCACCGAATGCCGGGTCACCTTCCAATCGCGCTTCGGTCGGGCCGAGTGGCTGCAGCCCTACACGGCGCCCACGCTGCGCGAGCTGGGTGCGGCGGGTGTGCGGCGAGCGGACGTATTCTGTCCCGGGTTCACGGCCGATTGCCTGGAAACGATCGAGGAGATCGGCTTCGAGGTGCGTGACGAGTTTCTGCACGCGGGCGGGAAGGAATTTCACCGTATCCCTTGTCTCAATGCGGCGCAGGCCTGGATTGCCGCGCTCGCGGAGATCGTCGTCCAGCAGCTGCAGGGCTGGCCGGCGCAGGCGAGCGCCCCGCTCGGCGTATCCGCTTGAGCGGGAAAAAGGTGCCGGGCCGGACACGGCGCAGTCGGCGGGCAAGATCGTTGCGTGCCCGAGCCGGCGAGCGCGGGCTTGTTTTGTCTTATTGACGATGCTCCGATGAACTACAAGATTTCAACCGAACCCGATGCGCGGATGCGTATCGACAAGTGGCTGTGGGCCGCACGCTTTTTCAAGACGCGTTCGCTGGCCGCCGACGCTGTCGAAAAAGGCCGGGTGCGCATCGCCGGCGCGACCGTGAAGCCCGCCAAGGACGTGCGGGTGGGCGATCTCGTCGCGATCGAGATCGAGCGGGTGGTTTGGGAGATCCGGGTGCTGGGCGTGTGCGACGTGCGCGGGCCGGCCGCCGTGGCGCAAACGCTCTATGCGGAAACGGCCGACAGCCAAGCGAAGCGCGCGGCGGAGGCCGAGCGGCGCCGGACGTATCGCGAGCCGGCGGCGGCCTTGCAAGGGAGGCCCACCAAGCGCGACAGGCGCGTCATCGACAAATTTTCAGGTGGGGATTGAACAGCGAGTCGATGGTGGCGTGTGCGCCGCCGTATTCGGTCGTGCAATCGGTCAGCGCGCCGGACAGGCAGATGGTGGTGGTGCCCGCGACGAGTACCAGGGCGACCACCGCAATGGCAAAGGTCAGTTTCACGGTACTCCCCCTACGGAGAAAGGCGATACGGACGCGAGCGCTTGGATGTGGGCAAGACGGATGCGCTGCGCGGCCTGGGGGTGCTCGGACGCGAGCGCATGATGCTAGTTTAGGGCAACCCCGGATGGTGCTCAACGCCGTTTTCGGTATGCCGCCGTTACGAGTGTTACCGTTCGTTTCGGGTTCACCCAAAGAGTGCAAAAAAAGGGCGCTGGGGGCTTGAAACGGCGGCCGCCGCCCCAAATTGCCGTGGCAACGCGCGGCGGCGCGGCCCTCGGTAGGTAGAGTCGGCCGCGGGCAGGGCGCTCGGCGGCGACAGTCGACGGCCGCCCGGCGAACGTTCGCCGCAAGGACGGCCCGCCGCTTCGATTTCATTTTTTTGGACGATTTTCAGCGACATGGAACCTACGCAAGACAATCCGGCCAGCCAGCAATCGCCATCCCCCGAGGAGCTCGCGCAGCAAGCCGCTGCCGAGAACGTCTCGGCGCAAGCCGCGCAGGCCCAGCCGAGCGCAAGCGCCGATGCGGCCGATACCGCGCTGCCCCCCGAGGCGCAGGCGAAACTCGCCGAACTGAACGAACACTTCCTGCGCGCGAAAGCGGAAACGGAAAACGTACGCCGCCGCGCGGCCGAAGACGTGGCGAAAGCCCGCAAGTTCGCGATCGAGAGCTTCGCCGAGCATCTGTTGCCCGTACTGGACAGCCTCGAAGCCGCGCTTGCCGATACGTCCGGCGACGCCGCGAAGCTGCGCGAAGGGGTCGAACTCACGCTGCGTCAGCTTTCGAGCGCCATGGAAAAGGGACGTGTGGCGGCCGTCAATCCGATCGGCGAGAAATTCGACCCGCATCGGCACCAGGCGATTTCGATGGTGCCGGCCGAGCAGGAACCGAACACGGTGGTTTCCGTGCTGCAAAAAGGCTATGTCATTGCCGACCGCGTCTTGCGCCCGGCGCTCGTGACGGTTGCGCAGCCGAAGTAAGCCCGCTGCTCGGCATATTCGGGGGCTCGGCAGCTGTTTAACGTGATCCGCGTGCCGGCTCGCGCGGCGCGAAACCGGATTGAAAAAATCGAATGACCGCATTGGTTTCAAGGACTTGAAAACGCTGCGGCGGCACTTATCTTGAGTGCAGGTTGAATTTAAGCGGGCGGTGGCGCGAACGGCGCGCCGTCTCGTCGAAGTGATCGGAATATCTCGGAGATCAGGAAAAATGGGCAAGATTATCGGTATCGACCTCGGCACCACGAATTCGTGCGTGGCGCTGATGGAAGGCAACCAAGTGAAAGTGATCGAGAACTCGGAGGGCGCTCGTACGACTCCCTCGATCATCGCCTACATGGACGACGATGAAATCCTCGTCGGCGCGCCGGCCAAGCGTCAGTCGGTGACGAACCCCAGGAACACGCTGTATGCCGTCAAGCGCCTGATCGGCCGCCGCTTCGAAGAAAAAGAGGTGCAGAAGGACATCGGTTTGATGCCGTACAAGATCGTCAAAGCCGACAACGGCGACGCGTGGGTCGAAGCGCATGGTCAGAAGCTCGCGCCGCCGCAGATCTCGGCCGAAGTGCTGCGCAAGATGAAGAAGACGGCCGAGGATTATCTCGGCGAGCCGGTCACGGAAGCCGTCATCACGGTGCCGGCCTACTTCAACGACAGCCAGCGTCAAGCCACGAAAGACGCGGGTCGTATCGCGGGCCTCGAAGTCAAGCGGATCATCAACGAGCCCACGGCGGCCGCGCTGGCGTTCGGCCTCGACAAGGCCGAAAAGGGCGACCGCAAGATCGCCGTGTATGACCTCGGCGGCGGCACGTTCGACATTTCGATCATCGAAATCGCCGATGTCGACGGCGAAATGCAATTCGAAGTGCTGTCGACGAACGGCGACACGTTCCTCGGCGGCGAAGACTTCGACCAGCGCATCATCGATTACATCATCGGCGAATTCAAGAAGGACCAAGGCGTGGACCTGTCGAAAGACGTGCTCGCGCTGCAGCGCCTGAAGGAAGCCGCTGAAAAGGCGAAGATCGAGCTGTCGTCGAGCCAGCAGACCGAAATCAATCTGCCGTACATCACGGCCGATGCGTCCGGTCCGAAGCACTTGAACCTGAAAATCACGCGCGCCAAGCTCGAAGCGCTCGTCGAAGACCTCATCGCTCGTACGGTCGAACCGTGCCGCGTTGCGATCAAGGACGCCGGCGTGAAGGTCAGCGACATCGACGACGTCATCCTCGTCGGCGGTATGACGCGCATGCCCAAGGTGCAAGAGACGGTCAAGGAGTTCTTCGGCAAGGAACCGCGCCGCGACGTCAACCCTGACGAAGCCGTGGCCGTGGGCGCCGCGATTCAAGGGCAAGTGCTCTCCGGCGACCGCAAGGACGTGCTGCTGCTCGACGTGACGCCGCTTTCGCTCGGCATCGAGACGCTCGGCGGCGTGATGACGAAGATGATCAACAAGAACACCACGATTCCGACGAAGCACTCGCAAGTGTATTCGACGGCCGACGACAACCAATCGGCGGTGACGATCAAGGTGTTCCAGGGCGAGCGCGAGATGGCCGCGGGCAACAAGCTGCTCGGCGAGTTCAACCTCGAAGGCATCCCCCCGGCGCCGCGCGGCGTGCCGCAGATCGAAGTGACGTTCGATATCGACGCGAACGGCATCTTGCACGTCGGCGCGAAGGACAAGGCGACGGGCAAGGAAAACAAGATCACCATCAAGGCGAACTCGGGCTTGTCGGAAGCCGAGATCGAGAAGATGGTGAAGGATGCCGAAGCGAACGCCGAGGAAGATCACCGTCTGCGCGAGCTGGCCGATGCGCGCAACCAGGGCGATGCGCTCGTGCACAGCACGAAGAAGGCGCTGACCGAGTACGGCGACAAGATCGAGGCCTCGGAAAAGGAAAAGATCGAGTCGGCGTTGAAGGAGCTCGAAGAAGCGCTCAAGGGCAACTCGGCCGACAAGGCGGCGATCGAATCGAAGATCGAAGCGGTGGCCACGGCGTCGCAAAAGCTCGGCGAGAAGATGTACGCCGATATGCAGGCGCAAGGCGCAGCGGGCGCGGCGGCCGGCGCTGCGTCGGCGGGCGGCGCGGGTTCCGGCGCGAGCGCGGGTCAAAGCTCGGGCAAGCCTGAAGACGATGTCGTCGACGCTGAGTTCAAGGAAGTGAAGAAGGACTGACCGACGGCCTTTGTTTCGAGCCGTGAGGCGGCCGGCGCTTTTCCGTAGCGAAGAGCGCCGGCCGAACCAGCGCCTGGCGGGCCTTCGGGTTCTCCGGGCACGTTTGTTTTATGGTGGGTGGGGCGTTGGGCCGTTCGATATGGCCCGGCGGCGCCCGCCTAACGAGTCGCAAGACTCCACAGTATGCGAAAGGAGCGGTCGCGCCTCAAAGCGCGAACCGGCGGTGAACCGATGGCGAAACGGGATTACTACGAGGTTCTGGGCGTTGCGAAGAACGCGAGCGACGACGAGATCAAGAAGGCGTATCGCAAGCTCGCGATGAAGTATCACCCCGACCGCAATCCGGACAGCAAGAATGCCGAGGACCATTTCAAGGAGGCGAAGGAAGCCTACGAAATGCTCTCGGACGCGCAAAAGCGCGCGGCGTACGACCAATACGGGCATGCGGGCGTCGATCCGAACATGGCCGGCGCGGGCGGGCAAGGCTTCGGCGGCTTCGCCGACGCCTTCGGCGATATCTTCGGCGACATCTTCGGCCAAGCGGCCGGCGGCGCGGCCCGCGGCCGCGCGGGCCCGCAGGTCTACCGCGGCGCCGATCTGCGCTACAGCATGGAGATCACGCTCGAGCAGGCCGCGCACGGCTGCGAGACGCAAATTCGCGTGCCGAGCTGGGTCTCGTGTGAAATCTGCCACGGCTCGGGTGCGAAGCCTGGAACGAAGCCCGAAACGTGTCCGACCTGTAACGGCTCCGGCGCCGTGCGGATGTCGCAGGGCTTTTTCAGCATCCAGCAAACCTGCCCGAAGTGCCATGGCAGCGGGACGTACATCCCCGATCCCTGCACGAACTGCCACGGCGCGGGCAAGGTGAAGGAAACGAAGACGCTCGAGGTCAAGATTCCGGCCGGCATCGACGACGGCATGCGCATTCGGTCGTCGGGCAACGGCGAGCCGGGGGTCAACGGCGGGCCGCCGGGCGACCTGTATGTCGAGATCCACATCAAGGCCCACACGGTGTTCGAGCGCGACGGCGACGATCTGCATTGCCAAATGCCGATTCCGTTCACGACGGCGGCGCTCGGCGGCGAGATCGAGGTGCCGACGCTGGCGGGCCGCGCGACGTTCACGGTGCCCGAGGGGACCCAATCGGGCAAGACGTTCCGGCTGCGCGGCAAGGGCATCAAGGGGCTGCGTTCGAGCGTGCCCGGCGACTTGTACGTGCACGTGCAGGTCGAAACGCCCGTCAAGCTCACCGAACCGCAGCGCGACCTGCTCAAGAAGTTCGAAAAGTCGCTCGTCGAGGGCGGCCCGCGTCACAGCCCGCAAAGCAAGAGCTGGTTCGACCGCGTAAAGAGCTTTTTCGATTGATCGATCGGCTCGACGCTGAATCGGCCGCGTGCTCGCTCCGTGCGCGCGCGCGGCGCCCACCGGGTGGCTAGATGAACGCAGAGCAACGCAGCGCGGTGTTCGCGCTGCTCGACGATTGCGAGGCGAGCGCCGACGCGCGTGCAAGCCGCCTCTACACCGGCTTCGTGCGCGAGCACGTGTGCACGGACGCCGCGGCCCTCGATGCCGTATGCGCGGCGGCGGAGCGCGACATGCAAGGCGGCTTGCACGCCGTCTTGCTGGGCGATTACGAGTTCGGCCGCGATCTCGAATTCGGCAAGCGGGCCGTTTCCTCGCGTACGCTTGGTCCCTCCTCGAAAGCCTCGGCATTCGCGCGCCACGGCGACGCTTCTCTGCGCTTTTTGTTGTTCGAGCACTGCGAAAAACGCTCGCGTGAAGAGATCGACGCGTGGCTGGCCGAACGCGACGGTACGGTGTCCGACGCACAGGCGGCTCAACCGCCTCAACCGCCGTCCGTCGCGGGCGCTGCCAATGTGGTCGAGAGCGTGACGCCCGAAGCGTTCGCCGCGGCGATCGCGGCCGTGCACGATGCGCTGCGTGCCGGCGAGTCCTATCAGATCAACTACACGTATCGTCTTGCGTTCGACGCTTTCGGCTCGCCCGTCGGTTTCTACCGGCGCCTGCGCGAACGCCAGCCGGTGCGCTACGGGGCGCTCATCGCGCTCCCCGGCGATGAGTGGGTGCTCTCTTGCTCGCCCGAGCTGTTCGTCGAAAAAAGCGGCGAGCGCCTGCGCACGCGACCGATGAAAGGGACGACCGCGCGCGGCGTGTCGCCCGTGGACGATGCGCGCGCCGAGGCGTTTCTGCGCAGCGACCCGAAAAACCGCGCCGAGAATCTGATGATCGTCGACCTGCTGCGCAACGATCTCTCTCGTGTGGCGAAGACAGGATCCGTTCAGGTACCCGCGCTCTTCTCGGTCGAGCCGTACCCGTCGATTTGGGCGATGACGTCGACGATCGAGGCCGATTTGCGGGCGAATACGTCGTTTGCCGATGTCCTACGCGCGTTGTTTCCGTGCGGCTCGATCACCGGGGCGCCCAAGCATCGGACGATGCAGCTCATCGACGAGATCGAAACGACGCCGCGCGGGCTCTACACCGGGGCCATCGGCTGGGTCGATGCGCCGGCGGCTTCATCCGCTGGCGGCAGGATCGATGCGACCGGATGCGGCGACTTTTGTCTTTCCGTCGCGATCCGCACGCTGACGCTCGGTCCGGCCGAGGGCGCGGGTGGCACGCGCAAGGGGACGATGGGCGTCGGAGGCGGTATCGTGCTGGACAGCGTGGCCGAGGACGAGTACGCGGAATGTAGGCTCAAGGCAAAGTTCCTGACGGGCGCCGACCCGGGCATGCAATTGTTCGAAACGATGTACGCGACGCGGGAAGGCGGCGTGCGTTATCTCGATCGCCATCTCGCTCGTCTCGGCGCGAGCGCGGCGCAGCTCGATTTCGCGTTCGATGAAATCGCGCTGCGCGAACGACTCGCGGCGCACTGCGCACAGTTGCCGGCCGGTGCCCCCCACCGCGTGCGCCTCGCGCTGAGCAAGGACGGCAAGGCCGATATCAGCGGCGGCGCGCTCGGGGAGGTTTCGCGCCTCACCGATACGCCGTCATCCCAGCCGGGCGCGCCCGCTCCCGTCGGCGTGCTGCTCGCCGCCGAGCATGGTTTCGCGCCGCCGCGTTCCGACGATTTCTTTCTCCGTCACAAAAGCACGTCGCGCGCCGAGTACGACCGCGCATGGCGCATGGCCGAAAGCCGGGGCGGGTTCGACATGCTGTTTTTCAACGAGCGGGGCGAATTGACCGAGGGTGGGCGTTCCAATGTGTTCGTCAAACTCGACGGATGCTGGTTGACGCCGCCGCTGTCGGCCGGGCTGCTGCCGGGCGTCATGCGGCAGGTGCTGCTCGACGACCCGTCGATGCGGGCGAGCGAGCGGACGTTGACGCGCGCCGACTTGTCGCGGGCCGAGGCGATCCTCGTTTGCAACGCATTGCGCGGCGCTTTGCCGGCCCGCCTCTTAACGCACGCGCCGTAAAGCGCGCGTCGGCGGGGTCGACGCGCCAATGAGACGCAGGCGCGTCAAAAAACGTGTTCCGAGCCCGGAAACGTACCGTCCTTCACTGCTTTCACGTAAGCCTCGACGGCCGCACCGATGCTCGGCGCGCCGGCCATGAAGTCCTTTACGAAACGCGCGGGCTTGCCGGGGAAAATCCCGAGCATGTCGTGCAGTACGAGCACCTGGCCCGAGCAATCGACGCCGGCGCCGATGCCGATCGTCGGAATGGCCAGCGCATGGGTCACATTGGCCGCGACGGCGGGCGGAACGGCCTCGAGCACGAGCAGTTGCGCGCCGGCGTCTTGCATCGCGCGCGCATCGTGCAGCAGTCGTTTTGCGCCTTCCTCGGTCTTGCCTTGGACCTTGAAACCGCCGAACGCATGCACCGATTGGGGCGTGAGCCCTAAATGCGCGCACACGGGCACCGAGCGTTCGACGAGAAAGCGGACCGTCTCGGCGAGCCATTCGCCGCCTTCGATCTTCACCATCTGCGCACCGGCGCGCATGACTTCGACCGAGCTGGCGAAGGCGTCGGCCGGCGTGCCGTAGGCGCCGAACGGCAAATCGGCCACGATGAGGCCACGCGGCTGCGCCCGTGCGACGCAGGCCGTGTGATAGGCAATGTCCGCGAGCGTCACGGGCAGCGTCGTCCCGTGGCCTTGCAAGACGTTGCCGAGCGAATCGCCGATCAACTGGACATCGACGCCGCAGCGGTCGAGCAGCGAGGCGAAGCTCGCGTCGTAGCAGGTCAGCATCGCGATTTTCTCGCCGGCTTCGCGCATCGCTTGCAGCTTCGGCACGGTGATCTTCGGCCGGGTGGATTCCTGCAAATAGGTCATCGGGGGTCTCGCAGTCGGAAAAGAAGGCGCAGCGCGAGCACGCCGCGTGGCGGATGCTACAACGCCTTGACGAAGCTCGCCTTACGTCCGCGCATCGTCTCGATGTGCTCGAGGAGCAGCGTAAAGTCGTCGTCCGATTCGAGCAGGTTCAGATGCTCGGTGTTGACGGTCAACACGGGACTTGCTTCGTAGTGATAGAAAAATTGATCGTACGCGTCGCTCAGCTGGCGCAAATACGCTTCGGATATGGCGGATTCGTCGGCGCGTGCGCGTTTGTTCACGCGCGCTTGCAGCGTCGCTGCGCTCGCCTGCAGGTGGATGACGAGATCAGGCGCCGGGGCGGCCGAGGCATCGGTGCGTTCGGTCAGCGCCCGATAGAGACGCCATTCATCGTCCGGCAGCGTCAGGCGCGCGAAGATCGCGCTCTTGTGCGGGATGAAATCGGCGACCACGGCGACGCCTTGCGCAAGCAGATCGGCCGTTTGCCGGCCTTCGTCCGCTCGCTGCAAGGCGAAGTGCAACTCCGTGGCCAGCGCGTAGCGCGTCATGTCGCCGTAAAAGCGCGTGAGAAAGGGATTCGCTTCGGGCCGCTCCAGCACGGTGCGCACGGGCCAGCGCTCGGCAAGCCGCTGCGCGAGAGAAGTCTTGCCCACGCCGATCGGTCCTTCGATCGCGATGTAGCGATACGGCGCACGCAGGTCGGGCGCAGTGACCGTCACGGGCGGCGCGTTCATCGGCATCCCGTCTTGCCGGCGTCGTTCGCGCCGTTTTCCGCACCGGCATGCGCCTCTTCGCGCGCGCGCGCGTCGGCCATCGGGCAGCAGCAGGTCTTTACTTTTTCGATGCGTTGATCCGCCACGGCCGACAGCAACGCGTCGGCCCGGCCGTGACCGGGGATCGATACGTCCGGGTCGATCTCGACGAGCGGCACCAGCACGAACGCGCGCTCGAACGCGCGGGGATGGGGGACGACGAGATCGGGCTCGTCGATGCGCGCTTGCCCGTACAGGACGATGTCGAGGTCGAGCGTACGCGGCGCATTGCGAAAAGGGCGCTCCCGGCCGAAGTGATGCTCGATGCGGTGACACAGCGCGAGCAGCGCTTGCGCGCTGAGCGAGGTCTCGAGCTTCACGACGAGATTGTAGTAATCGTCGCCGCTCGCATCGATCGGCGCTGTGCGGTAAAGGCTCGACTTCGCGAGCACGGTGATGGTCTGCTGCTGGGCGAGGCAGACGACGGCATCCTTCAGGGATTGGCGAGCATCCCCGAGGTTCGCGCCTAGACCGAGATAAGCAACCGTCATGACATGGCTTCCTACGACTTCACGACTGCTCGTTTAGCGGCACGCGGCCGCCGCGTCAGTCCCGCTTGAGTTCGGCTTCAGTCCTCGTCCGAGTGCTGCGCCGGCTCCGCGCCGGCCGCCTCCGTGTCGGCGCCCTTGCGGCCGCGCCCCCCGCGGCGACGCCGCTTGCGCGGCGTGCGCTCGCGACCGCCCTGCGACATCAGCGCTTCGCGTTCCGGGCCGCTGCCTTCGAGGAAAGCGGTCCACCACGCGCCGATGGCGGGATCGAGCTCGCCCGATTCGCACCGTAATAAGAGGAAATCATAACCCGCTCTAAATCTTTGGTGTTCGATGAGCTTGAGCGGGCTGCGGCCGGAGCGTTTTTCGAGGCGCGACTGCAGGCCCCAGATTTCCCGCATGTCGGCTGAAAAGCGCTTGTGGATCGCGAGCTTTTCGGTCTGCATGTCGAGCACATCGTCCATTGCGCGGTGCAGCGCTGGGACCGGATATTCGCCGTTCGCTTCATATTGCTGCGTGCGCTGCTGCACGTCGTGCCAGAGCAGCGTGGCGAATAGAAACCCGGGCGACACCGTCTTGCCCGCTTTCACGCGGGCGTCGGTGCTGTTCAAGGCGAGCGTGATGAACGACTCGCCGTGCGGCTGCTCGAGCACGACGTCGAGCAGCGGCAGCAGGCCGTGATGCAGGCCTTGCTGGCGCAGCTGCTTGAGGCAGGCGAGCGCGTGGCCCGAGAGCAGCAGCTTGAGCATTTCGTCGAACAGACGCGCGGCGGGCACGTTATGGATCAGGTCGGCCAGCGGCTGGATCGGCTCGCGCGTGGAGTCCTCGATTTCGAAACCGAGCTTGGCCGAGAAACGAACGACGCGCAGCATGCGCACCGGATCTTCACGGTAGCGCGTGGCGGGATCGCCGATCATGCGCAGCAATCGCGCGCGAATGTCGGCCATCCCGTTGTGATAGTCGAGCACCGTCTGCGTGGCCGGGTCGTAGTACATCGCGTTGATCGTGAAGTCGCGTCGCGTCGCGTCTTCGTGCTGCTCGCCCCAGACGTTGTCGCGCAGCACGCGGCCGCTCGCGTCCACGGCGTGCGTGCGGCGATCGAGTTCCTCGCGGCGCAGACGCTTGGGCGGCGCCTCGCTCGGGGCTTCCTTCGGGGCGTCCATCAGCGCGCGGAAGGTCGACACTTCGATGATCTCTTGCCCGAACTGCACGTGCACGATCTGGAAGCGCCGGCCGATCAGCCGCGCGCGCCGGAACAGGCGCTGCACTTCCTCGGGCGTGGCGTCGGTCGCGACATCGAAGTCTTTCGGCGCGATGCCGAGCAGCAAGTCGCGCACGGCGCCGCCGACGACGAATGCCCGGAAGCCCGCTTGCTGCAGCGTTTCGGTCACGCGGACAGCGTTGCGCGAAAGCAGCGACGGGTCGATGCCATGGACGTCGGAGGACAGGATCACGGGCGCGTCGGGTCCGGCCGCCGCGGCAGGCGGGCTCTTATCGGAGCGAACTTTCTTGCGGCGCGGCTTGGCGGCCGCTTCGTCCGCGGCCGCGTCGGCCCACGCCGCCTCCTCGGCGAGCGAGTCTTCCCCGATGGGCAACACGTCCGCCTTGGCGGAGGCCTTGGACCGGGCGGGTGCGGCCGTCTCCGAATCTTGGCCGAGCAGCTTACGAATGAGTTTCTTGATCACGACGGTTGGAAAAGATCGAGGATTCGCCATCCCTTTGCCTGCGCATGCGCACGCAGTGTGGCGTCGGGGTTGGTCGCGATCGGATCGGTGACGATCTCGAGCAGCGGGATGTCGTTGTGCGAATCGCTGTAGAAAAAGCTGTGCTCGAAGTCGCCCAAGGTCTTGCCGAGCGAGGCGAGCCACGATTCGACGCGCACGATCTTGCCCTCGCGATAGCTGGGCGTGCCCGTGCCGCGTCCCGTGAACGGCGAATGCGGCTGGCCGTCGACGGTTTCCACCTCGCATGCGATCAGCGTGTCGACGCCGAACGCATCGGCGATCGGGCGTGTGATGAATTCGTTCGTCGCCGTGACGATGCAGCACAGATCGCCGCTGTCCTGGTGCTGACGCACGAGCTCGAGCGCGGCGGGCGCGAGGGCCGGCTTGATCACCTCGTGCATGAACTGCTCGTGCCAGGCGGCCAGTTGTTCGCGCGACCGATTCGCGAGCGGCGTGAGGATCGTTTCCAGATACGCGTGGATGTCGAGCTGGCCGCGCTTGTAGTCGGCATAGAAGCGATCGATGTCACGCAGGTAGGTTTCGGCATCGACGATGCCGAGCTTCACCATGAAGCGGCCCCATTCGTGGTCGCTGTCGGTCGGGATGAGCGTGTGGTCGAGGTCGAAGAGTGCGAGATTCGTCATGAGGGCGCATTTTACTTGAAGCGGCTCGTCGCGGCCGGCGAGCCTTCGGGAGCGGCCTCGCCGGGCGGCAAGGCGAGCATGGTGCGCAGCAGCGGCAGCGTGACGGCGCGCTTTTGCTCGAGCGAGAAGCGGTCGAGCGCGTCGAGCAGCGCCATCAGGCTCGGCATGTCGCGCCGGAAGTGCGTCAGGAGGTACGCGGGGACGTCGTCGGCCAGTGCGATGCCGCGTTCCTTGGCCGCGTGCTTGAGCACGGCGCCTTTGCGTTCGTCGGGCAGCGGCGCCAGGTGAAACACCAAGCCCCAGCCCAGGCGCGTACGCAGATCCTCGCGCACCGCGAGCCCGAGCGGCGCCGCGTTGCCCGTCGCGACGAGCGCGCTCGTCGGATGCGCGCGCACCTCGTTGAAAAGATTGAACAGGGCGATCTGCTGCGCGCCCGAGAGCTTGTCGCAATCGTCGACCGCGTAGATCGCGACGCTCGGATCGAACGCGAACGCGGCGAGTGCGCTTTGCGGCCCGAGAAACGAGGCGCGCCCCGGCGCCGCGCTATGCACGAGCGCGGAAAGCAGGTGGCTGCGGCCGCTGCCGGCCTCGCCCCACACATAGAAGGTGCGGTCGGCGAGCGGGCCTGCCGCGAGCGCGCCGTCGAGCTCCGCCAGCCGCGCGACGAGCTCGGCGTTGGCGCCGGCGAAAAAGTTGCCGAACGTCGACGGCGGCGGCGTGCCGAGGTCGAGCGTCAGTTGGCGATGCACAGTCACGATGAAAAACGCAGTCGATCGATACGGTGGGTGTCAGTTCTTGTAAAGGCCGCTAGCGAGATAGCCGCGGCGTAATTCGCGCAGCGCCGTCGAGATGATTGCGCTGACGGGCAGGGCGAGCAGCACGCCGAAAAAGCCGAAAAGCTGGCCGAATGCGAGCAGGGCGAAGATCACGGCAAGCGGATGCAGGCCGATGCGCTCGCCCACGAGCCGGGGCGTCAGGAACAGGCTCTCGAGAATTTGCCCGATGCCGTAGACGATGGCCACGGCCACGAAGCCGTAAAGGCTGCCGTATTGCAGCAGCGCCGCGAGCAGCGCCAGCGCGAGACCGGTGGCGAAGCCGACGTATGGGATGAAAACGGCCAGCCCCGTGAAGATGCCGATCGGCAGGGCGATCTCGAAGCCGGCGATCGTCAGGGCCAACGCGTAGAACACCGCGAGCACGCCCATGACGAGCAATTGACCGCGCAGGTACTGCGACAGCGTGCGGTCCATTTCGACGGCCAGCTCGAGCGTTTTGGGCAGCCAGCGCCGCGGCACGATCGCGGCCAGACGCGCGAGCATCGTATTCCAGTCGTACAGCAAGTAATACAGCACGAGCGGGACCATGACGCCGTCGCCGATGAGGGTGATCATGACGTTGCCGCTCGTGCGCAGCGACTTCCAGGCCGCGAGCGCGACTGTTTGCGCGCTGCCCTCGATCTGAGTCGTCAGCATGTCGCGCAGGCTCGAGAAATCGAAGACGTCGCCGAACCCGAGCATCGTGAGCTTGGGCTGCAGCCAGTCGTGCAGATGCGAAATCAGCCCCGGGATTTGCGCCTTCAACTGCGGGCCTTCCTTCTGCACGACCGCGAACACGAGCAGGGCGAGCAGCGAGACGACGATCGCGAACACGAGCATCATCAGGAGCGCCGCCAGAGCCCTGGGCACGCGATGCCGCACGAGCCAGGCGACGCCCGGCTGCAGAATGTAGGCGAGAATCGCACCGAGCAAGAAGGGCGTGAGCACGGGGCTCAGCAGCCAGAGCAGAATGCCGAGCGTGAGCGCGACGGCGCCCCAGAAAAGGGCCTGGCGCTGGTACGGTGTAAGTAGCGGAGAGCTCGGCGGCAAGGGGGTATCCTGGGTATGGCCGGTTCGATGCGACGCGAGCCGGCGCTCGACAGTGGTTGTTCCGTATCCGAACCGAGCGAGGCGCCGGGCGCCGACACCGGATCGACATAAGGTAAAATCGCATTTTACCGACCTTCTCGCTCTTCCCCATGAATCAACCGAAATCCGCGCCGGACGCAGGCGCTGGCGCCCAGGGTCTGTCGTACCGCGACGCGGGCGTCGACATCGACGCCGGCGATGCGCTCGTCGACGCCATCAAGCCCTTTGTGAAGAAGACGCTGCGCGAAGGCGTGCTCGGCGGTATCGGCGGGTTCGGCGCGCTGTTCGAAGTGCCGAAGCGCTACAAGGAGCCGGTGCTCGTTTCCGGTACCGATGGCGTCGGCACGAAGCTAAAGCTCGCGTTCCATCTGAACAAACACGACACGGTCGGGCAGGATCTCGTGGCGATGAGCGTCAACGACATCCTCGTGCAAGGCGCCGAGCCGCTGTTCTTCCTCGACTACTTCGCCTGCGGCAAGCTCGACGTCGGCACGGCGTCGACGGTCGTCAAAGGCATCGCGCAGGGCTGCGAGTTGGCCGGCTGCGCGCTGATCGGCGGTGAAACGGCAGAGATGCCCGGCATGTATCCCGATGGCGAATACGACTTGGCGGGCTTCGCCGTCGGCGCGGTCGAGAAGAGCAAGATCATCGACGGCAGCACCATCGCCGCGGGCGACGTCGTGCTGGGTCTCGCTTCGAGCGGCATCCACTCCAACGGTTTTTCGCTCGTGCGCAAGATCATCGAGCGCGCGAACCCCGACCTGTCGGCCGATTTCCACGGGCGTTCGCTCGCCGACACGCTGATGGCGCCCACGCGCATCTACGTGAAGCCGCTGCTCGCGCTGATGCAGAAGATGGCCGTGAAGGGCATGGCGCACATCACGGGGGGCGGGCTCGTCGAAAACATTCCGCGCGTGCTGCGCGCGGGCCTCACGGCCGAGCTGCAACAGTCGGCTTGGCCGATGCCGCCGCTGTTCACGTGGCTGCAGCAGCATGGCGGCGTCGCCGATGCGGAAATGCACCGCGTGTTCAATTGCGGGATCGGGATGGCCGTCGTCGTGGCGGCGGCGGATGCCGATGAGGCCGTGCGCGAACTGACCGCAGCCGGCGAGCAGGTGTGGAAGATCGGCGTGGTGCGCGCGAGCGGCGAAGGCGAAGCGCAAACCGTCGTCGTCTAAACGTTCGATCGATTCGATCGATCAGACCGTAGGACGCGGGCGCGATCGCGCTAGGCCGTCTCGCCGACGGCCGCTTCGATCGCCCGCACCGCGTCCTCGGTTGCGTGGGCGGTGCAGCAATCGATGACGATCCGCTGCGGCATCGAGCGCAACCAAGTCAGTTGCCGCTTGCAGAGCTGCCGCGTTGCAAAGATCCCCTTATCCCGCATCGTCGCTAAGTCGATCGCGCCGTCGAGGTATTCCCACGCTTGCCGGTACCCGACGCAGCGCATCGAAGGCAAGCTCGGGTCCAAATCGCCGCGGGCGCGTAAGCGCCGCACTTCGTCGACGAAACCCGCCTCGAGCATTGCGTCGAAGCGCTGCGCGATGCGCGCATGCAGAACGGCGCGATCGCTCGGTTCAAGAGCGATCGGTATGAAACGGTAGGCCGATTCGTCCGCACGCTCGGAGGCCGACAGGAGCAACGACATCGGCTGACCCGTCAAGATAAACACTTCCAGCGCGCGCTGAATGCGCTGCGCGTCGTTCGGCGCCAAGCGCGCCGCCGTGACGGGGTCGACATTGGCGAGCCGCGCGTGCAGCGCGGGCCAGCCTTCGCGCGCCGCATCGATTTCAAGCGTCGCACGCACGGCGGGGTCTGCAGAAGGCAGGTCGTTCAGGCCTTGCACCAGCGCCTTGAAGTAGAGCATCGTCCCGCCGACGAGGAGCGGCACCCGGCCGCGCGCGCGGATTTCGTCGACGGCCTGCAAGGCGTCCGCGCGAAAGTCCGCTGCCGAGTAGGCTTCGGCCGGATCGCGGATGTCGATGAGGTGATGCGGCACGCGTGCGCGCTCCTCAAGCGTCGGCTTCGCCGTGCCGATGTCCATGCCGCGATAGACGAGCGCCGAATCGACGCTGACGATCTCGGTCGGGTGTTTCGCCGCGAACGCGAGGGCGGCGGCGGTCTTGCCCGATGCCGTCGGCCCCAGCAAGCAGGCAATGGCGACGCGATGTGATTCGTTCACGCGCTCATTGCCCACGCAGGAAAAGCCGATCGAGATCGGAGAGCGTCAATTGATACCAGGTCGGCCGGCCGTGATTGCATTGATCGGCGCGCTCGGTCGCCTCCATCTGGCGCAGCAGCGCGTTCATCTCGTCGAGCGTCAAGCGCCGGTTCGCGCGTACGGCGTGATGGCAGGCGAGCGTGCCGAGCATTTCGTGCTGGCGCTCGGTCAGCACGCGCGAGCCGCCGTACGCATGCAGATCGGCGAGCACCGCGCGCGCGAGGGTGGGCAGGTCGGCGTCCTTGAGCAGCGCCGGTACGGCACGGATCGCGAGTGTCGTGGGCGAAAGCGCAGCGAGGTCGAAACCGAGCGCCTCGAGGGCCTCGCGCTCTTCGTCGGCCGTGCCGATCTCGACGGCATCGGCCGTCATCGATACCGGGATCAGAAGCGGCTGCACCGCCACCGCTCTTTCCGCGAGGGCGCGCTTGAATTGCTCGTAGAGAATGCGCTCGTGCGCGGCGTGCATGTCGACGATGACTAGCCCGCGCGCATTCTGCGCCAGCACGTAGATGCCGTGAATCTGGCCGATCGCGAAGCCGAGCGGGTGATCGAGATCGGCCGGCATCGATGCTTGCGGCGCGCCGAAGCCCGGCGCGGCTGCGCCCGCGGCGCCGTCGTGGGCCTCGATAGCGGAAGACGGCGGCACGGCAAGCCAAGGTGCGCTAGCGGTGGGACCCGCCTCGCCGCCGGCCGCGCCCGCGCTATCTTTACGCCCGAACAGCGCGTCGTATAACGCGAGCGGCTGCGCGACCGGCAGCGTGCCCTGCGTCATGCGCGAATCGCGCAACCAGGTGGAACCGCCGCGATTCACGGCCGATATGGAGGCGCTTGAAGGCGACGCGCCGATACCGTCCGGCATGCCCGCCGCGCCGGTCGCCCCGGCCATGCCCGCGAGGCCGGCGCCCGCGCGCGGCTCGATTTGCGCGGCATGGCCGAGCGCGGTCGTTTCGGGCGATGCGCCCGCATGCCTTGCAAGCGCGCGCTGCAACGCGTGAAAGACGAATTGGTGAACCGCGCGCGAGTCGCGAAAGCGCACTTCGATCTTCGACGGGTGCACATTGACGTCGACCGCTTCGGGGGGCAGATCGAGAAACAAAACGTACGAGGGATAGCGATCGCCGTGCAGGACGTCTTCGTAGGCGGCGCGCACGGCATGCGTGAGCAGCTTGTCGCGCACGAACCGGCCGTTGACGAAGAAATACTGCTGATCGGCGCGGCCACGGCTCGCCGTCGGCAGGCCCGCGCAGCCGTACAAGGCGATTTCACCGGCGACTTCCTCGAGCGGCAGGTGGGCGTTCGCGAACGCTTCCCCGAGGATCTTGGACACCCGCGCGGGCGGCTCGCTCGCATTCCAATGCTCGAGCGCACGGCCGTTGTGCATGACCGAGATCGCGACGTCGGGCCGTGCCAGCGCGGCCCGGCGGATCATCTCGACGCAATGGCCGAGTTCGGTTTGCTCGCTTTTGAGGAACTTCCTGCGCGCCGGCGTGTTGAAGTAAAGCTCGCGCACTTCGATCGTCGTGCCCACGCCGCCCGCCGCGGGCGTCAGCGCGCCGGTTTGGGCGTCGATGCGCGTGGCATGCGCGCTATCGGCCGTGCGGCTCGTAATGAACGTTTCCGCCACGGATGCGATCGAAGCAAGCGCTTCGCCGCGAAAACCGAGCGTGGCGACGGCTTCGAGTTCGGCCAGCGAGCGAATCTTGCTGGTTGCATGGCGCAACAGCGCGAGCGGCAGCTCGGCGGAAGGGATGCCGCAGCCGTCGTCGGTAATCGAAATACGTTTGACGCCGCCCGCGTCGAGCATGATGCGCAGCGTTTTGGCGCCTGCGTCGAGGGCGTTTTCGAGCAGTTCCTTGACGACCGACGCCGGGCGTTCGACAACCTCGCCGGCGGCGATTTGACTGATCAACTGATCGGGCAGGGGCGCGATCGCGCGGCGCGCGGCGGGCACTGGCGGCGCGGCGCGCTCGCCGTCGGCCGGCGATTCGAGGAATTCTGACATGCGGCGATTATAGCGATTCGCGAAGGCGCGCAGACCCGTCACGCCGCACGGGCGCCGGGGCGTTTCGAGATCGGCCATGGGCTTTCGGTATCATGGCGCGGTGATTGACGCGGGGGGGGCAAGACCGCCTCGACCGTTCGGACTTTTTTTGGAAGGAATGCCTTTGGATACGCTGCTTCATTTCGTCGCCTTGATTCTGCATATCGACAAGTTCCTCGGGGATTTCGTCCATCAGTACGGCGCCTGGGTCTATGCGGTGCTGTTCGCGATCGTTTTTTGCGAGACGGGCCTCGTCGTCTTGCCGTTTTTGCCCGGCGATTCGTTGCTGTTCATCGGCGGGGCCTTTTGCGCGACGGGCGAGATGAACCTGATCTCGCTGATTGCCCTCTTGCTCGTCGCAGCGATCGGCGGCAATAGCCTGAACTACTTGATCGGGCGCGCGATCGGTCCCAAGGTCTTCAACACGCACATTCCATTCTTGGAGCGGTTTCTCGATCGGGCCGCGCTGCAAAAGACACACAACTTCTATGAGCGGCATGGGGGCAAGACGATCGTTCTCGCCCGTTTCATCCCCGTCGTGCGGACCTTCGCGCCGTTCGTGGCGGGCGTCTCCGGCATGCGTACCGGTCGCTTTCAGCTCTTCAACGTGACCGGCGCCGCACTCTGGGTGCTGCTGCTCGTGCTGGCTGGATATTTCTTCGGCAATATTCCGTTTATTCGGCAATATCTGAACTTGATCGTGCTCGTGGGTGTAGGCGCGGCGATCGTGCCGGTCGCGCTCGCGGCCGCGTGGAAGCTGTTGCGCAAGAAGTCGACGACGGGCGTCGCGCGAAACGGCGGAACCCGCTGACGGCGGCGTCTAGAGCGCACGGGGCGCAGCGAGAAGAAAATTCGTTCGAGCAGGGGGAGATCACCATGAACGCGAACGGTCCGACCGCCGACATTCGTCTGGTCCCGGCGAAGCTCGAAGCGCTGCGGCCGACGCAGATCACCGTCGGCTATCACGAGGTGCGCGCCAAGCGTGCGCATTGGAAGTCGCTCGATCGCAAAGCGCGTGCGCAGGCCATCGCGACGCATTGGTTTCCGGCGGTGCTGGGGCCGGGGAACGCCCATTTTGTGGTCGATCACCATCACCTCGGGCTTGCCTTGATCGAAGAAGGCGTGCGCGAGGTGAAGACGATGGTCCTGCGCGACCTGTCTTGGCTAGAACCGGACATGTTCTGGCGCATGATGGAGCACTACCAGTGGGTCCATCCGTTCGGCCCCGACGGTGCGCGGCACGACTACGACCGCCTGCCCAAGACGCTGACCGAACTCGTCGACGACCCCTATCGCAGCCTTGCCGGCGAGCTGCGCCGCGTCGGCGGCTATGCGAAGGATGCGGCGCCGTTCAGCGAATTTTTGTGGGCCGACTATCTGCGCTCGAAGGTTCCCGAGAAACGCATTCGCAAGAATTTCGACAAAGCGCTCGGGCAGGCGCTCGCCTGCGCGCATGAAGCCGACGCCCGGTATCTGCCGGGCTGGTCGGGCCCGATGCCCACCACTTGACGCCGCGCCCGAACGTATGACGATCGATACGGGGCACGCCGCCGCGGCTCATCTCCAAGACCCCGCGCATTACGCGCAGAGCGGCGCGCCGAAACCGCCCGGGCTTCGCGCCGTCAAGGATGCCCTCGCGGGCGTGTCGATCGCGGGGTTGCTGCTGCCCGAGGCCGTCGCCTACGCCGGCATCGCCAATCTGCCGCCGCAGGCCGGGCTCGTCGCTTTGATGGCGGGGCTCGCCGTCTATGCGTTGCTCGGCAGCAGCCGCTTCGCGATCGTGTCGGCCACGTCGTCCTCCGCAGCAGTGCTGGCCGCTACCGTCAGCGCGCAGGCGGGCGGCGGCGGGGCGCATCTCGCCTATGCGGCCGCGCTCGTGGCGGCGACGGGGCTGCTGTTCGCGTTCGCCGGGCTGGCGCGGCTCGGCGGGATGTCCGACTTCGTCGCCAAGCCGGTATTGCGGGGATTCGCCTTCGGGCTCGCCTTGACGATCGCCGTCAAGCAACTGCCGAGCATTCTCGGCGTGTCGTCGCACTATGCCGACGTGCCGCGCATGGCGTTCGATCTCGCGCGGCAAGCGAGCGCTTGGAACATCCACAGCGTGGCGCTCGGCGGTGTCGCGCTGGCGATCCTGTTCGCGCTCGGCGCGCGGGCCCGCATACCGGCGACGCTGGTCGTCATCGTGCTCGGCATCGGGGCGGGCTACTTCATCGATTGGCAACGCTGGCATATCTCGATGGTCGGCGCCATCGACGTGCAGGACGTGCGCCTGGGGCTGCCCGCGTTTGCTCGAACGCAGTGGGCGCAGACGATCGAACTCGCGTTTGCGCTGATGCTGATTTTGTATGCCGAGTCGTATGGCTCGATCCGCAGCTTCGCGCTCAAGCATGGCGATGAGGTATCGGCCAATCGCGATCTCGTCGCGCTCGGCGGAGCCAATATCGTATCGGCGTTACTGCAGGGGATGCCCGTGGGCGCCGGCTATTCGGCGACCTCGGCCAACGAGGCGGCCGGGGCGCAAACGCGCTGGGCGGGTCTCGTGGCGGCGGCAGTCGTCGCGCTCATCGTGGCTTTCTTGAGGCCGGAACTGGCGCGCATCCCGCAACCCGTCCTGGCGGCGATCGTGATCTACGCCGTCAGCCATTCGCTGCACCCGAGCGTTTTCAGCCCGTATTGGCTCTGGCGCCGCGATCGACTCGTCACGATCGCGGCGTTGGCCGGGGTGCTCGTGCTGGGCGTCCTGCACGGCTTGGTCGTCGCGATTGGCGTGAGCCTGCTTGTCACGCTGCGCAATTTCTCGGTGCCGATGGTGAGCGTGCTCGGCCGTCTGCGCGATAGTCACGATTTCGTCGATGTATCGGCGCACGCCGATGCGCAAAGCGTGGACGCCATCATGATCGTGCGGCCCGAGGCGCCGCTTTTCTTCGCGAACGCCGACCGCGTGCTCGGCGAGGTGCGCAAGCTCGCGGCCGGACAGGCGAGCACGCCCCATACGATCATGCTGAGCCTCGAGGAAACCCCCGATGTCGACGGGACGGCCATCGAGGCGCTGCGCGTTTTCGCGGCGGAGCTGCGCGCGCACGATCAGCGGCTCATCCTCGTTCGCTTGAAGCCGCGCGCGCTCGATGCGTTGCGCCGCGCCGCGGACGAAACGTTGCCGCTCGGCGCGATGCGCGAGCTCAGCGTGGACGAGTGCGTGCAATCGGTGCTCGCCGATTCGCAACACGTGGGATAGCCGGCGTCCTAAGCGTTTCTCCTATCAGGCTTACGTCTTGCTCGCGAGACCGTTGGTGTTTATGGTGACTGCTCACCGGTCTGAAATCGGGCAGACGCATCGTGTCCCGCCGAAAGCGGCCGGAAACAGGGGGACAGTCGAAACATGGAAATTCAGCCCATTCGCAAGACGCATCCCAAGACGCATCGGATGCGCGGCGCGCTGCGCTCGCACGCCGGCAAGCTCGGCCAAGTGAGCGGGCCGCTCGCCGGCGTGCGCCTTACCGGCGTGGCATGCGCGGTGGCGGCGATGCTGAGCGCATCGCTGGCCGGCGCGCAGGCGGCGCCGCTCGATGCACCGGCCGCGCAGGCCGTATCGGCAACCCCGGCTGCGCGCTCCGAGACGGGCGGCATCGTCACCGCGGATACGCTTGAAGCGCGGCTCGCCGCCCTGCCGGCGGGCCCGGATAAGGACGCCGTCATGCTCGGCTACCGCTTGACGGTCGACACGCCGCATTACGCGCCTGGGCATGTGCCCGCGGGCGCCATGTCTTGCGCGAGTTGCCACATCGGCGCGGGCACGACGCCGCTTGCATCGCCGTGGTACGGCATGATCGGTGTGACGCCGGCCTACACCGCGCGCAGCGCGTCGGTCGAATCGCTCGCTCAGCGCATCAACAATTGTTTCCGCCGGTCGGAAAACGGTGTCCCGCTCGCGCTCGATTCAGCGGAAATGAATGCGATGCTCGCCTATATGACGTTCGTCTCGAAGGGCGTGGAAAGCGGCGCTTTCGGCCCGGGCCGCGGCATGGGCAAGGTGGCGGGCGCGGGCAAGCTCACGCCCGATCCCGTGCACGGCAAGGCCGTCTATGCCGAACGCTGCGCGTCGTGCCATGGCGTCGACGGTCAAGGTATGCAAGCCGGCGGCCGCTACGTCTTTCCGCCGCTGTGGGGCGACGCGTCGTTCAACATCGGCGCGAGCATGGCGCGCCTGAACACGGCCGCCGCGTTTATCAAGCACAACATGCCGCTCGGCAACGCGACGCTCGCCGATCAGGAGGCGCTCGACGTGGCGGCGTACGTGACGCATCAGCCGCGTCCCGATTTCGCCGGCAAGGAGCACGATTGGCCCAACGGCGGCAAGCCGTCGGACGCGCGGTACTGACGAGGCGGGGCGATTTTCATCGCGGCGACGAAACTGTAAGAGCGCCTGGGCGCTGTTTCGAAGCCGCGCGGGCCGCGATGATGGAGGCAGAACGAGCGCGGCTGGCCGATGAGATATCGGCTAGCCGCCGCTTCCCCTTATCGAAGCCAAGGAGCCCATTCTATGAAAGCCGTCGCCTACTATCGCAGCCTGCCCATCGCCGATGCCGAATCGCTCGTCGATGTGGAACTGCCCGATCCGCAGCCCGGCCCGCGCGATCTGCTCGTCGAGGTGCGGGCCGTCTCGGTCAACCCCGTCGATGTGAAGGTGCGCGCCGGCGTGCCGCCGGAGGCCGGCCAGCCGAAGGTGCTCGGCTGGGATGCGGCGGGCGTCGTTCGGGCCGTCGGCCGGGACGTGACGCTGTTTCAGCCCGGCGACCGAGTTTGGTATGCAGGCTCGCTCACACGGCCCGGCACGAACAGCGAACTGCACGTGGTCGATGAGCGCATCGTCGGCCACATGCCGAATTCGCTCGATTTCGCCCATGCGGCGGCGTTGCCGCTGACGTCGATCACGGCTTGGGAACTGTTGTTCGACCGCCTGCGCGTGCCCGAGGGGCAGGCGATCACGGGCCGTACGCTGCTTGTAATCGGGGCCGCCGGCGGCGTCGGGTCGATTCTCGTGCAGCTCGCGCGTCGCCTGACGGGGCTGACGATCGTCGGCACGGCTTCCCGGCCCGAAACGAGCGAATGGGTGCGGGAACTGGGCGCGCATCACGTCATCGATCACACGAAGCCGCTCGCGGCCGAACTCGAGCGCATCGGCGTTGGCCAGGTGGATTACGTCGCGAGCTTGAATCAGACCGATGCGCACTATCCGCAGATCGTCGAGGCGATCAAGCCGCAGGGCGCTTTCGCGCTGATCGACGATCCGCAAGCGATCGACATCCGTCAGCTCAAGCGCAAGAGCGTCTCGCTGCACTGGGAGTTCATGTTCACGCGCTCGATGTTCGACACACCCGATCAGATCGCGCAGCACGCGCTGCTCGATCGTGTGGCGGCCTTGATCGATGAGGGAACGGTGCGCACGACGCTCGCCGAGCACTTCGGCAAGATCGACGCGGCGAATGTGAAGCGCGCGCACGCGTTGCTCGAAAGCCAACGCGCGCGCGGCAAGATCGTGCTCGAGGGTTTCTGAGCGCGGTTACGGGAGCGAGATCGTGAGGTTGGCCGATTCCGCTTCCGGCTTGACGAGCTGCGAATAGGGGGCGAGCGTGCGGATCGTCGAATTGCGCAGGTAGGTATTCAAGCCGAGATAGGCCACGAGCCCGACGAGCGCGAAGACGGCGCCGATCGTCCACAGCGGCAGCTCGTGCTTGAGCCGGTGCGCGATTTGATCGGGCAGCGGCCAATGCGGCGCGAACGGCGCACGCTTGCCTTTCATCTGCGCGATCTCGTCGCCGAGCCGCCCGGTGAGGTAGGAGAGCTTCTCGGGCCCTTCGAGCAGATACTTGCCCTGGAAGCCGAGCAGCAGGCACATGTGAAATACCTCCAGCGACTGCAGCCGCGCCGCGCCCTGCGCGCGGCACTGCTCGAGCAATTCGAAGAATTTCTCGCCCGCCAGCTGTTCGCCGAACAGCGCGAGCTGTAGCGGACGACGCTCCCATTCGGCGCGGAGGGTGAACGACGAAGCCAGTACCGCTTCGTCGATCGCCGCGCAAAACGCGAATTTCGAGGCGTAGACGTCGTCGGCCGGCGCGTTCAGTTTTTTTGCGCCGCGTTCGAAATCGGCGAGGAACGCTTGCACGCGCGCGCTGAATTCGGCGGCCTCTCCGGGTGCGCGGCCCTGCTTGAGCAGGAACAGCATGAAGAAACCGTCGTAGAGCAAGTCGCGCAGCGAGCGCGCTTGGAACCCCCCCTCGGTCGCGGCAGGTAGCGGCGCGGAAGGCGCATTCGCGCCGAACAGCGAAGGCATTTGAGTCATGAGGTCACCGCGATCAATTCGAGTTTGAGTTCGTTGATGCCCGAGGGCGCGTAGATCATGGCCGATTGCGCTTGGAGCATGCGGTCATAGAGGCCGCTGCGCGATTCGAACGCGAAATAGCACGCGCCCGGCCGCACGGGTACGGCCGGCGGCACCTGCGGCGTATACACGAGGCGCACGCCCGGCATGGCCGACAGCACGAGTTTATCGACGTCGTCGGGCGCCCCCACCTTGAAGCGCGCGGGCACGGCTTCGACGAGTTCGACCGCCGGCATGTCGGCCGACACGGCCAAGAAGAACGTGGTCTTTTCGTCGATCTTGCCCGAATCGAGCCGGCCGGCGTAGAACGAAGGACGGACTTCGTCGAGCGCGATCGCGAAGTAGCGCGTGGAGATGACGGTTTCGAGCAGATCCCGCACGATCGTATCGAGCTGCGCGAAACCGGCGCCCGGATCGTCATGACGGTATGCAGGCAGATCGGCCAGCGCATAGCGCTTCGAAAACGTCATCAGTTGCCCCGCGAGCCGCAGCAGCTCCTGAAAGAGCCGCTCCGGGTGCAGCGAGGGCTGCTGCAGCAGATGCACGAGCGAGGCGACCGCGCCGTTCGCCGTATGCAGCAGCCAAAACGAGGCGATGTCGCCCGAGCGGAATTCGATGATGTTCTTCGTCGGCTCGCGGTGAAAGCCGTAAAGCGCGCTGACCTTGGCTTGCAATGCGTCGATGAGCTGGCGCAGCCGCTGATGAAGAATGGGCGAGGCTTCGACCGCGAGGCACGGCGGCACGAACGTTTCGTCGAACTCGAAGCCCGAGGTGGCCGTGCGCCGCAGCCGCGCGAGCGGCACGGCAAGCAACTGGGCGCGCGGCTCGGTGTGGCTGATCAGCTTCACGCGCGTTTTGAGAAACGTGAGATTGGCCACGGCCGCATCGGTGAATTGATCGGCCACGTTCACTTGCTTGGAGGCGTAGCGCGACACGAAAGCGTCAGCCGATTCGTTCGCGCAGTTCGCCCCTGTTTCTCGCAATGGATGCAACGCGAGATAGAACGTGAATTCGGACACGCCCTCGGGCAGCGTTTCGAGCGCCACGGTTTGCGGCAGATCGTCGGCGAGCGGGGCGGAGTAGAGTGTGCCGTCGGGAAAGACCAGCGAAAGCTCGGATAGCCGCAGCAAATTGTTGCCGAGCGAATCGGCGTCGAAGCGCACGCTGCGCACGCCCCAATTGAACGGCTGGATCGTGCGGATCGACTCGAAGAGCCGCGCCTCGTGATAAGCGTCCTGTTGCTGGAAATGCTGGGGCCGCAGAAAGAGCCCCTCGCCCCAAAGCAATTTCGCCGAATAACTCATCTCAATTTCACTGTCTGGGTTTCGTATTTCATGCGTGCACCGGGCAAGGCGCCGCAATGACGGCGCGCATCCGCGTTCGTTCGCCCGCCTAACCGCAACTGACGGTCGAGAGCATATTGAGCGGCTGCATCGGCAATCGCGGATCGGGCGAGATGACCGTACCGCTCGTGACGGTCATCGCACAGTTGTGAAGGCCGATCATTATGCCGGATTTCTCCGATTTAGCCGGATCGAAAGCGAATTTCCAACGCTGCTGCGCCGGGTCGCGAAAGAGCGCGACGACACCGAACGCTTGCGCCTCGCGCGTCACCTTTTCGGTCATTTGGTAATGCTGGCCGGGTATCAGCGTCACTTCGCGCACGCTCAGTAAATCGGCGCCTAGCGTGCTTTTCTCCTTGGCCGGATCGGTGAACGTATCGAACGGCGCCTGCTGGAACGAGGTGGGGTCCTTCAACGCGTAAAGACGCACGACGAGCGCGAGCGGATGATTGTCGTTGGCGGCGTTCAGATTGGGGGCGGCCGCGAGCGTCAGCGGAACGTCGCGCGGCGGCTTTTGCGAGTCGGGCACCGGCGGCTTGCCCACGCCGACTGCCTGCAAAGCCGTGGAGGCCGCGGCGCCCAGCATGGGCACCGCCGCCGCGCATCCGGCCAACTGCGCGCATGCGAGCAGCAGACAGGCGAGGCGCGACGCACGCCGATAACCGAACCCTTCGTGATTCACGCCCGCACCCCGTCCGAAATCGACCATTGCTTAATGTCCAACGCCCTGTACGAGACGCATCGTTCGTGACATCACGATGACACGAAAGTCTATATACAGGTTTGTCTAGTTCAGGTCGGCAGGAAAAAATTTCCGCCCCGTAATTCCTTTTCGATTTAATTCGGAAATTATTTCAGCATTGTTTGCCTGAGATATCACGTGGCATTCGAATTCGAACGAATCGTATTCGAAGCGGTGCAGTTGAATTATCGAAAATTGGCCGGTACTATACGCGCGCACTGGCCGCAAAGCAAAGTAGCGGTTTTCCGGGTGAATTAATAAACGGCTTCGTCGAAAGAAGAAAGAATGATGAAACATAGACTTTTCCTATTCTCCGCCACGGTGCTCGCGTGCGTAACTATGGTGGGCTGCGCAACGCAGAACGCGAACATGCAATCTTCTCCCGAAGCCTTCAACAAAGCGCTATCCGATGCGGACACCGTTGCCAAGAGCGGCGATCAAACGCGCGCGCTGGCGCTGTACGATCAGCTGACGAAGGCCGACCCGACGCGTGAGGAACCATGGTCGCGCATTGCGCAGATCCAGTTTGCCCAATCGCATTACGGGCAGGCCATCGTCGCCGCGCAAGAGGCGCTGTCGCGCGATCAAACCGATCGCGAGGCCAAGAGCGTGCTGGCCGTGAGCGGCCTGCGCGTGGCGACGGAATCGCTCGGCCAACTGCGTCAGGATGCGGCGCTCGCCGGCGATGCGAAGGGCGATGCGCAAGTGCTCGCACATCAGCTGCGTGAGACGCTCGGACAAAACACGCTGTTTCCCGAAGAAGTCGACGAAAAGAAACCGGCGGTGAAGAAGCGCCGTATCGTGCGCCGCCCCGTCGCGGCCGCGCAAAAGCCCGCCGAGAAAGCGCCGGAAGGCGCCACGGCTACGGCGCCGAGCGCACCGCCGGTGCAAAAACCCGCGCCGGCCCAGGCTGCGAAGAGCGGCGGCGCCTCCGATCCCTTCAGTGCACTTCGCTGATCGGCCTATTTGATCCTGTCGCCCTGGGGAGCCATCGATGGCGAAGAAAGAAAGCATTCAGAAACGGCTGCAAAAAGTGCGGCCGCCGCGCGTCCAGCTGACGTACGAGGTCGAGCGCGGCGACGCGATCGAGATCAAGGAACTGCCGTTCGTCGTGGGCGTCATCGCCGACTTGGCCGGGCAGTCCGAGGTCGAGCAGCCGAAGCTGCGCGATCGCAAGTTCGTGAGCGTCGATCGCGACAATTTCGACGACGTCATGAAGGGCCTCGAGCCGCGCGCCGCGTTCCAGGTCAAGAACGAGCTGACCGATGCGGGCGGTTCGTTCGGCGTCGATCTTCGCTTCCGCTCGATGGACGATTTCGGCCCCGACGCCGTGGTCCAGCAGATCGATCCGTTGCGCCGCTTGCTCGAAGCGCGTTCGAAGCTGGCCGATCTGCGCAACAAGCTCGCGGGCAACGACAAGCTCGAAAGCCTGCTGAGCGAGGTGCTCGCCAATACGCAGCAGTTGCAGGCGCTCGCGGGCGAGACGGGTGCGCGCGGCGATGGCGAAGACAAGCAAGGCGATTAACTTGAGCGGGGTGTGAGGATGAATCAGCAAACAGCCGCGGCCCCGACGGGCGAGGCGCAGGCGGGCGCCGCCACGTCGCTGCTCGACGAGATCGTCGAAAAGAGCAAGGTCGCCAAATCCGACTCGGAGCATGCGCGCGCGAAGGATCTGATCGGCGAACTCGTTCACCAAGTCATGGACGGCACGGTCGTCGTGTCGGACAACCTGTCCGCGACGATCGACGCGCGTATCGCCGAACTCGACCGGCTCCTGTCGGCGCAGCTGAGCGAAGTCATGCACGCGCCCGAATTCCAGCGCATGGAAAGCACGTGGCGCGGGCTCGACTACCTCTGCAAAGAGAGCAACACGGGCTCGATGATCAAGATCCGCGTGCTCAACGCGGGCAAGCGAGAAATCGTGCGCGATTTCAAGGCGGCCTCGGAGTTCGATCAGAGCGCGTTGTTCAAAAAGGTGTACGAAGAGGAATTCGGCACGTTCGGCGGCGCGCCGTTCGGTGCGCTCGTCGGCGATTTCGAGCTCACGCGGCAGCCTGAGGACATGTACTTCATCGAGCAGATGTCGCATGTGGCCGCGGCGGCGCATGCGCCGTTCATCGCGTCGGCGTCGCCCGAGCTGATCGGTCTCGAATCGTTTGCCGATCTGGGCAAGCCCCGTGATCTCGGCAAGGTGTTCGACACCGTCGAGTACGCGAAGTGGAAGTCGTTCCGCGATTCCGAAGATTCGCGCTACGTCGGCTTGACGCTGCCGCGCTATCTCGGCCGGCTGCCGTTCAATCCGAAGGAAGGCCTCATCGCCGACACCTTCAACTTCGTCGAGAACGTCGACGGCTCGGATCACAGCAAGTACCTGTGGTGCAACGCGGCCTGGGCGTTCGCGGCGCGGCTGACCGCCGCATTCGACGACTTCGGCTGGTGCGCCGCGATTCGCGGCGTGGAAGGCGGCGGGCTCGTCGAGGATCTGCCGACGCATACGTTCAAGACCGACGACGGCGAGATCGCGCTGAAATGCCCGACCGAAATCGCCATCACCGACCGCCGCGAGAAGGAGCTCAGCGATCTGGGCTTCATCCCGCTCGTGCATTGCAAGAACTCCGACTACGCGGCGTTTTTCGCGGCGCAGTCGGTGCAAAAGCCGAAGAAGTACAACACGGACAGCGCCAACGCGAACGCCGTGCTGTCGGCGCAGCTGCAGTACATCTTCTCGGTGTCGCGCATCGCGCACTATCTGAAGGTGATGATGCGCGACAAGATCGGCAGCTTCGCTTCGGCGCAAAACGTCGAGCAGTTCTTGAATCGCTGGGTCGCGCAGTACGTGCTGCTCGACGACAACGCCACGCAAGAGCAGAAGGCGCAGTTTCCGCTGCGGGAGGCGTCGATCCAAGTGTCCGAGATCCCCGGAAAGCCGGGCTCGTACCGGTCCGTCGCCTTCCTGCGCCCGCATTTCCAGCTCGACGAGCTGTCGATCTCGCTGCGGCTGGTCGCGGATCTGCCGAAATCCGCGGGCGCATAAAACACAAGTTATTCCGAGCGCGGCTCGGGCATGGCGCCCGAGCCGCATATAACCGCTACCTGGGAGTCGCGTAGTCATGAAAGACATCTATCTGAAGTTCGGCAGTCCCGCCATCAAGGGTGAATCCGCCGACAAGGATCACAAGGACTGGATCGAGATCAGCTCGTGGAATCACTCGATCACGCAGCCGCGCTCGGCCACGTCGGGCACCGCCGGCGGTGCGACGGCCGAACGCTGCGAGCATGGCGACATGACCTTCTCGAAGGACATCGACGCCGTCAGCCCGCTGCTCTATCAGCACGCCTCGGGCGGCACGACGTTCGACGAAGTGACGGTCGATTTCATGCGTGCCGACGGTGAAGGCAACCGCGTCAAGTACCTCGAGATCAAGATGAAGTACGTCATCGTCTCGAGCGTCACGCCGAGCGTGGTGGGTGAGGGCCTGCCGACGGAGCAGTTCTCGCTGAAGTACGCCGCGATCCAATGGAAGTACACGCAGCAGCAAGTCGGCGGCGGCGCCGGCGGCAACGTGCAAGGCGCGTGGAGCCTGACCAAGAACGACAAGACGTACGCGGTCTAAGCATCGCGTTCGACGCGTCGCCCGCTTCCCATGTGAGGCGGGCGGCGCTTGCGTCCTTTCCGCATTGATTGATCCGATTGACGTATGAGCACGGTATCCGATGAAGCGCTTCGAACCGAGCTTGCTCGATAAGCTGTTCGACGACGATCCGCGCTCGCCGGCGCCCGCCGCGATGCGACAGTGGTCGCTCGACGAACTCAAGGCGCGCGTGGCGCGCGATGTCGAGGCCTTGCTCAACACGCGTATCGTGCTGACCGAGCATGACCTCCTGAAGTTGCCGGAGTGTCAGCGCTCGGTGCTGACCTACGGGCTGAACGATTTCGCGGGCTTGAGCCTCGCCAGCCACTTCGATCGCACGTATATCTGCGACTCGATTGCGCAGGCAATCGCGCGGCATGAGCCGCGCCTGCGCGCCGTGCGTGTGTCGCTCGAAGTCAATGAGCAATCGACGAACGCGTTGTATTTCGTCATTCGCGCGAAGCTCGTCGTCCATCCGGCCGAAGAGCCGGTCAGCTTCGACGCCATGCTGCAAGCGTCCACGCTGCAATATTCGGTCACACGTTCGCGGCGCGGCACGGATGCGACGCGCGCCCGCGTGCGCGAACTGGGACACAGCTAGTCGATAAGAGAGCAGGCGCTCGGGGATCATTGATGCAAGCGTTGCTGCCTTACTACGAGCGCGAGCTGGCCTTTCTGCGCCGCTATTCGCGCGATTTCGCCGATCGGTATCCGAAGATCGCCTCGCGCCTCGCGCCGCTTGGCGAACAGGGCGACGATCCCCACGTCGAGCGCATGATCGAGGCATTCGCCCTACTGACGGCGCGTGTCAATAAAAAGCTCGACGACGATCTTCCGGAATTCACCGAGGCGCTGCTCGAGGTCATGTATCCGCATTATCTGCGGCCGTTTCCGTCATGCTCGATCGCGCAATTGGGCTTGCCGCGCGACGGCGGGGCGGCGCATCCGGTGACGATCGAACGCGGCGCCGCGCTGGCCTCGCGCGAGATTCGCGGCGTACGCTGCCGCTTTCGCACCGCCTACGACGTCACGCTCGCACCGCTGCGGCTGGCGCGCGCGAGGCATACGCCGCTCTCGGAGGTGCCGCCTTCGGCCGTCACGCTACCCGGCGATGCCTCTGCGCTGCTCTCGTTCACATTCGAGACCACGGCGCCCGAGGGCACGCTCGGCGCGCTGAATCTCCCGTCGCTGCGGGCCTATCTTCACGGCGAACAGTCGTTCGTCGCGGCCCTGGCCGATTCGCTGTTCATGAAGGCGATCGGGGCATACATCGAAACGGATGAGAGCCGGCTTTGGCGTGCACTCCCGGAGATTCCCATCGAGCCGGCCGGGCTGGCCGACGAAGATGCCTTGATCGACTATCCGGCCAAGTCGCATCCTGCCTACCGCGTACTGACCGAGTACTTTGCCTTTCCGGAGAAGTTCGACTTCGTCGATTTCGACCTGGCGACGATGGTCGCAACCGCGGGGCGCTGCCGGCGCTTGACGCTACACGTGGCGCTTGGGGAGCTGCGCGACGAGCCTCATATCGAGCGGCTCATCGAATCGCTGAGCGCCAACCACGTTCGTCTCTTCTGCACGCCCGTCGTGAATCTGTTCGAGCAGCGTGGCGAGCCGATTCACGTGAGCCACGAGGCGATTGCCTATTCCGTCGTCGCGGACGCGCGCCACGCGCACGCGTACGAGGTCTATTCGATCGACGACGTCCGTCGCGTCGAGACGGCGGCGGACGGGCAAACCGTCACCGAGTTTCGCCCGTTCTATGCGCTTCATCACGAAGAAGCGGCGCGTGCGGGGCGCTACTGGTTCTCGCGCCGCAACGATTGGGTCGCGCAGCATAGCCCCGGCTATGAAACCGAGATATCGGTCGTCGACGCCGATTTCGACCCGCTCGCCGCGGGCACGCATACGCTGAGCCTCGCGCTCACGTGTACGAATCGGGACCTTCCGGCGCGGCTCGCAGTCGGGCTCGAGGGCGGCGATCTCTTCGCGTCGCCCGAATTGCATGTCGGCACGATCGGCTTGCTGTCGCGGCCGACGCCCAGCCTGCGCGTCGCGCGCGGCGCGTCGATGCGTTGGCGGCTCGTTTCGCACCTCGCGCTGAACCACGTGCCGTTGGCCGCCGGCGGCCTCGCGCCGCTCAAGGAATTGCTCGCGTTATACGACACGCGCCGCACGGCGGTTTCCGCGCGCCATATCGCGGGCATCGTCGGCATCGAGCAGCGGCCGGCCGTGCAATGGCTGCCGGGGCGTCCGTTTGCCACGTTCGTGCGCGGGGTCGAGATTCGGTTGACGTTCGACGAGGCGCATTACGTCGGGACGAGCCTCGCGACGTTCGTGCGCGTGCTCGACACGTTCTTCGGCCTGTTCGTGAGGTTGAACAGTTTCGTGCAACTCGTGGCCGTGGCGGGCCGCACAGGCGAGGAGATCATGCGATGCAAGCCGCGCAGCGCGCAATCGACGCTGGCGTAGTCGAGCGGCTGCTCGACGAGCCTTATCGGTTCCAATTCTTCCAAGCGGTACGTGTGCTCGACACATGGTTTTCGCGCGAAAACGCCGGCCGCGAAAGCGAGCGCGCCGCCGAGTCCATCGTCTTTCGCAACAGCCTCGCCCTGACATTCCCGGCGAGCGAACTCGAACACGCGCTGCCATACAACGAAGCCCGAGAGCCGCTTGTCGAGGCCGATACCCGGCGCAGTGCGCTGGCCAAGCGTGCGGTCCGCCAAGTCGAACTCACGCCCGCGTTTTTTGGCCTCCTGGGCGGACAAGGCGCGCTGCCGCTGCACTATACGGAGCAACTCGTTGCACGCGCGCACGTGCAGCGCGATCACGCGGCGCGCGAGTTCTTCGATGTTTTTTCAAACCGGGCGACGGCGCTGTTTTACGCGGCGTGGAAGAAGTACCGGCTGCCGTTTCACTACGAACTCGATCGAGACGAACGGTATCTGCCGCTCCTGCTCGCCTTGGCTGGCGTACCCGATGCGGGCACGCGCGCGCACCTGCAAGCGGGGCGCGGCGCGCTGCTCGACGAGGCGATCGCGGGCTACGCGCTGCCGGCGCGCCACCGGCCGATGTCGGCCGCGTATCTCGCCCGCACGTTGACCGACTACTTCCGCGTGCCCGTGCAGGTCGAGCAATTCGCGGGCAGGTGGTATGCGGTGCCGAGCGAGCGCATGACCGTGCTCGGACGCGCCAACGCGACGCTGGGCGCGACCGCGCTGGCAGGCGAACGGGTGTGGCAACGCGACATGCGGGCGCGTATCGTCGTCGGCCCGCTCACGAAGCGCGATTACGAAGCGTTCCTGCCCGGCGAATCGCGCGCTATCGCGCTCGAACGCATGTTGACGCTGCTGGCCGGGATCACGATCGAATACGAGGTGTCGCTCGTGCTCGCGCGCGAGGAAGTGGGCACGAGCTGTCTGGGCGGCGGCGCGCGGCTCGGCTACGACGCCTTCCTCTGCACGCGCGAGGCCGAGCACGACCGCGACGATGCACGCTACGAACTGAACGTCATCCACTAGACCCGACACTGACAGTTATCCGATAAAGCGAGAATCGATCCAACATGAGCACCCCCCTGAAGACTCTCATCGCCAAGCTCGATACGCTGTGCCTGAACGGCGCGACGCGCGCCGCGAGCCTGTGCCTCGCGCGCGGCCATTACGAAGTCGATCTCGAGCACTTGCTCCTGGCGCTGATCGAGGAGCGCGCGAGCGACTTGTCGGTCGTGCTGCGGGCGAGCGGGCTTAGCTCCGACGCGCTGCGCCGAGATCTCGAACGCGAACTCGAACGCATGAAGACGGGCAACACGCGCACGCCGGTGTTCTCGCAGCATTTGATCGCGCTGTTCGAACAAGCTTGGCTCATCGCTTCGCTCGACTCGCATGTGGCGCGGATCCGCTCGGGACATTTGCTGCTCGCGCTGCTGGCATCGCCCGAGCTGGCCCAATTTGCCGAGCGCATGTCGCCGATCCTCTCGCGCGTGCCCATCGAACAGCTGAAGCACCGGTTCGACGAAGCGACGGCCGGGTCGATCGAAGCCGAGCATGTCGCCGATGCGGCGGCGGCAAGCGAGGCCGATGCGGCGCCGGGGCAGAGCGCGATCGATCCCACGTTGCCCGCGGCGCCATCTAAGACGCCGGCGCTCGACACTTACACGACCAATCTGACACAGCGGGCGCGCGACGGCCATATCGATCCGGTCATCGGCCGGGAAGCCGAGATCCGCCAGACGATCGACATTCTCATGCGCCGCCGCCAGAACAACCCGATCCTGACGGGCGAAGCCGGCGTGGGCAAGACAGCCGTCGTCGAAGGCCTCGCGCTGCGCATTGCCGCGGGCGACGTGCCGGCGCCGCTCGTCGGCGTCGCGCTGCACGTGCTCGACATGGGGCTGCTGCAGGCCGGCGCGAGCGTGAAAGGCGAATTCGAGAATCGTCTCAAGACCGTGATCGACGAAGTCAAGAAGAGCGCCGTGCCGATCATCTTGTTCATCGACGAGGCGCACACGATCATCGGCGCGGGCGGGCAAGCCGGCCAGAACGACGCGGCGAATTTGCTGAAGCCGGCGCTCGCGCGCGGCGAACTGCGCACGATTGCCGCGACGACGTGGAGCGAATATCGAAAATATTTCGAAAAAGACGTGGCGCTTGCACGGCGCTTCCAAGTCGTGAAAATCGACGAGCCGAGCGAGGCGTTGGCTTGCGCGATGGTGCGTGGCCTTGCTCAGCGCATGGAAGCGCATTTCAATGTGCGCATTTTGGACGAAGCGATCACCGAAGCCGTGCGCCTGTCGCACCGGTACATCACCGGGCGCCAATTGCCCGACAAGGCGATTGGCGTGCTCGACACGGCATGCGCGAAGGTGGCGCTCGCGCAAGGTTCCACGCCAGCCGTTATCGACGACACGCGCAAGCGGATCGAACGCGTCGATGCCGAGATTGCCGCGCTCGAGCGCGAGGTCGCGACGGGCACCGCCGGCGGCGCGCATGAGGAGCGGCTTGCAGGGCTACGCGCGGCGCGCGAAACGGATGTCGCCGCGCTCGCGCTTGACGAAGCGCGCTATGAGGAAGAACGCGCGCTTGCGCAGCGCATCGAAGCCATGCGCGGCGAACTGGCGGCGATGACCCATCTCGATTCCTCCGATGCTGCCGCCGCCGCGTTGCGAGAAACGCTGGCCGAGACGACGGCCAAGCTGACGGCATTGCAGCAGTCGAGCCCAATGGTGCCGCTGCAGGTGGACGGTCATGTCGTCGCGGAGATCGTCGCCGGTTGGACGGGTATTCCGCTCGGGCGAATGATCAAGGACGAAATCGGCACCGTGCTGGGTTTGAAGGATCTTCTGGCTGCGCGCGTGATCGGCCAAGACCATGCGCTCGATGCCATCGCGCAGCGCGTGCGTACCGCCAGCGCGAATTTGGAGGACCCGCACAAGCCGCGCGGGGTGTTCCTGTTCGTGGGGCCGTCGGGCGTGGGCAAGACCGAAACGGCGCTCGCCCTGGCGGATATCCTCTACGGCGGCGAGCGCAAGCTCATCACCATCAACATGAGCGAGTATCAGGAAGCGCACAGCGTATCGGGTTTGAAAGGCTCGCCGCCCGGATACGTCGGCTATGGCGAAGGCGGCGTGCTGACCGAGGCCGTGCGGCGCAACCCGTATTCGGTCGTGCTGCTCGACGAAATCGAAAAGGCCCACCCCGACGTGCTCGAAATGTTCTTCCAGGTGTTCGACAAAGGCACGCTCGATGACGCCGAGGGGCGCGAGATCGATTTTCGCCATGCGTTGATCATTCTGACGTCGAACGTCGGATCGGCGGCCGTCATGCAAGCCTGTCTCAATCAGGAAGCGCAAGCGCTGCCCGATGCGGAGGCGCTCTCCGAGCTGTTGCGGCCGCAGTTGTACAAGGCGTTCAAGCCGGCGTTCCTCGGCCGCGTCAAGGTCGTGCCGTACTATCCGATCTCCGACGAGGTGCTGGTCGAGATCATCGAGCTCAAGCTCGATCGCATCCGTGCCCGCATCGCGCAGAACCACCGTGCCGCGTTCGCTTGGGACGAGTCGCTCGTCGATGCCGTGCTGGCACGGTGTACGGAGGTCGATTCGGGGGCCCGCAACGTCGATCACATTCTCAACGGCACGCTGTTGCCCGAACTCGCGCAACACGTGCTCGGCCGCATCGCCCAAGGCGAGCGCATCGAGCAGATCGCCGTGCGCGCGCTCGAGGGCGGCCAATTCGAATATAAGGTGAGCTGAAATGATGCGACCCCCCGCGCGCACTGCGTTCGCGGCCCTCCATGGGGGCGTCGGCCTCCCTTGGAGCGGCCCTACGGGAGACTGACATGCCCATCGATCTATCCCCTCTCATCGCGCCGCTCGAAGGCGCTTCGCCCTGCGGCGAGGATTTGCTGTTCTCATCGGATTTCGACGCGATTCAGCACGCGCGCCGCTTCGACGATCCATCGCTCGACCAGGGCGAATGGATCACCGACATCAAGGAAGCCGACTGGGGCTTCGTCATCGAACGCTGTTCGCTGCTGCTCTCGAAGCAGACGAAGGATTTGCGGCTGGCCGCCTGGCTCACCGAAGCGCTCGCGATGAAGCAGGGCGTCGCCGGGCTCTCGCAAGGCTATGTGTTGCTCGCGGCGCTCAGCGAGCGTTATTGGGACACCGTACACCCGCTTCCCGAAGGCGACGATGCCGAATACCGGCTCGGCAATGTGACCTGGCTCGTGGGCCGCACGGCGCAGTTGCTGCGCGATGTGCCGCTCACGCAAGCCTCCAACGGCGAGTTTCGCGGGCTCGATTGGGAGGTGGCGACGAACGTGGCGCAGGCGATGCGCCGCGACCCCGATCGGGCCGATGAGATCGCCTACGGCAAGCCGTCGATCGAACAGATCGAGGCGGCCAAGCGGGCGACGCCGCCGGCGTTTTACCGCACGTTGCTGACGGATTTGAAGGCATTCGAAGCGGCCATGCTGGCGCTCGAGCGAGAACTCGACGCGCGCGCCGGCACGTCGGCGCCGAGTTTTCGGCAGGCCAAGGACGCGTACGAGTTCGTCTTCGGGTTGGCCGAGCGCTTCGCGCGCGACGTGGGCGTGAAGACCGAAGTGGTCGCAGAGCCGCCTCAGACGGGGGCGAGCGGCGCCGAACGCGCCGAGCCCAGCTTCAAGACCGCGCCTTCTTCACTCGAGACTACGATGCCCGCCAACGTTGCCGTAGAGCCCACCGCGCGTCACGCGGGCCCGATCCAAACTCGGGCCGATGCCGTGGCGCAATTGCGCGCGATCGCGCGTTTCCTGCGCGCGACGGAGCCGCACAGCCCGGCCGCTTATCTCGCGGACAAAGCCGCGGAATGGGCGGACATGCCGTTGCACGAATGGCTGGCCGCCGTCGTCAAGGACGACGGTTCGCTCGCGCATCTTCGGGAGGTGCTGGGCGTGAAGCCGGGCGATTCGAACTAGCGGATTGCCGAAGGCCGGACGCGCAAAGGCGTCGCGGCCGGCGTGTGCGGCGCGCCCGAGCGGACCGGGACGCCGCTCCGCCGTTATTGGCCGACGCGGAATTCGATACGCCGATTGCGGGCGCGGCCGTCGCTGGTGTCGTTCGATGCGATCGGCTGATCGGGGCCGACGCCCATCGTCGTCATCGCTCGCGGGGCGACCCCCTTCGTGACGAGATAGCCTTTGACCGCATCGGCGCGCGCCTGGCTCAGCGCAATGTTCGACGTGCGGCTGCCGGAATTGTCGGTATGGCCGATGATTTCCACCGTCTTGCCCGACATCTTGGCGAGGACGGCCGCCATCTGATCGAGGATCGCGCGCCCTTGCGGGGTCAACGTCGCGCTACCGGTCTCGAATTCGATCGTGCGATTGGCGAGCGTCGTATCGAGCAGGCCTTGCTCCGACGCGCTCACGCGCAAGCCATTGCGGATCGTGTAGGTGGGATTGAGCGCATTGGCCATGTCGCTTGCGATCTGCTGGCGCTGAGACTCGTTCGACACCTCGCCCTTGACGTCGATTTGCGTGCCGTCGATCTTGAGCTGTCCCTTGCTGATTTGCTTGAGCTGCGGGCCCAGCAGCTTTTGCACGTTCGCGCTCCAGTTCGGCGGCGTGGCCACGCCGCCCACCTCGATCTGATCGACGACGTTGCGGGCCCCGTACGTCTCGCGCAACCGTGCGAGCACGGCGCTATGCGTCGCTTCATCCGGCACCTTGCCGCCGACGACGACTTGCCCGGGCGCCGCATCGGCAGGCGCAGGCATATGCGTTGGGGCGCTTTGGACGCCCGGCGTAGCCTGCGTGGCTGGCGCTTGGTTTTGCGCGAGCGTGGGCAGCGCCGTCACGCTAACGCGGGCCCCGCCGCTGTCGACGGGCGACACGCTGACGCGACCGGCATCGTCGGCATACGCCGCGCCGGCGGCCAGCGATCCGGCCACCGCCAGCGCTTGCGCGAGCACGCGGCATGCGCGGCGAGGAGGCGTGAGCGGGAGGGAGGGGCGCTCAAACGGCAACACGGCAGGCTCGCTCACGTCACCCTCCGACGAACGCTTCGCGGAACGTATCGATGGCGATGCGCAGCGATAGTTGCGGTTGTTCGAGATAGCTGACGAGCTTGCTGATTCCATGTTCGTTCTGAGCGTGGTCGTCGATCCATTCGGGATCGTCGATGTCGATGTTGTGCGCCGCATAGGCTTGCGGATCGATGACGCTGTGCAGCGTCTTGGCCGATGCCCCGTTGAAGCCGATGACGAGACGCTCGCGCTCGGCGATCGTGCCGATGAAGATGGCGAGTTCGATATCGGTCTGGGCGAGAAACGGGGCGATGAGTTCGAGCCAGAACGCGGCGACGAGGGTGCGATAGAACGTATCGCTCGGCAGCGGCAACGTCAGCCCGCGCTCGAGGTTCGGTGCGTGGCTCAGCATGACGGGCTTGAGCAGCGAGCCGAGTGCGAGCATCGCGCCGCGCAGCCGCACCGGATGGCCGCTCGCGAGCAGCATCTGCTCGAGCCCGGCGAGCGTCTGGTGCTCGACGAAGTCGGAGAACGTGCCGTCGTGCGAATTGGCGACGCCGACGTCGATGGACACCTGCGTATCGCCGAGCGCCTGAAGCGCGGCGGCCGGCTCCTCGCAGTCGTAGAGGGTGCGCATCTGCGTCGAAGCGCGCGACCACAAGCGCGCGAACGCAAGCGGGCTGCGCGCGAGGAAAGCGAGGGGACGCTCCACTTCCAGCGCGGTCGCCGCGAGCAGCGGGAAGCGGCGCGAGGACACGTCGTGGCTCGACATCAAGTGGCCGGCGACCGCGATCCGGCTTTGCGAACCGAGGAAGGCGAAATGCATCGGTTTCGCGTTTTCGTAGACGATCTTCCAGCGCGGGTCTTCGGCGAGCAGTTCCATCGCCTGCGCAACCCAGCGGTCGAGTGTCTGCATCAGTTGCGGGTTCTGCGTGCTCTTGACGAAGTCCCCGCGCGAAGGAATCTTGCCGAAGTAGGCGAGTTGCGCCTGGACCGATTGCGTCATTGCGCGGCTCCTGTGGTCGAGACCGCCCCTTGGGCGGCCGAGGGAGAAGGGGCGACGGACGGCGCCGCTTGAGCGGGCATTGCCGACGCGCCGCTCGTGCCGGGCGCTTGGGCCGGCGTGCCGCTCGCCTGCGCGAGCGCCAAGCGGGCCTGCGCGACGTCGGCGACGGATTCGGGCAGACGTACGCCGCGCAAGCTTTGCTGCTGCGGGGCGTCGCCGCCGCCGCTCGAGGGCTGCGAGGTGCTGATGATCCGCATGCTCAATGCAACCGTGATGCTGCCTTGCGTCCACGTCAGCGCGAAGGTGCCGTCCGGATTACGCGTGCGCTTGGCCGAGTTGATCAGCTTTTCGAGGCCGTAGCGGCCCGGCTCGTTGACGAGCTCGATCGTGCGCCCGTCGAACGAGGTCGCCGTGAGCGTCGCGCCGGGCGAGCCCTGCGGATTCGGCCAGACGAAGTTCGTCCACTGCGGCGGCGTGTTGCGGTAGCGCAATTGCTGGCCGTCGATCGAGATCGTGTACTCGGTCGTGCCTTGACCCGGCTGCGGCATGATCTGGAACACTGTTTGCGGTTCCGCTGCGCCGCCGCCGCTGCCTGCCGCCGCACCGGAAAGCGGCGCCACCCAGCGGGCGAAGCCGTTCGTGAATTCAGGCGAGAGCGCGAGGCCCATGCCGCCCCAGGTGCGGGGCGACAGCGTGTCGCCGCGCCGCACGGCGAGCGGGCCGAGCGTCGTGCCGACGAACTTCGAGATCGCGCCTTCGGGGCCGAACACTTGACCGATCTCGCTCGCGCCGGCCTCGACCTTGGCATCGCCCGAAAACGGGTACTTGTTCGCGAGCGAGTTTTCGAAGGCCTGATAGACCTGCGCGTTCCAAACCTTGTTGACTTCGTTGCTGGCCGGCTCGATGACGACCGCGAACGCCTGCATCAACGGCCGCACGAGCAGCGGCCGCAACGCCTTGCGCTGGTCGTCGGTGAGGCCGGTCAGCATCTGTTCGTCGACGAACTTCAGGGAATCGGCGAGCTCCGAGCCGCTGCCGTCGAGCGTCTGCTGCATCAACTCGCGCGCGCCGGGGCCCGGATCGCCCTGGTTCTTGAGCACGTTGAAGCGCGTGCGCACCTTCGAGAGCGAATCCATGTAGCCGTTCAGCAGCGACGCGTTTTCCTGCTTGGCGACGATACGCGCGAGGCCCGAGAACGCGATTCCGATCGGGCCGGCCGTGGTCGAGCCGCCGAGATTGACGTCGACGTCCACGCCGGCGTTCTGCGCCGCCTGCGTCTTCGACGAGAACAGCCGCTTGAACCACCCCGTCACGCCGCTTTGCGCCTTTTGCAGCGTGGTCGAGGCCAGCGCCGGGTTGTCCCACGCCGTCTGATCGTAGGCCGTTTCGAGGATCTTGCGGATGGGCGAGTCTTGCGGATCGCCGAGACGATTCATTGCGTCCACCGCTTGGCCGAAGCTGCCGAAGTCGCGCACGGCGATGCCTTGCATGAAGCGCTGCCAGTGCTGGACATACTCGGTCTTGTACATGCCGACGAGCGCCTTTTGGATCTGCTCGGGACTGCCTTCGAGCGTGAGATCGTCTTGCGACGCGGTGCCGAGCACCCAGTCCTTCGCCTGCAGCTCCTTCGTGGCGGCGTCGCGGATCGCGGGCTTCACGTAGTCGAACCAGGCTTCGCGCGTGAACGTACCCGGAATCGCGTAGCTGCCGCCCACGAGGGCGGTGTTGTTCTCGCCGACGATGCGCGCGACGGTCATCGGCGCGAAACGCGTCGAGGCGCGCGCCTTGATTTCCTCGTAGACGCGCTGGCGAGCCGGCATGCCGCGCACGACATGGCGCAGGCTCTCGCGCGTTTGATCGATGAGCGACAGATTCGCGTCGATCATCGGCCAGTCGTCGTCGGAGACGCGGGACAGGTAGAACGTGATCATGCGCTCGGCGCTGCGGATCATCTCGTCGCGCGACATGTTCCCCCGGTTGGTCTCCAGCCAGCCGCGCCAGAAACGAGCCAGCTGATCGGTCAGGTGAGCCGCTTCGACATGACGCTTGTCCGACAGCATCAGGTAGGTTTTCAGCGCGTTGTAGGCGTCCTCCACGTTGGTCGGGGAAGCGTCGCTGTAGAGCCCGCCGCGGCCGGTTTGACCGCCCTGTGCGTTTTGCAGGGGCTGCACGCCGCTGGCGGCTGCATCGCCCGAGCGCGCCGAGACGGCGATCGCACCCGATTCGGGCGGATGCGTGAGCGGTGTCAGCTGATCGGGATGCGCGTCGACTTCCTTGAGGAACGACACGAGATTTTGCGAAACGGGGTCGAGCATCAGCTGTTTGACGCCGCGGTAGTACTCGGCCAAGAGGCGCTGCTCGATCCGATCGCCTTGGTAAAGGCCGAGCGATACCGACAGCGGCCGGTCGCGGCGGAACTGCTCGAGCTGGGTGATGCGATCCTCGAGAATGTCCATGGCCTGCAGGCGCGATTGCAGATCGTTGCGGTTTTGCTGCAGACGGACGATGTTGTCGAGATCGGCTTGGACGTTCGTGGCGAGCTGCTCGTTGCCGATCGTCGACCAAGTCCAGCCGCCGAGCGCGAGCGCGAGCACGGCCACGAACGCGAAGAACGTCCCGTAGCGCAGCCGTGTTTTGGCGGGGCTGGCGAATTGCCGCACCGTTTGGCGATCGGCGAAGATGACCTTCGAAAACAGATCGCGCAGGAAAAAGCCGTTCTTGGACGAGGCCGCTTGCGGTTTGGGCAGATCGTCGACGGACAGCCCGAAGCGCTGTCCGATGCGCTCCGCGGCCGCGCTGCTCGTTTCGCCTTCCTGCAGCGCGCTCGTAAAGTAGAAGCCGCGCAAGATGGGTTTGTATTGGAACGGGTTGTTTTCGAAGAGCGTGGCGAGGAACACGCGCAGCGCGGGCTTGATGGCCAGGAACTCGAGCGGAAAGCTCAACTGTCCCGGCGAGAGCATCGTGCCGCGATTGATCGACATTTGCGCGACGCTGATCTCCTTGAGCCCTTCGTAGAGTTCTTCGAAGCGTTCGTCGAACAGCGTGACGATGTCGCGTTTTTCGTCGTGCACATAGGGCAGCGTCGCGCCCCAGACACGGTCGTATTCATGACGTTCGCCGCCGCTGAAGAATTCGGCGAAGCCCGTGATGAGGTCGGCCTTCGTGAACATGACGTACACGGGGGCGAACACTTCCAGCTTTTCGGTCAGCTCTTGCACGCGCTGGCGCAGGCTGCGGGCGAGATTGATGGTGGCGTCGGGGCGGCTGCTCGTGAGTTCGGCGATGCTGGCGGTCACGATGATGCCGTTGATCGGCGCCTTCGGACGGTATCGTTTGAGCAGATTCAGAAAGCCGAGCCACTCGGTGCGGTCTTCCTCGTGAACCGAGTAGCGGCCGGCCGTGTCCAGCAAAATGCCCTCGGTGGTGAAGAACCAATCGCAGTTGCGCGTGCCGCCGATGCCGTGCACGACCGCGTCGCTCTTTTCGGCGAACGGGAACTGCAGCCCGGAGTTGAGCACGGCGCTGCTCTTGCCGGCCGCCGGATTGCCGATCACGATGTACCAGGGCAGTTCGTAGAGCGCCGAGCCGCCGGAGACCTGACCGATCTTCGAAGTCTTGATCGTGCGCACGGCGTCGGTGAGCCGCGTGCGCAACACGTCCAGATCCGCCGGTTTGGCGGCGCTCACTTGCGGCGCCTTGCCCGTTTCCGCTTCCTGCTCGAGCATGTCGCCGAGCTTGGCCGACGCGCGCCGCGCGGCGATGCGCCGCCAAAGCCAGACCAACAAGACGAGCGCAAGCAAGGCGGCGACCGCCAGCGCGGGCCACAGAAGCGGCAAATCGAACCAGAGGGCGAGCCCGAACAGGATCGCGGCGATGACGACCACCCCGACGACGGTCATCGTGCGTTTGCTGGTCAGCGCATTGAGGAAGCGTTGCATAAGGCTTTAACGTTCTGAGTCTTCGAATGGCGCGGCGCTGGGCGTCGCGAGGCATCTCGTATCGGTCTTATCGGTGCATGGCGCGTGATGGTCGCTTATTGCCCCGCGGTTGGACCGTTTGGCCGGCGTCCTAGGACGAATCCGGGTTTGTGATATTCAACGTGTCCGAAATCCATCAATTTCCATCGCCCGCCCCATGTCAAGCCCACCTGTTCGGCGGTTTGACCGTACAACTGATAGCCCCGCATGGCCCAGGGATCTTTCTCGGAAATGACGACCTTGCCGTCGCGTAAAAACGCGTTATCGGCGGCAAGGCCGTATTGGTGGTAGCTCTGATATGCGGCCGCATTGGTCACGCCCCCCAGCTGCGCGAGTCGGTTTTGCCTCTCCGGGCTTCGGTAGCCTTCCAACAGCGCCATTTCATACCCGTACTGCTCGCGCATGATCTTGTAGACGAGCAATAGGCGTGTTCTGAAATCGGCATCAAGCAAATTCCAATCGCGGCTGGCGTCGCGCAATGCTGGACGGACCTGTTCGACTTCCTGCGTCGTAAAGACCTCGGGCGGCAACGGCGGCGGTGGAACGAGCTGCTCGCCATTGAGCAATGCGGCGATTTTCTCGTCCGGTACGCGCGTCACGCCATCAAACTGAAATAATTGGCGCCCACGCAAACAAATTGCAATCAATGGAGGCGCCGCAAGGATACCTGCCGTAATCAAAATCAGCAAGCGCTGCCGAATCAGTATTTTTTTCGTGCCGTAAAGCGTGATATGAGAAATTTTTACTGATTTATCGATGCCGCCGCGAAGCTGTGATATCCCACGCGACGTTCGCCGCGACATCCGCCGATGTAATTCGAGTGCGGCCGACATTAGCGCCGCGCGCGCCGGCGGCAAAAGGAACAATGCCGCGATGGTGACGGCGGCGGCGAAATAAGCGGCGAGTGCGACTGCAATCAAGATGGGCCCCGGGCGGGAAATAAATTGTATTTTGTAATGCTTGCTCTTAGAATCTGGCCTGCTGCCAAGGGAGGCAGGATTCTATTATCGCGGCGAATTAAACACGGATTCAATGAGAGACTGATGAGTGCGCCCGAAAGCAACAGTTCCAAAGGGCGGCCGAGCCTGCTTTCCGAGACGGCTCCAGGGGCCGGCGACAGCAGTTCCCGTATTCTTGCGAGCCTAGAAGGGCGTGCGGTGGCGCAGCCGCTGCCGCGCCGTCGTTCCAAAAAACCTTTGATGATCGCCGCGCTGGCCGTAATCGGCTTCGGCGCATTGGGCGCTTGGCAGTTGCAGCGCGGCCAGCAGGACGAATCGGTTACCACGGCAGCCGCGCCGGCAACGGGCGGCAGCGCCGTCGTGGCAGGCGCCGACAAGGGGCACGCGGCGGCTGGCGGAGCGAGCGCCGTGGCGACTGCCGCGGTCGCGAATGCAAGCGGCGTGAGCGCGACCGCCGGCGGCGCTTCGACGCCGCAAGCGGCCGTGATCGTCGCCGACGATTCCACGCGCGCCGAGACTTCCGTTGCGGCGGCTTCGGGCCCGTCCGGTAACGGCGCGGACAGCGATCGGCTTTCGCGCGCGCTTGCAAGCGGCAGCGCGCCGACGCTCTCCGCAGCGGGAAGTGCTTCCAGCACGAATGCCACCGGCGCCAAGCGAGCGGCGCCGGTAGTCGCCTCGCGCACCGACCGTCAAAGCGCGAAGAGCCGCCATCCAGAAAAAGTCGCCTCCGCGCATGCGAGCAAGCGAGTGAAGGGGCATGCGTCGCCGGTCAAGGACGATCCCGACGCCGATTTGCTCGCCGCGCTCGTGGCGCGGACGAAGCCCTACGAGCCCAAGGCCTCGAGCGCCAATGCGCCCAAGGGCGCCGGCGGCGGCGCGGCAACGAAGGCCGCGCGGCCCGCGGCCGACGCGCATCGCGCAAGCCTCGCCGATCAAGTCAAGGCGTGCGACAAGGGAAATTTCTTCGAGGCGCAGGCCTGCCGCTGGCGAGTGTGCTCCGACCATTGGGGCACGGATCCGGCTTGCCCGAGCACGGCGTCGGCGGCGCAGACGCACTGACTTCCTTCCTCCTTGCCGCTGCGCGGTAGTCGCGCGGCGTAGGGGAGTCCATCCACTAGCGCCATGTTCGCCTGCTTCTCCGCGCGCCGAGGTCGCTCCGCGAGTTGGCGTCCCGCCCGTCTTTTGGTAGCGTGAGCGGATGCCGATCGATCCGCCCCTTTCCGATATCTTGTTGATCACGCCCGAGCCGCCCGGCGACGAGCGATTCGACCTATTCCTCGATCATCTGCACCACGCCGTCGCCTCGGGGATCGCGCTTGTACAATTGCGCGCGAAAACGCTCGACCCAAAAGCCTATCGCCGCTTGGCCGGCGAGGCATGCGCGGTGTGTCATCGGTACGACGCGCGCCTCATCCTCAACGGGGGATTCGACGAACCCGGCGATGTGGACGCGGACGGTCTGCACCTGCCGAGCGCGCGCCTGATGGCATGTGAATCGAGGCCGCTTGCGCGATCGACACTGGTTTCCGCCGCATGCCATTCGCGCGAACAATTGCTCCACGCGCAGCGCATTGGGGTCGACTTCGTCACGCTCTCGCCCGTGCTGCCCACGACGAGCCACCCCGGTGAGCCGGCGCTTGGCTGGCCTGCATTTCGAACGCTCGCTGCCGAAGTTTCCATGCCCGTCTACGCGCTCGGCGGCATGACGCGGGATTCGCTGTCGACGGCGCGCGCTCACGGTGCGCATGGCGTGGCCGGCATCTCGGCGTTTTGGTGAAACGTCGGCGCAGCGCATCGAGGGCGGCCGCGAGCGCCGGTAAGCCAAGCGAACGAACTGTGCCGCCAGGCGTGCCCTACCGCCGAGCGCTGCTTGTCGCTCAAGGCTTCAGCACGACCTTGATGCAGCCGTCGGCCTTGTCGCGAAACGTCTTGTAGAGCGCGGGGCCGTCGGCGAGCGGCGCCGTATGGGTGATGACGAATGACGGATCGATGCGTCCGTTGTCGATCAGTTCGAGCAGTTCTCCCGTCCAACGATTCACGTGCGTTTGCCCCGTGCGGAAAGTGAGTCCCTTGTTCATCGCCGCGCCGAACGGGATCTTGTCCAGTAGACCGCCGTAGACACCCGGAATCGACAACGTTCCCGCCGGCCGGCACACGTAGATCATCTCGCGCAGCACATGCGGACGATCGGTTTCGAGCATGACGGCTTGCTTGACGCGATCGACCATCGAGTCGAGCGACCGCGCGGCGTGCGATTCCATGCCGACCGCATCGATACATTTTTCCGGGCCCTTGCCGCCGGTCAGCTCGTTCAAGCGCTCGACCACGCTTTCTTCATCGAAGTTGATCGTTATCGCCCCGGCGGAGCGCGCCATCGCCAGCCGCTCGGGCACGCGATCGATCACGACAACTTGACGCGCCCCTAGCACGAGCGCGCTGCGCACGGCCATCTGGCCGACGGGGCCCGCACCCCAAATCGCAACCGTATCGGTGGGCTCGACTTCGCACTGGACGACGGCCTGCCATCCCGTGGGGAGAATGTCGCCGAGAAAGAGCACCTGCTCGTCGGACAGGCCTTCCGGCACTTTGATGTGCGTCTTGTCGGCGAACGGGACGCGGACGTACTCGGCCTGGCCGCCCGCATAGCCGCCTGTCAGATGCGAGTAGCCGAATAGGCCGGCCGTGGCGTGGCCGAACACCTTGTCGGCCATCGCCTTGTTGCGATTGCTGCGCTCGCAGACGGAGTAGTTGCCGCGCACGCATTGCTCGCATTCGCCGCAATAGATGGTGAACGGCACGACCACGCGATCGCCGGGCTTGAGCACGCGGTTCTCCTTGCCGACTTCGACCACTTCGCCCATGAACTCGTGGCCCATGACGTCGCCATGCTCCATGCTCGGCATGAGCCCGTCGAAGAGGTGCAGATCCGAGCCGCAAATCGCACAGGTGGAGATTTTCACGATGGCGTCGCGCCCGTCCTCGATGGTCGGGTCGGGAACGGTATCGCAGCGAATGTCGTGTTTGCCGTGCCAACAAAGTGCTCGCATGTTCAGATCCTTCAAACGTAGTCGAAGCGTGGTCGAAGCCGAAAGGGAAACGCTGATGCCGCTGTGTGTGGTTTTGAGCGATGCCGGAGCAGGGCAGCAACGCGCGTTCCCATGAATTTCCGGGCGATGAGGCGAGGCACGCGCGTTGCAAGTGTGGGGCGGGACCTCGGGAGCCGTGGCGTCGATGCGTTGACGGTTCGGTTCGTTCGACGCGTCGGTCGTAGGCGAACAGCGCGGCGGCGCAGCGACGCCCGAGGAGCAATCACCGTTCACTACGAAGGATGTTCACCATGGCACGCAAGACACTCGAAGATCTTTTCATTCACAGCCTGTCCGATATCTACAGCGCGGAGAAACAGCTGACAAAAGCGCTCGGCAAACTGGCGCGGGCGGCGACGAACGAGCAGTTGTCGCAGGCGTTCGAGACGCATTTGCAGGAAACGCACGGACAGGTCGAGCGCATCGACCAAGTGGTCGAAAAGTGCGGGCTGCGCTTGAAGCGTATGAAGTGCGCGGCGATGGAGGGCCTCATCGAGGAAGGCGAGGAACTCATCGACGAAATCGAAAAGGGCCCTGTGCTGGACGCCGGTTTGATCGGCGCGGCGCAGAAGGTCGAGCACTACGAGATCGCGTCCTACGGCACGCTGTGCGCGCTCGCCAAGCAGCTTGGCCAGCAGGACGCGGTGGCGCTGCTCAAGCAAACGCTCGAGGAAGAAAAGGCCACCGACAAGAAGCTCACCGAATTCGCGGAGAAGGTCGGCAACCCTGAGGCGAAAAAGGGCTGAGGCGGTGTTGAGCCAACACGCTTCGATTCCTGTTCGTTTTCCCATCCCTTGGAGTCAAACAATGAGTTCACCCGTTATCGACTATGCGGGCGGCGTCGGCCATGCGGGACAGGCGGCGCTCGCCTCGATGGTCGACCTGGCCAACCAGACGTTCGCAGGTTTCGAACGCCTCACCCGCCTGAATCTGCAGACGATGAAGACCATGCTTGCCGAGCAGCACGGCATCGCGCTCGAAGCCGCCGATTCGCGTTCGCTCAGTTGGACGCTTACCCTGCCGATGGCGCAAGCCCAGGCCGGGTTCAAGAAGGCGTTCGCTTACTGGCAGCACGTGAACGAGATCGCAGTCGAGACCGCCACGCAGAACGCCGGAGCCGGACTGGAAGGTTTTAGGGAGTGCGCGCGGTGGCTTGCATCCGCCAAGGCGGATGGGGCGGGCTCGCCACTGGGCGAGTCGTTCTTGCTGACGGCGGCCGGCGCGGGGGCATCTGCGGCGGGCGATGTCGATGCCGGGCGCGAAGCCGAATCGCATATGGCGACCAAGGCAGGCGGTAAAAAGCGCTCGGTCGATATCGTCGATGGGTCCGGCAATGTGGTGTCGTCGGTGAAGCAGTAGGGGGTGACGGGGGCGAGCCGCCCCCCCCCGAGGGCAACCTTCTCCAACGTCGTTCGAATTAGGGCATGGGCCGCGACAACGTTTGCGGGCTACCAAAACGCAGGAATTCGAGCCTGCTTAAACGAAAAAATGCCGAATCATTTATTTGGCGTCGCAGCTAATACGCTGCGACGCTCCTTTTTTCACCCCGAGCCAGCAAAAGTCGATCAGGGTAATCACGTAGCCGCGCTCATATCGGCGCGGTTGCGACCGCACTATCTCTAGACTAATATCCACATCGCCTTTAACAGTTTTTAAGGGGCCGGTCGAACAGACTTTCCATCGATTGGCTGGTTCGTCCGTGCAAGGAAATGAGATCTCAGATGGCCGATAGCATCGATGGCGCTCTGGCCATCGCGCAACGAAGCGTTAAGGATGCCGGTCATTTGCATGTCAGGCCCGCCGACGAGCGCGACCGCGCTTTTCTGTATGCCGTTTTCGAAAGCACGCGCGCGCAGGAATTCGCCCAAGTAGGCTGGAGCGCGGAGCAGATCACGGCATTGCTCTCCGATCAGTTCTCGATGCAAGACACGTATTACCGGCAGCATTATCCGCGCTGCCGTTTCGACGTCATCATGCTCGGCGAGAATCCGATCGGGCGTCTTTATCACCATTGGGGCCGCGGCGAAGCGCGCCTGGTCGATATTGCGCTGTTGCCCGTTCATCGCGGCTCGGGCATCGGTACGCGGCTCATGCGCGCGTTCGTGGCGCAGGCGGCGGCGCGGGAAGTGCCCGTGGTGCTGTACGTCGAGATGAACAATCCGGTGCGAGCGCTTTATCGTCGGCTCGGATTCGAGCCGACGGGCGAGAACGGAATTTATGTGCAGATGCGCCGGCCCGTCATGCCTTTCGATGGCGCGGACGTGACTGATGTCGAAGGCCTTGCGCGCGAAGAAGCGCGTTAGTGCGTCGGCGTTGCAGGGTTTGACGAGCGGCTTGCTTGCCAGCGGGCCGTTTGGAATGAATACGGCGGTAACAACGATAGACCAAGGCCGGCAGTGCCGGTCAGACACATAACGAACAACGAGCGGGGGCTTGTTTGCTGTCCATCCCTACCCATGCCGAGTTGCTCGAAGCAGTCGGGCAGCGTTTCACGTTTGGCGCCGCCGACGGGCAAACCGTCGACGCGGTGCTTTTGCACGCGAACGCCGGCATCCCCATGAATGACAGTTACGTCTGCTATGCAGCCATGTTCGAGCTGCCCGCGGGCGTTTCTCTTCCGCAGGACGTTTATCGCATCGGTTCACCCGCCGGCCGAACGTGGGATCTGCTCGCCACGCCGACACGGCCCACCGAGGACGGGCGATCGACGCTCACTGTCGTTGTGCACACTCGTGCCGACGAGCTCGCCAAGGCGGCCGGCTCATCGGACGTGACGTAAGGCAATTTTCTTTTCTTCGACAGGAGGCGTTTGATGAGTGATCCGTATTTGGGCGAGATCCGCATGGTGGGCTTCAACTTTGCCCCGAACGGCTGGGCGATGTGCCAGGGGCAGCTGCTCGCCATTTCGCAGAACAGCGCCTTGTTTTCGCTGCTCGGCACGTATTACGGCGGCAACGGGGTGTCGAACTTTCAGTTGCCGAACATGCAAGGGCGCTCGCCCGTGGGGATGGGGCAGGGCCTTGGGCTTTCGAACATCAACATCGGTGAGATGGCCGGGACCGAGAACGCCACGCTGACGATGTCGAACATGCCGCAGCATACGCATGCGGCGACGGTGGCGGGCGGCGGCGCGGGGACGGCGACGATCGCCATTCCGGCGTCGACGTCGACGACCACGCAAAGCGGCGTGCCGAGCAACGCCGCGGTGCTCGGCCCGGTCAGCGTTTCCAATCGCCAAGGCGAGCTTTACACCACGGGTACCGCTGACGTCACGCTCAAGCCGTTCGACGTAAGCGTGACTGCCGGGACGCCGACGGTCACCAACAGCATGGTTGGGCAGAATCTGCCGTTCTCGCTTCGCAATCCGTATATCGGTATCAACTTCGTCATTGCTCTGCAAGGGGTCTTCCCCTCGCGCGGATGATGGATGCGTGCCGTGAGAGCGGCACGCTTTTAAGGACAATAAGCGATGAACTTCGCCGCCAGCCTTTCGAAACTGCTTTCCGCCATGCGCGCGTCCGACAAGCCCGTGCGCAGCGCGGTCGCCGCCATGCCCGCGCCGCTCATCGTCGCGCTGGAGCCGCGCATCGTCTACGACGCATCGGCTGCCTCGATCGGTGCGGCAGCCGTCGCGCCCCAGCATCATGTCACGGCTGACGCACAGCCGACGAGCGGCGAGCACGATACGTCGTCGGCGGCTTCGATGCGAGCGGTGCACGGCTATACCACGGCGGCGGTGACTGGCGGAAACGGCGCGGGCGCGGCGGATTCGTCCGCGACGCGCGCCGTGCACGGTTTCACGGATACGGCGGCACAGACGACGGACAAGCAAGTCGTCTTCATCAATTCGAACGTCGCCGATTTGCAGACGCTCGTCGCCGGGTTGCCGGCGGGCACGCAGTACGTCGTGCTCGATTCGACGAAGGACGGGCTTGTGCAAATCGAGCAGTATCTGCAGGAACACCCCGGGGTGAGTGCGATTCACCTCGTCTCGCACGGGGTCGCGGGCGAGTTTCAAGTCGGCAGCACGTGGATCAACGAAGCCGACCTGTCGACGTACAGCGCCGAGTTCGCGCAGATCGGCGCGTCGATGAAGGCGGGCGGCGACTTTTTGATTTACGGCTGCGACGTCGCCGGCAATGCGGACGGCAAGGCGCTCGTGCAGCAGATTTCGTCGATTTCCGGCTTGAACGTGGCGGCATCGACCGATGCGACCGGCGCGGCCACGCTGGGCGGCGACTGGACGCTCGAGTACGACGCCGGCACGGTGCATACGGGCGTGATTTTTTCAGCGGCGTCCGAGCAGAACTACGATCACGTGCTGTCGGCGTTCGACGAGACGTACGACGGGTCGGTGGGCTACGATTCGGGGGCATCGGGGGTCGCGTCGACGACGCTCGGTCTTTCGACCTTGACCTATACCGGCGACCAAGCGGTCGAGTACCAGGTCGTCAGCGGTTCGCTGCCGAGCAGCGGGTCGGGCGGTGAACTGGTCGTTAACACCCAGGGCACGCAAATGTCGTCGCTGACGATTACGCGTCAAGACAGCAGTTTGATGGGGATAGAAAGTTTCGACATCGATATCTTCGTCAGCAACCAGGTGACGGTCGAAGCGCTAGACGGTTCCGGCAACATCATCGGGAGCATCGTCCTCGATATTTCAGCGGGCGCCACAGCCTACACCCCGGGCCACGTGTCGAACAGCTCGCTGTTTCACGTCGACCTCTCCGGCAATGCCGCGTTCTCTCAGGTCAAGAGCATCAAGTTCGTCGAGACGAGCGGCAATGGCACGTTTCTTTCGCCCACCCTCGACAATTTCATGTACATCGCGCCTTCCTCTCCGCCGACGCTCACGGCGACGGGCGGCACGACGTCCTTCGTGGCAGGGGACAATGTTGCATCGACGCCTGTCGCAGTCGATTCGGGCATCACGCTGACCGACGGCAATTCGACCACGGCTGTGAGCGCAACGGTGTCGATCACGGGCAATTTGCACACCTCCGAGGATGTGCTGAGTTTTACGAACACGAGCGCGACGACGTTCGGCAACATTTCTGCGGCCTATAACGCCGGCAGCGGCATCTTGACGCTGACGTCCTCGGGCGGGACGGCGACACTTGCGCAATGGCAGGCCGCGCTGCGCGCGGTGACCTACACCGATACGGCCGTTACGCCGAACTCGGCCACGCGCGGGATCACCTTCGAAATCACCAGCGACGGTTTCACCGCGGGCAACACCACGACCAAGGCGGTCAGCGTTACCGATACCGATCAAACGCCGATCGTGACGTCGACGGGCGGTACCAGGAATTACGCGGGCGGGGCGTCTGCCGTGACGATCGACAGCGGCATCTCGGTCAGCGACGCCGACAACACCACGCAATCGTCGGGGACGGTGTCGATTTCGGGCGGGTTCCACAGCGGCGACACGCTGAATTTCACGAACGACGGCTCGACGATGGGCAACATCTCGGGCTCGTACAACGCGGCCACGGGGGTATTGACGCTGACCTCCGCCGGCGCGACGGCGACGGACGCGCAGTGGGCGAGTGCGCTCAAAACCGTATCTTTCTCCAGTAGCAGCACGACATACGCCAGCCGCACGATCTCGTTCGCGACGAGCGACGGTACGAAGACGAGCGTTGCAGCGACCGATACGGTGAACATGACGGCGCCGCCGGTCATCACGACCGATTCAGGTTCGGCCGCATTCGTGGCCGGCGACAATGCGACGTCGACGCCGGTGGCGATCGATTCGGGTTTGACTGTAACGGACGGCAGTTCGACGACGCTCGGATCGGCGTCGGTGGCGATTACCGGTAACTTCCATACCGGTCAAGACGTTCTGGCGTTCACGAACAACGGCTCGACGATGGGCAACATCACGGCCTCGTACAACGCGGCGACGGGGGTGATGACGCTGACGTCTGCCGGCGCAACGGCGACGCTGGCGCAATGGCAGAGTGCGTTGCAGTCGGTGACGTATACGGACACGGCCGTGACGCCGAACAACGCGACGCGCACGATCAGCTTCGCGGCGGTTGACGGGGCGGGCAATACGAGCGCGACGGCCACACGCACGGTGACCGTCACGGATACCGATCAGACGCCGATCGTGACGACGACGGGCAGTACGACGAACTACAGCGAAGGTGCTCCGGCCATTACGATCGACAGCGGCATTTCGGTCACCGACCTGGACAACACGACGCAATCGTCGGGGACAGTGTCGATTTCGGGCGGGTTTCACAGCGGCGACACGCTGAGTTTCACGAACGACGGCTCGACGATGGGCAACATCTCGGGCTCGTACAACGCGGCGACGGGTGTGTTGACGCTGACCTCCGCCGGCGCGACGGCGACCGACGCGCAGTGGGCGAGTGCGCTCAAGACGGTTACGTTCGCGAGCTCGAGCACGACGTTCGGCGCCCGGACGATTTCGTTCGCGACGAGCGACGGTACGAAGACGAGCACGGCGGCGACCGATACCGTCAATGTCGTGAATCCGCTTCAACTAACGGTGGATTCGGGTTCGGCCGCATTCGTGGCCGGCGACAACGCGCCGTCGACGCCGGTGGCGGTCGACCCAGGATTGACGGTGACCGATACGGCCGCCGGTACGCTTTCATCGGCGACGGTCACCATCTCGGGCAACTTTACGAGCGGCGAAGACTACCTGCAGTTTACGAACGACGGCTCGACGATGGGTAACATCACGGCCGGGTCGTTCGATATGATCACCGGGACATTGACGCTCACCTCGGCCGGTTCGACGGCAACGGTCGCGCAATGGCGGGCCGCGCTCGACTCGATCAAATACACCGACGTGGCGGTGACGCCCAACGCCCAAACGCGCACCGTGAGCTTCACTGCCGTGGACAGCGCCGGCAACACGAGCAGCACGGTCACGCGCGACGTGACCGTGACAATAACCGATCAAACGCCGATCGTGACGACGACGGGCGGCACGACGAACTATGTGGGCGCGTCGTCGGCCGTAACGATCGATGGCGGCGTCTCGGTTAGCGATCTCGACAATACGACCCAGTCTTCGGGAACGGTGTCGGTTTCGGCCGGGTTCCACAGCGGCGACACGCTCAGCTTTACGAACGATGGCTCGACGATGGGCAACATCTCGGGCTCGTACAACGCGGCCACGGGCGTGCTGACGCTGACTTCCGCGGGTTCGACCGCCGATACGACGCAGTGGGCTGCCGCGCTCAAGGCCGTCACGTTCTCGAGCACAAGCACGACATACGGCAATCGTACGATCTCGTTCGCGACGAGCGACGGTACGAAGACGAGCACGGCGGCGACCGATACGGTGAACATGACAGCGCCGCCGGTCATCACGACCGATTCGGGCTCAGCCGCATTCGTCGCGGGCGACAACGCGACATCGACGCCGGTGGCGATCGATTCCGGCTTGACAGTGACCGATGGCAGCGCGACGACGCTAGCTTCGACGACGGTGGCGATCACCGGCAACTTCCACAGCGGTCAAGACGTTCTGGCGTTCACGAACGATGGCTCGACGATGGGCAACATCACGGCGTCGTACAACGCGTCGACGGGTGTAATGACGCTGACTTCGTCGGGCGCAACGGCGACGCTGGCGCAATGGCAGAGCGCGTTGCGATCGGTGACTTATACGGACTCCCTGGTCACGCCGAACAACGCGACGCGTACGATCAGCTTCTCCGCCGTCGATGGGACGGGCAATACGAGCGCCACGGCTACGCGCACGGTGACGGTGACGGATACCGATCAAACGCCGATCGTGACGACGACGGGCGGTACGACGAGCTATGTGGGCGCTTCGGCGGGCGTGACGATCGACGGCCATGTGACCGTGAACGATCTGGACAACTCGACGCAAACGTCGGCCACGGTGGCAGTCGGTACGGGTTTCCATAGCGGCGATGTGTTGAGTTTTACGAACGACGGCTCGACGATGGGCAACATCCAGGCGTCGTACAGCGCTGGAACGGGCGTCTTGCTACTGACTTCCATCGGTGGCACTGCCACAAACGCGCAGTGGGCCAGCGCATTGAGCTCCGTAACGTTCTCGAGCACGAGCACGACGTACGGTAGCCGCACGATCTTGTTCCAAGTGAACGACGGAACGAAGAACAGTTCGCAAACGACCGATTCGGTCAACATGACGGCGCCGCCGATCTTGACGACCGATTCGGGTTCCGCCGCGTTCGTCGCCGGCGACAATACGGCGTCGACGCCGGTGGCGATCGACTCCGGCTTGACGGTGACCGACGGCAGTGCAGCGACGTTCGCGTCGACAACGGTAGCAGTCACGGGCGGGTTCAGTAGCGGCGAAGACGTTCTGTCGTATACGAACGACGGCTCGACGATGGGCAACATCACGGCGTCCTACAACGCGGCGACGGGTGTGATGACGCTCACCTCCGCCGGCGCAACCGCTACGCTCGCGCAATGGCAGAGCGCTCTGCGATCGATCACCTATACGGATACCGCGGTAACGCCGAACAACACGACGCGTACGATCAGCTTCTCGGCCGTCGATGGGGGAGGCAATACCAGCGCCACGGCCACCCGCACGGTCACGGTGACCGACACCGATCAAACGCCGATCGTGACGACGACGGGCGGCACGACGAACTATGTCGGAGGCACCTCGGCGGCGACGATCGACGGCGGGATTTCAGTCAGCGACCTCGACAACACGACGCAAGCGAGCGGTACGGTCTCGATCACGGGTGGCTTTCATAGCGGGGACGTACTGACCTTCGTCAACTCGAACTCGACGACGTTCGGCAACATCGTCGCCTCCTACAATTCGGCCACGGGCGTATTGACGCTCACCTCCTCAGGTGCGGTGGCCACGGATACGCAGTGGGCGAACGCGCTGTCCGCGGTCACGTTCTCGGCGGGTTCGAGCGCGACGCCGGGCAACCGCACGATTTCTTTCACGACGAGCGATGGCACCAAGACGAGCGCCGTGGCAACCGATACGGTCAGCGTGCTCGGCCCGCCGACGATCGTGACCGATTCGGGCTCCGCCGCGTTCGTGGCAGGCGACAACGCGGCATCGACACCCGTCGCGATCGATTCGGGGCTGACGCTCTCCGACGGCTCCGCGCCTACGCTATCTACGGCGACCGTTGCCATCACGGGCAACTTCCACTCGGGCGAAGACGTG
>NZ_JBQCHR010000030.1:0-6551 GCF_051954495.1 Trinickia sp.
TAGCGGTCGAACGGCAGCCACCCGCCCGCCTGCGAAATGGCTTCGCGGATGTGCGCGGCCAGGGCGGCGCTGGCATCGAGCGCATCGGCGGCGGGAACAGGTAAACTAGCGGGTTCGTGAGCATTCTGATTCATTCCGGCATTGTAAATGACCGCTTCCCCTGATCCTCGATCTGACGCCGGCGCCCCGGCCGGCCCGCGTGTCGTGCTCGTGACGGGCGCGGCGCGGCGCATCGGGCGCGCGCTCGCGCTCGGCTTCGCGGCCAAGGGCTGGGACGTGGCTGTCCACTACGGGGCGTCGCGGAGCGAGGCGGATACGCTCGTCGAGCAAATTCGCGCACTGGGCCGCCGCGCCCAGGCGCTGGCAGCGGATCTGGCCGTGGAGCACGAGGCCGCGGGGCTCGTCGCCGCCTGCACCGCGGCGCTCGGGCGGCCCGCCTGCATCGTCAACAATGCGTCGCGGTTCGTCGAAGACACGGCGCGCGACGTCGGCTACGCGTCGCTGCTCGCGCATATGGCCGTGAACGTCGGGGCGCCGCTCGTGCTGGCGCGCGCGCTATACGAGGCCACACCGGACGCGGCGCGCGATGACGAGGCGCTGCGCGGCGTGGTCATCAACGTGCTCGACCAGAAGCTTTACAACCTGAATCCGGATTATTTGTCGTATACGTTGTCGAAGGCGGCGCTGCAAACGGCGACGGTGACGCTCGCGCAAGCGCTGGCGCCGAAGGTGCGGGTGGTGGGCATTGCACCGGGTCTGACGCTGCAGTCGGCCGATCAGACCCCGGACGAATTCGCTCAAGCGCACCGCGTGACGCCGCTCGGACGGGCGTCGACGCCCGAGGATGTCGTCGCGGCGGCCTGCTATTTGGCCGAAGCGCGCGGCGTGACGGGCGCGACGTTGGTCGTCGACGGCGGCCAGCACCTCGTGCCGTTGCCGCGGGACGTGATGTTTTTGACGCGCTGACGCGTGACGCGCCGGCCGGCCCCGGCCGCGCCGGGCTTTTAGCGCTCATGCAGCGCAATACTTTGATTGGAACGAATATGGTCGCCGCTCTCTTGCATCCCCGGCTCGCCGACTGCCGCAGGCTGTTTCTGCGCAACTACGAGGTTTATATCAACATCGGCGTGCACGATTTCGAGAAACGCGGCGAGCAGCGCGTCGTCCTCAACGTCGAACTGTTCGTGCCGCTCGCGCAGACGACGCCGGTCGAGGACAAATTGCACGAGGTCGTCGATTACGACTTCATGCGCGCGACGATCGCGCGCCGCGTCGGTCAGGGGCACATTCATCTGCAAGAGACGCTTTGCGACGATATCGCGGCCACGATGCTCGAGCATCCGCGCGTGCGTGCGGTGTCGGTTTCGACCGAAAAGCCCGATGTTTATCCCGACTGCGACGCCGTGGGCGTCGAAGTGTTTCGCATTAAAGAGGAATCGGTATGAACGCGCCCGATCGCATCGCGCCCGAAGGCGCGGCGCGCGAACACGACGAGGCAAGCGAGCGCCGCGCCCTGACGCGCCGCGAACAAAAGGAAGCGTACGAGAACAACAAGCTGTTCAAGCGGCTTGCTCGTCTCGTCGGCCAAGCGATCGGCGACTTCAACATGATCGAGGCCGGCGACAAGGTGATGGTGTGCATGTCGGGCGGCAAGGACAGCTATGCGATGCTCGATATTCTCATGCGGCTGCGCGAACGCGCGCCGATCGATTTCGAGCTGATCGCCGTCAATCTCGACCAAAAGCAGCCCGGTTTTCCCGAGCATGTGCTGCCCGATTATCTGTCGAGCTTGGGTGTGCCGTTTCACATCGAGAATCAGGATACCTACAGCATCGTCAAGCGGCTCGTGCCCGAAGGCAAGACGACTTGCTCGCTATGCTCGCGGCTGCGGCGGGGCATTTTGTACCGCGTGGCGGGCGAGCTCGGGGCAACGAAGATCGCGCTTGGCCACCATCGCGACGACATCTTGCAGACGACGCTGCTCAACATGTTCTACGGCGGCAAGCTCAAGGGCATGCCGCCGAAGCTGCAGTCGGACGACGGCAAGAACATCGTGATTCGGCCGCTCGCCTACGTGAAGGAAATCGACCTCGAGAAATACGCCCAATTGCGTGCGTTCCCGATCATTCCGTGCAACTTATGCGGTAGTCAGCCCAACCTGAAACGTGCGGAAATGAAAGCGCTGATTCGCGATTGGGACAAGCGCTTTCCGGGGCGCGTCGACAACATGTTCAGCGCGTTGTCCAACGTGGTGCCGTCGCACTTGATGGATGCGTCGCTTTTTCCGTTCGCGGGACTGCGTGCTACAGGGCAGGCCGATCCGCTCGGCGACATCGCGTTCGACGACGAACCGTGCGCGACCGATGGGGCCGATGCAACCGGGATCCCCGCCGACGGGCAGAAGATTTCGTTCGTTCAATTCGACGATCTCTGACCCTCTAGCGCAAGCGGCAAAGGGTCGGCGCGTTCGTCACGGCGTCCTTTGCGCGGGTGGTCGCATGGTAAAATCGCGCACTTTGTACCTTATTTTTTCGTCGATGCAATGAACATCGTCATACTGGCTGCGGGCACCGGCAAGCGCATGCGCTCCGCGTTGCCGAAGGTGCTTCACCCATTGGCCGGTCGGCCGCTTCTCGCGCATGTGATCGACACGGCGCGCGCGCTCGATCCGGTTCGCATCGTCGTCGTCGTTGGTCATGGCGCGCAGGCCGTGCAGGAAGCCGTTGCGGCGCCCGATATCGCGTTCGCGCTGCAGGCCGAGCAGCTCGGCACCGGGCACGCGGTGCAGCAGGCGTTGCCGCTGCTCGACCCCGCGCAACCCACGCTCGTGCTTTACGGCGATGTGCCGCTCACGCGGCCGTCCACGCTCAAGCGATTGGCCGACGAGGCTGTCGAAGGGCGCTACGGCATTTTGACGGTCACGCTCGACGATCCCACCGGCTATGGCCGGATCGTGCGCGACGCGGGCGGCTACGTGACGCGTATCGTCGAACAGAAGGATGCAACGCCGGAGCAATTGCGCATCGCCGAGATCAACACCGGCATCGTCGTGACGCCGACGGCGCAGTTGGCCATGTGGCTCGGCGCGCTGAAGAACGACAACGCGCAAGGCGAGTTTTACTTGACCGACGTCGTCGAGCATGCGATCGAAGCCGGCTTCGATGTGGTGACGACGCAGCCCGACCATGAATGGGAAACGCTCGGCGTGAACAGCAAGGCGCAACTGGCCGAGCTCGAGCGTATCCATCAGCGCACGCTGGCCGATGCGCTGCTTGACGCGGGCGTGACGATTCTCGACCCCGCGCGCCTGGACGTGCGCGGCGAATTCACGTGCGGTCGCGACGTATCGATCGACGTCAACTGCGTATTCGAAGGCAGCGTGACGCTGGCCGACGGCGTCACGATCGGCGCGAACTGTGTGCTGCGCGACGCTACGATCGGCGCCGGCACGCGTATCGAGCCGTTTACGCATATCGAGGGTGCGCGGGTAGGCGCCAATGCGGTACTCGGGCCGTACGCACGGCTGCGGCCGGGCGCCGTGCTCGCCGACGAAGCGCACGTAGGCAACTTCGTCGAGGTGAAGAACGCGACGCTCGGCCACGGTTCGAAGGCGAACCATCTGACGTACATCGGCGATGCCGACATCGGCGCGCGCGTCAACGTGGGCGCGGGCACGATCACCTGCAACTACGACGGCGCGAACAAGCATCGCACCGTGATCGAGGACGATGTTTTCGTGGGCTCGGACACGCAGCTCGTCGCGCCGGTGAAGGTGGGCCGGGGCGTCACGATCGCAGCCGGCACGACGGTCTGGAAGGACGTACCCGAAGGCTCGCTCGTGCTCAACGAAAAGACGCAGGTGACGCGCGGCGGCTACGCGCGACCGGTCAAGAAAAAGAGCTGACGAAACCGGCGGCTAAATAGCCGCGCGAAGTCGCGAGACTTCGACGGCGCATGCGCTCACGCACAGATGCGATGAGCGGTTGCGCTGCATGATCGAATGAAGAAGCACTAATCGAAAGGAAGGTCTCCCATGTGTGGCATCGTCGGCGCCGTCGCGCAGCGCAATATCGTTCCCGTCCTCGTCGAAGGACTACGCCGCCTCGAATACCGCGGCTACGATTCCTGCGGCGTGGCCGTGCTGACGGACGGCGCGCCGCGCCGTGCGCGCAGCGTCGCCCGCGTGGCCGATCTCGATGCGCAGGTGCGCGACGGGCATCTCGAAGGCGTGACGGGCATCGCGCACACGCGTTGGGCCACGCACGGCGCGCCGGTCACCGACAACGCTCACCCGATTTTTTCGCGAGACGCGGTGGCGCTCGTGCACAACGGCATCATCGAGAACTTCGAATCGTTGCGCGAGATGCTGCGCGGCAAGGGCTATGTGTTCGTGTCGCAAACCGACACGGAAGTCATCGCGCATTTGATTCATAGCCTCTATCAAGGCAGCTTGTACGCGGCGGTGTGCGAGGCGGTCAAGCAATTGCACGGCGCCTATGCGATCGCGGTGGTGCACAAGGACGAACCGCATACGGTCGTGGGCGCGCGGCAGGGCTCGCCGCTCGTCGTCGGGGTGGGGCGCGGCGAGAATTTCCTGGCGTCCGATGCGCTGGCGTTGGCCGGCAGCACCGAGCAGTTCATGTTCCTCGAAGAAGGCGACGTGTGCGAGCTGACGCAAGCTGGCGTGCGCATCAGCGACCGCGACGGCAACGGCGTCGAGCGCGAAGTGCGGACGGTGCACGCCTACGGCGGCGCGGTCGAGCTTGGGCCCTATCGCCACTTCATGCAGAAGGAGATTTTCGAGCAGCCGCGCGCGATTACCGACACGCTGCCCGTGGGCGATACGCTCGAGCCGACGCTGTTCGGCGAAGCGGCGGCGGCCGCGTTCGACGAGATCGACAGCATTTTGATTTTGGCCTGCGGCACGAGCTATTACTCGGGACTGACGGCGAAGTACTGGCTCGAATCGATCGCGAAGATTTCGACGCAGGTCGAGATTGCGAGCGAGTATCGCTATCGCGAATCGGTGCCGAACCCGAAGGCGCTCGTCGTCGTCATTTCCCAATCGGGCGAAACGGCCGATACGCTCGCCGCGCTCAAACATGCGCAGGAGCTGGGACACCGGCATACGCTTGCCGTGTGCAACGTGGGCACGAGCGCGATGGTGCGGCTGACGGAAATGCAGTTTTTGACGCATGCGGGGCGCGAGATCGGCGTGGCGTCGACGAAGGCGTTCACGACGCAGCTCGTCGCGCTGTTCACGCTCGCGGTCACGCTCGGCAAGCAGCGCGGTCATGTCGATGCGGCTAAGGAAGCCGATTACGTGAAGCAGCTGCGCCACTTGCCCGCCGCGCTGAACAGCGTGCTGGCGCTGGAGCCGCAAATCATCGCGTGGTCGGAGGAGTTTTCGCGCAAGGAAAACGCGCTGTTCCTCGGGCGCGGGCTGCACTATCCGATCGCACTCGAAGGCGCGCTCAAGCTCAAGGAAATTTCGTACATCCATGCCGAAGCGTATCCGGCTGGGGAGCTCAAGCATGGGCCGCTCGCGCTCGTGACCGAAGCGATGCCGGTCGTGACGGTGGCGCCAAACGACGCGTTGCTGGAAAAGCTCAAGTCGAACATGCAGGAAGTGCGTGCGCGCGGCGGCCAGCTTTACGTGTTCGCCGATTCGGATACGAAGATCGTCAACGAAGAAGGCATGCACGTGATTCGGATGCCGGAACACTACGGCATGCTCTCGCCCATTCTCCATGTGGTGCCGTTGCAGTTGCTGGCGTATCACACGGCCTGCGCGCGCGGGACCGATGTCGATAAGCCGCGGAACTTGGCGAAATCGGTGACCGTGGAGTAAAGGGGGCATGATCCGGCGAGGCGACGCATGTCGCCGGTGCTGTTCAACGCAATGAAGAACTCCGTTTGAGAGTGTGCGCAGTAAAGTAGGATATTGTGCGGTTTGTCCTACTTTGCTGCGCTTTAATTTGACCGCCGATGCGCAGCAAAGTATGATTTTTATAAATTATCCTACTTTGCTGCCATGCATACGCTATCCCAGATCGCAGGCTTTCTCCGTGACCGGCTCAAAAAGACCGGGATAACTCAGCGCGCCCTGGGAGACCGATCGGGTCTCGCCCGCCGCACGCTGACTGGGGTATTGAGCGGCGAGGCAGATTTCAAAGTGACCACATTGGTAGCCGTACTCGATTGCCTGGGGTATGAACTCGCCTTCGTGCCCAAGGGGGCTGCGGCCGGCATGGCTGCCGATACCGCATTCGCGCCGACAAAACCGGCCGTGAAGACCCGCGTACAGTCCGCGCGCGAGAAGTTGCGGAAGGATTCGGACGAACAATGACCGTGTCGACACCATGAACGTCAAGGCGCTAGGCATTTTCATCGGTAAGGCGCGACGCGTCGGCGTCCTGTTTCAGTACGTGCTGGGCGAAAAGCAGGTGATCAACCGATTCGTCGCCGACGACGCCTTCTCGAACCTGAGCAATGCGCCCGTGCTGTCGCTTTCGATGCTCGCGGAAGACCCGGTGGCGCAGAAAGCGCTG
>NZ_JBQCHR010000031.1:0-6582 GCF_051954495.1 Trinickia sp.
CGTCGATCACCGCGCGCGCCTCGGGAAATCCAGGCTCGGGATCGAACTCGGAAGGAGGCAGCACGAAAACACCCTTTGCGCCTTCGAATGCAGCGGTGAGTGACGAGGCATCTTCCATGCGAGCCGTCGCAAGTTCGCAGCGGCGCTCTGCCCATGGGCGTGCTCGTGTGATGTCCCGCACCACGCCACGCACTGGCTGGCCTGCCGCCAGAAGTTGGCGGGCGACTGCGCCGCCGACCTTGCCCGTGATGCCCGTAATCGCAAACATTGTTCATTCTCCTTACATGGGTAAACGAAAGTGATGTCTCGCCGAAGCGGCGGCCGCCAGTCGATCAGGCGGCCAGGCGCTCAAGCGCGCTGCAAACCGTCGTAAAACGCCCGCTCGAACTGCCCGTAGAGATTCACCACACGGGCATCGTAGAAAGGCAGCATCTGTGTGAAAAGCGATCCGGCGACGCGCTTGGCGGGATCCACCCAGAAGTACGTGTTCAGCAGCCCGGCCCAGCTCGCGCTGCCCGCACTGCGTCCGTGTGGTCCCGGCTGCGTGTTGATGTCGAACGACAACCCCCACTCGGCAAGCTGGTCGAAGCGGTGACGGATCAGTCGCTGGAGGGTTGGTCGATCGACGTGTAGGCCGGGTGATGGATCATCACCGCGTCCCCTGTCGAACGGAGCGGGGCTGCCTGCGTATTACGGCTTGCGAACCCGCCAAGCGTCGCGACGGCCAGGAGGCTCGACGCCCCCTTCAGAAGCTGGCGCCGATTCAGTCGAGCAGTCATTTTGCGTTCCTCTCCGAATGAATGATGTTTCGGTGAGGCGCATTCTGCGGACATTCCGCTCGAAACCAAATGACATGGATTGCATTAGATAAGTGACATCGAGTTATCAATAAGGCATGCTTGAAACCTGGACGCGGCGCGGCCGTCCGGTGCGATGATGCCGTGCGGTCCTTAAACCGATCGGTTGCGATCCATCAGCCGGAGCACGCGCGAGACCATGAAATCCAGTAGCGAGAAGTTGTCCGGCGGCATTAGCGTGTTCGCTGCGGTAGTCGATGCGGGGACCTTCGCGGCCGCTTCGGAAGTCTTGGGAATGTCGCCGCCAGGCGTCAGCCGGGCGATTGCGAGGCTGGAGAAGAAATTGACGATCCGGCTTTTCAACCGAACCACACGCTCCGTCTCCCTGACGGAAGAAGGCCGCCGATTTTACGAGCAGGTCATGCCGCATCTCGCAGGGCTGGAGGAAGCAGCCGCTGCCGCGGCAGGCGGCGCGTCGGCTGTGCGCGGAAAGCTGAGAGTCAACCTGGATCCCGTCTTCTACCGGATCATTCTCGGGCAACCGCTCGATGCGTTCATGGACGCGCACCCCGAGCTCGAAATCGAATTCATTGCGCGAGATAGTCTGGGCGACCTCGTCATGGACGGCTTCGACCTCGCGTTACGATTCGGCGAGCCCAGAACATCCACCCTCATCGCGCGAAAGCTGCTCGATAGCCGCATTGTGACGGTCGCGGCGCCGTCGTATATCGCGCGTTGGGGACGCCCGGCCAAACCGGAAGACCTTGAAGGGAGGCGCCACAAATGTCTTGAGTTTCGTAATCCGGAGACGGGCAAGCCGTTCCCCTGGGAATTCCACCGCAAGCGAAAACGCATTTTGATCGACACGCGAGGCCGCCTCACGGTCAACGACCCCGGCGCGCTTCTCAACGCATGCCTCGCCGGCTCCGGGGTTGCCCAGATGCTGCTGCTTGGCGCCGAGCATCTGATTGGCGAGGGTCGATTGGTTAATCTATTTCCGGAATGGACCGACGAGCGGTATCCTTTTTACGCCTACTATCCGTCGCGGCATCACGTGCCAGCGAAGACGCGTGCTTTCCTCGACTTTGTTATCGAATTGACTCGCGATAACCGCCACGGCATCACGAGCTAGTGCTGCCGCCCACCGGACGCCGCAACGTTGGCCGCCGCCGGTACTCTCATTTCCGTCATCGACAGGCCGGTCGCCCGCAAAGGCCTGCTCGATGACTGCTGCCCAAAACACCCGCTGGCAGCGTTATCATATAGAGTTCGGCTTCGCCGCCTCTCCGCCTGTTTCAACGCCGCCACGCTTCCGTGGCGACGATCGCACCCCGATACACATGTTACGTCTAAGCGAAATCAAACTCCCTCTTGACCATCCCGAAAGCGATCTCGAAGCCGCGGTTCGCGCGCGCCTCGCGGATCTGGGCGTGGCGGCGGACGGGCTCCTCCGTTACACGGTGTTCCGCCGCGCGCACGACGCGCGCAAGCGCTCCGACATCAAGCTGACGTATATCGTCGACGTCGAAGTCAAGGACGAAGCGGCCGCGCGCAAACACCTCGCAGGCAACCCGCATTGCGGGTTGACGCCGGACATGACGTACCGCTTCGTCGCGAAGGCCGACGAGCACACGACCTCCCTGCGCCCGGTCGTCATCGGCATGGGGCCGTGCGGTCTGTTTGCTGGACTCATCCTCGCGCAGATGGGGTTCCGGCCCATCATCCTCGAACGCGGCAAAGCCGTACGCGAGCGCACCAAGGACACTTTTGGCCTGTGGCGCAAGGCCGTACTCAACCCTGAATCGAATGTGCAGTTCGGCGAAGGCGGAGCCGGAACGTTTTCCGACGGCAAGCTGTACAGCCAGATCAAGGATCCGCACCACTATGGCCGCAAGGTGCTGGACGAATTCGTCAAGGCGGGCGCACCGGAGGACATCCTCTATCTGAGCCGGCCGCACATCGGCACGTTCCGCCTCGTCAGCATGGTGGAAAAGATGCGCGCGACCATCGAGGCACTGGGGGGTGAAGTGCGCTTCGAAACCAGGGTCGACGACATCGAAATCGATCAGGGCAAGGTGCGCGCGCTCAAGCTCTCGAACGGCGAAACGCTGCGCTGCGACCACGTGGTGCTGGCCGTGGGCCACAGCGCGCGCGACACCTTCCAAATGCTGCACGATCGCGGTGTCTACATCGAAGCCAAGCCGTTTTCGCTCGGTTTTCGCATCGAACATCCGCAGGGGCTGATCGATCGCAGCCGCTTCGGCAAGTTTGCGGGCCACAAGCAACTCGGCGCGGCCGACTACAAGGTGGTCCATCACTGCAGCAATGGACGAGCTGTCTACAGTTTTTGCATGTGCCCTGGCGGCACGGTGGTGGCGGCGACCTCCGAGCCGGGACGCGTGGTCACCAATGGCATGAGCCAGTATTCCCGCGCCGAGCGCAACGCGAATGCGGGCATCGTCGTCGGGATCACGCCCGAAGACTATCCGGGCGGTCCGCTGGCGGGTATCGCGTTCCAGCGCAAATGGGAAGAGCGCGCCTTCGAACTCGGCGGCGGCGATTACCATGCACCAGGGCAACTGGTCGGCGATTTCATCGCCGGCCGGCCGTCGACGTCGCTTGGCTCCGTGGTGCCGTCGTACAAGCCGGGCGTGCGCCCGACCGATCTCAGCACCGCGCTCCCAGACTACGTAATCGAAGCAATCCGTGAAGCGTTACCCCAGATCGATAAAAAGATCGCCGGCTTCGCGATGCACGATGCCGTGCTCACCGGCGTGGAAACGCGCACTTCGTCGCCGATCCGGATTCGACGCGGGGACAATTACCAAAGCATGAACGTCGAAGGACTGTATCCGGCCGGCGAAGGCGCGGGTTATGCGGGGGGTATCTATTCCGCGGCAATCGACGGCATCGAAGTCGCGCAAGCGCTGGCACTCGATCTGACGTCGGTGCACGCGTCCTGATGGGCAGGGCCGGATCGGCGGCTTCGTGGGATCGGTCGAAGTCCTGCCCCTTCGTCATCTTGGACAACTCGCGGCATCACCTTCCGGCAAAGACGAGGGCCTTTCTTGAACATGTCGGACTTCGTGACCGCGACGCCGGATCAGCTCGTCCTGCCGCAGTCCCCAGAAGTACGTGACCGCGAGGCAGGGCAACAGCGACACGATCGAATACCCGACACCCGCAAGCGGGTTGCCTGTCAGGTTGACGAGCGAAAGACTGATCAATGGAAGAAAGCCGCCGAACAGCACGTTGCCTAGCTGTTGCGACAAGCCGAAGCCCGTGGTCCTGCTTTGCGGCGGAAAGCATTCAGCGATAAACGCCGGCAGCGGCGCCATGATCATCGCGGTCAGCACGGCCAGCAGCGCGACGAGCAGCGTCACCCCCACCCAGCCGCCTGCGAGCGCATTCGTCCTGATGCCCGCGAAAGCCGGATAAGCGGCAAGTATCCAGAGCACGATCCCGATCAACATGACGCGTGAGCGGCCGATCGCATCGGACAGGCGGCCGAACGCGGGATAAAGCGGCGCGGCCACGACGATAGCGACACCGAGGCACAGATTCGCGCGCGAAGGTTCGACCTTCAACACGTTCTGCAGGAAGTACAGCATGTAGACGATCGACGTGTAGAGCGATACCGATGTCCCGCCCTGCGCGCCGAACATCGCGACGAGAATCGCCTTCCACGACGTCGCGCTCGACAACGTGTCCTGCAGCGGCGATTTCGACAGACGGCCGGCTTCCTTCATCTCCGCGAAGACGGGCGTTTCAGTCATACCGAGGCGGACCCATGTCGCCACCGCGACGATCGGGGCGGAGATCAGGAACGGCACGCGCCAGCCCCAGGAACTAAACGCCGATGCGTCGAGCGTGAATTTCAGCGCCGACACGATAGCGAGCGCCAGCAACAAACCAAGGCTCGCGGTGCTTTGCAGCACGCTTGTCGCCATCCCTTTGCGGCCTGCGGGCGCATGCTCCATCACATAGACGACCGCCGAGCCGTACTCGCCGCCGAGCGCGATGCCCTGCACCACACGCAGCGTGATCAGTCCGATCGGCGCGAGCAAGCCCGCCATCGCGTAAGTCGGAAGACAGCCGATCCCCACCGTCGCGATGCCCATGATCGCAAGCGTGACGACGAACGTCTTCTTGCGCCCGATACGGTCCGACATGGGGCTGAAGATGATCGTGCCCAGCGGCCGTGCGACATACGCGATGCCGAACGTAGCGACGCCCGCCATGGCGGCGACGGTCTGATCCGTCGATGGAAGAAACAAGTGCGTCAACGTCGATGTCAGCGCGACATAGACGAAGAAATCGTAGTACTCGAGCATTGTGCCGAGGCTCGATGTGGCGATGATACGGAGCATGCCGGGCTTAGCTTGGCGGACGCCGGAAGTCGTGGTCACGTTTGTCTCCTGTGGTTCGTAATGTAATGCCAGCCGCGATCGGGCTTGGCCGTATCGGCGCATCACGTCTGCGTGCGCTTTTTCGTTGCCTGCTGGTCCAGAAACCGGCCGACAGCCTCCTTGTGCTCTCGACCGCAAAGCAGAATCGCCTGCATGCTTGCGGCCATTTCGAGCGTCGTCGCAAGCGACGCATCAGCCGCTTCACGGACGAGCCGCTTCGACATGCGCAGCGCAATCGGCGGATTTTTCGCAATGCGCTTCGCAAGCGACAGCGCCTCGGAGTCGAGCGAATCCTGCGGCACGACCTTCGACACGATGCCCAGGACGAGCGCCGCTTCGGCATCGATGAACTCGCTGGTCAGCGTCAACTCGAGCGCCTTCGCATAGCCGACGATGCGCGCGAGAAACCACGATCCACCGATGCCCGACACCACTCCGAGCCGCAAGAAACTCTCTGCGAACACGGCCTTCGTACTCGCCACGCGGATATCGCACATCAACGCGAGATCGCAACCCGCCCCGATTGCGGCGCCGTTCACCGCGCACACCGACGGCACGTCCAGACCGCTCAGCGCGCGTGTAATCCTGTGCAGGCTGCGAAGCAGGCGGTCGCGTACCGCTTCGACGCCGCCGCTCATGAGATCGCTGCCGCTTTGCATGTCCTTCACATTGCCGCCCGTGCAGAAATGCCGCGACGACGAACGCAGCAGCAGGCAGTGCACATCGCGCCGGCCGTCGATCTGCTCGAGCGCGTCCGATAACGCCTCCGTCATCGCGACGTTCAATGCGTTGCCCTCGCTCGGGCTGTTGAGCGTAAGCGTGAGTACGCCGTCATCGACGAACGATTCCACCAGCGAACCGGCATCGATTGGATGAATTGACACGAAAGAATCTCCTGACTGTCTTACCGGCAACTACCGGTTCTGGAATGCGGCCTGGCGCCGCTCGAGAAACGCGGCCATGCCTTCCTTTTGATCGTCGAGCGAAAAGCCCGCGTGGAATAGCCGCCGCTCGAACAGCAGCCCTTCCGACAGCGACGACTCGAAGGCGCGATTGACGGCTTCCTTGATCGCGATGACCACCGGCAGAGAATGACGCGCGATCTGCTCGCCTACGCGCACCGCTTCGTCGACCAACTGTGCTCGGGGAACCACCTTCGACACGAGCCCGTAAGCCAACGCCTCGCGTGCGTTGAAGGACTCGCCCGTCAGACACGCGAGCATCGCGGTGGATTTGCCTACCGCGCGCGGCAGACGCTGCGTGCCGCCCGCACCCGGCACGATGCCGAGCTTGACCTCCGGCTGGCCGAACACAGCGTCGTCCGCGGCGATGACGATGTCGCACATCATCGCCAGCTCGCAGCCGCCGCCGAGCGC
>NZ_JBQCHR010000032.1:0-161254 GCF_051954495.1 Trinickia sp.
AGCAACGCTTTCGCTTCCTTCGGATGCTGCGCGCCGACGGGAACGCCGGCCGCGAAACGCGTGACGGACTGTACGGATTCGGGAATCTTTCCGACGAAGGTCGCGCCTTTCACCGGCAGCAACTCGCTCACCTGCTGGAAGCCGATTTCGTAGTCGCCGTTCGCGACCACCGACGCCACCGGAATGCGCGGGACCATCTTCGCCTTCGATTTGACTTGGTCCTCGATGCCGAGCTTCTTGAACAGTTCGCGCTCGATATAGACACCGCTCGCGCTGTCCGAGTAGGCGATCGACTTGGCGTGCAGCAGCGCCTGCCGCAGGCCGTCTTCCGTGCTGATGTCGGGCTTCGCGGCGCCTTCGCGCACGACCATGCCGATGCGCGAATCGGCCAACTCGACGCGCGATCCGGGGATGACCTTGCCTTGTTTGATCAGGTCGTCGAGCGCGTACCCGACCATGATGACGGCATCGGCGCTCTCGCCGCGCGCGAGCCGGTTGGGGATCGCTTCGGGCGATTTACCCATTGACGGTCCCAGCGCCGTGTCGAGCGTGTCGCCGTGCTCGGTCGCGAACTTGGGGCCGAGCACCTTGTACGCCGCGGTAAAGCCGCCGGAGGTGATCACATGCAGATCTTCGGCTTGCACGTTCGCGGTGGCCGTCGTTGCAACGAGCGCTGCCGCGCAAAGTTTCAGAAAGAGGTGTTTCATGATGGAAGTTGTCTCTGATTGGAGTTGTTTGACTGCGTGCTGATCACAAGGCCGTTCAGTGCGCCGGCGTGAGCATGGCCGCACGGCGGCGATAAAGTGCGAACGTGGCGACGAGGGCGCACGCCGCGGCGAAGCTCATCCAGTAGCCGGGCGCGGCTTTGTCCCCCGTCACATGAATGAGCGCCGTCGAGATCGCGGGCGTAAAGCCACCGAATACCGCGGTGGCCAAGCTATAGGCGAGCGAGAAGCCCGCCACGCGCACCTGCGCCGGCATCACTTCCGTCAGCGCGACGATCATGGCGCCGTTGTACACGCCGTACATGAACGACAGCCAGAGCAAGACGAGCAGCATGTTCACGAAGCTCGGCGCGTGAGCGAGCAACGAAAGCGCCGGATACGCGGTAGCGATGTTGAGCACGGTCATGCCGACGAGCAGCGGGCGGCGGCCGATCTTGTCGGAGAGGGCGCCGCCGATCGGGAGCCACACGAAGTTCGACACGGCCACACACAGCGTCACGAGCAGACTATCGGCGGTGCTCAGATGGAGAACCGTCTTGCCGAAGGTCGGCGCATACACCGTAATCAGGTAGAAGCTCGCCGTGGTCATCGCCACGAGCATCATTCCGGCCACGACGACGGCCCAATTCTGAACCAGCGTACGGAACACTTCGTTCATGCTCGGGCGATGCTTGCGCGCTTTGAACTCCTGCGTTTCCTGCAAGTTGCGGCGCAAGACGAAAATGATCGGCACGATCATGCAGCCGACGAAGAAGGGCACCCGCCATCCCCAAGCGGCGATGGCTGCCGCGTTCAGCGATTGGTTGAGCGCGAAGCCCAAAGCCGCGGCCACGACGATCGAGACCTGCTGACTCGCGGATTGCCAACTCGTGTAGAAGCCTTTGCGGCCGGGCGTGGCCATTTCGGCCAGATACACCGACACGCCGCCCAGTTCCGCGCCCGCGGAAAAACCTTGCAACAGCCGCCCGACGAGGACGAGCGCGGGGGCCAGCAGGCCGATGGTCGCGTAGCCTGGGACGAATGCGATGAGGATGGTGCCGCTCGCCATGATGGAGAGCGTGACGATGAGGCCCTTGCGACGGCCCACGTCGTCGATGTAGGCGCCGAGCACGATCGCGCCAAGGGGCCGCATCAAGAACCCGGCGCCGAAGACCGCGAACGTCATCATCAAGGCGGCAAAGTCGCTGCCCGCCGGGAAAAAGACGTGAGCGATTTGCGTCGCGTAGAAGCCGAACAGAAAAAAGTCGAACTGTTCCAGAAAATTGCCGGCTGTCACGCGGAAAACCACCGCGGCCTTGGAACGCCCGGTTGGGGGAGTAGAGGGGGAGGGGTGCATCGAGGTGTCTCCTGAAATACTGAAAAACGCAGTGGTCCGCTCTTCGTCGTTTCAGGCATGTTCGCTTGCAACCGTTAAAACGATAAGTGCAATGTTCTCAATGATTGATGTTGTTTGGTTATCAATCGAGGTCCGAGCGGCCCACCTCATTCCGCATACCATTGGCGGCGGGGCGGTGGCCCGGAAGTCATTTCAAAGGTTGAAATTCCGCGGTTTGCGGGCCGAGGCGAGGCCGATAAATTGTGGTTGCGTGCAGGAAGCAATGACGCCATAACAAACACGGAGACACACGATGCACCAGTCCAACCTGGAAGCGCGCTCGGCTCTCGGCCGCGCGCGGACCCGATCGATGTTGCGCGCAGCGTATCCGCGCCCCCATTTCCTCGTCATTCGCTGAGGCGCCGCCATGAAAGACTCGACTCGGGCGAATATTCCGGCGATCCTGCGCGTGGCCAGCGGCAACTTCATGGAGATGTTCGACTTCTTTCTCTATGGGTTCTACGCGCGATACATATCGGCGGCCTTTTTCCCTAGTGCAAACCACTACGCCTCGTTGCTGCTGACCTTCGCCACGTTCGGCGCGGGGTTCCTCGTCCGCCCAATCGGCGCCATTGTGCTCGGCGGCTACATCGATCGCGTCGGCCGGCGCAAGGGCCTCACTGTCACGCTCGGCATCATGGCGGTCGGTACGATCGCGATTGCGTGTGTGCCGACCTATGCCACCATCGGCATCGCCGCGCCCATTCTCGTCGTGATGGGGCGGTTGGTGCAGGGCTTTTCGGCGGGCGTGGAACTCGGCGGCGTCTCTGTCTATCTTTCCGAAATCGCCCCGCCGGGCCAGAAGGGCTTCTATGTCGGCTGGCAGGCTTCCAGTCTGCAGGTCGCAACGATGGCGGCGGCCGGTATCGGCTACCTGTTGAACGCGCTCGTGGCGCCGGAGACGATTCACGCGTGGGCGTGGCGGATTCCGTTTCTGATCGGCTGTCTGATCGTGCCTCTGCTTCTGATTTTGCGGCGCTCGCTCGAGGAAACCGATGCATTTCTCGCACGCAAGCGTCATCCGAAGTTCTCGGAGATCGTCGCTTCGTTGGTCGTCAACTTTCGGCTGATCGTCATTGGCATGATGCTCGTGGTCATGACCACCGTGACGTTCTACGTGGTGGCCGTCTTTACGCCGACCTTCGGGCGGGCCGTGCTCGGGCTCAGCGCGGCCGATGGACTGCTCGTCACCTTTTGCGTAGGACTGCTCAGCTTTTTTTGCGTGCCCGCCATGGGCGCGCTATCCGACCGCGTGGGCCGGCGCCCGGTGCTGCTCGTCACCACGGCGGCCGCGATCCTCACTGCGTACCCGGTTTTGTCTTGGCTCGTGTCGAATGTCAGCTTCGCCCACCTCTTGATGGTCGAGCTTTGGTTCGCATTTCTCTACGCGGCCTATAACGGCGCGGCAATGGTGATGCTGACGGAGATCATGCCGCCGGAGGCGAGAACCGTCGGATTTGCTTTCGCTTTCAGCCTTGCCGTCGCGATCTTCGGTGGATTCACGCCGCTGATCTCGACGTGGCTCATTCACGTCACGGGCGACAAGGCGGCGCTGGCGTATTGGATGACACTGGCGGCGTTTTGCAGCATGGCTGCGACCTTCATGCTGCCCAAAGGGGCCGTAGCCGAAGCGGGGTCGTTCAAGGCCTCCGGCGACAGGGCTGTTCCGGCGACCGGCTCCATCGGCGAGTAGCGCAGGCGCACCGTCATGCAACGGTCGAGCCGGCTTCGCCGAGGCCCGCATTCTTCGAGATAAAACCATGACCGACACCTCCAAAGACGAACTCAGAGTCTTGACTACCGGGATCCTGAAGCAACCGCTGCGCGAACTTGCCCTTCAGTTCGAAGCGGCGCATGGATGCAAAATTTCGGCGTCCTGGGGGCCGTCGTCCGGCCATTCTCCCGAAGCCAATCAGGTGCGAATCCGCAACGGCGAGCACGTGGACGTCCTGCTGATGGTGTGCTCGGGGATGGATGCATTGGTCCGCGACGGTCATTTCACGCCCATCGTGCGCAAGGATGTCGCCATGTCCAAGATCGGCGTGGCGGTTCGGGCGGATCACGCGCCGGTCGACGTGAAAACCGTTGAGCAGTTGCGCGAGGTCTTGCTTAAGGCGCGTTCCATCGGATATTCCGAAGGCGCCAGCGGAAGCTATGTCGAGAACACACTGCTCGAGAGACTCGGCATCGAGCACGAACTCGCGGGCAAGACGCATGTCGTTCTCGGGCAAAAATTCGTGGGAGAAGCCGTCGCGGCCGGGGAAGTCGAAGTCGGCATCCAGCAGCTCAGCGAGTTGCGGCTCGTGCCGGGCATCAACATCGTGGGGGCGCTGCCCGAGCCGGTGCAGTACGTCAGCGTCGTGTCCGGTGCGGTGTCCGCGAAGGCCCGCCACGTCGAACTCGCGACCCGGTTCCTCGATTTCCTCTGTTCGGATCCGGCGCTCGCTGCCTTTATCGCCGCTGGGCTCGAGATACCGTCCGCGAGTGCGCGTTCATGAAAACCGAGGGGCATCCATACCGCCATGCATGATCAGCATCTGATTCGCCTACTGGCTCGCCATGTGGTCGCCATGCAATTCGATCGATTGCAACGCGTGGAAGTCGACCGGACGAAACAGTGCATTCTCGATTGCCTAGGGAACATGCTTGCCGGCCGATACAGCGAGAAGGCCGCCGGCTTGCTGCTTCATGCCGGCAGCGATGATGCGGCCGACGGCGCCACCGTATTCGGCTTGCGCAAAGTCGCGTACGAAAAGGCCGCGTTCTGCAATGCGGCCTTTTCGAGAGTGATGGATCTGGACGATGGACACCGGCGGGCGATGGGGCACCCGGGCGTCGTGATCATTCCGGCCGTGCTCGCATTGGGCGAAGTGCTAGGCTCGTCGACCGCCGAAGCCATCTGCGCGATCGTTTCCGCTTACGATGTCTATGTGGAAATCGGCACGACCATCAACCCGTCCTCTTATACGGTGAAGGGATTCGATACGACCGGCGTGGCGGGCACCGTTGCCGTGGCGGCCGCTGCGGCCAAGCTGAAGCGGCTCGACATGGAACGCATCAAGCACGCGATGGCGATTGCGGCCTTGCATAGCGGCGGCTTCATCGAATACTTGAGCGATGGCTCTTCGGGCAAACTGCTTTGTCCGGGTTGGACCGTTGCCACCGGGCTCCGAAGCGTGGAAATGGCGCAATGCGGCTTCACGGGCCCGGACACCGTGCTCGAGGGCCGCCACGGCCTGTTCCGATGTTTCTCCGACCGTTTCGATGCGTCGCGTTTCGGCCTCGGGCTGGAGTCGGCTCGCCACATCATGTCGACCTACTTCAAGCTTCATGCTTGTCTGCGCCGCCTTCACCCCGCGCTCGACGGTCTTTTGTCGGCGCGCAAATCGTATGCGCTTTCGCCGGAAAACGTAAGGCGTATCGTGGTGCGCGCCGGCCAGTTCGTGATGAAAGCGGATGGGCGCCGTCCGACGACGCTCGTGGCCGCGCAGGGCAGCATGCCCTTCACGTTGGCGGTCGCGCTGAAATACGGCAAGGTTTCCCAAGAGACGCTATTGGCCGCCATGGCGGATCCCGACGTGGAAGCGATCGAGGAGCGGATCGGGCTCGAGTACTCCGCGACGATTTCGGCTCGCCAGGAGGTTGACGCGAGTCTTTGGGGCGAAGCCGAGTTGACGATCGAGACTGTCGACGGCCGGACTTTTACGGAACACACGCCGTTCGCCGCCGGCGAGCCTGAAACGCCTCTATCGTGGGACGATTTGCGGCAAAAGTTCGCCGACCAGCTGCTGCGAACGCCTATCGCGGATCGCACAGCGGCCATCGAATCGGCGGTCTCGCGGTTCTTGGAATTCGATCGGGTGGATGACTTCGTCCGCGCGGTGGCGTCGTCGTCGGGCGGACGCTTTCACGCCCCTTCGTCGGGGTGCTCGAGCTCGATGCCTCGTTGAACGTCTTTCAGCAGTTTCAGCAGGTACGGCGCAAGACGCTTCGCCTCCAGTTCCATTGGATCGCCGGTGGACGTGCTGACATTGAGCACGTAGGTAGCGCCGTCGAGCGGCAAGGGCGTGGCCAATGCGATCACTTCCGGTTGCCACGATACGGCGCAATAGCCTTGCGCCGCGATCTGATCCGATGCGAGCCCGATCGCCGCCGCGAGGTGCGGCCACTGCGCGCCGTATTTGCGCTTGAAAAAGGCAAGCAGCGCGTCGCGCTCGGGGCCTTCGAGCGTGGATAGATACGCGCGCCCGAGCGACGTCAGTTCCATGGGCACACGCTGGCCCGACACCACCTGGCGCAACGCCACCCTGCGGCTGTATCGGATCGATTCCAGATAGACCATTTCGTCGCGGTCGGGCGCGGCCAGGCCCACGTTGATGCGCTGGCTCTCGGCTAGCGCGCGCATCAAAGGGGCCGCAATCTTCAGCAGCGTGGACCCCGTCTTCATTGCATGAGCCAAGCTCAATACCGCGGGCGCCAAGCGGTAGGCCCGCGTGGCGCGATCGACCTGAAGGTACCCGGCGCCCGCCATGGTTTGCGTAAGGCGAGTGACCGTGGCGCGCGATAGGCCCGTCCGCTCGGCCAACTCCCCATTGCCCAGCACCTCCGACCCCGGACGAAAGGCCCGCAGGATTTCGATGCCGCGCTCGAGCGACCGGTTCGCCGGCGAGCGGCCTGGTTTGTCCGGCGAGGGGGGCTTCGCCGGTTTGGAGATGGGTTGGCGCGACATGCCGCGATATTGCCCCAGCGCTCGGCACACGGTCAATGAATTTCACTGTTTGAAAATGACTCGTCGGATTGCCGGCGATCCATGGCTAGACTAACTACACCCTGAACGACTGGCCGAGGCGCACGCTCCCGGCGGACACAGGGACACAAAGCCGAATCATATGAAGGAGACGAACATGTTTGCTGTCATGCGCAAGGCCCTCGTTGGCTTGGGTGCAGTCATGGTTTCTATCGCCGCCGTGCCGAGCGCCGCGCAGGCGGCTTTTCCCGATCAGCCCGTTCACATCGTCGTACCGTTCGCACCTGGCGGCGGCACGGATCTGATCACGCGCGCGCTGAGCGGCGGCATGGCGAACGCGCTGGGGCAGCCGGTCGTCATCGACAACCGCCCAGGCGCGGGCACCATCATCGGCGCGAACGAGGTGGCGCGCAGCAAGCCCGACGGCTACACGCTCGTGATGCATACGTTCGCCTTCGTCGTGAACCCCAGCCTGCACAAGCAACTGCCGTATTCGACGGAAAAGGGTTTCGCGCCGATCTCGTTGATCGCACGCGGGCCGACTGTGCTCGTCGTTCCCGCCAATAGCCCGTTCAAGTCGGTGAAAGATGTGGTCGATGCGGCGCGGGCGCATCCGGGCACCGTGACCTTCGCCACGCAAGGCATCGGCACATCGGCCGACATGGCCGGGGAACTGCTGCAAAACCTCGCCAAGGTGTCGCTCGTTCAAGTGCCGTTCAAGGGCGCAGGGCCCGCGCTGACCGATCTGCTGGGCGGACATGTGCAAATCATGTTCGGCACGGCGGCCGCGGTGTCCGATCTCGTGAAGTCGGGCAAGCTGCGCGCGTTGGCGGTGACCTCGCCGGAGCCATCGACTGCATTCCCCGGCGTTCCTACCGTGGCGCAAACCGTCCCCGGCTATTCGATCGAGGCTTGGTATGGCCTGTTTGCCGCGGCGGGCACGCCGCCGGACGTCGTCGCGCGCTTGCGCGCCGCGGCGGTAAAAGCCACGCAGACGCCGGAGTTCGCGGAAAAAATCAAGCATGAGGGGCTGACCGTTACCGCGAGCACGCCGCAAGTGCTGCAAGACTTCGTGCAGGCCGAGCAAACGCGGTGGCACAAGGTCATCGTCGAAAACCATATCGAAACCAACTGACGGCAGTTCATCGCCGGCCAAAACATGACTTACGAACTCATTGACTATCAGTGCGACGCATCGATCGCCACGATCACGTTCAATCGCCCCGACAAACGAAACGCGATGAGCGACGAGATGCGCACGGAATTCATCGACGCACTCGAGCGGGTGGCGGGCGACAAGACGATTCGAGCGTTGGTCCTCACCGGAGCCGGTAAGGCGTTTTGCGCCGGCGGCGACATCGCCGGCATGCAGCGGCGCATGAGCGCGCCGCCCGGGGAAGTCGCGTTCAACGGCTGGCACCGCCAGCAACGCGTGCATCGTACGCAGACGCTGTTGTACTCGATGCCCAAGCCGACGATCGCGGCCGTCAACGGCGCGGCGGCCGGACTGGGCGCGGATGTCGCGCTGGCCTGCGATTTCGTCATCGCCAGCGAGTACGCCAGCTTCACGTGGTCGTATGTGCTGCGAGGCATCATTCCCGACGGCGGCGGGATGTATTTTCTGCCGCGTCGCGTCGGACCTTCGAAGGCTAAGGAACTCGTGTTTACCGGGCGCAAGGTCTCTTGCGACGAGGCGTTGCGCTTGGGTATCGCGGACCGCCAGTCGAGCTCGGCCGATTTGCTGACGGACGCGAAGGCCTGGGCAAGCGAGCTCAGTGCAGCGTCGCCGACGGCCCTCGCGCTGGCCAAGGGCATTCTCAACCAGTCGTATGAATCCGACGTGCACGAGATCTTCGCTCAGGGAAGTCAGGCGCAGGGCATGTGCTACACCAGCACCGAGCATCGCGAGGCGGTGCAGGCTTTTCTTTCCAAGTCAGCCGCGAAGGAATGATCGACATGGATGCGATTCATCGCTTGTTGAAACCTCGGAGCGTCGCGGTGATCGGTGCGTCCGCGGATCCGGCAAAGACCGCGGGCCGTCCCGTCTCGTATCTGCTCAAGCACCATTTCGCCGGAGACATTTATCCGGTGAATCCAAAGGTCGGCGCCATCGGCGACTTGCGCTGCTATCGGAGTATCGACGATCTGCCCGCGGTGCCGGACGTCGGTATCGTATTGCTCGGCGCCGAGCGCGCGCACGAGGCGGTGCGCGATCTCTCGCGGCGCGGCACGGCGGCTGCCATTGTGCTGGCGAGCGGCTACCAGGAGATCGGCGATGAAGGGGCGCGCCGTCAAAAGGAACTGCTTGATGCGGCAGGCCCGATGCGTTTGCTCGGCCCAAACACGATCGGCCTCGTGAATCTGACCGACGGCATCGTGTTGTCGGCGACCGGCGCGCTGGAGATGGAGCAGTTTCCCGTCGGAAGCGTCGGGGTCGTGTCGCAAAGCGGCGGGATTCTAGGCGCCTTTCTGTCGCGGGCCTCGGCGCGCGGCATCGGCGTATCCAAACTCATCTCGACCAGCAACGAAGCCGATCTCGAACTTGCCGATTTCGTCGATCATTTGGTGGACGACGAGGCGACGCGCGTGATCGCGCTCTACGTCGAGACCGTGCGTAACCCCCTCAAATTCAGAACGGCGGCGCTGCGCGCCGCTCGCGCGGGCAAGCCGGTCGTGGCCTTCAAAATAGGCCGTTCCGAGGCGGGCGCTCAAGCGGCCGTCTCGCACACCGGGGCGATGGCCGGCGCCGATCGGATGTACGACGCGCTTTTCAAGCAGGTCGGCGTCATTCGGGCGCAGAGCTTCGACGACCTGCTCGACGTATCCGCCGCATTGGCGACTGGACGACGATTGAAAGGCCGGCGTGTCGCCGTGCTGACATCGACGGGCGGGGCGGGCACGCTCGTGTCCGACGCGCTCGGCGTGGCGCAGTTCGAGACGCCGACGCCCGACGAGCCGACGAGCCGTGCGCTGCGCGCGCTGCAGACCGGCGATCACGCCGTGCTGGATCGCAATCCGATCGACGTCACGTTGGCCGGGTTACGGCCCGACCTGCTGCGTGGAGCCATCCGCGCGTTGCTGGACAGCGCCGGCTATGACGCCCTCATCAGCATCGTCGGTTCGTCGGCCCTCTCGATGCCGGAACTGGTGGTCGGCGCGATCCACGATTGCATGGATGCGTCGGATAAACCGGTCTTGGCGTATGTGAGTCCGCACGCGCCCGAGATTCGCGCCTTGCTCAATAGTCGCGGCGTTCCGGCGCTGACTACCGCGGAGGGGTGCGCGGCCGTCCTCGGCGCGATGCGTCAGCACGACCAGTGGGAAGATGCGCCGGAGGGACAAGGCTGCGCGCCGATCCAGCTGGGCGATTTGCCGAAAGGGGCATTGGACGAAGCGAAGGCGAAGGCGCTATTCGCGCAGTTCGGCATTCCCGCGCCGCGCGAGGCCGTGGTATCCGATGCCGGCGAGGCCGAAGCGGCCGCGGCGTCGTTCGGGGCTCGTGTGGCGCTTAAATTGTTGGCTTCCGAAACCACGCACAAGAGCGATGTCGGCGGGGTGGCGCTCAATCTGGGCGCCGGCGATATCGGCGCGCGCCTGGAAAAGATGCGCGAAGACGTCGAGCGAAAGGCGGGCTTTCGCCCCGAGCATTTCCTCGTGCAAGAGATGGTGACGGGGGGCGTTGAACTGATCCTCGGCATGCACCGCGATGCGCTCGGTACGGCGATCCTGCTCGGCGCCGGCGGGACCGGCGCCGAGCTGCTGAAGGACACCACGCTGCGACTCTTGCCGCCGCAGGGCGGGATGAAACCGCAGGAGGCTCATGCCATGCTGCGCGAACTGAAGACGTGGCCGCTGCTCGACGGCTATCGCGGTGCGCCGAAATGCGATGTCGAGGCGCTGGTGGCGGCGATCGTGGGCTTCTCTCGGATGGTCGCGCAATTGGGTGAGCAACTGCTGGAAGCCGAGATCAATCCGGTGATCGTGCTGCCGGCCGGACAGGGCGTGCGTGCGGTTGACGGCGTCGCCGTTTTGAAGAGCTGATCATGTACGTGACCGAAGCATTAGCGCGCTACGCGAGTTCGCTGGCGGGGAACCCTCCGCCGACAGAGGTGCTGCACCATGCGAAGCGGGCCGTCATCGATTGGTTCGCATCGGCTTACGCGGGCTTGGGCACGCCGCCCGTGCCGATGCTCGAAGAGGTCCTGGCCGACGACATCGGTCATGGCCGCGCGACGCTCCTGCGGGGCGGACCCGCGACGCCGCGCGCGGCGTCGCTCATCCATGGGGCGGCGGCCCACGCCGCGGAAGTCGACGACAGCTTCCGCGATGCGATGTACCACCCCGGGGCAGCGACGGTCGCGGCCGCTCTGGCCGCCGCGCAACAGGCCGGAAGCAGCGGATTGCGCTTCCTGCACGGCGTGATCGCGGGATACGAAATATCGACGCGGATCGGCGTTGCGCTTGGACGCTCCCACTATCGCTACTGGCACAACAGCGGCACCGTCGGAACGTTTGGCGCGGCCGCTGCCGCCGGCGTCGCACTAGCGCTCGACGAAACGATGCATGCGCATGCGCTCGCGACGGCGGCGACCTTCGCGGCCGGATTGCAGCAGGCATTCCGAATGGACTCGATGTCCAAACCGCTTCATACGGGCCGCGCCGCCGAGGGCGGATATTTGGCGGCGCGTCTTGCGGCAGCCGGCGTGACCGGCGGCAAAGACGTACTCGAGGGCGAGAGCGGGTTTGGGGCGGCGATGAGCGACGAAGCCGATTGGTCCGGCGTCTCGGCCACGCTGGGACGCGACTTTCATATCGCTCGGCTCACGGTGAAGAATCATGTTGGCTGCGGACACACGTTCGCCGCGGTCGATGCCGCCTTGGCGCTGCGCCGGGCACACCCGTTCGAGCTCGAGCGGATAGACGGCATCAGCGTCGAGACCTATCGGCCCGCGCTCGACATCGCTTGCCAGGTTTCGCCGGCGACAGCGAACGAGGCTCGATTCAGCATGCGCTACATGGTTGCCTCGGCGCTGGCGCACGGCAGTCTGCGTCAGCAGGCCTACACGCCGGAGCGGCTCGCCGATCCCGTCGTCCGTCGGTTGATGGCGTGCATGGAAGTAGGCGTCGATGCGCAGTTAGACGCCGCTTTCCCCGGCGAACGTTCGGCGCGGGTGGTCGTGACGCTGGCCGACGGGACGCGTCACGTGCATCTTCAACGTCATCGCCGGGGCGACCCGGAATTGCCGCTTTCCGACGACGAGCTGAACGCGAAGTTCATCGAATTGGTGTCTCCCGTCGTCGGCGAGACACGCACGCAAGCCTTGCTTGCGCAACTGTGGCGTCTGGAAGATCGGCCGGACGTCATGGGGCTGGGAGCATGAGCGCCGGACGTTGACGCGCGGCGCCACGCTCGGACGAATGGGATGATCGCTCGTTCGTCCGAAACAGAAAAGAGATATTGGAGACGAACGATGACTGCGAATGCTTGGCTCAAGCGAGATATCGTGGGCGGCGCGTTGCTGGTGTTGCTGGGCGGCGCCGTGTTCTATCAAAGCCAAAGCTACGGCATCGGCACGCTGGGGCAGATGGGCCCCGGATTCTTTCCCGCCGTGCTCGGTGTCTTACTGGCGATTGCCGGTGTATTGATCGCGGCGAGTTCGAAGGATGCTGCCGCGCTCGTCAAGCCTTCCCGCGCTGCATGGCGAGGCGCTTCGCTCGTCTTGCTGTCGGTGCTCGCCTTCGTCGCGGCTGCCGCGCACGTGGGATTGCTGCCCGCCACATTTTTGTCGGTGGCCGTCGCGGGCTTCGCGGATCGTCGCAACAGCTTGCGCGACGTGCTGACGATGGCCGGTGTGCTCACGGTGTTCTGCTACGTCGTATTCATTTGGGGGCTGCATTTGCAGCTGCCGGCATTGATTTGGGAGTGGTGATCATGCACCAGACCATCGTCGATCTTCTCTATGGATTTGGTGTCGCACTGCAGCCGACGCACCTGATGTGGGCCGTCGTCGGGGTGTTGCTGGGCAACTTGATCGGCGTGCTGCCCGGCATGGGCCCGATTACCGCCATCTCCATCCTATTGCCGCTGACGTATTTCATGGCGTCGGTGCCGGCAATCATCATGCTGGCGGGGATTTTCTACGGATCCCAATACGGCGGCGCGATCGGGGCGATCTTGCTCAACCTGCCGAGCCATCCGCCGCATGCGGTCACTTGCATCGATGGTTATCCGCTCACTCGTGCGGGTAAAGGGGGCGCCGCCTTGGGCGTCGCGATGCTCTCGTCGTTCTTCGCCGCCAGCATCGGCATCCTGGTCATGATTTTCATGTCGCCGCTGCTGGTCAAGGTGGCCTTCAAATTCGGGCCGACGGAAATCGCCGCGATCATGGTGCTGGGGCTCATTGCGGGATCGACGATGTCGCGCGGCTCGCCGCTCAAAGGGATTGCCACCACGTTGTTCGGTTTGCTCTGCGGCACGGTGGGAACGGATTTGATCACGGGCACGTTCCGGTTCACCTTCGGCTCGCCGTCGCTGTACGACGGGGTGGAGCTCGGCGCCATCTGCATGGGGATATTTGCGATTGCCGATTTCGTCATGCACGTCAATCGAGAGAAGATCGTCACGACGAGGGCGAAGGTGCGCGCGCGCGATATGCGCCCGTCGCTGGCCGATCTGCGCAAGGCGGTGGCGCCGACGCTTCGCGGCACGTTGATCGGTGTGCTGTTCGGCGGAATGCCGGGCACGGGCCCGACGATCACGACCTTCATCGCTTACGCGTTCGAACGAAAGATCGCGAAGGATCCGAGCCGCTTCGGCAAGGGGGCGATCGAAGGCGTCGCGAGTCCCGAAGCCGCCTCGCATTCGAAGACGCAAGTGGATTTCATTCCCACGATGACGCTCGGCATCCCAGGGGATGCGGTGATGGCGCTCATCATGGGGGCGTTGATCCTGAAGGGCATTCAGCCGGGGCCGCTCTTGATCATCGATCATCGCGATATCTTTTGGGGCTTGATTGCGAGTTTCTGGATCGGCAATGTGATCTTGATGATTCTGAACGTGCCGCTCATCGGGGTGTGGGTCAAGATGCTGCAAGTGCCGTATCGCATTCTCTATCCCGCGGCGGTGTTCTTCGTATGCATAGGGGTGTACAGCGTGCGCAACGATTTGTTCGATGTTGCGTCGGTTGCCGCATTCGGCATCGTGGGGGCGCTGTTCATGGCGCTCGATTTTCCCGTCGCCCCGATCGTGCTCGGCTTCGTGCTCGGGCCGATGCTGGAATCGAATGTTCGGCGTGCCCTTTTGCTCTCGCACGGCGATCTCGGCGTCTTCGTGACGCGTCCCATCAGCGCGGCTGTCCTCGGGTTGGCCGCGCTCATCCTGGGCTGGCAAACGGGCTCGTTTCTCCTGTGGGGATCGAATTCGCTGTTCATGCGTTTGCGCGCACGCATGCAATACCGGATCACGAACGGGCAGGGATGACGGCGGACGCGGGCCTGCTATGCGGCATTGACCGAATCATGGCGACTGCCACAGCCGTCGTGAACGTCATCGGCAACCCCTTCGCAATCGACTCAGCGTCGTCTCTAGGATGTTTTTTATGCCACGCATCGCACCATTGATCCCGGACGCGCTGTCCGGCGAGCAACGCAAAGTCTATGACGCCATTGCGAGCGGTCCTCGAAATGGGGTCCGCGGTCCGCTGGCAGTCTGGCTCCATCGGCCGCAGCTCGCCAGCTGCGCGCAGGAACTGGGTCGGTACTGTCGCTATGACAGCAGCGTGCCGCCGCGGCTGTCGGAACTCGTCATCCTTCTGCTCGGACGGCACTGGCTTGCCGAGTACGAATGGGCCGCCCACAAGCCGTTCGCTCTCGAAGCGGGGCTTGCCGCCGATGTCATCGACGCGATTCGCGACGGCATCGAACCTCGATTCATCCATCGCGATGAAGCGCTCGTCTACGCGTTCGTTCGCGGGCTGCACGCGGATCGATGCATTTCAGAGGCGTTGTATGCAGCGCTTGTCGCAGAGCTAGGCGCGGGCGCCGTCGTCGACCTGGTGGGCATCGCCGGGTACTACACATTGATTTCGATGACGATCAAGGTCTTCGAGGTGCCGCCTCCGGCCGGCGTGTCGCCCGAGCTTCCCACGACGTTTTGAACAAGAGATATTCATGAGCACTAGACCCACTATCGAAGCCGGCACGGGCCGTTTGCAAGGGAAAGTCGCGATCGTGACGGGCGCGGGTTGCATCGGCCCGGGCTGGGGCAACGGACGTGCGGTTGCCGTGTTGTTCGCGGCCGCCGGCGCGAAGATCTTCGCCGTCGACAAGAACATGCAAGCCATGGAGGAAACCGTCCGGCGTGTCGAGGAAATCGGCGGCGAGATCGCCGTCCATGCATGCGACGTGACCGACAGCGACGCAGTGAAAGAAATGGCGGCGGCATGTTGCGCGAAGTATGGCCGCGTCGACGTGCTCGTCAACAACGTCGGCGGTTCGTCGGCGGGCGGCCCGGTTGCATTGGCCGAGCAAGCGTGGGACGCACAGGTCGCCTTCAATCTAAAAAGCGTCTATCTCGCCTGCAAGCATGTGATTCCGCTCATGGAGCGGCAGGGAGGCGGCGCGATCGTCAATACGGCATCGACTTCCGGCATGCGCTGGACCGGGGCCGCGCAAGTGGCCTACGCCGCCTGCAAGGCGGGCGTGATTCAGTTGTCGAAGGTGGTCGCGGTCGAATATGCGAAGAAGGGTATCCGGGTGAACACGGTCGTCCCGGGGCAGCTTCACACCCCCATGGTCGAAGCGCGTCTCGCCGGCCAGCGCTCCGGCGGTGACGTCGACAAGCTGCTCGAAAGCCGTATCGCCAGGATTCCGTTGGGATTCATGGGGGACGGGCGAGATACGGCGAACGCGGCGCTGTTCCTCGCATCCGACGAAGCGCGTTTCATCACGGGGACGGAAATCGTCGTCGATGGCGGTATGACGGCCCGGTGCGATTGAAGGCGATCCGCGTGATTGCCGGCGTCGCGGAAGCGGGGATATCGGGCCCGCTCGCAGCGCCACTCGCTTGGGCATCGTCGATCAAGGACAAGACACGATGACAATGGATGCTTGGATGCCGAGCCGCCGCACGCCCGACCCGGCCGTGCGAATACTCGACCCGCGCTTCGAACGCTACCGGCTTGCGCACGCGAGCGTCGAGCGCCTCTGGACGGGATGCCGCTGGGCGGAGGGGCCCGTATGGTTCGGCGACGCAAGAGCGCTCTATTGGACGGATTTGCCCAACGAGCGGATTCTGCGTTGGGACGAAGCCTCGGGCGCAGTCTGTACGTATCGCTCGCCTTCCGACAAGGCCAACGGCCTCACGCGAGACCGCCTAGGGCGGCTCATTGCATGCGAGCACGGCGCCAGGCGAGTGACGCGCACCGAATACGACGGCAGCGTGACCGTATTGGCCGACCGATACGACGGCAAGCCGCTCAATTCGCCGAACGACGTGATCGTTGCGCGCGATGGCGCGATATGGTTCACCGATCCGCCCTTCGGACTCGTCAGCGACTACATGGGGCAAGTTGCCGAACCGGAACTGCCGGCATCGATCTACCGGCTCGATCCAGTGACCGGCCAACTCGCCTGCGTCGCCGACGATGTGGCCGGTCCCAACGGCCTAGCTTTTTCGCCCGATGAGCGCACCCTCTATGTGGTCGCATCCCGCGCCCGGCCGCGCACCATCGTCGCGTTCGACGTATCGGACGGACGAGCCCTGGTTCGCCCGCGCGTGTTGATCGATGCGGCGGACGGCACACCCGACGGGCTGCGCGTCGACGTGGACGGGAATCTGTGGTGCGGCTGGGGGACCGGCAGCGATGCGCTCGACGGTGTGCGCGTTTTCGCGCCGGACGGCGCGGCGATCGGCCATATCGCGTTGCCCGAGCGATGCGCGAATCTCTGCTTCGGCGGGCGCCGCGGAAATCGCTTATTCATGGCGGCGACATCGTCGCTCTATGCCTTGTTCGTCAATACGCGTGGGGCGGCATAACGACGTCACGCGAGACGACGACCCAATCAAGTTCGCCAAGGAACCGGATCGAAGGCCCGCTTCGCGGCTTCCAAAAACACGCGCTGACGAATCGTCAGACCCTGGCGCGTAGGCGTCAGGGCGATGACCGGCGCGGGTTCGAGCCGCCATGCGGGCAACACGCGCTTGAGCTTTCCCTGCGCGATAAGCCGCGCGCAGTCCCATTCGGATCGGGCGACGACGCCCAGGCCATCCACCGCCCAATCCCTCACCACGGTGCCGTCGTTCGACGATAGCGCGCTGTTGAGTCGAACCGTCACCGCTTTGCTGATTCGTTTGCCCGCGGCATCGTGCTGCGTGAAACGAAGACGGGTCACGTCCTCGTCGTTCTCGCGCAGCGTCAGGTACGGGTGCATGTTCAGTTCGGACGGATGCTTGAGCTTGGACAGGCTGCGCGCCAACGCAGGGCTTGCGCACAGCACCCGGTCGTTCGGGGCCAGAAAATGCCCGACCCAGGACGACCCTTTGATGTGCCCGATGGAAATGACCGCGTCGGCGCCCGATGCCGCGGCGAGCGGGCTCTCCACCAAAATGAGCGAAACCGCGAGATGGGGATGCGAGCGATGCAAATCCCGTACGAGCGGCGCAACGTATTCGCGGCCGAACCCGAACGGGGCCACGACGCGCAAATGGCCGCTGACGCCGCTCGATTCCCCGGAGAGGCGGGACGGAATAGATTCGATCCGCTCGAGAATGTCGATCGCCTCCTGAACGAGACGCTGTCCCTCGTCGGTCAGCGAAATGCCCCTCGCCGCACGGGTGGCAAGACGCATCCCTACACGCTCCTCGATGCGCTGAAGCCGCACCGTGACCGCGGGCGGCGTGAGATCGAGCAGCCGTGCGGCTGCGGCCAGCGATTGCGACGCGCCCAGCGCGCGCAGCAGTTGCATGTCTTCGAGCTGAAGCATTAAAACTCCGTTAACGATGAATTCATTTCATATTAAACACGATGAAAATGTTTTTTTCTATAGTGGGAGTCGCGCGCGCTCGAGAGTCGGCGGCGCCGCTCGATGAGCGAGGAGCCCCGTCCCTCGACGCGCGACGGGCAGCGATTCTTTCTACTTACGGTGGTCTCGATGGATCAGCGGCAAAGCGATGCGCAGCACCCCAGGACAATGAACCCCGAGGGACTGGCGCCCCCCGGCGGTCACTACAGTCACGTTTCGATCGCAAATGGTCTGGTGTTCGTCTCGGGGCAACTGCCGATCGACGCGACGGGACGAAAACTGACGAGCGAGCCGTTCGAAGCTCAGGCCGAGCAGGTGTTGGCCAATTTGGCTCGCGCGCTCGCCGGCGCGGGGAGCGACGTCACGAAACTGGCTCAGGTCCGTGTCTATATCGTCGATGTCGAGTACTGGGCGCGTTTCAACGAGATCTACGCGCGCTGGGCGGGGGAAGCGCGACCCGCGCGCGCCGTGGTTCCTGTTCCCGCGCTGCACTTCGGTCTGATGATCGAGATCGAAGCGGTCGCCCAGCTGTAGCGAGCCGGATCGAATTGGCATGCCGCAAGTGCGTCGATCGTTACGAGCCGTTCGCTGGTTTTGGAGTTTGGAATGCATTTCGAATCATATTGGCTGGATACGTCCGAGCCATTCGCCAACCATTCGCCTGACGAGCACGGCGGACGTTGCGACGTGCTCGTGGTGGGCGCAGGGATCACGGGGTCGGCCGCTGCGTTGGCGCTGACCAAGAAAGGCGCGCGCGTCATCGTCTGCGAAGCGGGAACCGTGGGGCAGGCGGCATCGGGCCGCAACGGCGGCATGTGCAACAACGGGTTCGCACAGGATTACGGATCGCTCTCGCAACGTATCGGCACGGAATGGGCCAATCGGCTATACCTCGCGTTCGACGCCGGCGTCGACACGGTCGAGCGATTGGTCAGGGAAGAGTCGATCGATTGCGATTTCGTACGCTGGGGCAAGCTCAAGCTCGCGGCGAAACCGGAGCACTTCGACAAGCTCGCGCGAAGCCAGGCGCTGCTGGCCGCCGGGGTGGACCCCGATACGCGCCTCGTCACCAAGGCGGAACTGCGAGACGAGATCGGCTCCGACCGTTATCACGGCGGGCTGCTTTTCAAGAAGAGTGCGGGGATGCACGTCGGGCGCTATGTAAGGGGCCTCGCGAGGGCCTCACAAGCGCGTGGAGCGCATATCCTGGAGCATGCGCCGGTTCTGGGGCTGAAAAGGGAATCGGGCGGCGGCTATGTCGCGCAGACACCGCGCGGAGAAATCAGCGCGGCGCAGGTCCTTCTCGCGAGCGGCATCTCGCAGGTGGGGCCGTTTGGCTGGATCCGGCGCAGAATCGTGCCGGTTGGCGCGTTCCTCATCGTCACCGAACCGTTGCCGTTGGATTTTCTCGATCGGTTGATGCCCACGCGCAGAATGGCCACCGACACCAAAAATTTCGTCAATTTCTTTCGTGTCACGCCCGACAATCGAATACTGTTTGGCGGACGCGCGCGCTTCGCGACCTCGAACCCTCGCTCCGACGAAAAAAGCGGCGCGATCTTGCGACGGCAAATGGCAGCCGTGTTTCCCGAACTGGCCGACGTGCGCATCGACTATTGCTGGGGCGGCATGGTCGATATGACGGCCAACCGCCTGCCGCGCGCCGGGCAGCGAGACGGTGTGTATTACTCGATGGGCTATAGCGGCCACGGCACGCACATGGCCACGCTGATGGGGACGCTGATGGCGGAGATCATGGATGGGCGCGCCGATTTGAACCCCTGGAAAGATTTCGACTGGCCCGCTATTCCGGGGCATTTCGGCAAGCCGTGGTTCTTGCCGTTCGTGGGCGCATGGTATCGACTCAAGGACGCACTGCAATGACTTCACCCATTTCTCATCTGATGCAAGCGGGAAGGCTGGACCGATTCTTCATCGACGGCGCGTGGGTCGCGCCGGAGAGCACGGAGCGTGTGGCGGTCATCTCGCCTTCCACCGAAGAGGCGATCTGCGAGATCCCGTTGGGCGACGAGCGCGACGTCGAACGCGCGGTACGCGCGGCGCGCAACGCTTTCGCCGGCTGGTCGAGGACGTCGCCGCAAGCGCGCGCCACGTTGCTCGATCGCATTCATACCTTGATGCGGGAGCGTGCCGAGCTGTTCGCCTGGGCGTTGACAGCGGAGATGGGCGCGCCCATCGCGTATGCGCGCGCCGCGCACGTGCCGCTCGCGACCGAGCATATCCGAGTCGCCCGAGACAATCTGACGAACTACCCATTTCGGATCCAGCGGGGCGCGACGGCGGTGGTGCGCGAGCCGATCGGCGTATGCGCGCTGATCACGCCTTGGAACTGGCCCATCTATCAGATCACGGCGAAGGTGGGGCCCGCGCTGGCCGCGGGCTGCACGGTGGTCCTGAAACCCAGCGAGCTCTCGCCGCTGAGCGCCCTCTTGTTTGCGGAAGTGATCGAGGATGCGGGCGTTCCCGCCGGCGTGTTCAACCTGGTGAGCGGCAGCGGCGCGACGGTCGGCGCCGCGCTCGCCTCGCACCCGCAGGTCGATATGGTTTCGATCACGGGCTCGACGCGCGCCGGCGTATTGGTGGCGCAAGCGGCTGCGCCGACCGTCAAGCGCGTGGCGCAGGAACTGGGCGGCAAATCGCCGAACGTCGTCTTGCCCGATGCCGATCTTCCTCGCGCCGTGTCGCTGGGTGTCGCCGCCGCGTTCCGAAACATGGGGCAATCGTGTAGCGCGCCGACGCGGATGATCGTGCCGCGCAGCGCGTTGGATCGGGTCGAAGCGCTAGCCATCGCGGCAACTGAACAAATGATCGTCGGCGATCCGTTCGCGGCGGAGACGACGCATGGCCCGCTGGCCAATCGGGCGCAGTTCGGCAGAGTGCAAGCGATGATCGAAGCCGGCCTCGACGAACGGGCCGAGTTGATCGTCGGCGGCCCGGGACGGCCCGCGGGATTCGATCGAGGTTTCTACGCACGGCCCACCATCTTTTCCGGCGTTCGCACCGAGATGACGATCGCGCAGGAGGAGATCTTCGGTCCCGTGCTCGCCATCCTTCCTTACGACTCGGTCGACGAAGCCGTCGCCATCGCCAACGACACCGTTTATGGGCTCGGCGCGCACGTTCAGGGGGCGGATAAAGCGCTCATGCAGGCGGTCGCCGCGCAAATTCGCTCGGGCCAGGTCCATCTGAACTATCCGGCCTGGGACCCGCAGGCGCCGTTCGGCGGGTACAAGCAGTCGGGCAATGGCCGGGAGTATGGGATCGAGGGCATGGAGGAGTACATGGAAGTGAAGTCGATCCTAGGTTTTTTCGATTGAAGCAGCCGTGACGCTTGACGCGATGCGCGGCGCATTCGATGCTATCTGCTTTGTTAAGGAGCACAGATTGGACACCTCCGCCATCGCTGAAAATTCGCTGCATATGCATCACGCGCATTGGTCGAGATTGCGACGCGACCTGCACGCCCATCCGGAATTGCGATTCGAAGAACGCAGGACAGCCGATATCGTCGCGCGCGAGTTGGAGTCGCTCGGATATTCGGTGCTGCGAGGCTTAGGCGGGACCGGCGTCGTCGCGAGCTTGCCGGGGACGAACCCGGACCGGGGGATCGTACTGCGCGCGGATTTGGATGCGTTGCCGATTCAGGAGGCCAATGATTTCGCGCATGCATCGTGCACGAATGGAATCATGCATGCGTGCGGACATGACGGTCATACCGTGATGCTGCTGGGCGCCGCGCGCGTCTTGAAGGATCTGCCGCGCTTGCCCGGTACGGTTCACTTCGTGTTTCAGCCCGGCGAAGAGGGCGGCGCGGGGGCGCGCAAGATGATCGACGACGGCCTGTTCGAGCACTGTCCCACGGAGGCGGTATTCGGCATGCACAATTGGCCCGGTTTGCCCGGCGGGCATTTCGGGATGCGCACGGGCGCGATCATGGCCGCGGGCTCCCGATTCAAGATCACGATTACCGGGAAGGGCGCGCATGCGGCACAGCCGCATCTGGGCCTCGATCCGATCCCGCTGGCCTGCTCGATGGTGCTCCAGTGCCAGACGATCGCGGCGCGGCACAAGGATCCCGTCGATCCCGCCGTGGTTTCGGTCTGCATGTTCCACGCAGGCAACACAGACAACGTCATTCCCGACAGCGCCGAATTGCGCGGCACGATCCGTACGCTGTCATCGGCTTTGCAGCAGAAGCTGCAGCGCGACATCCAGCTCATGTGCGAAGGGCTCGCCGCCGCTTATGGCGCGCAAGTCGAGGTCACGTTTTTCCAATACTATCCCGCGACGATCAACACGCCCGATGAGACCGCGCTCTGCGAAGCGGTCGTTCGCGAAACCTTCGGCGACGAACGCCTGCATAACGGCATTGCCCCGAACATGACGTCGGAGGACTTCGGCTTCATGCTCGAAGAGCGGCCCGGCGCTTACGTGCTGATCGGCAATGCGCCCGTGGGAAATGCGTCGCCGGCGCTGCATCACCCGAATTACGATTTCAACGACGACATCATTCCGGCCGGCGTGCGGTACTGGGTCGCTCTGGCGCAGCGTTACTTCGAGACCGAATAAAGGGCCGTGCACCGGCCTTGATCGCTATACATGCGCGCTCGGAGAATGTCTCCGGCGCGCATCTTCTTGAGGGGGATCGTCCGCTAAAAATCAGCGACCTTGCCCCACGAGGAATGAGCGAATCGGCCCGGCCGGTAAGGGACGGCATCGACGATCGGCTGCGCGCCGGTGGCGAGATCCGCGATCAGATGTCCCGCACCGGGCCCGATGCCGAAGCCGTGACCGGAGAACCCCGCCGCCAAGATCAATCCGGGGACGCCCGGCACTTCCCCAATGCCAGGGACGCCATCGGGCGTACTGTCGACGAAACCGGCCCACGCATGCGTGATTTTCGCTTCGCGAAGTTCCGGCAGCAGTTCGACGGCGCGGCGGTGCGTTTCAGTAATCGTCGCTCGATCTGGCTTCGGATCAAGAATGCGCATCTGTTCCATGGGGGTGGGTGCGTCGAGCCGCCACCGTTTCAAGGTTTCGTGACCGCCTCGAACGCCTTCCAAGCCGCCTGGCAGCAGGCTGCGCCAACGCTTGGCGAACATGGGCAGAAACTGCGGCGCGAATCGCAGGAACTGCGGCGTGACGTCCACGCGCGCTCGTCCGCTGATCGCGAGCGCATAGCGTCCGTCATTGCGGCGAGTAATCGACACGCCGGAGGTAAACATCGCATCCGGCAAGCGATGTTCGACAGGCGCCACGCTAAGTATGGACTGGCGAATCGAGGCCTGAGGAAAACGGATGCCGAGCTGGCGGCAGAACGCCGACGCCCATGCGCCGCCCGCCAGCACGACCGTCCGGGTTTTGATGACGCCGGCTTCGGTGACGACCCCGCACACGCGGCCGCCTTCGAGCTCGATGCCGCGCGCCGCGCAATGCTGCGTGACGCTGCCGCCGAGCTTCATGAGCGCGGACGCCACGGCTGGCGCGGCCTTCGCGGGGTCCGCCGTGCCGTCGCTCGGTGAAAAAACGCCGCCTTTCCACGTTCGGCCCGTCGCCTTTCCCCGCTCCGCCGCTTGCCGGCTGTCGAGCATGTAGGTCGTGACGCCGGCCGTCTTAGCAAACTCGCCCCAGCTGGCCCAACGAGACAGCTCGGCGTCGTCATTGCTCAGGTACAGCAGCCCGCAGCGATGAAAGCCCGTGTCTTCGCCGGATTCGATGCCGAATCGTTCCCACAGATCGAGGCTTTTGCTGGCTAGCGGCAATTCGCGCTCGTCGCGGTTTTGCTGGCGGCACCAGCCCCAATTGCGGCTGGACTGCTCGGCGCCGATCCTGCCTTTCTCGACCAGCGCGACCGAAACCCCGCGCTGGGCCATGTAGTACGCGGCGAAAACCCCGATGATGCCGCCGCCGATGACGACGACGTCGGCGGTGGCCGGTAGCGTGGGCGAAGTTTGAATGTGGTGCAGCGGAGGAGACATGATCAATCTCGTGCGATGGGAACGCGGACGGTTTGCGTAACGTAGAACTTGGCCACTCTTTCGCTGCTTTCCCATCCGATCGGCGCACCCTTGGGCACGAACAGCGTATCGCCGGCTGAGAGCGACAGCACGCTGCCGTCGGGCGCGGCGAACCGCACGCTGCCGGCCAGCAAATGCATGAACTCGTTCAAGCGATGCGGGCGCACGATGCGATGGTAGGGCGTCGAATCCCACGTGCCGGCCTGGTACTGCGCGCCTTCGTCGGTGAAGACGTTATGGCTGCGGCATTCTGGAGCCGGGCCGAGCAGCACTTCCGCGGGCAGGGTGGAGGAGGGTTTGAAGTCGGCGTCGGCGCGCAAGGGCACGAGCCCGCGCTGCGCAGTGTCCTCTCCGGCGGCGGCGCAGAACGCGAAAACCGCGCGGGACTCGGCCGTCACGCTAAGCGCGGCGCCGCGGCCGATCACCGCGCCCTCGCCCCGGCCCAGCACCAAAGGCGCTGTGCCCTCCGCTTGCAGCGTGACCACGCCTTCGGCGACGACGATGGTTTCGATGTGGGGAAAGCTCGCTATGTAGAGTTCGCCGATGAAGCTGATGCGACCCGCGGCGATCGAGTCCGGGCCTTCCCAAGCGATCTCCCGATGTCGCGCGAACGGATCGTTGTATCCGAACGCCGCCCGACGGAACGTGGTCGAAAGAGGTGCGCCATCGGCGCGATGCAATACGATTGCGACGGTCACTGTTGCTCCTAGGTTTGCGTCGATGTTGGTACGTGCGTGCGTGCAATTATGCGTCGCAAGCGCCTATGAATGATTAACCGCTCAACAAGTAAGCGTTAAACATTGATTAATGTCCGGATGAGCCTGTAGAAGACCCGGCTCATCGCCGAGATTGCCGGCGGCTCACAGTGCCGCGAGCACGGCATCCAATTCCGTCAGCAATCGGTCGGCGTCGTTCGCTCCGAATACGAGCGGCGGCCGAATCTTCAGCACGCTCGCGTCCGGCCCCGTTGCCGAAATCAGCACGCGCCGTTGGCGCAAGCCATTGACGAGCTTGAGCGCTGTTGCGATGTCGGTGTCCTTCTTCGCGCGGTCTCGTACGATTTCTACACCGAAGTACAGACCCGTGCCGCGCACGTCGCCGATGCAGTCGTACTTGCGCGCGAGACCGTTCAATCCCTCGAACATGACCGCGCCCACGCGTTGCGCGTTCTCGAGTACCTGCTCTTCGCGCAGCACGTCGAGCGTCGCCTGTGCGGCCGCGATCGCCACCGAGTTGCCGCCGAAGGTGTTGAAGTAGCGCATGTCCTGACCGAAACCGGCGACGATGTCGGGGCGCACGACGAGGCCGGCCACCGGATAACCGTTGCCCATCGGTTTGCCCAGCGTCACGATGTCGGGCACGACCGCATGCCGCTCGTGCCCCCACATATGCGTGCCGCCGCGGCCGAAGCCCGATTGCACCTCGTCCGCGATGAACAGGCCGCCCGCCCGGCGCACCACCTCGGCCACGGGGGCGAGCACATCGGTGGGATGCGCGAAGACGCCGTCGGAAGAGAAGAATGAATCGGCGATGAACGCCGCCAGCCCCCCGCCGTGACGACGAATGTCCTCGATTTGCAGCGCGACCTGTTCGGCCATGCGACGGCCGACTTCGGAGGGCGCAATACGATAGGCGTCCGGGGCCGACACCGTGCGCACGTAGGGCCCGAGCGGCGCCTTGCGGCCGAGCGACGGCGAAAAGCTCGAGGTCAGGTGCGAGTTGCCGTGATACGCCTCGCTGGTCACGATCACGCCCGTCTTGCCGGTGTGATGCATCGCGATACGCATGGCCAGGTCGTTGGCCTCGGAGCCGGTGCAGGTGAACATCATCTGACCTTCGCGGATCGGCGTGTTGAACGTCGCGCGAAGGGCCTCGGCGTAATCGAGGATCGGCTCCTGCATGTAGCGGGTGTGCGTGCAGAGCGTCGAGAGCTGGCGAGTGATGGCGTCGATGACGCGCGGATTGGCATGGCCGACGCAGACGACGTTGTTGTAGGCGTCGAGATAGTCGTTGCCTTGATCGTCGTAAAGGTAGACCTTCTCGCCGCGTACGATTTTTACCGGCTCGGCGTAGAACAGCCGATACGACGGACTGAGCACCCGCAAGCGGCGCGCAATGTGCCGTTGCGTGGCGGCATCGAGGTGGGAGATCGACGACGGATCGAAGCCGTTCGGCATGTCGCCGCGTAGTGCGTCGTGCGGCTTGTTCGCGTCGTCGGCTTCGGTGACGGCTATCGACTGCGACGTGGAGGTGGCGTTCATAGAGCGGTCAGGAAAGGAAAGGAGAGCGGTGTGGGGCGAGGGAAGCACTAGAGCAAGGCGTTGGACACAGCATCGTGATCGCGTTGCATGAGCCAACGCAGGTGCTCCCACCCGGGCCGAGTGAAACGTAGGATGTAGGCCTCGTTTTCCGGAAACAGCGTCGCGCGCCATGACGTGAGTAAGGCGCGCGCCGCGACGCGCGCCATCGCGAGGTGCGGAATCAGGATCAGTTCGTCCCGGCTCAGCTGCGCATGCGCGAGATACCCGCGTAGGAGTTCGCGCGCCTGCGCAAAAAGGTCGTCGGGGCCGTCTGCGTCGAAGTCGAGCGGGAACTGGTTCATGACGGCCGTGGCGACGTCGATGGCAACCGCCGTATGCACGGTGTCGCCGAAGTCGATGATCCCGCTGACGAATTTCGACCCGTCCGGATCGGCGACGATGTTCGAGCGGTTGAAGTCGTTATGGACGACCTGCGTGCGACAGCGCCGCAGCGCCGGTTCGATCGACGCGAAGCGCGTGAATGCCTGCTCGATCAGCTGCCGGTGCAAGGGGTCGGCAACGTGCGCCCGCAGCCCGGTCAGGCTCGCCAAATGTTTGACGTCCCAAGCCAGCACCCGGTGCTCGTGCGGATGGCGGAAGCTGGCCATCGCAAGCTGCAGCTGCGCGAGCACTTCGCCGATTTCGTAATGATCGATTGCACTCGCGGGCAGCGTATCGAGCGGTTTGCCTTCGAGGTAGCTATAAAGCCTTGCCGTGCGCTGCGGTTGCTGCGATGGTGCAAGCGGAACGACGAATTGCCCGCCGATGCTGGGCAGCACGCGCGGCACGGGCAAATGCGGCGCGGCGGCCTCTACGTGCCGCATCGCGGCAACCTGCAAGTCGAGTTCTTCCGCCGTCTCGCCGGGATTCGAGACTTTCAGCACGTAGCGCATGCCGTTGGCGGCGTCGATGCGAAAGGTGTCGTCTTTCTCGGTCGAAAACCGTGTCGCCGCACCGTCAATGCCATAAACGCGGCGCGTGATCGCGATCGCGTCGAGTGTGTTCAGACGTGAAAAACCGACCGACAAGCCACTGGCCAACACGGCGTCGGACTCCACCGCGGACGCGGGACAGATGCCTTGAGAAGGGCTGGAGGTGAACATGAGCGTTTCGGCGCGAGGGATGAGAAAAGCGCGGTGGGCATCCGTGGCCGCCGGCGGACGGCCACGGCAGCGTCGAACGCTTACAGGCCAAGTTGCTCGGCCAATTCGATGATGTTCTTGACGGCCGTATAGCCATAGGCCGGCGCTTCAGGTTCGTGGCCACGCAGCACGTGGGCCTTGTGAACGATGCCGAGGTCATGCGCCGTCATCAGGTCGTAGCGCGGGCTGGACGAGACATGCAGGATTTCGTGAGGTTGCACGTCGAGCTTCTTGAACATGTATTCGAAGCCCTGCATGCGCGGTTTATAGGCGCGGGCGTCTTCCGCCGTGATGACGGCATGAAACGGCGCGCCGAGCTTTTCGATGTTGCTCATGATCTGCGAGTTGTCCGCGTTGGTCAGGCCGACCAGCTTGTACTTCTTCGCAAGGCGCGAAAGACCTTCCGGAACGTCCGGATGCGGGCCCCACGTCGGGACGGCCAGGTAGAACTGTTCGGCTTCGGCTTCGATGTAGGGCACGCCGGTGCGCTCGCACGTGCGGCGCACGGAGTTGTGGACGACGTTGCGATAAGGCTTCCATTCGCCGAGCACTTCATCGAGACGGTAGGCCTTGAACAGCTTGATGAAGTTCTCCATGGCGTCGCCCTGCAGGCGGTTGCCGTAGATTTCTCGCGCCTTGTCGGCCATTTGGAAGTTGACGAGGGTGCCGTAGCAATCGAACGTGATGTATTTCGGTTCGAAGTCGATCATGTCTTCAATCTCGATGAGTGATGAGTCCCGAGGGACGCTTGAATGAGAAGCCCGCCGCGAGCCACTTCGGGCAAGAGCCGACCGCGATGTCGGTAAGTGAAATTTAAGCAGGAATCACTACGCTGATACGCTGAATTGACTGGCGCAAAAGATAGGTTTCATGCGATTTGGAGGGGTGTCGCGGTATTTCCTGCTGCGCGATTTGCTGCGGGGCGCAACGGCAAGGGCAAATAGCAAGATCGTCCTATCGTCACCCCCGCAAGGGGCGCTACCATCGCTCTTCAGCGCGCGCGAAGGCGATCATTTGGAGGTCTACCCGACCGAACCGGCATGAAAACGGATTGCACACTTGACAGGCTGGACTTGCGTATCCTCGCCGAGCTGCAGCGGGACGGCCGCATCACCAACGTCGAGCTGGCCGACGCCGTCGGCCTCTCGGCCAGCCCGTGTCTGACGCGCGTCAAGCGGCTCGAGCAGGCCGGGTTCATCGCGGGCTACGGCACGGCGCTCAAGATTGAGAAGCTCGGCCCCTTTCAAATCGTCTTTGCCAAGATCACGCTCACCGATCATCGTCGCGAAGACTTCGCCCGCTTCACCGATGCCATTCGCGGCATCGAAGAAATCATGGAATGCCATCAAGCGACGGGCGGCTACGACTATCTGCTCAAGTGCATTGCGCGCGACATCGGCCACTATCACAGCGTGATCGAGGCGTTGATGGAGCGCGATATCGGAATCGAAAAGTGCATCAGCTACGTGGTCGTCGAATCGCCGGTCATGAAGCGGCGCTATCGTCTGGACACGCTCTTCGCCGCTAAATGAGGCCGTGACGCGCAACGGCGAGCGCGGCGGCCTTCCGAGCGGCGATACGCCCGGCGAACCTCGATGCCGCGCGGCGTCGGCACTCGCAACGCATCATGCGGTGACGCCTTCGATTTTGAAGATCTCATCGATCTGCGCGGACAGGCGCCGGTCGACGAAAGCATGCTGGAACAACGCGCTGCCCACGGTGAAGCCCCAGGTGTGCGCGCCGATCATTGCCCTAACGCGCGGTTCTCGGTCGATACTGCCCGCGGCGATGACGGGCACGTCGACCGCCTCGACGACACGCCTCGTCAGTTCGGCCGGGTCGCCCTCGCCGGCGAAGCGATACGCAAGCAGGTCGAGGCCGTGCACACCGGGCATGGCGGCAATACGGCGAGCGTCATCGACGATTTCATTCATCGTTCCTTCCAGCACGGTCGGATGGCCTACGGTGCGGCCCGCGAACGGGAAGTACCGCACGCTCGAACCACGCAGCAGCGATAGCGCCTCTTGCACGTGGCGGCCGCCCAGCAGGTAGTCGACATTGATCTCGAGCGCGGCCCGGATCGATTCCAGTTCAGCCTCGCGGCTGGTCGCCACGACTTCCAGCATGACCTTGCGGCCATCGGCGCGGATGCGCTGGGCAAGCTGCTCGAGGGCAGGGATGGGCAAGCCGACGTCCTTGAAACCGACGAAACGGACGGGGCTCTCGCGCAGGCCGTCGTAGGTTTCGATCGCATTGGCCACCGTGGCGTCGTTTTCGGTCAGCATCAAAATGAAGTGGGACACGTCAGGCTCCGATAATGGATGAATGGTTCGCGCGCGAGCGGGCGAACTGATGAGCGGTTTGGAGGGCAATCTGCAGGCTTGCCGGATCGGCGATACCCCTGCCGGCAATATCGAAGGCGGTGCCATGATCGGGGCTCGTGCGGACGAACGGCAGGCCGACGGTGATGTTCACGCCGTCCTCCACCCCGGCGAGCTTCACCGGTATCAGACCCTGGTCGTGATACTGCGCCACCACGATGTCGAAGCGGCCGCGGCGGGCGTTCATGAATACGGTGTCGCCGGGCCATGGGCCGCTCGCCTCGATGCCTTCGTTCCGAGCGAGCTGGATCGCGGGCGCGATGATGTCGAGATCCTCGCGGCCGAACAAGCCCCCTTCGCCCGCGTGCGGATTGAGTCCGGCCACCGCGACGCGCGGACGTTCGATGCCGAGATCGCGCATCGCCCGGTACGCCAGCCGGATGATGCGCAGCTCGGCCTCCACGGATAGCTTCGAGATCGCATCGAGCATCGAGCAGTGCACCGTCACGAGGATCGTGCGCAGTGTCGGATTGACCAGCATCATGGCGTAGTCGCGCGTGCCCGAGAGGTCGGCGAGCATTTCGGTGTGACCGGGGTAGGGCACGTGCGCGGCGGCGAGCGCTTCCTTATGGATCGGCGCGGTGCAGATACCGGCGATCTCGCCCCGCACCGCAAGATCGATGGCGGTACGGATCGCTTCGAATGCCGCCTGTCCCGCGGCTGCGTTCACCGCGCCGATGGGCAAGTCTTCGGGGAGTGCATTCGCGCGGGGCGCTCGCAATACGTCGAGTGCGCCTGGCCGCGATGCAACGTCGGCGACAGAGTGGATCTCGCGTATTTCCAAGTCCAAGCGAAGCGCCCGCGCCTGTCGTCGCAACGCGCCGGCATCGCCGATCGCGAATGAAGGGTGCTCGGCGATGAACGCGGTGTTGGCGAACGTCTTGAGAATGATCTCCGGTCCGATGCCCGCGGCGTCGCCCATCGTGACGGCTATCAGTGGCTGCTTCATGGTTTGGCCCCGGTCAATAGATTGATGCACGTCGTCAATGTGTCGTTGTCGCCGAATCCGCCGGCTTTCGTAATCATGGGAAATGCGCCGGTTGCGGTTCGAACTTCAGCCAAGGGCACGCCGGGCATGATTTCACGGCATACGCGCAGGGAGACCGCCGGCAATGCGTCGATGATGCGCCGAGCGGTTTCGCCGCCGGTCACGACCAGCCCGTCGCACGTGCCGCTGCCGAGCGCGTCGATCGCTTGCGGCACGAGTGCGCGCAGCGCCGCGTGAGGTGCGGGGCCGGCAGGCAGGCGCGCTTCCTCCGTGGACAGGATATCGATTTGGCATCGCGCTCGAGCGACGGCGAGTTGCTGTCGGGAGCGTGGGTTCAGGCTGCCGACGACGAGCAAGGGGCGCTGGGCCGTCAGCGCGGGCATGGCGCTGGCGCTCCGATCGCGGCAGTCGCCGACATCGTTGGCCGCGAGTGGAGGGCGAGGCAGCACACGAGCGAGCCCGCGCAGCAATCCGGTCGAGCCGGCCAGCAGCAGATCGCGTTCTGCGGCAAAGGTAGCGGCGATCGCATCGAGCTCTGCCTCGATGCATGCGTCGACGACCACGGCGTCGTGCGCCGACATCAGCGCGCGAGCGTGAGTTGCGTCGCGTGCGACTTGGACCTCGATGCCATGCGCGCGAAAGAGCGCTGGAACGCTGGACTCGCGCACCGGCAACGTCGGATCCGAGCCAAATGCGGTTTGATGAACCGGTACGCCGTCGACCCGCACGCAGCCGTTCTCAACCGTGCGACCGGCAGACGGAAAGGCGGGTGCGATCAACAGCTTGCGTCGACCGGAGGAAGCGAGCGCTGTCGCGCAGTCGCGTGCGATGCGGCCACGCAGCGTCGAGTCGAACTGCACCGCGAGCACGTCGGCATCGCGCCATGCGTGGGCAGCGTTGACGACAGCGTCGTGTTCGAGCGCAGGTGCGTGTTCGCGGGAATCGGTGTCGAGGGTGACGACGTCGGAGGTAACGGTGCCGTCGGGGCGGATCAGAACGGCTGTCGTCCAGCCGCGCTCGGCAAAGCATGCCGTCCCGTCAAGGGCGCTGGTGAAATCGTCGGTGATGATACGGATGCGCATGGCGATCCCGTGCTGTCTTGGTTCGCCGATTCTGACGAATTACACGGGATTTTTAAGAGCCAAAGTTGAGGTAGTTCGGGGCGTTTATGGTTGTAGACCGCCGCCCCGACGATCGGAGATCGGGGCGGCCCTACGCAGCACGCTTAGAGGCCGACGAGCGCCGGCAGGCCGCTCAGATCCTTGATTTCATGGCAGCCCCACACCGGCCAGCTCGGCTCGTGGCCGCGCGCAACGAAGACCTTGTTCTTGATTCCGACATCGTCCGCCGACAGATGGTCGTAGCGCATGCTGGACGACACGTGAAGAATGTCGCTCGGGCTGCAATCGAGTTGCTCGATCATGTATTCGAACGCGCGCAGCCGCGGTTTGTAGGCCTGGGCCTGCTGCGCGGTGTAGACGCGGTGGAAAGGCGCGCCTAGTTTTTCGACGCTATGCGGAATCTGCACGTCCATGGCGTTGGAGAAAATGACGAGCTTGTATTCCTTGGCAAGGCGCGCCAGCGCGTCCGGCACGTCTGCATGCGGCTTCCACGTAGGGACCGCGTTGTAGAACTTCAGGCCTTCGTTGTCCCGGTATTCGATGCCCCAGCGGCGGCAGGTCCGTTCCACCGAGTTGCAGAGGATCTGATCGTAAGGCCGCCAGTCACCCATGACTTCGTCCAAGCGGTAGCGCGCGAAATCCGTCGTGAACTGTTGCATGTCCTGTGCAGCGATGCGATCAGCGAAAAGTTCGCGCGCAAGATCGGCCATCTGAAAATTGATCAGTGTTCCGTAGCAATCGAACGAAATGTACTTGGGTCTCAGGCTGGTGCTCATGTCAAGGTTTCCTCTGGTGGCGACAGGATTGTTGAACAATAAATTAAAAATTGCGATGCTGCCAGCTTTTTCTAAGTGTGCGTTTCTGCCAGAAGAAGCGGAGAGAAGTTGCACGCTGGACGCCAGCTAGGCTGAAGAATGTGCGCGGCGAGCGTACAGCCGCGCTTGTGAATGGTCATTTATTGTTCTACAATGTGCGCGACCATAAGCCTTTTAGGGCCGCGACTATAATGTGCGGGGCCGCTAGCTCCGGCCGGCCTTGACGAGGCTGCAGATCGATCGTCGCCATCCCAATTTCCACTTGCCTCGATGTCGACCACCAAAGCACCCCAGAGCGGCGAACCCACACGAGCATCGATCGTCACCGAGGTCGCCGATAAGCTCAAGACCCATATCTTGAACGGTCGATTCAAGCCCGGTGAATTCCTGCGCGATCTACGAATGGCGGAGGAATATGACGTCTCGCGCCATACTTTTCGCTCAGCCGCGCAACTGCTGGTGAGCGACAGGATTCTCCGGCAGGCTGCGAATCGCGGGTTCTACGTGCCCGAGTTCGGTCCGGACGATATCGTCGATGTCACCCGCTTACGTGCTGTCCTCGAAGCGGAAGCGGTCAAGATGATCGTTCTTACCGGCAAAATTCCAGAGGGCGCCACAGAGGCGGTGGAGACGTTGCGCAATGCGTCGCCCGACGCGCCGCGAGCGCTCCTCGTCACCGCTGACCGCGATTTCCACCGTGCGATCATCTCCGCAAGCGGCAGTCCGCGACTCGAGCGCTGCTACGAAATGCTGGAAGGGGAAATCGAGCTTCTGCTGGTGCAGCGTCAGGAATATTACGATGATCCCCAAACGATCGTGCGCGAGCATGAACATCTGATCGCGTGCATGAAAAGCCGCGACTTCGAAACCGCCCGCGATGCATTTCTGGAGCACTGGGACGATCTGCGCATCAAGCTGCTTCGCTCGGAAGCCGGAAAATTGCTGGCCAAAGCGACGACGCAGTGACCTGGCGATGTCCATGAAATCTTGAGGGCCGAAGCTGAATCGGTGTGGCGTATCTATGGTTGTGAACCGCTCATTCAGGCATGCGCCGCCCGCGCTCATCGCCCTCGAACTGGACCGTGCCTCCGGCGCACCGGTCTTCCGACAAATCGCACGCCAGCTGCGCGAGAGAATCGCTAGCCGTGCGCTGTCGCCCGGCACACGGCTGCCGCCGAGCCGAGAGCTCGCGCTCCAACTGGGCGTGGCGCGCAATTGCGTGGTCGACGCTTACGACGACTTGATCGCCGAAGGCATCCTGGAGGGGCGTGGTCGCCATGGAACGTTTGTCGCCGCCAGCGTCCCAGCGGGACGAGGCGCCGCGATCGGGACGAGCGGGAGTCCGCAACTGCTAGGGCGGTTGAATGCTCCGACACTTCCTGTGCAGGAACCACCGGCCAACGCGAGTTTGGACTGGCGGCCCGGGCAGGCGAGCGCACGCACGCTGCCGCTCGACGTATGGCGCAACGCCTGCCGCGAAGCGGGGCGGAACTTGCCGCCGCAGAGCTACGGGGATCCGAGCGGAGAACCGGGGCTCAGACGCGCGATCGCGGCGTGGCTGTTCGAACACCGCAGCGTCAAGGTCGAACCCGAGCAAATCGTCGTGACGCACGGCACGGGCCACGCGCTTCAATTGGCGGCGCAGGCGCTGCTCGCCAAAGGGGACCTATGCGCGACGGAGGATCCCGGTTACGCCGGCGCCACATTGGCGTTCTTGCGCGCCGGCGCATCGCTGCGCTACGTGCCGGTCGACTCGGAGGGCGTGGTTGTCAAGCGCATTATCGAGGCGGGCAAGGTTCCTGCCCTTATCCATGTGACACCGGCGCATCAGTATCCGATGGGCGGGCGGCTGTCGGGGCCAAGGCGCAGGGCACTGGTCGAACTCGCACGCGCGCGCGCAATGCTGATACTCGAAAACGAGTACGACTGCGAGTTCCACTACGCGGGAACGAACCATCCGCCGATTTTCAGCCATGCACCGGAAAGCACACTGCTGCTGGGCACGTTCGCTAAGTCGGTCAGTCCTTCCCTTCGTCTCGGCTTCATCGTCGCGCCGCCGGCCGCGGCCGCCGCGCTGGTTGCGCGAATCGAACGCGAGCGTACGCACGTATCGTGGCCAGTGCAGAAAATCGTCGAGACGTTGCTCGTGTCCGGAGAACTGGACCGGCATCTGCGCAGGGTGCGGCGGCATTACGAGGCGATGCGCAACGCCATCCGCGAACGGCTTGCGCCGTACGCGGATGTGCTCGCGCTCGGGGGCGACGAGGGCGGTCTGCATGTCGTCATCGCGGGACGGGACGGTGCGTTCGATCGGGATTTGCGCGGTATATTGCGTTCCCGCAGTGCCGTGTTCAACGACGTGCACGACTTCACTGCCCTCGAAGCGCAGCCGAGGGGCTTCCTGCTCGGATATGGGCATATGGAGGGCGAAGCGCTGACACGGTCGCTCGACCTGTTGGAGGCCAGCATTAAGGAAATCGAACGTGCGAATCGTTCCGGGGTGCGCTATGGGCGGCAATAGGCGCGTGCGCCGGCCAGCGTAGCTTCGACCGCGGCCTGTAGCCAGTCCACGAAGCGCGCTTCAGGCGAGCCCGGTTCCAGGGGTTTGCGCATCAGCGCGATATACCGGGAGTGATCCGCCACAAAGCCTTGCGGCGCAGCGAGGGTTCCCGCATCCAAGCTGTCCACGACCATGAACAGCGGTGCAATGGCCACGCCGAGCCCCGCTTCGGCGGCTTGCAAACTGAGAAAGAAATGGTCGAAGTATAGGTCGCGCGGCGCGCCCCGCGAGGCGCGCGCAGCGGCCTTGGCGCGCCTCGACCATGTCTTCCATGCATCGGGGCGGCTGGTGGAATGCAAACGCGTTTGAGCGGCCTTGCCGGTAAGACCCGGAAGCGCGACAGGGCCGACATGTTCTGGGAACAACGGTACGCAGATCGCACGCGGATCCAGCGCGAAATCGGCACGGCGTATCGCCAGGTCGATATGCTCACGGGGGAGGTCGATCGGCCCGTCGCCGGTTGAAAGATAGACCGGCAGATCCGGATGCATATCCTGAAACTGCGATAGCCGCCGAATGAGCCATCGCATCGCCAGCGAACGCTCGCACGATACGAGAAGCGGCTTGTGGCGCGCGGGCTGCACGATTTCGGCCGTGGCTTCCTCGATGCGCCGCAATGCCTCTTGCGCTGCCTCGAACAGAATCTTTCCTTGCGGCGTAAGCGACATCTTGCGACTGGTTCTGTGCAGTAATTGCACACCCAGCCTCGACTCGAGTTCGGACACCCGGCGGCTGACGGCGCTGTGCGACAGCACGAGGCTTTCCGCTGCGGCCGTAAAACTCTGCAGGCGTGCGACGGCTTCGAAGATGCGCAGGTTTTCCAGGGGAGGCAGTTTCATCTGTGCATTATATGCACAGATCATGTTCCGAATCGGCACTCACGGTTTTATCGACGCATTCACAATGAGGCCTCACTATCGATGGCTTGTTGAGGAAACCATGAGCGACTTTCGCAGCGACACCGTCACCCTGCCCACGCCGGCGATGAAGCAGGCGATGATGGAAGCGCCGCTCGGTGACGACGTCTTAGGTGAGGACCCTACTGTCAACCTGCTGCAGGAAACCGCTGCCGCGATGCTCGGCTTCGAGGCGGCACTGTTCGCGCCCAGCGGCACGCAGACCAACCTGATCGCGATGATGACGCATTGCCGGCGCGGCGACGAAGCCATCGTCGGCCAGCAGTGGCATACCAACCGTTGGGAAGCGGGCGGTATGGCGGTGCTCGGCTCCGTTCAACCGCAGCCGCTGGAGCACCAACCCGACGGCACCATCGCCCTGAACGACATCGAAGAGGCCATCAAGCCCGACGATCCGCACTTCGCCCGCACGCGCCTCGTCGTGACCGAAAACACGTTTGGCGGCAGGGTGTTGCCCATGCAATACATGCACGATGTCGCCGCGGTGGCGAAGCGGCACGGATTGCGCGCTCACATCGATGGCGCACGCCTGTGCAATGCCGCCGTCGCACTAGCCGACGGCGGCGATCCGTTGCAGCGTGCGCGCGAGCTCTGTGAAGGCTTCGATTCGGTATCGCTTTGTCTGTCGAAAGGGCTGGGTGCTCCGGTGGGATCGCTGCTGCTGGGCTCGCAAGACTTCATCCGCCAAGCGAGCCGCGTGCGAAAGATGCTGGGCGGCTCCATGCGCCAGGCCGGCATGCTGGCGGCGGCAGGACGGTACGCCCTGCGGCGGCACGTGCATCGCCTCGCCGACGACCATGCCAACGCAGCCAGGCTGTCGCGCGGGCTGGCCGAGGCCGCCGAGGGCAATGCCAGGCTGCGCGGCCGCTTCATCGCGCACCCGGCGCACACCAACATCCTTTTCACGGACATCGATCCCAATATCGCCGACGACTTCTTCGCCCACCTGGACGCGAGCGATATCAAGGTGAAAAGCGGCGTGTATCGCGGCGAGGAAGGCGCCATGCGCCGCATCCGCTGGGTCACGCACCTCGACGTCAGCGAAAAGGACGTCGAACGCGCCATCGAGGCGGCGGCATCGTTCTGATCGCTTCCCATCACTTGAGCCATCAGCAGGAGTGTTGTCATGAGCTACGTCTCGACCCGGGGCGACGGTCGCCATCGGCGGTTTTCCGATGTGTTGATGGAAGGATTGGCGCCGGACGGCGGCCTGTACGTGCCCCACGACTACCCCAAGGTCGACGACGCTACGCTCACGCGCTGGCGCGGCTTATCGTACGCGGAACTGGCCTTCGAGATTCTCGCGCTGTATGTCGACGATACCCCGCTCGACGAGCTGCGTTCGCTCATCGCCCGCACCTACACAGCGGAAGTCTTCGGCTCGACGCAGATCGCGCCTTTGCGAAAGCTGGACGAATCGATCGCACTGCTCAATCTGTCCAATGGCCCCACGTTCGCCTTCAAGGACATGGCGATGCAGCTTTTGGGCAATCTGTTCGAAGCCGAGCTGAGCCGCCGCGGCACACGGCTCAACATCCTCGGCGCGACATCGGGCGACACTGGCAGCGCCGCGCAATACGCCATGCGCGGCAAGCGAAACGTACGCGTGTTCATGCTGAGCCCCCACGGTCGAATGAGCCCCTTCCAACAGGCGCAGATGTTCAGCCTGCATGACGAGAACATTCACAACCTGGCCGTCGAAGGCAGCTTCGACACATGCCAGGATATCGTCAAGACCGTCTCCGCGGATCGGGACTTCAAGCTTCGATACAACATCGGGACGGTCAATTCCATCAATTGGGCGCGATTGCTGGCCCAGGTGGTTTACTACTTCTTCGGTTACTTCCAGGCCACGAACGAAAACAGCGAACGTGTCTCGTTCTGCGTGCCGTCCGGCAACTTCGGCAACATATGCGCCGGCCATGTCGCGCGCATGATGGGCCTGCCGATCGAAAAGCTCGTGCTGGCGACGAACGAGAACGACGTGCTCGACGAATTCTTCAAGACCGGCCGGTACCGTCCGCGTGCCATTGGCGAAACGATGGCGACGTCGAGCCCGTCGATGGATATCTCGAAGGCATCCAATTTCGAGCGTTTCATTTTCGATCTGCTGGAGCGCGATGCACAACGCGTTGCGCAGTTGTTCGGCACGGAGCTTTCAGCGCACGGTCAGTTCAGCTTGACGCGGGAGGAGACGTCGCGCATCGCCGGATATGGTTTCGTGTCGGGCAAGAGTACGCATGCAGATCGGCTGCGAACGATCTCCGACGCTTGGGAACGCCATCGCACCCTGATCGATCCACATACTGCCGACGGCGTCAAGGTCGCACGCGAGCATCTTAGCCCTGGCATACGCACCGTCGTGTTCGAGACCGCGCTGCCGGTCAAGTTCGAGGACATCATTCGCGAAGCAACGGGCCGAAGCGCGCCACGGCCGGCCGCCGTGGCCGACATGGAGCAACGCCCGCGGCGCTGCGAGGTGGTCGCGCCTTCGGCCGAGCTAGTGATGGCGTACATCGCTCGGCATTGCAACGACGACTAAAGCCGCCGAGAGCATTCACCATGGCCGTGTTTACTTCGACTCTCCGAACCTTCCGAGGGTCAGTTAGCCGCTTTAATGCGTAAGCGCGGCACGGATTCCATGAAAACGTGGCGAGCGGCGACGAAGCCGCGCCCGCCACGTGGGCTGTCACATCATTTCCGGCGTCTTGATGATGCTGCCGTCGGTGAAGCGGCTCAATCGGTAGGGGGAGATGTCCATCATGGGTTTCACATCCGTGACCATATCGGCGACGAGTTCGCCTGCCGCCGGCCCCATGGCGAAGCCGTGCCCGCTGAACCCCGTGGCCAGGTACAGCCCCGGATGGGTCGCGACGTCGGAGATGATGGGAATGAGGTCGGGCGTCGTATCGATCGCACCGGCCCAAGCATGGACAATCCGCAGGTCGGACAATTGCGGGATCGCGCGTTTGACGTTATCCAGAGCGAGCTTCATGAACTCGAGGTCGGGCTTCGGATCGAGCACACGGCAGCGTTCAAACGGCGAAATTTCATCGAATTGCCAACCGGCCGATGCTTCGGGGCCGTGAAACCAGGGCTGAGCAAGGCGGTACTTGAGCTTCTTGCCGAGGTCGTTCCGGTAATTGCGGTAGTACTTCAGCGCGTGTTTCAAACCAAGCGGCGCCAAGTCGATACGCCCGAAACCGGGGACGGCCACCGTGTATCCACCGTCCAAGCGACGACGGAGCGCAAAGCCGGGTCCGCTGAAGCAACCATTGATCACGTTGGCGGCGACAGACGTGCGCATGGCCGTGCCAATCACGTTGACCGCCGGCAGGTCAATGCCGTGACGCGCGCAAAAGCGCGAACTCCATGCGCCGCCTGCGCATACCACGGTGTTGGCCTTGATCAGACCGCGCTCGGTCCACACGCCGCTCACGCGGCCAGCACTGAAATCCAAGCCACGCGCCGCGCAGTTCTGGTAAAGCAGCGCGCCAAGACGCTTCGCCCCTTCGGCCAGCGCCGGCGCCGCGCGAGAGGGTTCCGCTCGCCCGTCGCTGGGCGACCAGACACCGCCGGTGTAGCGCGGACCGCCCTGTGGCACGCGTTGGTTGACCTCGGCGGAACTGAGCATGTGGCTCACGAACCCGATTTCACGCGCTCGCTTGCCCCACGCTTCCCACTGAGCGATGCTTTTTTCGTCGCTGCTGGCATAAAGAATCCCTTCGCGACGAAAGCCCAGGTCGATCTGGATTTCATCGCTCAGCTCACTCCAACGACGAAGGCTGCGCATGGCCAGCGGCAGTTCGAAGAGGTCGCGGTTCTGTTGACGAACCCAGCCCCAGTTGCGCCCCGATTGTTCGCCGCCCACCACGCCTTTGTCGATCAGCGCGACGGAAACACCGCGTCGCGCCAGTTCATAGGCGGTGGATGTCCCCACGATCCCGGCGCCGATCACGATTACGTCGACCTCGCCCGAGAATTCCGGCGTGTCGTATACTTCTTCGACTCTTAGCATTTCACTCTTCCATCGTTCGATTTGCCGAGCACCCGCCTACGCCGCGGCTCCTGCTTGGCCGTTGTGCGCGTGTGGTTCTTCGGCACGGTGCGTCAGCACGTGGCGCACAAACTTTGAGTCATACGCACCGCCAATGACATGTCCCTGCGGCAGCGCGACAGTGGCGGGATCGAAATCTAACGTCGGAGTGGACATGCTCGGCCGGACCTCGTGGTCTGGAGTGACGCGCCGACGCCAACGGTTCATTCCAAGCGTCGTCGCAAGTTGCAGGGCTTGTCCATCGCACTACCCGCAATGAACATTCGTCGATCGATGTTCATTATAGTGAATGAAGAATGAATTGCTAGCGGTCAAAATTATAGTTCTGTAGTTTCCGTTGTGCATCGCGCAAGTGTATGCGCTCGCGCGCCCGCGGGGTGCGAGCGTTCACAAGTGAACGACCGGTGGGCGCGTATTCATGACCCAGAGTACGCGCGCCATTTCACTGCTTTCGTTGCGTACGCTGTGCGGCACCGTGCTCTTGAACTGGAAGCTGTCGCCGGTGCGCAGAACGGCGCGGCGGTCGCCGACGTTCAGCACGACCGTACCTTCGAGCACCAATCCCGCCTTTTCGCCCACGCCAACGAGCACCTCATCGGAGCCCGCACCCGCCGGCAGCAGAATGATCATCAGCTTCAGGTCGTGATCGCCGTGCGGCGACAGCAACTCTTTTTGCATGCCAAGGTTGCCGACGTCGAACAGAGGCCGCTCGGCCGCCTTGCGCACGAAATCGCCGACGACCGGATCCGATACCGCGTCGTCCGCCTCCAGCAGGGCGCTAAGCGGTACCGATAGGGCCTGTCTCAGGCGCTCGAGAATCCTCACGGACGGATTGGCCTTGTTGCGCTCCACCTGACTCACCGTGCCGACGGACACGCCGGCACGCATGGCGAGTTCATTGACGGACAACCCCTGCTCGGTGCGTAGGGCGCGCAGGCGCGCACCCACGTCGGAGTGATGCAATTCAGTCACGGTCTTCTTTCTAGCCTGTGCTGGCTTCATGCGAACCCCTAAGTAAACAGTTCAATCCATCCATCCGCGTTTGCGACCCGCTCGTGCGCGGGCATCGTTTGCGCTGACGGCAGGTCCAGCCGGTTTCCGCGCCATGAATGAGCAGAACCACTTGATCATTATATTGAATAATGCCATATTTCGCTGAACACTCGTCGCTGCCTCGGTCGGCGACAAGCATACATAGATCGACCGGACCGGCGGTGGGGCGATGACGCCGCGATACGCGCGCGCATCGTGCGCAAGGAGCCGGTCGAGCAGCACGACAGTGGGCCCGACGCGATAGATGGCGCGTTCGGCATCATGAATCAGGCGATGGGGTAGACGACGATGGCTGTGCTTTACAAGTCCGATCCGGTGCGAGGCGCAATCTGGGCCGAGCGCTTCGCTCAACTGGCGCCGGATATTGAATTTCGCATTTGGCCAGACATAGGCGACCCATCGGCGATCCGCTATCTCGTTGCCTGGCAGCCCGACGATCTCGCCGTCACCTTGCCGAATCTGGAAGCGGTGTTCTCGGTCGGGGCAGGGGTCGATCAACTCGATCTCACCCGTATTCCGGCGCACCTTCCGGTCGTGCGCATGATCGAGCCGGGCATCGTGGACGGCATGGTCGAGTACGTGACGGAAGCGGTGCTGGCGATCCATCGCGATGTGTTGGACTACGCGATCCAGCAACAAGCACGCGTGTGGAAACCGATGCCGCTGCGGCCGGCCGCGTCGCGGCGCGTCGGCGTTCTGGGGCTCGGGGTGCTCGGGACAGCGGTGCTCGAACGACTGCGGCTGTTCGGTTTCGCGTGTGCCGGATGGAGCCGCTCGCCGCGCGACATCGAAGGCGTTGAGTGCTTCGCCGGCGATGCCGCGCTCGATACGTTTCTCGCGCGCACCGACGTGCTCGTCTGCCTGCTACCGCTCACCGACGAGACCCGGGGCATGCTCGATCGACGCGTGTTCGCCGCGTTGCCCAAGGGTGCGTCGATCGTGCACGTGGGCCGCGGGCCGCAACTGGTGGCGGGCGATCTGCTCGATGCGCTCGAGCGCGGCCAGATTCACAGCGCTGTCATCGACGTGACCGATCCCGAACCATTGCCCGCGGAGCATCCGCTGTGGGTCCGACCGCGCGTGCGCATCACCCCGCATATCGCGAGCGTGACGAGCGCCGTGCCGGCTGCCGATGCATTGCTCGCCAACTTGCGCCGCCATCGGGCAGGCGAGCCCATGATCGGCCAAATCGATCGGTCGCGCGGATATTGAGCCGATGGATATCGCGCTTGCCACGCAACGCAATTCACGAAAGGAGCTGCGCTCGTGAGCACGGATTCAGAAGGGCAAGCGCGCGCTCCGATCCGGCGTTGGCGCGCTTCACCAACCGTAAAAGCGCGGCCAGGTCTCGACACTTCCGTCCGCGTTGAGCGCTTGATAGGCGGGATGCTGCGCGCCCGTGGCGCACGCGTGGTTCGGCAAGATGCGCAGACGCGTCCCGATCGGAAACCGCTGTTCGATCTCGTGATCCGGGGCGCCCGACCGGGAGACGATGCCGTGCTCTTGATTCGCTCCGCTCATCAGGTACTCGGTCAGCACTTCGCCGTTTTCGCGGCAAACGAGTCCGTATCCGAAATCGCGCTTCTGACGCTGCGTCCCGCGATCGCGGCTCATCGCCATCCAGCCCGCGTCGACGATGGCCCAGCCCTTCTCGCGCTGATGGCCGATCACCGTGGTCAACACGCTCAATGCGATCTCGCATGTGTCGTTCACGCCTACGTTGTGCATGACGAGGTCGAACATGACATACACGCCCGCACGAACTTCCGTCACGCCTTCGAGGTGTTCGGCGGTCAGCGCGGTCGGCGTCGATCCGATACTGACGACGTCGCACGGCAGCCCCGCAGCACGAATGCGTTCGGCGGCGCGCACGCAGCGCGACCGTTCCTGTTCGGCAATCCGGACAAGATCGTCATGGGTATCGTAGTCGTAGCTCGAGCCCGCATGAGCCAATACGCCGCCAAGATGCATGCCGCCGCTCGCGAGCGTGGTTGCAACGGCGAGGAGCGTGTCGTCGTCAGGCTCGATCCCGGAACGGTGGCCGTCCACGTCCACCTCGATCCACACTTCGAAACGTTCTTCCTGATCCTGGCCGAAAGCGACGATGGCTTCGGCACAGGCCACGCTATCGGCGACGATCTTCAGGTCGCAGCCTTTCCGGCGCAACGCGAGCGCTTGGGGGAGCTTCGTCGGTGCGATGCCGACGGCGTAGACGATATCGCTGACGCCGCCTGCGAAGAATTGCTCCGCTTCCTTGAGCGTGGAGACCGTGATGCCCCTTGCGCCGGCCTCTATTTGCGCCTTGACCACCTGCTCGCACTTGCTGGTCTTCACGTGCGGCCGAAAGCTGACGCCGAGCGCGTTCATGCGTTGCTGCATACGTTCGATGTTGTGGTGCATACGCGCGACATCGATCAATGCGGCGGGCGTATTCAACGACTCCAAATTCATCTGTGGCTCCTGGCGATTCATCGTGCGGCCGGCATCCGCGCCGGCTCGCGCATTCGGATGAGTCACTATAGAAGGGGGGCGAGAATTTGTGCTTAACGATGGATAAAGTGTGCGTTAAGCCGCCTTAAACGCATAACCGGTCAGTACGGTGCGGACGCTGGCAGGGCGACAGCGGCGACCGTCCCGCGCAGGCGTCGGGCTATCTGAACGCACCGGCGCATCGAACGGGATGCTCGTGCGACTGCACCATTAACGTTTGTTTAACGCTCTGTTTATTGGCTATTAAGCACGAAAAATTATTTGTTTCTATAGTGCGTTGCAAGGACGCATCCGTTGCGAGTTGGGCGACCGGCGCCGAACGCGCGGCGCGCAACCCCTGCAAGGATCGATTGTTGAAAAAGGAGTGCGTTGTGACTGTTCCTCGATCGCCGGAGACGCTTCGGTATCGGAGATTTACCCCGGCCGATGTCGTCGCGGCTCACGGGCTTTCGACCGCGGTCGGCTGGCCTTACCGGCCGGAAGACTGGCAATTTTCCGCGGATACGTCGATAGGATTCGTGGCCGAAGACGAGGGGGTCGTCATCGGCACCGCGATGTGCTGGACGTTCGGGGCTGACCGCGCCTCGCTCGGTCACGTCATCGTGTCGTCCGAACACCAGGGCAGGGGCATTGGCCGCAAGCTGATGGAGATCGTCCTCGAGGAGCTGGGGCCGCGCATGACGTTCCTACATGCGACACGGGCCGGCCAGCCGCTTTACGAGAAGCTCGGCTTCAACGTATGCGGCACGTTGGATCAATTCAACGGCAACGTCGGCAAGGCTGAGGCGGTTCCGTTGCTCGATGGCGAACGACTGCGCGCAGGGACGCCGGACGACTTTCCGTGCTTCATCGAACTGGATTCGCGCGCTTCCGGGCTGAAGCGCCAGGCGCTTTTGTCCGCATTGCTCGAGCGAGGGGAAAGCGTCGCGCTGGAGCGCGACGGCGAAATCGTTGGGTTCTCGGTGCTGCGGCGCTTTGGCCGAGGCTACGTGATCGGCCCCGTGGTCGCGCTTCGCGCGCGCGACGACATGCGTGCGAGGGCCCTGATCGGGCATTGGCTGGGCCGCCGCGAGGGCGAATTCGTTCGCATCGACGTTCCCACGGGAACGAGCCTGCCCGACTGGTTGATCGGGCAGGGGCTGAAGCGCGTCGATACCTGCACGAAGATGGTCCGCAATGCGCCGGCCGGCGCGCACACGGGCGCTGACGACCCGGTCTACAGGTTGTACGGGCTGATTAGTCAAGCGATGTTGTAGCTCGCGGTAGGAGCGGCGAATGCAGCCGTACGTAAGGGGGCTTGTTGGTAGTCGTTCGATATGGGGGGAACGCATCGCATTTGCACAGTGCTTTCCATCGCGGGCTGAAGGCGGTCGAGCGACGCCGTGTCCTTTGCCTTCTCCGCAGTTGTTCGAAGATTTTTCGTTAAGGATCCGTCATGTATCACTACACATCGAAAAGCGTTTCCCGCATGCAGGCTAGCGTCTTTCAGCGAATGCTCGCCGCCACGGCTTTGATTGCCTCGATGGCGTTCGGCGCCAGCCATGCAAGCGCGGCGACCGTCAAGATTTCGGCCGGGACGACGCCCTCGAGCGTGCCCAATGCGTTCTTGGATTTGAAGACGCATGAGATTCAAGGCGTCATGCCCGACGTGATTCGCGAAATCGGCAAGCGCGAAGGCTTCGACGTGTCGTTCGACGTCATCCCGTTCTCGGCGCTGATCCAGTCGGTCGTGTCCGACAAGATCGACCTCATCGTCGCGGGCATGAGCCCCACGCCCAAGCGCGCAGAAGTGATCGACTTTTCTCAACCGGTCGCTTACTTCGGCAAGGGGATCATCGTCAATGCTTCGGATAAGAACAACTATCACACCATCGACGACTTGAAGGGCACGGTCGTGGGCGCCGGCGTGGGCGAGGAAACCTCGGATGAACTGATGAAGCTGGGCATCTTCAAGGAAGTCAAGTTGTACAACACCGGCGCCGATATGGCCCGCGACGTTGCGCTGGGCCGCATCACGGCAGCGTTCAACGACTATCCGGTATGGAAGGCTCAGGAAGCGGCCGGGACGCTGCAAGGCACGCGCGTGGTCGATGGTTTCCAGCCGCTGCGCAGGGTGCCGATCGCGTTCGGCGTGAAGAAAGGCAATGCCCAGTTGCTTGCGAAGATCAACGACGGGCTCGTCAAGATCAAAGCCGATGGAACGCTGGAGAAGATCCTGAAGAAGTGGAATTTCGGGGATTGACCGACGCGTTATCGATGGAAGTTGGCAGGAGGGCATAGTGATGCGCGTCGGGCAACCCGAGCGGGCAAGCGGTAGCGGCGGCCCCGCTCGCCAGATGCGCATGAGTATGACCGATGGGTAAGGAGACGGCCGGTTTGCCTCGGCGCCGGCCATGCGATGTAACGATTATTAGAAGGGCGAATCATGCGTTGGAGCGACATAGTCGAGTTTGTCCCGATACTGCTTCAAGGGGCCGGGATGACTATCTTCATCACCCTTAGCTGCCTGATACTGAGCACCGCGCTCGGTCTGGTTTGGGCGCTGCTGAAGATGTCGCGGCATGCGCCGGTCAAACGTGCGGCCACCACGGTGATCAACGTGGTTCGCGGGCTGCCGATGATCGTGCTGCTGTTCTACATTTATTTCGTATTCCCCTCGATCCATGTGCAAATGAGCGCCTTGCAGGCGAGCATCGTGGGCCTGGCGTTCGGCTATTCGACGTACGTGGCGGAAATCATCCGCTCGGGTATCGAATCGGTGGATCAAGGCCAATACGAAGCGGCGCAGTCGATCGGCATGGGCCGCATCAAGACCATGACGCGGGTGATTCTTCCCCAGGCGATCAAGGTGGCGCTGCCGCCCTACAGCAACACGCTGGTGTCGATGCTCAAGGATTCCTCGCTCGCCTCGACGATCACGGTGGCCGAGATGACGCGCCAGGGCACGCTGATCGCGGCCGCGACGTTTCAGAACTTGGAGGTCTACACGCTGGTGGCGATCGGATACCTGGCGATGAGTCTGCCGTTGATGAGTTTGACGAAGGTGCTCGAGCGGCGCTTCGGCAAACACAAGGTGAAGTGAGGTTGCGATGATCGAAATCAAAGACGTCCACAAAAGCTTCGGCGACGTGCCGGTGCTCAAAGGCATTACGTTGAATGTGCGCGAGGGCGAGGTCGTATGTTTGATCGGCGCCTCGGGCTCGGGCAAGTCGACGCTGCTTCGCTGCATAAACGCGCTGGAATCGTACGATTCGGGCGACATTAAATTGCTCGGTCAGCGCGTGGAGCAACGCTCGCGCCACATCCATCAGCTGCGCACTCAAGTGGGCATGGTGTTCCAGCGCTTCAATCTGTTTCCGCACCGCACCGCGGTGGAGAACGTGATGGAGGGGCCGGTGCACGTGAAGCGCGAGCCGGTTGCGCAGGCGCGGCGCGAGGCGATCGAGTTGCTGCACAAGGTGGGGCTGGGCCAGAAGATCGATGCATATCCGCATCAACTGTCGGGCGGCCAGCAGCAGCGGGTTGCGATTGCGCGCTCGCTGGCGATGAAGCCGAAGGCGATCCTGTTCGACGAGCCCACGTCGGCGCTCGATCCGGAGCTCGTGGGCGAAGTGCTGAGCGTGATGCGCACGCTGGCGCGCGAAGGGATGACGATGCTGGTGGTGACGCACGAAATGGGCTTTGCCCGCGAGGTGGCCGACCGCGTGTGCTTCCTGCATGCGGGCCTGATCATCGAAGAAGGCAGCGCCAAGGAAGTGCTCGGTTCGCCGCGCGAAGCACGGACGCGAGAGTTTCTGCGCCACGTGCTGTCGCACCACGCCGAGGCTCCGCACGCGCACAACGGCGGAGCAGGAGCCGTGGCGTAAGCGGGCGATCGGAATGCCGCCAGGCGCGGCATTTTGTTCTGTTTGCGAGGCGCAAAACGGTGACACACGCTGCCGAGTCGCGATTACGATCTCGCAGCTCAATCATAAGATCCCTAGACCTACGATGCTTTCGTCCATTCGAGCACGCGTTGTCCTTGCATGCGTAGCGCTGGTCGTGTTTTCCGTCGTCGCCAGCACCGCAACCGACTATGGGATCGCGAAGTCGAGCATGGAGGCGGCGATCGACCACGACTTGACGTCGTCGGCCAACGATCACGCCGCGGAAATCAGCCAGTGGATCGCGGGCAAGACGCAGATGGTCTCGTCGCTGCAGGATGTGGTGCTGACGGGCGATTCGCTACCCATGCTTCAACAGATCGCAGTGGCCGGTGGATTCTTCGATGTCGGCGTGGGCTACCCGGACAAGCGCGCGAAGTTCAACGATTGGGCGAACCCGCCATCGAGCTACGACCCGACTAGCCGCCCATGGTACAAAGCCGCCGTCGAAAGCGGCAAGCCCGTTGCGATTCCCTACGTCAGCACGAGCGGCGCGTTGCTGGTCGGCTTGGGCATTCCCGTGATACGCGACGGTGTGGTGAAGGCCGTGCTCGACGGCAATGTCCCGTTGGACAGTGTCGTCGAGAACGTGAAGTCGATCCATCCGACGCCGGCCAGCTTCGGCATGCTCGTCGACCGTAGCGGCCGCATCATCGCGCATCCCGATCCGAAGCTGCGGCTCAAGGCGGTCACCGATATCGCCGCGGATTTCGCGGGGGTGGCGAACGCGTCGGCGGGCCCGGAGAACGCACCGGTCAAAGTGGTGGTCGACGGGAAGACGAAGTGGGTGCGCGCGCAGGCTGTGCCCGGTACGGATTGGAACGTCGTCGTGGCGCTCGACCAAGCGGAGGCGACCGCGGGGATGCGCTCGCTATTGAGCGGGTCGTTGGTGTCGCTCATCGTGATAGTCGGCATCGCCTCGGTGATAGGGGCCGCGGTCACCACGTCCGCGTTTCGCCGGCTCGATCACGTGCGTCGGGCAATGGCGGCGATCGGCTCGGGCTCGGGCGATTTGACGCAACGCTTGCCGGACGACGGTAAAGACGAGGTGGCCAACATCGCGCGCTCGTTCAATCGATTCGTGGCGAGACTTCAAGGCGTGATGCTGGAAATACGCGGGGCGAGCCAATCGGTACGCGCCGCCGCGAATGAAATCGCCGCGGCAAACCAGGATCTGTCGTCGCGCACCGAATCGGCGGCGGCGAGCCTGCAGCAGACGGCCGCATCGATGGCGCAAATCTCGGGAACAGTGGACCGGTCCGCCGCCGCGGCTCTCGAGGCCGACGAACGCTCGGGCGTCGCCACGCAAATGGCCTCGCGCGGCGGCGAGATCGTCACCGCCGCCGTGGGCACGATGGGAGAGATCGAGGAGGCGTCCGGCCGGATCGGCGCCATCATCAGCGTCATCGACGGCATCGCGTTCCAGACCAACATTCTCGCGCTCAATGCCGCGGTGGAAGCGGCGCGGGCCGGCGAGCAGGGCCGCGGTTTCGCCGTCGTGGCGCATGAGGTGCGCAGCCTCGCGCAGCGCAGTGCGCAAGCGGCGCGGGAAGTGAAGCAACTAGTGGAAGCGACGGTCTCGCGCGTGGGTGCGGGCTCGACCTTGGTGCGTCGAGCCGGCGAGACGATGAGCGAGATCGTCGCCAACGCGGTCGATGTTCAATCGGTCGTCTCGGGCATCGCGCGTTCGACGACCGAGCAGACACGCGGGATCCAAGAGGTCAATCGTGCTGTCATGCAACTCGACGCGATGGTGCAGCAGAACGCGGCGCTGGTGGAAGAATCGGCCGCGGCATCGGCCGCGCTGCAGACTCAGGCGAACGCGTTAGCGTCGACCATCGGAACGTTCAAGGTCGAATGAGCGGATGCGCCGCTGTCGCGGCGGCTATGCCAGCAAACGTACCGCTGTGCGCAGCTGATCGTTCTCGAGCGCGGGAGCAAACGCGTCGAGATCGTCGTTTGTCATGCCGACCGGCGCCGATTTCGCGATCCTTTTCCAATCCTGAACCGCTGCGCAGACTTCGCCTAGCACGCGCTTGGCGTTGTCCTCGCGTAGCCAGAAGTCCGGGGCCGCGTCCAACACATCGACGATGGAATCAACCGGGCCGGAGTGCTCGGTCAGCCATAACTTCAACTCGGGGTATTTGTCGGGGAACGGGTTGATGTCGAAGGCCGGCGCTAGTCGCCATTGGCCGTGTGCGACGTGCAAGAAACCGTGATTTTGTACATGATCGTCGACGTTCGTGATGAGTAGGTTGAACGCGAGTCGGCGCCACAGCTCTTCGAGGTCGCGTGCGGGATCGAGGCATTGGGCTTTGATAACATCGGCGATCTGCGAGTAGGCATGGTCGTCCGCCCGGGAAGCCTGAAGCATGGAGCCGGCGGACAGGTATGGAATGCGTCCACCGTGCTTTGCCCGATCGAACCGGCGGACAAGCGCCACGGGGATGTCCTCCGACATCACCACACGCGACTCGGCGACGGTGATGCCTGCGGCCGCAGCCAGGTGGAGCGCAAGGACTTCGCCTCGAGTGACGCTTCGGTCGTCCTTGACGCTAGGAAACTTGCCTATAGCCAGGTGCCCATCCTCGTCGAGGATGGTGCACTTGGGCCGCATGCCACCCAGCGAAGTGCCGCGGCCCCGCAAGTATTTCAGGTCGGCCTCGGTTTCCTTGTTGGCTTCTACTGCACGGGTAGCGCTGATCAACTGACCGAGCTCGAGTAAGGGCGGCGTGCCGCGCCCGCCGTCCTCGATGGTGCGTAGGAAGTTGCCGGACTCGTCGAGCAAGCGCAGCGCGCCGATACGGCTGCGGTCGTCGACCCCCAGCAAGTAGTCCATTTCGGTGAGCGTCGCGCCGGGCGCGGGCACGCCCGCGGCGTGCGCCGCCTTACGGCGTTTTGCGTGGTCGCGCGCAATGACGCGGCAGCCCCAGCCGTCCGGCTCGGTATCGGCGAACGCAAAATGGAAAATCGAATCTTCTTTTGTGGGCGCCTTCCGGAACTGGTGCCCCTCCACGAGGGCAAGATCGGGCGACAGCTCGAAACGATGGGCATCGGCGAGCCACTGCGCGCCGTACGCAAAGGCCGTAAATTCGCGCCCCCCATCCTTGCTGTACGTGAGGGTGCCAACCGGTAGTGCGGCCTCGCCAAGCGCAACATTGACAGTCTGTTTTACGGCCGATTTGCTCATAGTGCTCCGGAGTCGGGTGTGACTCGCTTCTTGCGGATGCGCTGCGGTACTTCCTCGTTCATGAGCGACAACCCGATCTCGTCGGCGGCGGAGTCGAGCAGCAGCGCGAATCGATCCAACTCGCCAAGGATGAAGCACGCCTGAGCGATGGTCCCCATCGAAATACCAGAATCGCCATGCTCCATGCGACGCACCGTGGTTTCGGAAACGCGCATCCGCTCGGCCATCGAGGCCTGGGTCAAATGGCGGCGCCGACGCGCCAACGCCATGTCTCTTCCAAGCTTTTCGAGGGCGCGAGCAACGGGTGAAGGAAGGGTTGGCGAGGAATGGCGCTTACCGTTCATATTTGCTCGATTAAAGGCGATTAGCAGCCAAATCTGGGCGGTACCGTCCATGGGACTGCGTATTGTGTCGACGCGTGACGATGATGTCAAGCTGCGAAGTGCTTAACCGATCGCATATGATCGGTTATCTACCCTAATAAACCAAATATGAACGGTTAATGCGCCGCGTCTTGATCGCGCCGCGATCGCCGTTGCTACTCCACGCCCTGTTTCAACGCGCCGCTGATCCACCGCTCTTCGGACGCCATGAGGTGCGCGCGCATGGCGGTTTGCGCGGCGATGGGATCGCCGGCTTGCAACGCTCTGAGCACCGTTTCGTGCTCCTGCACGGCGGCCGTCCAGGTTTGCGCGGTTTCCGCATGACCCCGCATGGCGGCCGCGATCGGATCGTGCCGACTGTCGAATAGCTCGCCCAGAAAGCGGCTCAGCACCGAATTACCTGCCGCTTCCGCGATCAACATGTGAAATTGCCGGTCCGCCTCGACCGGCGATTTGCCGGCGGCCGCCAATCGACGCATCCGCTCGACGGTGCGACGCAGTCGATCCAGCATGGCCGCGGTCATATGCGCCGTCGCCAGGACCACCACGCTGCCCTCGATGGCAGCTCGCGCCTGCATCAATTCCGAAGGGCTATCGCCCAGTGCGCCCACCGTCCCCGCGGCGTCCGCGCTCGCCTCGCTGACATAGACCCCCGACCCCATGCGGATTTCCACTTGACCGCCGATCTCCAGCGCGATCAACGCTTCGCGTAGCGACGGACGCGACACGCCGAGCTTCAGCGCCAGTTCGCGTTCGGGCGGCAGACGTTCGCCAGGCGGAAATTCCCCCTGGCTGATCAGCGCAAGGATTTGGGTGGCGACGGATTGGTAAAGCCGCTTGGGTTCTGTTGATTTCATCGTATGGGTAAAAAGAGGTGCCGCTAAGCGCCAGGCAGCTTTTGCCGAAGTCTAGCACGCTGCCCTGTAACCATTGCCACGCAAGCGCTCGGTAGACCTATCGGGGTTTTTACTATTGGTAAGATGGGTGCGAATGAACGAATATTGGCTTGACCAGAGCAACATGTTTCGCTTTAATTCGTATAAATTGGACTGACCACACGCAAGCAAGGTCGGCCGCTTACAGGAGACGAAATGCCAGTGCCTCAGGGTTCACCACACCCCGCGGTTGCCGACCGGGCTGCTTCGGGGCAGGAGATCTTGCGCCTCGAAGGCGTCGTGAAGCGATTTCCGGGGGTGCTCGCCCTCGACGGCATTCGTCTGGATCTTCGAGCGGGCGAAGTGCATGCAGTCTGCGGCGAAAACGGGGCGGGCAAATCGACGCTGATGAAGATCATCAGCGGTCAGTACCAGCCGGACGAAGGGGTCATCCATTACCGCGGCGCGCCGGTGCGCTTCGCTTCGACATCGGAAGCGCAGTGTGCGGGCATCGCGATCATCCACCAGGAGCTGAACCTCGTTCCGCATTTGAGCGTGGCGGAGAATCTCTACCTTGCGCGCGAGCCCAAGCGGGGCCCGTTCGTCGACACGCGCAAGCTCAACGTCGACGCCGTGCGCTGTTTGCAGCGGATCGGATTGGATGTTGCACCTACCACCTTGGTGGGTACGCTGTCGATCGCCCAGCAGCAGATGGTGGAAATCGCGAAGGCGCTTTCGTTCGATTCGAGCGTGCTGATCATGGACGAACCGACGTCGTCCCTGACAGAAACCGAGACAGCGCAGCTTTTTCGAATCATTCAAGAATTACGCGAGGCCGGCGTCGCGATCCTTTATATCTCGCATCGCCTCGACGAGATGGCGCAGATCGTCGATCGCGTGACGATCCTGCGCGACGGCCGGTATATCTCGACGGACGATTTCTCGGCCTTGACCGTGGGCGACATCGTCGCGCGCATGGTCGGGCGGTCGCTCGACGACGCGTACCCCGCTCGGCAATCGGTCCCGACGCAAGAGGTACTGCTCACCGCACGAGACTTGCGCCGCGACGGCATATTCGGTCCCGTGTCGTTCGAGCTGCGTCGCGGGGAGATTCTCGGTTTCGCCGGGCTGATGGGTGCGGGCCGCACCGAGGTCGCCCGAGCGATTTTCGGCGCCGACCGGCTGGACGCGGGGACGATCGAGTTGCATGGCGCCCCGGTGGCGATCCGCTCGCCGCGCGAAGCGATTCGCCACGGCATCGCGTACCTGTCCGAGGACCGCAAGCAAGAAGGCCTCGCGCTCGGCATGTCCGTCGCCGCGAACATCACGCTCTCGAACGTGGACGGCATCTCCTCGCGCGCGGGCTTTTTACGCTTCGATCAGGAGGCCGAGATCGCGGCCCGGTATGTCCGCGATTTGGCCATTCGCACGCCGTCGGTGGCGCAGACCGTTCGCAACTTGTCGGGCGGCAACCAGCAAAAGGTCGTCATCGGCAAATGGCTGTACCGCGGATCGAAGATCTTGTTCTTCGACGAGCCCACGCGCGGCATCGACGTAGGCGCGAAGTTCGCCATCTACGGGCTGATGGATCGGCTCGCGGCAGACGGTGTGGGGGTCGTACTGATCAGCTCGGAGTTGCCCGAATTGCTCGGGATGACCGATCGGATCGCCGTCTTTCACGAAGGCCAAATCACGGCCGTTCTCGAAACGAAAAATACGAGTCAGGAGGAGATTATGCATTTTGCTTCGGGGTGTGCCCATGCTTGAAATGACATCGGATCGTAGCCAAAGCGCCGATCGCTCGGCGCGACAGCGACGCCGCGATCTCATTCAGAAGTTCGCGGCGCTCGGCAGTCTAGTTGCGCTCGTCATTGCGTTTTCGATCACCAGCTCCGCGTTTTTTTCGGTCGGCAATATGATGACCGTGAGCTTGCAAGTGACGTCGATCGCCTACCTGGGCGTTGCCGCCACCTGCGTCATCATCACGGGCGGCATCGATCTGTCGGTCGGCTCGGTGCTCGCGCTGGCGGGTGTCTCGGCCGCCTTGCTCGCCAAATCGGGCGTGCCCGTGCCTGTGGCCATGCTGTGCGGCGTACTCGTCGGCGCGGCATGCGGCTACGTCAACGGGATCTGCGTGACGCGAATGGGCTTGCCCCCGTTCATCGCCACGCTCGGCATGATGCTCGTCGCTCGGGGTCTCGCGCTGCAGATCACCGGGGCGCGGCCGGTTTCGGATTTGAGCAATGCGTTCGGCGTGCTCGGCAACGGCGCATTGTTCCGCGTTTCGCACATCGGCGCGGACGGATTTCCGGATACGACCTTTCCGGGCATCCCGTATCCGGTCGTCATCATGGTCGTGTTCTTCATCGCGGGCGCCATTCTTCTATCGAAAACCGCGCTCGGCCGGCACATCTACGCGGTCGGCTCCAACCCTGAAGCGGCGCGGCTCTCGGGCGTCCACGTTCGCCGCGTGACGATGTTCACGTATGTGCTCTCCGGCGCATTGGCCGGTGTGACGGGCTGCGTGCTGATGTCGCGTCTCGTCACCGGTCAACCCAACGAAGGCGTCATGTACGAACTCGACGCGATCGCGAGCGCCGTCATCGGCGGAACGTCGCTGATGGGCGGCGTGGGCACGATTTCGGGCACGGCCATCGGCGCCTTCGTAATCGGGGTCCTGCGCAACGGCCTGAACATGAACGGGGTGTCCAGTTTCATCCAGCAGATCATCATCGGCGTCGTGATTTTAGGCACCGTGTGGATCGATCAATTGCGAAGCAGGAAGCGTTAACCAAGCGTAGTTCAACCATGAAAAAAGAGGAGTGAGACATGCAGAGGCTTTCGATTTTTGCGGTATCGGCGATGTTGTGCGCGGCGTTCAGTACGGGCGCGTACGCCGCCGGCGGCGAGATCGCCGTGATCGTCAAGACGGTCAATTCGAATTACTGGCAAAACGTGCAGAAAGGCGCCAAAGCCGCGATGGGCGACGCCAAGGGCTTCACGATGACCTTCCAAGGTCCGGCCGCCGAATCCGACATCGCGGACGAAGTGAACATGGTCGAAAACGCGGTCAATCGTCACGTCGCGGGCATCGTGCTCGCGCCGTCGGATCCCGACGCGCTCGTGCCGGCCATCAAGAAAGCGTGGGAGGCGCATATCCCCGTCGTGCTGATCGACTCGGCGTTGTCCGATGCGGGCAAGCAGTACTACCAGTCGTTCTTGTCCACCGATAACGAGAAGGCCGGCGAGCTTTGCGCGCAGGCGCTGATCGCGCGTGTCGGGCAGACCGGGAAGATCGCGCTCATGTCTTACGTGCCGGGCGCGGGTTCGGAAATCGGCCGTGTCGGCGGCTTCAAGAAGTACCTTGCGGCGCATTCGAAGCTGCAGATCGTGGGGCCGTATTACTCGCAATCGCAAATGGCGACGGCGCTCAATCAGACCACCGACGTGCTGTCGGCGAACCCGGATTTGAAGGGGATTTTCGGTGCGAACGAGCCGACGGCGATCGGGGTGGGCCGCGCGCTCGCGCAATCGGGCAAGGCGGGCAAGGTCGTGGCGATCGGATTCGACGGCAACCAGGATCTGCAAAATTTCGTGCGTGACGGGACGATCCAAGGGATCGCCGTCCAAGGCTCTTACCAGATGGGATACAAGGGCATTCAGACGGTCGTGAACGTCATCGAACATAAGAAGGTGGCCAAGGACATCGACACGGGCGTGGTGATGGTCGACAAGCAAAACCTCGATTCGCCCGAGGCGAAGAACGTCCTTTACTGACGAAGCCGATGACCTGCGCCGATGCCGATAGGCAATCGGCGCGGGACGTGCCGCGGTGCTTTCAACGACCGATACCTTCTCGATTGCGTTTCTCGATGATCAACGCTCGTACTCTCCGCACCTTGCCGCGCAGTGGCCTGAAACTCACGGCCTTGGGCCTCGGCTGCTCGCAGCTCGGCGGCTTGTATCGTCCCATGTCGTGGGCCGATTCGGAGGCGCTCGTCGATGCGGCGTGGTCCGCCGGGCTGCGCTACTTCGACACCGCGCCGTACTACGGCTATACGCTCTCGGAGCGCCGCGTGGGACAGGCGCTCTCGATCCGAGCGCGCGACGCGTTCACGCTCAGCACGAAGGTGGGCCGACTGATGCAGCCGGATGCCGGCGTGCGGCCCGGGGACGAGGGCTGGGCCGAGCCGTTGCCATTTCGCCCGGTGTTCGACTACACCTACGACGGCATCATGCGCTCCTACGAGGATAGCCTGCAGCGGCTCGGGATGAGTCGCATCGACATTCTCTACGTTCACGATATCGGCGCGATGACGCACGGGCCGCGCCATCCGCACTTTTGGGCTCAGTTGACGGAAGGGGGCGGCTTGCGCGCCTTGGCGCAGCTGCGCGAAAGCGGTGCGGTGTCGGCCATCGGCCTTGGCGTCAACGAGTGGGAGGTCGTCGTCGATGCGATGAAAGAGGCCCCGCTCGACATCGTCATGCTCGCCGGACGATACACGCTGCTCGAGCAAACCGCCCTCGAGCCGCTGCTCGACGCTTGCCTGCGCGCGCAAACGGCTGTCGTGGCGGGCGGCGTATTCAATTCCGGGGTGCTTGCCGGTAACGGCAAATTCAATTATCAGGACGCGCCGGCTGAAGTCGTCAAAAAAGTGCAGCGACTCACCGAACTATGCGGGCGCTTCGACGTCCCCTTGCCGGCGGCGGCGCTGCAATTCCCGCTGGCTCATCCGGCGGTCGTTTCGTGCGTGATCGGCGCGCGCAGCGTCGCGCAACTACAGCAGAACATCGCATGGCTCGAGCGCCCGATACCCGATCGGTATTGGCAAGCCTTGAGCGATGAAGGGCTCATCGCCGCCAACGCGCCTGTTCCAAGAGGACAAGCGTGACACGGCGCTTCGATGCGCACCGGCTCGATCGGCGAGTGGGGCGCGATCGACCTATTCAACGGCAACGCATGCAGGTTTTATCGCGGGGCGACCTTATTCGCCACGCATGATTTGATCAAGAGGACATTCATATGCTTAGCGTGATTTGCGAATCACCCGGTGTGTTGCGCGCGCAGCAATCCCAGATGCCGACTCGCGCCGCCGGCGAGGTGTTGCTGCGCGTGTCGCGCGTGGGAATTTGCGGCACCGACCTGCACATCTTCACGGGAAATCAGCCTTACCTTCAGTATCCGCGCGTCATGGGGCACGAGTTTTCAGGCGTGGTGGTCGACGCGGATTACGACTCGGGATTCGAGCGCGGCGACGGCGTCTACGTCATGCCGTATCTGTCCTGCGGGCGCTGCGTGGCGTGCCGGCAAGGCAAGACTAATTGTTGTGTCGATATCAAGGTGCTCGGTGTGCATCGCGACGGCGCGCTGACCGAATACCTCAGCGTACCCGCGCAGTTCGTTCACAAGGCCGAGGGCGTCACGCTCGATCAGGCCGCGATGCTCGAATTCTTGGCGATCGGGGCGCATGCGGTGCGGCGGGCGGACGTATCGGGCGATCAACGCGTATTGGTCGTCGGGGCCGGTCCCATCGGCATGGCCGCCATGATTTTCGCCAAGCTGCGAGGCGCCAACGTGACATGCCTCGACACGCGCGCCGACCGGCTCGCGTTTTGCCAGTCTCAATTGAACGTCGACGCCGCCGTTGCCGTGGGCCCCGATGACACGGCGCAGCTCGCCTCGCTGACGAACAACGAGTTTTTCGACGTGGTGTTCGATGCGACGGGCAACATCGACGCCATGAACCGCGGGTTCGGATTCGTCGCGCACGGCGGAAAGTACACGCTGATTTCGATCGTGCCCGGACAGGTGACCTTTTCCGACCCGGAGTTTCATAAGCGCGAGATGACGTTGCTCGCGAGCCGGAACGCCACCACCGCCGACTTCGAGACCGTGCTGGACGCCATGCGTTCGGGACGCATTCCCGATCAAGCGTTGAACACGCACCGCATGCGGCTCGCCGACGTTCCCGACGCGTTTCCGCGTCTGCTGGAGACGGGGCAGACGGTGGTCAAAGCCTTGGTGGAGTGCTGAGCCAATACCATGGGACGGTCAGGACAGCTAGCATGAGTGAACCCATCCTTCAGTTCGGTACGAGCCGGTTCCTGCTGGCGCATGTTGCGTTGTTCGTCTCGCAGGCGCTCGAGCGCGGCGACGCGATCGGCGGCATCGGCGTCGTGCAGACGACCGGCAATCCGGCCAGTCACGCGCGCGTCGCGGCGCTGTCGAAGCAAGGCAGCTACCCGGTGCGCATTCGTGGGCGAGAACGGGATGCGGCCGTGGATTCCGTCGTGGTCTGCAACGCGATTCGTTCGGCATGGATTGCCGACCGCGACTGGGCAAGCGTTCGCCGCGCCGCGATCGAGGACGTGCGCGTCATCGTGTCGAATACCGGCGATACGGGCTACCGTCTCGACGAGCGAGATACGCCCGGCGTGCTCGAGAAAGGCGCGGCGGCGCCACGCAGCTATCCCGCGAAGCTGCTCGCCTTGCTTCATTCGCGTTGGCAAGAACGCCCCGACGAAGGGGTGTCGATCTTTCCGTGCGAATTGGTGGAGAACAACGGCGATACCCTGCGGGAGATCGTGCTGGGATTGGCAACCCAATGGTCGTTGCCGGAGCCGTTCGTCGAGTACCTGCGGCAGCGGTGCGTTTGGGTCAATTCCCTCGTCGACCGGATCGTATCCGAACCGATCGATCCCGTGGGCGCGGTGGCGGAGCCGTACGCGCTTTGGGCGATCGAACGACGCGCGGGGATGGCGCTGCCCTGCACGCACGAGAGCATCGTGCTGACGGACGACTTGCGAAGCTACGAGCGGTTGAAGCTTTTTTTCCTCAATCTCGGCCACAGTTGGCTGGCCGAGCAGTGGCTGACGGAGCAGCGCTCGTCCGCGGAAACGGTGCTCGATGCGATGGAAGACACGCGCGTGCGCGCCGAACTCGAAGCCGTGTGGCAAGAGGAAGTGCTGCCGGTCTTCGAAGCGATGAATATGCGCGCTCGAGCCGAGGACTACGTGGCCAGCGTCCGCGAGCGGTTCGGCAATCCCTATCTCCATCACCGAATAGCGGATATCGCCCAAAACCACGTGGCGAAGGTCAAACGGCGGGTATCGCCGCTGATCGAACTCGCGGATGCCTTGCCGACGCCGGTCGCGCAGCCTCGTTTGCGAAGCCTGCTCGCCAAACGCGGCCTCATCTGAAACGGGCAGCGCGCTTGGCGTCGATCATGTGTCGAGCATCGTACAGCGGCCGTCGTCACGCAGGCCGCAATCATGGAGTGGGAGGGGATCGTGGGTCGTTATACGCAGTCGTTGAAGGCGACAAGACCGGGGCAAGCATCGACGAACAGCGTGGCGGTCGTACTGCCGCAGGGCACGTCGATCGCGGAGGTTCCGCTGACGCAACTGGAGCGGGGGCTTCTGAGCGAGGCGCTTCGCTTGCTGGCCGATACGCGCGCCAGGGCGCTGGAACTGACGACGGAGCTGAGTCGGCGGCGAGGCATTGCGGCCCCCGATGTCCACGACTTTCAGTTGCCCACGATCGTCGATCTTCAACGTCGGTTCTGCGGCCAGCAATCTCCAGCAGTCGAATAGCCGGCCATTTACGCTAACGAGAAGCCATGCGCTACTGTCTTGCACTCGATTTGAAAGACGATCCCGACCTCATCGCTCGCTACGAGCAGTTCCATCGCGAGGTTTGGCCGGACGTCATTCGCCATATACGCGAGCACGGGGTCTCGAACATGGAGATCTACCGCCTAGGTACGCGGTTGTTCATGATCATGGAGACCGACGACGCGGTGTACGACGCGGACCGCATGGCCCAAGGCGCGTTGAACAATCCGGCGGTTCAGGAGTGGGAAACGTTGATGTGGGAATTTCAAGCGCCGACGCCCTGGACGCCCGCAGGTCAAAAGTGGGTGCCGATGGATCGAATATTCGATTTGCGGCAGTGTTAGGGCGATCGTGCGTCGTCAAGTAGGATCGCGAGCCCTTCCGATCATGACGGGGCTCGCGTTCGCGCTAGCGACTCGATCTGAGTTGGACTCCGGGCGTCAAGGCTTGGCTAATACGGTGATGGTCCATTGCGCCCATGGGGATTGCGGCATATCGACGGCCGAGGTATGGAAGTCGGCGCTATCGGGGTGAGCCGCGCCGTACACGCAGCCGTTACACCGCGCCAGATAGTATCCGCTGCTCGCCTGGAAAGCGTACTTGCCATTGGCCAATGCGACCAGCGTGAATTGCGCATCCTTGGTTTCTTTGATGGCGCTATGGCTGACGTAAATGAACGCCATGTCGGGGGAGATGCCGTTTGGACTGCAATTTTGGCATTCGGCTAAATATTTTCCGGTGTCGGATGCACGCAGTGTGTATTTTCCATTGCTCAATCGCTCAAGATAAAAATGTGCCCTGGATGAGGTCTTGACTTCCTCTGGGGTCACTTGGACGAATGCGCTGTCGTGATATTTCGCGTTGCCCACGCAGTCGGTGCAGCGCGCCAGGTAGTTTCCGCTGTCCGCCTGCAGCGTCACGGGAATGCCGGTCTCGCACAACGGGGGCGAGCCTGCGTTTGCTCCAGACGAGGATATCAATACGATCAAAGAGGCAAGACATGCAAAAATCTTGAAGATTTTCATTGTCGGCTCCATGCGTTGTTTCGATGGTCATCCTGCGAATGTGATTCGCATAGGATATTCAAAAGAAAGGATTATTCTCTTTTGAATGGTCGGCAGGGATATTGCGAAATCAGAGTAGCATATGCGTTCGAATTTATTGCCTACAAGTTTTGGTGGGCTATTTGGCGGAATATGAACCGCATGCAGTGCTCGGTTGAGATGTGATCGCGCTCGCTCCCCATGTCGGCCGGGGCGCCGTTTGCGGTTCGTTGCCGAGTGCCCTAAACTAGCCGCCGAACGAGACCAGGAGCGGCGCGAGCCCTCTGCAAGAAAACAACATCATCCGGGGAACGACATGACGTTAGCGGCGACGGTCGACACTTTTTTCCATTCCAATGTGACAACGTTCAAACGGGTTGCGATCGCTGGCGCGCAAATCTCCGCGGACGGCAGAGATTACCTGCTGGAGGACGGCTGCATCTTCGAAAACGACTTCAATCTTGTCGGCACACGGGACGAGTTCGTCGATCACGCGGCCCGGATCGATCACCTCAATCAAGGCGTGGGCACGCATCGCACTGTCATGACCGACCCGGAATGGCGCACGTTTTACGACGTCGGGCAACGCAATTTCTTTCACGTGACCACGGCGCATCCCGGCGGGACGCAGGTTCCGATGGCCTCCGCGCCCTGCTCCGGGTGTGGTTTATGCCTGCCGCTCGAGCAGTTGGAGATCGATCACCTGCATCCGCAAGACGGCAGCGCCGTACCGCCGATTCTCAAGGTCTTTCGTAGCCTTGGGCTGACCGTCGGCGGACCGAAAGGGCCCCTCGGCACGGCCGTGCGCGCGAATCATCTCGCGGGAGGCAACAACGCGACGGGAGGCGCCGGCAATCCCAAACTGGCTAAAGGCAGATTAGCGGTGCTCATGCGGGGCCCTAGGTATGTTGGCCCGCATGCGCCGTTTGCAAAACAAAGTCGACTAGACCGACACACCACTTCAGAGGCGGGCAACGCGCTGTTGAGCGTGTTTTGGCGTGTCAACGCAATGCCGGCCTTGGAAAACGCCTGCCGTAATTCGCTCGTCAACCTGCGGCCGTTGTGCGGCGTCTGCAACCGGCACAAGTCGAACACGCCGCGTGTTTTCGGCTGACCTCGTGGCGCCGACGGAGGGCCTTACGCGCCGGCGATCCTTCACACCGCCGAGCTCGTATCGGCGATTCCCTTACCCCTCGTCGTCGACCGCGCGGTGGAGTAGGATGGTTCGCGGGCGGGGAAATATCGGTGAAGGGAGCGCGCAATGAACTCGATTTCCGGACAGCACGTCGCATCGACCGTGGAGGCCATGGCAACGTTGGCGGAGTACTTGGAATTCGCGCTGGACAAAGGCGGCGACCTGGTGATGGTGAAGAACCGACCGAGCGGCACCAGCACGTTATACATAGGCGATGTCGCCGCTTCGGAGGAGAAGCTTCCGAGTTGCGGCAAGATTCGGAACGACATCGCTGACGCCATACTCGAAAGCACCGTGTCGGGGTTCAATGAACTGAATATCAACGGAGAAGCGTATCGGTTCATGCGCTTCTTTACCGAGATCGGCAACGAAGGGGCGGTGGTGTTCGCGGCCGTTTGAGTTTGCCTTATCCTAGCCGGCCGGCGCCCCGCCGAATACTTTGATTATCGCGGCTTCGTGCGGTAATCAGCGCGATCAAACATAAAGCCCCATGCTCGACATGCTGGCCGTGAGCTGGCGCGCGGAAATGTCGATCGCTTGCTGGCCGCCGCCGCGAATCGGCAGCAATACCGTCGGAACGCCGCCCAGCTTCGTGGGCTGAAAGCCGATGTCGATCAGCGACTGTTTGAGCGCCGTGTAGAACTCGGCTTTCTTGTAGTCCTGAATGACGGCGTGCGTATCGATGCCCTGATTCTCGAAGACCCACGCGTACAAGTGCGGCAGCGTGCGCTTGAATACGCGGCGGTGGTGTTCGTTGATGAAAAAGTCGGAGAACTTGACGTATTGATCGACCCGATTATTAAGAAAATCCCGAGTTTTTCGAGCCCCGAGAACGGCTTGTGCAAACCCGGGGCTCGTCTTTTTATAGCCAGGCATCTTCGCTTTCATTTTCGCGTACAGATTGCATTGCTCCAGCTCGTTGTAATTCGGCGAGGGAGGAGCGGTAAAGCGCGTGCCGAAGTGATCGAGAAATTTCCACGCGAGAAACCACGCCATTTGCGCGGCCTCACCCAGTTCCTTCTTTACGCTCTTGTCTAGATTAACCTGTCCGCTATGGTTGCCGGGAAATGGCACATAAATTGCGTTCGTCGCGGAATTCGTGAACGTGACGCGCTTGGCATCCTGGGGCTTGAAGAAACCTCGTGTCTCGTGCATCGACAGTACGGCTAAATAATTTTTGACGTTGCCGCGAATGGTGCTTGCATCGTCGTCGCTCTTGTTCCCAATCCCCGCCACGGGGTCGACCGCAAAAATGTTGATCTCGATGTCCGGAAAAATCTCTCGAAGCTTGTACGCGAGCTTCGTGCAGGTGACCGCCCCGCGGCTCCAGCCGAGCATGTTGACCGTGCGCGGAGCGGGGTTGAGCTCGGCGATGGTCGCGACGGCGTGCATCACGTTATCGTCCCAGCCGGCGCCGGTCATCACGCCGGTGGCCTTCCAGTTGTGATGGGTGTGTCCCATCTCCTTGTTCCCGAAGAACGACTTGGCTTGCTTGTCGCGCGTGAACGGGTTGAATTGCCCCGGAATCGGGGCCGTCGTGGGGCTGCTGCCCGGACCATCGCAGATCAGGAAATCGCGGTACTCGACTCCGGCCGCAAGGCGACCGAATTCGGCGACGATCTCCCCTTGGCCGTCACGGCTGGCGCAAGTCCCGTGGTTGAAAACGGTGAATACGGGCGAGGTAAATGCGGGCATGAAGTATCCACCTTCAATTAGAAAAGCGCGGCTTGTTCAGGGTTTTCCTGAATACAAAAAGCAGGGACGGTCAGCGTGGGATCACAGCATAACAGCGTCATTGGAAAGGTTGCAATGGCGCGAAGAATGCTTAGCCGAGGTTGGAACCGATGCCACTCGCCGAGCATTCCGTCTTAAGAGCGGGCAATCATTCATAATACGAATGAAAAGACTGAAAACGATTGCGCCGGTGGGTCGGGTTATAGAGCCAAATTTACAATGACAATTAGGGTTTCTGCTTAAAGATGGGCGGCCTAGGCGCGCTTTCATTACGTTTGCATATTCGTGTGCTTGCGCGGTTGAGCCCCAGATTGAAATTCGAAAATATGTGCGGCCGCTAACACTTTTTAACCTTTGTATGCTAGAGTCCCGCCTCAAAGAGGCCTGAAAGAATTCAGTCAAGCGTTGCGGACCACAACCTTTTCAACCCACACACAGGACAACCCACGGATAGTCGAACATCGACCGTTTGAGTGAGTCATCACGGGGTACGTGCGGCGTCGAGCGATGCTTGCGCTTGCCTCGACAGTGAAGCGGTGTGCGGTCGGGGGGGCGTGCCGGTTCATTGTCATTGCTGGGCAGCGGCACCGCGCAACGGCTTTTTGGCTTGTCACGCGTCGCGCGCTCGCTCGGCGTCTCAAGGGGTAATGTGATCTCCCCGCTTCGAAGTACCCGCCCCCCTACGAATCCGAGTCATTTCATCGCGAAGTGCCGCGCATGCGGCTATGTCGATTGCGCGTTTGTGTTTTTAGTCCGGAGGGGACCATGTCCAATAGTTTGCAGAAATGGGTCGGGCGCAATCGTCCGCCGCGCGTTCAGATCACCTATGACGTCGAGATCGGCGACGCGGTGGAAAAGCGCGAGTTGCCGATGGTCGTCGGCTTGCTCGCCGATCTTTCGGGGCAGCCGGCTACGCCGCTTCCCAAGCTGAAGGAGCGTCGCTTCGTCGAGATCGATCGCGATAATTTCGACGAGATCATGGGCAAGGTCGCCCCGCGTCTGGATCTGTCGGTGCCCGACACGATGAAGGGCGAAGGCAACCTCAAGGTCGAACTCAAGTTCAATCAGTTCTCCGATTTCCATCCGGAAAGCATCGTGCGCCAAGTGCCGCGCCTCGCGAAGCTGCTCGAAGCGCGTCAGCAATTGCGCGACCTGCTGGGCAAGCTCGACGGCAACGACGAACTCGATTCCATCCTCGAGCGCATCGTTCAGAACTCGGAAGAGCTCAAGAAGGTGCAGAGCGAAGCGAACGCCGGCGGTGCAGCCGCCGCGGCCGAGCCGGCAGCCGAAGGCGCCCCGGCCGAGTGAGCGGCGCGACGCGCTCGCGCGTCCGCAGCCGCTGATGCAACGAACTGACAAAGGACTACCAGATGGAAACGAATTCCGCCGCCGAATCGTCGGCCGCCGGCGCCACGACGAACGCCGATCTCACGCTGCTCGACCGTATCGTGCTCGAAGGCAACATGGCCGTCGAGCCCTCGCAAGGCGTCTACGCCAAGAAACTGATCGGTCAGCTCGCGTCGCAGATTCTCGACGAAGGCATGCGCACGAGCCCGGACAAGGGCGTGGTCGCGATGATCAACGAGCGTGTCGCCGAGATCGACAAGCTGCTCACGGATCAGCTCAACGCCATCATGCACGATGAGGATTTCCAGGCGCTCGAAGCGTCGTGGACGGGTCTGCACGACATGGTCTACGGCACCGAGACGAGCACGCGCCTGAAGCTGCGTCTGCTCAACGTGACGAAGAAGGAGCTGCTCAAGGACTTGGAGACCGCTGTCGATCACGACATGAGCGTGCTCTTCAAGAAGGTCTATGAAGAGGAATACGGCACGTTCGGCGGCTACCCGTACTCGCTGCTGATCGGCGATTACACGTTCGGCCGCCACCCGCAAGACATCGCGCTGCTCGAGCGCATCTCGAAGGTGGCCGCCGCCGCGCACGCGCCGTTCATCGCTGCCGCCGCGCCGAGCCTGTTCGATCTGAAGTCGTTTACCGAGCTGGGCGTCACGCGCGATTTGTCGAAGATCTTCGAAAGCGCCGAACTCACGACGTGGCGCAGCTTCCGCGCCTCCGAGGATTCCCGCTACGTGTCGCTCGTGCTGCCGAGCTATGCGGCGCGCTTGCCCTACGGCGCGAAGACGAAGCCCGTCGAGACGTTCAACTTCGAAGAAGACGTCGACGGCACGGACCACAGCAAGTATCTGTGGGCGAATTCGGCCTATCAAATGGGCCTGCGCATCACCGATGCGTTCGCCAAGTACAGCTGGTCCACGGCCATTCGCGGCGTGGAAGGAGGCGGCAAGGTGGAAGGCATCGCCGCGCACGCGTACAAGACGTCGGAAGGCGATGTCGCGCTCAAGTGCCCGACCGAGGTGACGATCACGGATCGTCGCGAAAAGGAGCTCAGCGATCTGGGCTTCATCGCGCTCGTCAACTCGAAGGGCTCGGACTTCGCGGCGTTCTTCGGCGGTCAAACGACGAACAAGCCGGTGCTGTACAACAAGGACGAAGCGAACGCGAACGCGCAGTTGTCGGCTCGCTTGCCCTACGTGCTGGCCGCATCGCGCTTCGCGCACTATCTCAAGGTCATCATGCGCGACAAGGTCGGCAGCTTCCAGACGCGCGGCGGCATCGAGTCGTATTTGAACAACTGGATCTCCGATTACGTCCTGATCAACCCGTCGGCGTCGCAGGAACAGAAGGCCCGCTTCCCGCTGGGCGAGGCACGCGTGGACGTGACGGAAGTGCCCGGCAAGCCCGGCTCGTATCGCGCGACGTGCTTCATCAAGCCGCACTTCCAAATGGAAGACCTGACGGCTTCGATCCGGCTCGTGGCCGACCTGCCGGCGGCGGCCGCCTAACGGAACGGCGCTCTAGCGACGCATGACCCAAGCGGCGGGCGCGCGAGCCCCGCCGCCTCTTTCGCCACATATCGAATCGGAACACTCATGGATACAGTCATCCTGCAGTTCAAGGACATCAAGGGCAACTCGCTGATCGACGGCTACGCCGACGGCATCGTGCTCTATTCGTTCAGCCATAGCGTCGCTATGCCGATGAACTCGGACACGGCGAACACCGAGCGGACGATGGGCCGCCCGACCTTCAGCGAATTTTCGATTACGAAGGCCACCGATCAGGCCACGCCGGCGCTGTACGCGGCCTGCGCCGCGGGCACGAAGCTCGGCGATGCGACGATTTCGGTCGGTCGTAACGAAGGCGGCAAGTTCATGCTCCTGATGAAGTACGTGCTGAGCAACTCGATGATTTCGCACATCAGCACGGGCGGCGGCAGCTCGGAGATGTCGGATTCGGTCACGATCCACTTCACGCAAATGACGTCGCAGTACACGCAGCAAAACACCGACTCGACGAAGAAGGGCAATGCGTCCTTCGGCTGGGATCTCGCCGCGAACAAGGCAGTCACGGTCTCGTAATGTCGTTCACGCGGTGCGCCGCTTGACGGGGGCGCACCCGGAAGTTTCAGGTTCTACGCTTACGTTATGTCGACCATGCGCCAGGGTTATCCGATGCCGCTGTTCGAGCGTCTCGTCGAGGACACCGACGCCTGGCTCGAAGGCGAGAGTGCGCTTCGGGACTCGGTGGCGCGCGAACTCTCGCGCCTCTTGAACGCGCGCTCGCGCTTGACGATGGCCGAGTTCGCGCGCAGCGACTGCGGCGTGCTCGACTATGGCGTACCCGATTTCTCGGAGCGTTCGTTGCGCTCGGGCGCCGATCGCGAAGCGATCCTCGCGGCCGTGCGCCGCGCGATCGCCCTGTTCGAGCCGCGGCTCGCCAACGTCGCCGTTAAGTTCGACTCGAACGGCGAGACGAGCCGCGATGCGATGCTCGTCGTCGAAGGCGACATTCGCGTCGAGCGGTCGGTCGAACATGTATTTTTCAAATTGGCGCCCGGTGCCGGCGCAACTCCGGATGATCCGGACGGATGCTGACCGACATGGCGCCAGACGATATTCTCCAGTACTACAAGCGCGAGCTGTCCTACCTGCGCGTGCAGGGCGCGGATTTCGCCCAGCGCTATCCGAAGGTCGCCGCGCGTCTCGCGCTGCACGGCACGGAATCGCTCGACCCCCACACCGAGCGGCTGATCGAAGCAACCGCGTTTCTCGCGGCGCGCGTGCACCGCGATCTCGATCAAGCTTTTCCGCACATTGCCTCGGCGCTGCTCGAGAACGTTTGCCCGTCGCTTGCGCAGAGCGTGCCGGCGATGACGGTCGCTCAGTTCGATCTGGATCCCACGCAAGGCAAGGTCACGGCCGGTTTTCTCGTGCCGCGCCATACCGGGCTGTCGGCGTTGACGGAAAGCGGCGATGCGTGCCGATTCCGTACCGCGTGGGATACCGTCTTGTGGCCGCTCGTCATCGGCGATGCGCGCTTTTGCGACGATTCGACGCTGCGCTTGCGGCTCGATTGCGAGCCGGGCGTCGATTTCTCCGAACTCGAAATCCGCAAGCTTCGGCTGCATTTGCACGGCGACTGGATGATCACGATGCCGCTGTACGAGCTGCTCGTATCGGGTGTCGTCGGCGTTTCGCTGGCGCCGCCGGGCGCGCCGCTCGTGCGCCTCGGGCAATCGGCCTGGCGGGAAGTGGGCTACGGCGAAGAGGATCGCGTGCTGCCCGCACCGGCTCACGCGCACCCGGCCTACGGTCTGCTGCAGGAATACTTCGCGTTCGCGCGCAAGTTTCACTTCTTCGACTTGGAAGTGCCGGCCGGCGCGTTCGGCGGCGGCCGCAGCTGCGAAATCGTCCTGCATCTGGACCGTATGCCGCGCGCGCTCGCGCATATCGGCGCGCAGCATTTTCGCCTTGGCTGTACGCCCATCATCAACCTGTTCGCGCAGACGACCGAACCGATCGTGGTGGACGGGCGGCGCTACGAGCACCGTCTCGTCGCCGAACAGAAGCGCGAAGCGATTACGGAAATCCACTCGATCGTATCGGTCATCGCCTCCGATCCGGTTGCCGACCGTGCGATCGAGCTGCCCGGCTACACGGCGGTCGACCGTATGGATGCGGCGGGCGGGGCCAATCCATCCACGTTTTGGTTCGCGCGTCGCGAGCACAGCGTGCGCGGCAATGTGCCGGGTGTCGACACGTACCTGAGCTTCGTCGATGCCGGCCGCAACTTCATCGATCCGGCCACGCCGGTCGTCTATGCGAATGTGCTGTGCACGAACCGGCGTCTTGCCGAGCATGTGCCCATCGGCGCGAGGATGATCGTCGAGCGCGTGTCGCGCAATACGCGCGTGCGTTGCCTCTACGAGCCGACGGCGCCGCGCGACCCGACGCTCGGCAGCGAAACGCTGTGGCGGCTCGTATCGCTGCTCACGCGCAACTATCACTCCTTGGTCAGCGGCCCGAACGGCAAGCGCGAACTGCAGGAGATGCTGATGCTGTTCGCCTCCGACGGCCTGCGCGAACAAGACCAGATACGCGGCATCAGCCGCATCGGGGCGCGCCACGTCACCGCGCACGTGGGCACGGATGCGTGGCGTGGGTACTGCCGCGGCACCGAGATTAATATCGAATTCGATGCGGACGCGTTCGTGGGCAGCTCGCCCTTGTTGATGGCCGCCGTGCTCGCGCGCTTTTTCGCGATGTGCACGTCGGTCAACTCCTTCGTCCGGCTCGTGGTTTGTCGTGGAGATGAGATATGGAAGCAATGGGAACCGATGACCGGTTGCCAGCAGCTGCTCTGATCGCGCGGCTGCTCGCTCATCCTCACGGCTTCGACTTGTTCCAGGCGATTCACTTGCTGGAACAGGCGCAGCCTTGGGCTCGGCCGCTGGGAACCGGCGACGGCACGGACGAGGCGGTGCGTTTCACGGGCCACGTGTCGCTCGCGTTCGAACCGAGCGATATTCGCAACGTGCGCACGGTGGACGCGGGCGAGTCGCGCGCCACTTATACCGTCAGCACCGCGGCAATGACGCTCGCGGGTGCGAGCGGGCCGCTGCCGCTCGCATTCACGGAATGGCTGCTCAGCCGCCGCGCGGCGCGCGAAACGGCGATGTCGGATTTCCTCGACATCTTCAACCATCGGTTCCTGTCGTTTCTGTACCGCGGCCGCCAGAAGCATGCGCCGGGGCTCAATGGGCGTGCGCCGGACGATGCGGCGTTGACGGCATGCCTCGATGCATTGGGGAACCTCGGCTTGCGCGCCGGAGAGCGAGGCCCCGGCGGCGCCCGGCGCTGGCTGCGGCACGCCGGTTTACTCGGCGGCGCGCCGCGGTCGATGACGGGTTTGCTTGCGATGCTTTCGGACCGGCTAGGAGTAGCGGTGCGAGGGGCGCAGTTCGTCGGCGGCTGGCGCGAACTCGACGCGCGCGATTCGGCGCGCTTGCGCGGACGCGGGCTGGGGGCGTCGCGTTTGAACGGCAGGGCGGTCGTTGGCCGGCGCTGCTGGGATCAGGCGGCGGGCGTGCGCATCGAGTTCGTCGATCTGCGGCAGGATCGATTCGAGGCTTTGCTGCCGGGAGGCGAGCTGCACGAGCTGACCGCTTGGCTCGTGCAGTCGTATTTGGAACAGGATCTCGAGGTCCACGTCGTGTTGAGGCCCGCACCGCGGAAGGCCGCTTGCGCGGTGGGCGGCGCGCTCGCCGTGAGGCTCGGCTGGACGTCGTGGCTCGGAGCGGCCCCGGCGGCGCCCGGAGCACAAACGGCGAAGACGGACGTCAAAGCGGCCAAGCCGTTGGCGCCCGCCCGATTCACCCTGCGCATGCCGCCGGCCGCGGCGGCATGGCGCCCATCGAACGCATAAACCGGCCGATCATGGAAATTGACATTCGCACTTTGGTGAGCCGGCTCGATCCGGCGTGCAAGCATGCAATGGAGCTTGCCGCGCAGCTGTGCGTGCGGTTGACCCACTACAACGTGGACGTCGAGCACTTTCTGCTGCAACTCATCGAATCCGATGCCCCCGATTTGCGCGTCATCCTCGAACACTTCGAGATCGCCTCGGCCGACGTCAGTGCGCAACTTCAAAAGGCCGTCGACCAATTCAAGCGCGGCAACGGTCGCACGCCGGCGCTGTCGCCGAATTTTTCGCGCCTGTTTCAAGAAGCGTGGCTCTTGAGTTCGATGCTGCTGGGGCAGCAGCAGATTCGCTCGGGTACGGTTTTGCTCGCGTTGCTCGAAGTCGATAGCCTGCGCGGTTTGGTGCTGGATTCGGCGCCCTCGCTGCTGAAGATTCCGCGCGCCACGCTGCGCGATTCGCTGGCCGCCGTGCTCGCTTCGTCCAGCGAGGACGGCGGGCAGGCGGCGGCTCCCGCCGGCTCCGCCGCGACGGGCGGCGGCGCGCCCGCCGGCAAAGCGCCGTTGCCGGCGATGCCGTCCGCCGTCGGCAGCGGGCCGGGCGGCTCCGCGCTCGGGCAGTACACGGTCGATCTGACCGAGCTGGCTCGCGAGGGCGCGATCGATCCGATATGCGGACGCGATCTGGAGATTCGCCAACTGATCGACGTGCTGCTGCGGCGCCGGCAAAACAATCCGATCCTCACGGGCGAAGCCGGCGTGGGCAAGACCGCCGTGGTCGAGGGCTTCGCGCAACGTATCGTGCTTGGCCAAGTGCCGCCCGCGCTGCTGAACGTCACGGTCCGCTCGCTCGATCTCGCGCTGCTGCAAGCAGGCGCGGGCGTGAAGGGCGAGTTCGAGAATCGGCTGAAATCGGTCATCGCCGAAGTGAAGGCGTCGCCCGTGCCGGTGATTTTGTTCATCGACGAAGCGCATCAGCTGATCGGAGCCGGCGGCAGCGAGGGCCAGGGCGATGCGGCCAACTTGCTCAAGCCCGCGCTCGCCCGCGGCGAATTGCGCACGATCGCGGCCACCACGTGGGCCGAGTACAAGAAGTATGTGGAGCGCGATCCGGCGCTCGCGCGCCGCTTCCAAGTCGTCAAAGTGGATGAGCCTAGCGAGGCGGTCGCCATCGAGATGCTGCGCGGCATGGTGCCTAAGCTCGCGCATCATCACGGCGTCGAGATCATCGACGAAGCCGTACGCGACGCCGTGAAGCTGTCGCATCGCTACATTTCCGGACGGCAATTGCCGGACAAGGCGATCAGCGTGCTCGACACCGCATGCGCGCGCGTGGCCATCGGGCAAAGCGGTGTGCCTCAGGACATCGAGGCGCTGGGCCGCGCGCTCGAATCGGGCGAAAACCAATTGCGCATCCTGCGCCACGAGGCCGCGACGGGCAGCGACCACGCCGATGCCATCGCCGCGTTGACCAAGCAGCTCGAAGACCAGCGCGCCAAGCATGCGCGCCTGACCGATAAGCTCGCGACCGAGCAACGCGCCGTGGACGAGATCCTTGCTTGGCGGCGCAAGATCGCGCAACAGGTGGAGGCACAGGCGCCCGCGGAAGAGGGCGAGGACGCCGAGTCGCTGCTCGCCAACCTGGGCCGCCTCGAAAAGGGCTTGGAAGCCGTGCAGAACGACGAGCCGATGGTGCCGGTGTACGTCGATTCGACGATGGTTGCCGAGGTCATTTCTGGCTGGACCGGCATTCCGGTCGGGCGGATGTTGGCCGACGAACTGCACACGGTGCTCTATCTGCACGACAAGCTGGCCGAGCGCGTGGTGGGCCAAGACGAGGCGCTCGACGCTATCGCGCGGCGCGTGCGCACGTTCCGGGCCGACTTGGACGATCCGGGCAAACCCGTCGGCGTGTTCTTGCTGGTCGGTCCGAGCGGCGTCGGCAAGACCGAAACCGCGGCCGCGCTGGCGGATACGCTCTACGGCGGCGAGCGCAACATGATCACCGTGAACATGTCGGAGTTCCAGGAAGCGCATAGCGTGTCGGGGCTCAAGGGCGCGCCTCCGGGGTATGTCGGCTATGGGCGCGGCGGGGTGCTGACCGAAGCGGTGCGCCGCCGCCCGTATAGCGTCGTGCTGCTCGACGAAATGGAAAAGGCGCACCCGGACGTGCTCGAGCTGTTCTTCCAGGTATTCGACAAAGGGATCATGGAAGACGGCGAAGGCGTGCCGATCGACTTCAAGAACACGTTGATCCTGCTCACCTCGAACGCCGCACAGGAAGTGATCACCGAAGCGAGCCAGGGCGGGCGCCGCCCGCCGCCCGAGGAGTTGATCGAGCGCCTGCGTCCGGCGCTGCTGCGCCAATTCAGCCCGGCGTTCCTCGGCCGGCTCGTGCTCGTGCCGTACTACCACTTGGGCGACGCCCAGATCGCCGCGATCGTGAACCTCAAGCTGAACCGGCTCGCGGAGCGTTTTTCGCGCAACCATCACGCCACCCTGACGTGGGACGACGATTTCGCGCGCACGATCACCGAACGCTGCAAGGAAGTGGATAGCGGGGCGCGCAACGTGGACCACATTCTCACGCAGATCGTGCTGCCTGAACTCGCGCGCGAGGTGCTCGAGCGCATTTCGGTGGCCGAGCCGTTCTCCGCCGTGCACGTGAAGTTCACGCCGACGGGCGGCCTGGCGTTCAGCTTCGCCGCGGGCGACGGAGTCTGATATGCCGGCATCGACAACGGTCCAAACAGGCAGCTTTCTTTCGGTCAGTACGCCGTTCGGCGAGAACGTGCTGCTGCTGGAAGGCTTTTCGGGCCGCGAAGCGATTTCCGAGCTTTTCCATTTCGAGCTGCGCATGCGCTCGACCAACGAAGCGCTGTCGCCGGCGTCGATCGTCGGGAAAACCGCGACCGTGACGTTGCAGACGCTAGGCGGATCGCCGCGTTATTTCAGCGGGATCGTCACCCGGTTCGCGCAGGTCGGCGCCGATGCCGCGTACGGATATTATTCGGCGGCCCTAGCGCCGAGTTTGTGGCTCGCCACGCTCGGCAGCGATCGCGTGATCTATCAGAGCTTGAGCACGCTCGACATCATTCAGAAGGTGCTGTCGCCGTTCAACGTCACGATCAAGCAGAGTACGACGGGCACGTACCAACCGCGCGAGTATTGCGTGCAGTACGACGAGAGTCCGTTCCAGTTCATCTCGCGGCTCATGGAAGAGGACGGCATCTTCTACTTCTTCACATTCGCCAACGGCAGCCATACGATGGTACTCGCCGACAGCCCATCGGCGCACGAGGCGATGACCGCGCCGTCGACGCTGTGGTTCTCGAGCGATTCGGTGGCGCACAGCCCGGCCGAGCGCGTGAGCGATTTCGAACTCGTCACGGGACTGACCGAACGCACGCATATCGTGGCCGATTACGACTACACGTCCGCGGCGGTTTCATCGGCGACGTCGGCCGCGACGAGCGGTGTGACCAACGGAACGCGGTATATCTTCCCGGGCCGCTACCCGACGACGACGGACGGCACGCAGACCGCGGACTTGCGACTCGCCGCGCAGCAAGTCGGCCAGCAGACCGGTCTTGGCGCAAGCGCTTGCTATGCGCTCACGGCCGGCTCGACCTTCACGCTCGGCGGACATGCGAACAGCACCGTCAACGCGAACTACGTCGTGCGCTCGGTCGAGCACAGCGCGGCGAACGAGGTCTACACGAACAAGTTCTCCGTATTTCCTTCGTCGGTACCGTTCCGTCCGCCGCTCGTCACGCCGCGGCCCGTCGTAGCGGGCAATCACACGGCGATCGTCTCGGGTTCGACCGGCGAGGAAATCTGGACCGATTCGTTCGGGCGCATCAAGGTCAAGTTTCATTGGGACCGCTCCACTACGCGGAACGAAAACACCTCGTGCTGGGTGCGCGTGGCGCAGACGGTCGCGGGCAACGGGTGGGGGCACTTTTTCCTTCCGCGCGTGGGCCAAGAGGTCATTGTGAGCTACGTGGACGGCGACCCGGACCGACCGCTCGTGACCGGCAGCGTCTACAACGAATCGAGCACGCTGCCGTATGCGCAGCCTTCGATGCAGACGCGCAGCACGATCATGTCGCGTTCGTCCAAAGGCGGCAGCGCGGGCAATGAAATACGCATGGAGGACAAGACCGGCAGCGAGGAGCTTTACCTGCATGCGCAGAAGGATATGAACGTCTCGATCGAGAACGCGCTTGCGACCACCGTGATCGCCGGCAACGAGACGCATACGATCCAAAAGGGCGACCGGACCGTCGATGTGCAGACGGGGAAGGAAACGCACACGGTGAAGGGCACGCGCTCGCTCGACGTCACCGGCGACGAGACGCATACGAACCATGCGAAGTTCACGCACAACGTGACGGGAGACTACACGCTGAAGGTAAGCGGGAATCTGACGATCGACGTCAGCGGCTCGATCACGTTCAAGTCGGGTACGTCGCTCACTTCGCAGGCCGGAACATCGCTTACGAATCAGGCCGGCACCACGCTCGAGACCAAGGCCGGCACGACGCTGACGCTCGAAGGCCTCGAGGTGCAGGGCAAGGCGTCGGCCGCCGCGACGGTCGATGGCGGCGGGATGTTGACCCTCAAGGGCGGCCTCGTGAAGATCAACTGACGCCGCCCACCCGATAAAACATCGCCATGACCGATTCCAAGCCCACGAGTTCTGCGCTTTCCCCGGCCGCGCCGGCGGGGGCGGTCGCTCGCGCCGTGGTCGAGGAGCGCGATCCGAGCGGGGCGGTGATCGGGCGTACGACGATGGCGGGCGGCGTGCCGGACGGAGCCATGACGCGCTTTACGCCGGACGGCAGGCCCACGTTGGAAGCGCACTATGCGCACGGCGCGCTGTCGGGGCCGATGCGAGCATTCGATCCGCCGGGCGTGCCCGTGAAAGAGGCGCACTACGTCGAGGGCAAGGAACACGGCGTGACGACGCTGTATCAGGATGGCCGCGTCGCGGCTCGGCAGCGATTCGTGGCCGGCGTGCTGCAGGGTGAAAGCGTGTCGTACGCGCCCTCGGGGCAGGTCGGTTCGCGGCTGCCATACGTGGCCGGCAAGCTGGACGGCGAAGCCGTCTATCTGCACGAAGGCGTCGTCGTGCGGCGTGTGCGATACCGCGCGGGCGTGCTCGAAGGCGAGACGCGCGAGTACGCCGCCGACGGTTCACTGGTGCAGACCCTGCCGTATCAGGGCGGCTTGCTGCATGGGACGGCGCGGCGCTTCGACGCCGACGGCCAGGTGATGGCCGAGCGCCGCTACGCGAAGGGCAAGCCGCAGGAGGCATGGCGCAGCGTCGACGCGCCCGTCGCCGGTGCGGCGGGCGGCCTGCCGAAGGTCGTCGCCAACATCGAGAAATGGGTGAAGGGCTGATCGATGGGCATTCTGGTCACCACGGGCACCATGTTGCAATGCAGCTTCGGCGTGGCGCCTTCTTCGCTGAACGTGCTGCCCACGGCATGCGTCATGTCGGGTGCGCCGGCCGCGACGATCATGGACAACGCGCCGATGGTCAACGTCATGCCGTTCGGCATGTGCAACTGCCCGGCCAACCCGCAAGTGGCGGCGGCCACGGCGGCGGCGATGGGCGTGCTGACACCGATGCCCTGCGTGCCGGTTACGGCGGCGCCGTGGGCGCCCGGATCGCCGACGGTGCTCGTCGGCAGCATGCCCGCGCTGCAAAACGATTCGAAGTTGATGTGCAACTGGGGCGGCGTGATCCAGATCGTCGCGCCGGCGCAATTCACCACCATGGTTCCTTGAGGACGATTGCCGATGCCCTATGTTTTTTCCATGACTGCGCGGATGGCGACGATCGCGGCGTGCTGCATCTTGCTGCTCTGCGTGCTGCTGTTTCTGCTCGGCGTCGAGATCGGTGCGCGCTACGCCGCTCCGGCGCAGGCGACAGGCCTGAGCGCCGCGCCGGCCTTGAGCGAGCGCGCCCCCATGCCCGCGAGCGGGGACGCCGCGGCGTCCGCCGCGCCGGCTTCAAATGCTTCTTGAAATTTGCCAACGGTAATCGCTTATGTTCAAGCTTCACACTGCATGTCCTGGGACGCCCTGCGGCCGTTACAACACGACGCGCTTTTTGCGCGGCGTCGCCGGTCGCATGGCGGCCGCCTTGGCGATGAGCGTTTCGCTCTTCGCGGCAGCGGGCGCCGCATGCGCGGCAGGCGCCACGGCGCCTGCCCCGGCTCCCGCGGCGGCTTCGCCGGCCAGCGCGCCGCTCGTGCTGACGCCGACGGGCCTCGTGCGCATGCCCGACGGACGCCTGCTCGCGCCCGAGTTCGCGCGCATCGTGAATCGCGGCGAATTGGTCGTGGCGATGCTGGGCGTCGACCAGCCGCCGTTCTTCGAGACCCGCAACGGCCGGCTGCAGGGCATCGACGTGGACATCGCCAACGAAATGGCCGCGAAGCTCGGTGTCCAGGTGCGATTCAATCGCGATGCGAAGACGTTCGACGGCGTCGTCAGTCTGCTCGCGAACGGCGACGCCGACTTGGCGATCAGCAAGCTCTCGCGCACGCTGGCGCGCGCCGAGATCATCAGCTTCAGCACGCCCTATGTCCGCTTGCATCGCGCGCTGCTTCTGAATCGCATCAACTTCGCGCAGGTTGCGCACGGGCGCACGGCACCGGACGTGATCCGCTCGTACGACAGCACGATCGGCGTCGTGATGAATTCGTCGTACTCGCAGTACGTCCGCACGAACTTTCCCGATGCGAAGGTCAAGCCGTACCCGAGCTGGGACGCGTTGCTCGGCGCGCTGGATAAGGGTGAAGTCACAGCGGCCTATCGCGATGAGTTCGAAGTCAAGCATGTGCTGAAAAGCGATCCGACGGCATCGCTGAAACTGCGCGTGGTCACGCTCGACGATCTGGACGACCCGATCGCGATCGGCGTCAACGTGTCGACGCCCGCCATGCTCGCGTTCGTCAATCAGTTCCTGGCGGAACGCAGCAAGAAGCTCGACGTCAAGACGTTGCTGCAAGCGACCGATAACTAAAAAAGACAGCGCATTTCGGAGACCGGACAATGAATACGAAAAAGCTTTACGCCTTTGCCGTGAACCCGTGGGTGGTGATCGGCGCGCTCGCGCTCGGCAGCGCCTTCGGCCTATTGCTGCCCGCGATGGCGGCCAAGCTCGACGTGATCGGGGATCTTTACGTCAACCTGCTGAAGATGACGACGCTGCCGTTCATGGTGTCGGCCGTGATTTTCAGCCTGCAGCGCCTGTTTCGCGACGGCGGCACGTCGCGCTTGCTGCTGCGCGTCGTCATCGTCATCCTGGGCGCGTCGGCGACCGTTGCGGTGGTGGGCGCGATCGTGCTGCTGACGATGCGCCCCGGCGCGAATATTTCGACAGCGACGATGCATACGTTCGGGGCGATGGTCGGCAGCGACGATTCGGGCTCGAACGAAACGGTGATGAGCTTGTATGGGACAGACACCGTGCCCAAGACCGTCGGGTTGACCGACATGCTCAAGAGCCTGGTGCCGAGCAATATTTTCGCGGCGCTCGCAAGCGGCGATGCGCTCAAAGCGCTGGTGTTCGCGCTGCTGTTCGGTCTCGCGGTCGGCCGCGTGCCGGAGCGTATCTCGGTGGGCTTGAGCCAAGCGCTCGAAACCGTGTATCACGCGTGCCAGAAGCTCATGCATTGGCTCAGCTACCCGCTGCCGCTGATTTTATTCTGCATGAGCGCGGCGCAGCTCGGCAAATCCGGCGTGGGACCGCTGCATGCCATGCTGCAGTTCGTCATTGCGTTCTTCGTCGTCGCCTTGCTGCTGCTCGTGATCGCCGCCACGATCATCTGGAAGCGCTCGGCCAATTCGCTCGGCAGCACGCTCGACGCGCTGCGCGCGCCGTTCGCGCTCGCCCTGGCCACGCGCAACAGCGCCGCCTGCATGCCGAGCATGATCGAGAGCCTCGTCGACCGGCTCGGCTTCGCCCGCTCGCGCGTCGAGTTGATGGTGCCGCTCACGGTGTCGCTGCTGCGCGTCGGGCCGATCGTGTACTACGTCTGCGCGACGCTGTTCATCGCGCAGCTCTACGGCAAGCACCTCGGCGTGACCGAAGTCGCCACCGTCCTGCTCGCGTCGGTCCTAGCGGGCTTCGCCTCGGCCGGGATGACCGGTCTCGTCACGGTGTCGCTGATCGGCATGACCTGCGTCTACCTGAGCTTGCCGTTCGAAGCGGCCTTCATTCTGTTTCTCGCGGTCGATCCGCTGTGCGACATGCTGCGCACGTTGATCCTCGTCATCGGCAATACGGCTGCCGTGTCGATCATTTGTCCCCGGCCGCTCAAGCTATAGAGCCCGCCATGGCGATGATAGGCATTCTGGGCGGCATGGGGCCGCTTGCCACGGTCGATTTCATGGAGCGCGTGATCGACTTGACGAGCTCGGCCGGGGCATTGCGCGACCAGCAGCATCTGCCGCTGCTGGTGGTGCATCTTCCGCATATTCCCGACCGTTCCGACGCACTGCTCGGGACGGGGGAGAGCCCGTTGCCGGCGCTGCTGCGCGGCATCGATATGCTGAACCGCAACGACGTGGAGCTCATCGTCATTCCGTGCAATTCGGCGCACCACTGGTACGACGCGATGTGCGCCGAGAGCCGCGCGCCGATCATCCATATCGCAGAGGCGAGCGTGGCCGCGCTGCCCGCCGAGGTCACGCGCGTGGCCGTCATGGCGACGGGCGGCACGTTTCATTGCGGGCTCTATCAGCGGATGCTCGCCGCGCGCGGCTTCGAATCGGTCGAACCGGACGAAACGACGCAGCAGCACATCGACGCTTGTATTCGCGACGTCAAGGCGGGGAAGATCGGCGCATCGACGGAACACATGGCGCGCGCGCTCGACTGGTTCGCGCGGCAAGGGGCCGAGGCGGGCATTCTCGGCTGCACCGAGCTGCCGCTCGCCACGCAGCAGATGGATGCGCCGCCGATCCCGATGATCGACAGCACCCTCGAACTCGCGCGCGCGACGGTGTCCTATGCGCTGTCGCACGGCTGGAACCGGGCCCAATGAGCGCGTTGAGACAACTGCCCAACTCGGCGCTCGTGCTGCTGCTGTGCGTGCTGCTCGGCAGTGTCGCCGGCGCGTTCGCCGAGCCGGTGGGCGAGGCCGCCTACGCCATCGGCCAGATCTACATCTCGATCGTCAACATGGCGGCCGTGCCGCTGCTCGTGGTGGCCATGTTCTTCGGCCTGCGCCAGCTCATGGGGCTGCCGCGTCCGGGCATGCGTATCGGCACGATGCTGATGTTGGCCGTCGGGCTCGTCGCGCTGTGCGCGTTCGTCGGCACGGTAGCCGGCGTGGCGGCGGCGCCCGGATTGCACTTGTCGGAAGCCGCGCATGCGCAGCTCGGGCGGCTCATCTTGTCGAGCGGCGGCGACGCCGGCGAGGTGCGCATGGCGCTCTTTTCGCAGGCGGCGCAAGGCACGGCCGATCACCGGCTCGCACTGACCGAACTCGTACCCGACAACTTCTACAGCGCGCTCGCGAGCGGCCGGGCCCTCGGGATCCTGACTTGCACGATCTTCTTCGGCATGGCGTTCGCCGCGTTGTCCGCCGAGCAGACCAAGGTGCTCAACGGGATTTTCGAAAGCATCTATCGCACGCTCGAAGCGCTGATCGATTATGCGAATCTGCTGCTGCCGGTGCTCGTGTTCGGTACGGCGGCGCATTGGGTGGCGCATACGCCGCGCGAGATTCTTTCGGCGATGGGCGGCTTCATCGGCGTATTCCTCGTCTCGGCGGGCGTGCTGTGCTGCGTCGCTCTGGCCGCGATCGCGATACGAACGCGCGTCTCGCTGCTGCACGCCGCGGCTTGCCTCCGGGCGCCGATGCTGGTCGGCTTCACGTCCGGCACGGCCACGGGCGCCATACCGCATACGATCGAGGCGATGAGCACGAAGCTCGGCTTCAGCCGCGGCGTGGCGGAACTCGTGGTGCCGTTCGGGGCGGTATTCTTGCGCGCCGGTTCGGCGCTGTATTTCGCGCTCGTCGCTTCTTTCGTCGCGCACCTTTATGGAAACTCGCTCAATTTGAGCGACTGTGTAATGATCTGCGCCGCCGCCACGGTAGCCGCGTTTGCATCGGCCGGGCGCAATGGGGTTGCCGGCATCGCGGCGGCGGGGATCGTGTTATCGCTGCTTCGGCTGCCCGTCGAGGCGGCCCTCGTGGTCTTCGTCGCGATCGATCTGATCTGCGACGGGCCGCGCAATCTGCTGAGCCTGCTGTCCACGTGCACGGTCGTGGCGCTGGCGTCGGCGGGCTTGCAGCTCGATCGCGCGGCAAACCCGCAACAGCCGGCAGCGCCTTATGGCGATTCCGTGATCGTGCGCCTAGCATTTACACGAGCGCAGCTTGCGATGGTGGCGCTGTGCACGGTCGTAGCGGCTTCTTTGATCGTAGTCATGGGTATAGGGGTAGGAGCAAGATGACGGATTGGCGACGCTCTGCGGGACGGCCTTCCTTCGTGCACGGCGGCGCGCCGGGCATCCGGCTTTGGGCCGCGGCGCTCTTCACCGTGATGTGCTTCACGGGACTGGCCGGATGTTCGATCCTGTTTCCGTCCGGCGACAAGGTGAAATGGGACGAGCTGACGCTCGCGGCAAGCGACGAAGCGAACAACGACAGTCCCGTCGCGGTCGACGTCGTGTTCGTCACCGACAAGGCCATGCTCGATCGCGTGGCGGAGCTGCCCGCGTCGAAATGGTTTTCCGTGCGCGGCGATCTCGTCGCCACGTTTCCCGATGCGATTCGCTACCAAAGCTGGGAGCTCGTGCCGGGCCAGCGGCTCGTGGTGCCGGGCGAGAAGCTGCGCGGGCCTCGCGTGGCAGGCGTCTTCGTCTTCGCGGATTATCCGGGGCCGGGCGCCAATCGCGTGCGGGTAGAGCGGTTCAACGGCCGGCTCGTCGTGCAGCTCGGCGACAACGCATTTTCAGTTTCGAGTGTGAAATGACCGAACTTCGCTGTTCCTTCGAATTTAGACGTGCCGCGCCGCCGTGCGGCGGCCTGGCCGTTGTTCTCAGCGCGAGGCGCGCTCATGGCTGATCGACTCGTTCCCATCGCCGACCGCGTCGAGTGGTTCGAGGGCATGCTGTTGGCGCCGCAGCACTTCCAGCTGCTCGGCGCGCGCGTCGATTCGCTCGTCGCATGGCAGACCCTGGCCGCGGCCCCGTTCAGCTGGGGCGTGCGGCGCCTCGTGTTCGACGAAGGGTTGCTGGCGGCCGGCATCGTGCGCGTGCTCGCGCTCGAGGCCATCATGCCCGACGGAACGGCCGTGTCGTATTCGGCCGATATCGCTCAGCACGGCCGGCTCGAACTCTCGCTCGCCCCGTTCGCGGAGAGGCTCGCCTCGTCCTCGCTCGAGCTCTACCTGACGCTGCCGGTCGCTCAATCGGTGCGCGGCGAGGCCGAGATGCGCCGGTTCCGCTCGGTGGCGGGCGAGCCCGTCGAAGACGATACCTCGGGCGCGCCGGCGGCCGACATCCCCCGCCTCGTGCCGAATCTCGCGCTCGAAGCGGGCGCGGTCCCGTCCGGGCGCTTCGTCTCGTTGTGTCTGGGCGCCGTCTATAAAGACAACGAGGTCGTCAAGCTCGGCGAGCGGCAGCCTCCGCTGCTCGAAGTGGCGCGCGACAATCCGCTCTGGAAGGCGGTGGCCGGCTTGCTGGGCCAAGTGCGCGGCAAGGCTGCCTTCGTGGCGCGGCAGACGGCGATTCCCTCGTCGAAGGCCGACGACCGCCTCACCCAGCTCGAGTTGAAGGACCGCTTGCGCAGCCTGCTTTCCGCGCTGCCGCTGGCGGAGGCCGTCCTGCGCACGCCGCATTTGCATCCGCTCGCGCTCTATCACGCGCTCGCCGCCCTGCACGGCTCGCTCTCGATGCTCGCGCCCGGCGGCTTGCCGCCCGTGCCGCCCGATTACGATCATGCCGATCCGCTGGCCGTCTTCACGCCGCTGCTCGGCTCGCTGCGCGAAGCGATCGCCGAGGTCAGCGAAGGCTACCGCGAACGCAAATTCCGCTATGGCAACGACGCGTTCGATATCGCCCTGCAAGCGCAGTGGGTGCAAGGGCGCCTCGTGATCGGATTGCGCGGCCAATCGGATCGCGATCTGCTCGCTTGGATGGACGGCGCCGTGATCGGCTCGGAATCGGTCTATCCCTCGCTGCGCAGCCGCCGCGTGCTCGGCGCCTCGCGCCGCGCGGTGGAATACGCCGAGGAGCTCGGGATACGGTCCGGATCGGGCTATCTGCTGTTCGAGGTGGAAGCCGACCCCGCGCTCGTGCGCGCGGGCGAGCCCCTCGTCATCAGCAATCCGAACGAAGGGGCGAGCGCGCAGCGGCCCCAGGAAATGCTGCTGTTCACGAAAGACTGACGGTGTACACCACGATGGCACGCACCCGTATCGAAACCGGAGAGAACGACCTCGCGATGGAGCAGTTTCGCGCGTTCCTCGACGAACTCGTCAAGTCGCAGCGACGCTTCTCCGAAGCGGCCGAGACCGACGCCGAACAGGCCGCCCAGGGGATGTCCCGGCATCTTCTGAACGTGCTCGAGATCCAGACGCTGCAGTCGCGCCGCGACAGCTCGCGCTTCGAGATCGAGAACGTGGCCGACGCCCGCTACCTCAAGGCCGTCCTCGCCGATGAATTGCTGCTCAATTCGCCGTGGGCGGGGCGCGAGCGTTGGACCGCATACCTGCTCGAATCGTCGCTGTTCCGCACGAACATCGCGGGCGATCTCGTGTTCAAGAAGATCGAGGAATTGCTGTCGGACCGCGAGCCGTCGCGCCGCGAGATCGCGCGGCTGTATCTTTTCGCGCTCGCGATGGGCTTTCAGGGGCGTTTTCGCGGGGCGGGGGAGCAAGCCGATGCGCGTCTGCGCAGCTACCGGGAAGAACTCTACGAGTTCATCTACCAGCGGCGCGCCGATCTGGGCGGGCGCGACCGCGTGGTGGCGGAATCCGCCTACACGAATACCCTGTCGCACATCGCGCCGCGCAAGCTGCCTACCGTGAGCCGCTGGAGCGTGATGGCCCTGCTCGCGGTCGTGGCGTTGCTCGCCATATCGGAGATCCTTTGGTTGTGGCAATCGTGGCCGGTACGTCAGGCCCTGCACGGCGACACCGTCGTGGGAGCGAGTTCATGAACCCCATGCATCGTTCGTACATTGCGGGGGCGGCGCCATGCTGACAAGCAATCTATTCCTGTTGTCGGTCGCGGTTCTGATCGTCGTCGTGCTGGTCGTGCTCGGCGCGATCTTCTGGATCGCGGCGCACAGCGCGCAAAACAAGCCGGCGGCCGAGCGCAAGATCGTGCGGCTGCGCACCGATTCGCTGCGTAACGCGTTCCGCCATGCCGTCGAACTGATCGAAGGCAACATCGCCTCGCGCGGCGAGCGCTACAACGTGCCCTGGGTCATCGTTCTGAACGAGGGCGACGACCCGCGCCCGCTGCCGATCGCGCAGGCCGGCGTGGCCAGCGTGTTGAGCTCGGAAGCGGCGAACCCCGCGGCAATCCAAGGCATCTCTTGGAATTTCTTCGATCGCGGCGTCGTCATCGACATCAAGGCGGCGTACCTCGGCTCGCCCGACGAAAGCAGCGACGAAAAGCCCTGGGACGAATTCCTGAGCCTATGCCGCAACTACCGCCCGCAACGGCCGTTCGATTCGGTCGTGGTGACGGTGCCGGCGTCGATGCTGCTTGCCGACCATCCTGACGCACGCCTCGAATTGGAGCGTCATGCGAAGCTCGCGCACCGCCGGCTATGGCTCGCGCAGAATCGCTTCGCGATGCGTTTCGCCGTCTATGTCGTGGTGACCGGCTGTGAGGATCTGGATGGGTTCGCCGGGTTCGCGCGCGCGCTGCCCGAGCCGCTGCGCGCCAGCATGCTCGGGTGGTCGTCGCCGTTCGATTTGTCGACCACGTACCAGTCGAGCTGGGTCGACGCCGCGATGGGCAGCATCGAGCGCGCCGTGTCGGACGCAAGCGCCGAACTGTTCACGCTCGATACGGGCATGCTCGACGTGCAAGGATGCTTGCTGTTGCCGGCTCGCGTCGATGCGATCCGCTCGCAGTTGCAGTTGTACGTCGACGAACTGATGCGCCCGAGCGCCTATCACGAACCGTTCTTCTTCCGAGGCATCTACCTGACGGGCGACAGCGGCGAGCTCGCGCAACGCAGCGAAGAACGACGCGGCGCCGAGGACGCGGCGGTGCTCGACGCACCGGAGGCCGCCGACCCTTACGCGCCGCGCGAGCCCAGCTTCGCGCCGAACCCGCTTGACGCCGATGCGTCGGAGCACGACGGCCACGACGGCAGACGGGCGCTGAACGACCTCATGCTGCAGCCGGCTTTCCTGCGCGATTTGTTCGAGAAAAAAATCTTCGTCGAACACGGCCTGACACGGCCGTCGCGCTCGCAGCACCTCACGCGGCCCGTGCTGCATCGCGCCGTGCGCTGGAGCGCGATCGCCTTGCTGGGCGGCTGGACGATCGGACTGACCGGGGCCACGCTGGCGCTGAGCCATCGCAACCCGCGGCTCGTCGCCGCGCTGAACGAACTGCACGCCGATTCTCAGGAGCGCGACGCGGCCATGCGCGGGGGCGAGGCATTGCCCTCCGACTGGTACCGCAGAAAGACGCTGTCGCTGATCAGCATGAACGACCAGCATATCGGCACGCTCTGGACTGTCTTCATGCCTGGCTCGTGGAGCGTGTTCGACGATCTCGACCAACGCGTGCGCGAGCGCTTCGAACACGAGTTCGGCGAAATCGCGCTGACGGCGCTCGAACGAGAGATGCTGCAGCGCGTGAGCCGAATGACCGGCGTGGCCAGCGATCCGAGCACGGGGCAACTGATCGTCGGCGACGATTGCACGGCGCCCACGCTCGGGAGCGATTCGTCCGTCGTGAGCAGCCTGGCCGTCGAGGATCTCCCCGCGATGCATGCGATGCAGCGCTACGTCACGTCGATCGATCAGCTCGATGCGGCGCTCGCGGCGATGCAGCGCTTGCAGCGGCCGTCGCTCGGCAACGAAGAGGCGCTTCGGCTCGTCGTGCGCTACGCATTCGGCGTGGAGTTGCAGGGCAACGTCGCCGGTAGCTTGCGTTATTTCTATCGCGACACGTCGCGTGCGGGCGGCGCCTATTCGGCCGACGGCACCGGCGGCTTGAACGTGCCGGTGATTCGCGAGGCGGTGCGCTGCACGTTCGACAAGGGCGCGCAGGAGCTCGACGCGCAAATGTTCACGGCCAATCCTTTGCTCACGGCCGAGCGCGCCGTGACCTCCGAGATCGATGCGTTGTCGGTCGGCAGCGTCGGCCTGGGCGATTTCGAACAGACGAACGGCAGCTATCGGGCGATCGTCGCCGGTATCGACACGCAGCAAAGGCTGCTGGCCTCGGGCAAGGCGAGCTGGATGCACCAGACTCAGTTCAACCCCGGCCCGGCTTGGGAGCGCACGTTCGCGCGAGCCGCGCAGAATAGGCTGCTCGGCGCCGACCTGATCGCGCAAACGCGCGAGCGTTCGGCCACGGCGTTCCAAGTGTTCAGCAGCGAAATGGCGCAGCGCTTCGGCGGCCCGGACGGCTCGGTCGTATGGGTCGACAAGGACGCGCGCTATGTCGTTTCGCCCGCGCGCCTTGCTTTGCGCGACGGCGTGGCGAAGCTGCTCGCGCAACCGTTCATGGTGGCGCCGCGCAATGTGCCGTTGCCGTCCGTGCCGCAAGGTTCGCTTGTGACGTGGGATCGGACGCACCTGGATCAGGCGATCGCGCTCGGCGACGAACGCAAGAAATATCTTGCCGAGGGCCTCACGACCTTGCCCGACACGGTTCGGCCCGCGGTGCAGCAGGCGCTCGACGCGCAATTCGCACGCCTTATCCTCGATCAGGTCGCGACCGCGGCCTCGGTCTCGCCTGCCGATAGCGATCCGGGCGGCGCCGCGTTCGACGCGGCACGTCTACGGCTCGTGAAGATTCGCGCCGCCCTCACGGACATGGGGGCGAACGTGCAAGCCGCCGATTTGGACACGCTCGTCTCGAGCGACGCCATGCAGCATCTTCGCCTGGTGGACATCTCGCTCGCGCAATCGGACTTGTATGCCACGCGCCCGGCCTATGGCGGATCGACGACCGTCAAGCCCGTACTCGCGGCGTTCGGCGTCAACGACGCGGCGGCGCTCAACGCGTATCTGCAGCAGCAGTCGCTGCGCGCGCTCGCACTGGGCAAGGATGCGAAGACGTATTTGGCCGCGCTCGACGCTGCCGATGCAAATTCGCCGTTAGCGCAGCGTTGGCAAGCCATCGTCACCGACTTGGATCGCTACCAGCTCAAGAACCCGAACAGCAGCCTCTTGATGCTCGAGCAATTCTTGCAGACGGTCGCGGCCGACCCGAATGCAGGCGATTGCGTCGACCGCTTCCCGCCGCGCCCTGCCGGCGTGGGCGGCGATTATTTCACGACGCTGCACATGCGCCTGTACGACGGCCTGCTCACGCGCTGCGGCTCGAGCTTTGCCAATACGCTGAGCCGCGAATGGGACGGCTTCGCCTCCGCGTTCAATCAGAGCGTGGCATGGCGCCGGCCGTTCAGCGTCCCGTCGAAGTCGGCCAAGCTGAACGATACCGATGCGACGCAGGCGGACTTCGGCGAACTCGGCGCGGCGCTCAAACGCTACGAACAGGTGGCGCCTTCGCTGCGTTCGGCCGCGGGCCCGGGGACGCGGGCGATTCACGCGGAAGCGGTGCGCCGTTTCGTCGAACAGTTCGATCCGGTCGATGCTTTGCTCGCGCCGCTCTATCCAGCGGCCGACGGCACGACGGCCGGCTACGATGTGAGCATCGATTTCCGCGCCGACCGCACGGCGGAGGTGGCCGGCAATCAATTGATCGACTGGACCATCCGGATGGGCGACCATAGCCTGTCGATGCAAGATGCTCCGCACTCGCTGCACTGGGAGTACGGCATGCCGGTCACGCTCGTGCTGCGATTCGCGAAGAATTCGCCGCTGGTGGCGAAGAACGATCCGGCGCAGCGCAACTTCGCAACGGACGGGCAGACGCTGACCTGGCAATTCTCCGATCCGTGGGCATTGATTTCATTCGTGTCCACGCAGCGTGTCGCCGATACGACGGTTCGGGCGAGCGCCGGCGCATCGCTGCTGAAATTCGAATTTCCGCTTGAAACGACCAACACCGCCGACGCCGCGCTGGTATCGAAGTATCCGCGCGGCCGTGTCTTCGTGCGTGTACGGATGATGCCGGGCGGCAAGAAAGTCCCGCTCGCCTGGCCGAATAGTTTTCCGACACACGCCCCGAACTGGAGCGCCGCATGAACCCCTCCGATCTGATCGAAGCAGAATTGAGTTTCGCGGTCGATCTGAAGCCGCTTTTGAGTCCCTTGCCCGAAGGCGACGGCGTGGGTGTGCCGCTGCGTTCGGATCCCGTCTGGCAGCAGATTCGGGACGCGCAGCGCGAGGACGATCCTTCGCTGCCGATGGGGGAGTGGGAGCGCCCCCTCATCAAGGCCGACTGGCATGCGGTTGCATCGCTGTGCACGGACGCGCTGCGCCTGCGCAGCAAGGACTTCCACCTGGCCGTGTGGCTATGCGAAGCGTGGACGCGACTGTACCGCCTCGAGGGCCTCATGGCGGGGGTGCAGTTGCTGAACGACTTCGTCGATACGTTCTGGGACCACGCGTACCCGCAAATCGACGGCGAAGACCTTGAGGTGCGGGCCGCGCCGCTGCATTGGATCAGCCGCCGCCTCGAAGTCGTGCTGAAGCTTCACGTGCCGTTGATCGTGCTGCCCGTCGAACCGGGTTTCGTCAATCTCGACGATTGGCGCCGGGTCGTGGCAGCTTCGGTGCAGGACGACGATGCGCCGGCCACGCACCTGCCCCGGGAGATGCTCGACCGCGAGGCCGCGCATGGATCGAACCTCGCCTTGCTCCGTCAACTGGAACGCACGGCGGGGACCGTGCTGGCTTCGATCGATGCGCTCTCGCGTCGGCTCGACCAGCGCTTGGGCGACGAAGCGCCGAGCTTCACGCGCGTCACGGCGACGCTCGCCGAACTGCAGCGCGCCGCCTGCGCGTTGCGCGGCAACCATGCCTTGGACGAAAAGCCGACGGCGATCGTGCCGTCCCAGCCCGATGAATTACACGCGAGCGCAAACGACGATACGCGATTGGAGGTCGATATGCAGCCACGAGTGATACCCATGACGCGCGACCATATCGTCGATCGGGCGCATGCCTACCAGCTGCTCGAAGAGATCGCCCGCTATCTCGCAGAGCATGAACCGCATAGCCCGACGCCTTATCTGCTGGCGCGCGCCGTCAACTGGGGGCATATGCCGTTGCCGGATCTGATGCGCGATATCGTCAGTCAGGAAGGCGATCTGAGCCGCTACATGGCGATGCTCGACGTACAAATTTAGACGCGCGCGAGCGCGAAGACGCCGGGGACGACGATGACGTACGGGCGTCGTGCGCGCAAACGCCTGTGCGCGGTTTGAAACCGCGAACCGCGCCGCGTCAATAACGATAAAAGGCGGCCTGTAGCGCCCCGCGATCGTCCTGCGCGCTCAACATGGCGAGCATCAGCAGAATGCGGGCTTTTTGAGGCGGCTGATCGTCGACGACGAGCCAGCCATAGTCGTCGTCCGGCTGAGCGCCATTGCGGACCACCACGCCATTGCCCGTGCGCGATGCGCGCACCACGTGCACGCCGTTGCGCGCGGCTTCGACGAGTCGCGCCACAATGCCTTGCGAAACGTTGCCGTTGCCGGTCCCCGCATAAATCAGCGCCTGCGTATTCGAGGAAGACGCCGCCATCGCTGCGCCATCGAGCGCGCCGTAACCGAAGACGATGTCGACCTTGGCCAGTTCTGTCATGTCGTCGATCGTCCATTGCGTTGCGACCGTGTGGTCCCGCAACGGCAATCGGTAGAAGCGAGGCTGTCCCTCCACGACATACCCGAGCGGCCCGTACGGCGAGCAAAACGCTTCGAGCTTGAAGCTGTGGCGCTTCATGACGTCGCGCGCCGTGTGGATCTCGTCGTTGGCGACGACGAGGGTGCCCCTGGCCCAAGAAGACCGGTGAGCCGCGACGGCGATGGCGCCGTAGAGATTCAACGCCGCGTCGGAACTCATCGCGGAGGGCGGACGCATCGCGCCCACGACCACGACGGGCTTGAGGGACTTGAGCGTGAGATGAAGAAAGTAGGCGGTTTCCTCGAGCGTATCGGTGCCGTGGGTCAAGACGACGCCATCGACTTCGTCGTCTTTGAGTACGTGCGACACCCGCCTGCCGATCTTCAACAGATGTTCGTTGTCGAAATTTTCGGAGCCTGTCTGCAACAGCTGCTCGGTGCGCAAATTCGCTAGAGACGAGACGTCGGGCATCGCGGCCAGTATCTCGTCGATCGTCAGCACCGAACAGGCGTAAGCCGAAGTATTGGCCGAAGTTTCGCCACGGCCGGCTATGGTGCCGCCCGTGCCGATCACCACGATATTGGCCTTGTCTCTCATGCGCTATCGATTCGCAGATCGTTGGAAGTTGAATGGACGACTTCAATGTACGGGGCGCAAGCGCTCGCACAATTGCATCGATCGGCAAAAAAATAGAAGAATTGCGACGTTCGGTCGTTGGCCTGCTTAGCGAAGCTGTCGTCAGGCGGCGGGGATGCCTGTGCGCCCCGTCCGCAGTTTGCCCGGGGTCACGCCATGCACTTCTCTGAACGCGCGAATGAAGTGCGCCGAATCCGCGAAACCGCAGTCGTATGCGATGTCCGTGACCTTGCGGGAGGTATTCACCAGCATCCAGCGTGCGTAGCGCAGGCGCATGCGGCGATAGAACTCGTTGGGCGATGCGTTCATTTCCACCATGAAAGCGCGCTCCAGCTGACGCGTACTGGTGCCGATCATCTTCGCGATGACGGCGATGTTCAGCGGCGCTTCCAGATTTTCTTCCATGAGCAGCACCGCATGCCGAACCGCCGCGTCTTCGACGGACAAATAGCCGAGCGCCTGCCGGCGCTCGATGAACGACGAGCCGCGCTGCCGGTTGACCGTCATCTGATGGATCACCTTCGACGATCGATCGGGCCCGCAGTGCAGGCTGATGAGCCGAGCGGCGAGTTCGATCACGGAGATGCCGCCGGCACAGGTGATGCGATCGCCGGCGATCACGTAGTCGGTATTGGAAACGACGTGTAACGCTGGGAAGGCTTGGCGATAATCCTCCAGGTGAAACCGATGAACGCATGCGACACGGTCGTTCATCAGCCCCGCGCGAGCCAGCACGAAGCTGCCCGTGCATATGCCGACGAGCGGAACGTTTCGGTCGGCGGCCGCTTTCAAGTACGCCCAGTAGCGCGCATCGACATCGTCGAGGTGGGGCAGCAGACCGCCGATCGCCACCAGGTAATCGAACTGCGTCGGGTCTGGAAAGCTTTCCTGCACGTTTGCCGTAAAGCCGCAACTGGCTTCCACGACCTCGCCCTCGATCCCGACGATCTTCCAGTTGCAGCGTATCGGACGACTTTGATCGCCCTGATCGGCCGCATGCCGCAGTGCGTCGCACAGCCCTGCCAAGGAAAGCAGCGGAAACTTCGGCCACAGGAGCACTGCGATGCTCAACTCCGCACCGGGTTCGTCGGCGCGCAACGATGAGGCCGCGCGGTCCAGCCGTCCCACGAGTTCGCGCGCGCTTGGCTCTGGGGGCGACCCATCGGCATGGTCCGGATCGGGCGTGACGGTATGGGCGTTTTCCATGACGAATCCGAAAGAGCATCGCGCTCCGAGTATACGCATCGCGAATGTGCCACGAAAAGCGCCTGTCGCAAATCTTCTATTTCTGGGCAAATGGGTTCAATGCTCGGGTTTTGTGACTGCATACAGTCAGGCCACCCACACATCGAACCGCATATCAACGGGCGTTCAACGGGCGGCGAGGCGCATCGCGCTTCGGTTTACGACATCACAATTCTTGACGGTGAAGCATGGACAAACTCATGACGTTTCGTCGGCTGGCGACGATCGGTGCGCTCGGCGGTATCGTCGCGCTCAGTATTGGTGCAGCGCACGCGCAAAAGGCAACGATCGTCAAGATCGGTCATGTCGCGCCGTTGAGCGGTCCCAATGCGGAATACGGCAAGGACACGGAAAACGGTGCGCGAATGGCCGTCGAGGAAATCAACAAGCGCGGCTTGGTGGTCGGCGGCGAAAAGGTCACGCTGGAACTCGATTCGCAGGACGACGCAGGCGACCCCAAAACCGCGACGCAAGTCGCGCAAAAACTGGTGGACGACAATGTGGTCGCCGTCGTGGGACACATGAATTCGGGCACGTCGATTCCCGCGTCGAAAATTTATGCCGATGCGGGCATCGTCCAGGTATCGCCCTCGGCGACCAACCCGGCCTACACGCTCAACGGCTACAAAACCGCTTATCGCGTCGTGGCGACGGATGCGCAGCAAGGCCCCGTGCTTGCCGAGTATGCGGCGAAGAACCTGCACGCGAAGACAGTCGCGATCGTCGATGATGCGACGGCGTATGGCCAGGGCCTGGCCGATCAATTCGAAAGCCGCGTGAAGTCGCTGGGCCTGACCGTGTTGTCGCACGAGAAGACCACCGACAAGGCGGTCGATTTCCGTGCGATCCTGACCAAGATCAAGAGCGAACGGCCGGACGTCATCATGTACGGCGGCATGGACGCCACGGGCGGGCCGTTCACCAAACAGGCGCGAGAGTTGGCCATCAATGCGCGCGTGCTGGGCGGCGACGGGCTGTGCGCCGATTCGCTCGAGAAGCTGGCCGGCGAAGCGGCGGGCAACGTGGTGTGCTCCATCGCGGGCGGCGCGCTCGAGCGGCAACCGAACGGCCCTGATTTCGCGGCTCGCTTCAAGCAACGCTTCGGGCAGAACGTGCAGGTCAACGCGCCGTTCGCTTACGACGCGGTGTATGTCATTGCGGATGCGATGCAGCGCGCCAAGTCCACTAAAGCGGCGGACATCCTTGCCGCCATGCCTCGGACCGACTATACGGGCGTGCTCGGCCGTATTCGTTTCGACAGCCGGGGCGATCTAAAGGACGGGGCGATCTCGTTGTATCGATACGCCAATGGCAAACGCACCCTGATCGATCAATGCACGGCCGGTCACCCGTGCGGGGGCGATGCGGGGAAGGCGATGTAAAAGCGGCATCCCGTTCACGCCACGAGGACTACCCCATTCCCTCAAGCGCTTTCCCGAACCACGAGTTCGAACCCGAGATCGATCATCGGCGAAGCGACCCGCTCTTGCCGCATGAGCGAGAGCAGGAGGTGGGCCGCCGTGCGGCCCATTTCCGCTCGTGGGGTGCGCACGGTCGTCAGTCTCGGGACGCAGTCTGCTGCGCCCGCCAAATCGTTGAAGCCGACGATCGCGACATCTTCCGGCACGCGAATATTCATGCGCCGCGCTTCGAAGAGCGCACCCTGCGCCAAATCGTCGTTGCCAAGGAAGATCGCGTCCACGTCCGGGCGTCGCGTCATCATCTGCCGAAAAAGCTCACAGCCAAGCCCGATGGAAGAGGGCGCGGGCGTCAAAATCTCGAGGTCGGGCTCGTGCAGCCCAGCCCGTTGCAGCGCGCGGCGAAAGCCTTCGCCCCGTTGCAGCATCCGCTGATCGAGCTGCGCGGCAATGAAGGCGTTATGTCTGCAACCGCGCGCGATGAGGTGCTTGGCGACGGCGTCGCCCGCGTCGTGCTGCGAAAAGCCGACGCAATAGACGTTTTCGGCCTTCGCGAGCTCCATCATGTACACGCAGGGCACGCCGCTCCCGTCGATGAGGCGGCGCGCCGCTTCGGTCCGGTCGAAACCCGTCACGATCATCCCCATCGGCGGCGATGCGAGGTATCGGCGAACGAGGTCTTCCTCTTCGTCCCGCAGGTAGTGCGAGTTGCCGATCAGAATCTCGATCCCATGCGGGCGCAGCACGGTGTGAATCGCCTCGACGACATCGGTGAAGACGTTGTTCGTGAGCGAGGGTACGAGCACGGCCACCGTTTCGCTCTGCGCGCGCGCAAGAGCGCGGGCCGCCGCGTTCGTCACGTAGTTCAGTTCCCGCGCGGCCTCCCGAACCCGGTCGACATACTCCGCGCCCACTGAACTGAGCCCGCGTAGCGCCCGTGAGGCCGTGATCGTACTCACGCCGGCGCGTTCGGCCACTTGTTCGAGAGTGGGGCGGCCGGTGCCGCGGGTTTTCCTGGGTGTCGGGGTCGTCATGGTTCCACTAGGATAGCGCTGTCTCAACCGTCGCTCAAACGTTCGCTATTGTATGCGAATGGGGGGCGGATGAGGGGCAAGGCGGTCACGGGCCGCCTTTCTCTAGGACAGACGAGATAGCGCTATCTCAATGAAAGGAACCGAATCGATGGACCAGATGGCCCCCGCTATCGTTGTCATGGGCGTTGCCGGCTGCGGAAAAACGAGCGTCGCGCAGGCTGTCGCGTCGCGGTTGGGCGGACGCTTCATCGAGGGCGACGCATTTCATAGCGCCGGCAACGTCGAGAAGATGCGGCGCGGCATCGGGCTCGTCGACGCCGACCGCTGGCCCTGGCTGGACCGTCTGGCGGCCGAATTGAAGTCCGCGTGCGAGCAGGGCGAGCCCGTGGTGCTCGCCTGCTCCGCGCTCAAGCGGCGCTATCGCGACCGCCTACGGCTGGGCAGCCCATCGGCGAGTTTCGTCTTTTTGGATTTGCCTACGAGCGAAGCGGCGAAGCGGGTGGGCAGCCGCAGCGGCCACTTCATGCCGGACTCGCTGGTCGCGAGCCAATTCGCCGATTTGGAGCCGCCCGTGGCCGAGCACTTGACGCTCAGGGTGGATGCGACGCGTTCGCTCGACGCGATCGTCGATCAAGCACTCGATTGGCACGCGAGCCGCGATACGTCGATCGAAAGAGATAGCGCTGTCCTAAGCCGAGGCGCGAGCCTAGGCGCTTCATGCATTCACGAAACCAATTCAAGTTTTTGAGGAGACGACGATGTCGACGACAGAAGGCAGCCGTATCGGGAAGCGGCGCTGGGTAATGGGCGTGTTGCTGGGCGTGGGTGTGCTCATCAATTATTTCGACCGGATCAATTTGTCGGTAGCGGCGCCGCAGCTCAAAGCGGCGTTCAATCTTTCTCCGGCTGAAATGGGCCTGCTGTTCAGCGCGTTTTTCTGGCCTTATGCGCTGCTGCAGATTCCCGCGGGCATTGTCCTCGACCGGTTCGGTGTGACTCGGCTCGGGCGCTGGGGCGCTTTTCTTTGGGCGGTCGCCTCGGCGGTCACGGCTTTCGCGAGCGGCTTCGGCGGCATCTTCGCGGCGCGGGCCATGCTCGGCGTGGCCGAAGCGCCGGGCTTTCCCGTCAGTTCGAAAGCAACCGGCTACTGGTTTCCGCGCAAGGAGCGCGCACTCGCGACGGCGATCTTCGACGCGGCCGCGAAGTTCTCGAACGTGATCGGCGTGCCGCTCGTCGCGGTGGTCGTGGTGGGCATGGGCTGGCGCTGGGGCTTCGGCGTGACGGCGCTGCTGAGCCTGGCGTACTTCATCGCGTTCTTTTTCATCTATCGCGATCCCAGCCAGGATGCGAAGCTGTCCGAGGCCGAGCGCCGCTACATCGTGGAAGGCGGTGCGACGCCGGAAGGCACGGCGAGCGCCAGTGCGTTCTCGATGCTCGGCTATTTGCTGAAGAAGGCGAAGGTGTGGGGCCTCACGATCGGCTTCGCCGCGTACGGCTACTCGTTCTATCTGTTCCTGACCTGGCTGCCGGGCTATCTCGTGCAGACGATGCACATGAGCATCTTGAAGTCGGCCGGCTTCGCCGCGATTCCATGGGCGGTGGCGACGGTGGCCGATCTCGTCGTGGGCGGATGGCTGATCGACCACCTGATCGCGCGCGGCCGGGACGAGACGCGCGTGCGCAAGGCGGTGCTCGTCTGCGGCATGGTGCTCGGCCTCGCGGTGTTCGGCGCGACGATGACGACGAACCCCGTGTGGGCGATCGTCTGGATCTCGATCGCGCTGGGCGGGCTGGCTTCCGCTGCGCCCGTGGGCTGGTCGCTGCCCTCGCTCATCGCGCCCAAGGGCGGCGTGGGCACGATCGGCGGCATCATGAACTTCGTCAATAACTTGATGGGCGTGGCCGCGCCGGTCGTCACCGGCTTCATCGTCGGCGCGACCAATTCGTTTGCCAACGCATTCCTGATCGCGGGCGTCATTCTTCTGATCGGGATCGTCTCGTTCGTGTTCGTCATGGGCCGCATCGAACCGATCGCCGAACCAGGCGAGCGTGTGGAGCAAGGCAGCACGTCGATGGCGTAAAGCGGTGCTCCGAGGGTGCGCGCGGCCGCGCTATTCGCGGCGCGCGCGCTTTGGAGTGTGGCGCATCCGCAGGGCGCGCCGATAGGTCGGTCGAGGCCTATACTTCGCTGCGTCGCCTGCTGCGGAGTGACTGCGATGCGCGCCCCATCGACTGGAACGAAAGGCCCCCGCGTACGACGCTCGAACGGTTTCGGTCCGGTCTCGATCATCTCGATTGCTCAGTTGTTTGGGACGTCGTTATGGTTCAGCGCGAACAGTGCCGCCGCGGACCTCATGCGGTCATGGCACGCGAGCGCCGCGGACATCGGCTGGTTGACGAGCGCAGTGCAAGCGGGCTTCATCCTCGGCACGCTGGGGATGTCCGTGAGCGGCGCGGCCGACCGATTCCGGGCCAGCGCCATCTTCGTTTTCAGCGCCATCGCCGGCGCGTTCTTCAATGCCTGTTTCGCGTGGGGCGCGGGAGGTCTTGCGAGCGGCGCGCTCTTCCGGTTCCTCGTGGGCGTGTGTCTCGCGGGCATCTATCCCATCGGAATGAAACTGATCGTGAGTTGGGCGCCCGAGAAGGCGGGGGCCGCGCTCGCGCAACTGGTCGCCATGCTGACGATCGGCACGGGCTTGCCCCATGCCTTGAGAGCCGTCGGGGCGAATTGGCCGTGGCAGACGGTGATCTCGGCCTCGTCCGGCCTCGCGCTCCTCGGCGCGTGCATGATCGGCCTGCTGGGCGACGGTCCGCATTTGCGCCTTGCCGTTCGGCCTGCGAGCGATCCGCGCGGTACACGCGATCGATCGCCGAGCGGGCTCGCCGCGTTTCGTCTGCGCGCCTTCCGCGTGGCGGCGTTCGGCTACTTCGGCCATATGTGGGAGCTCTACGCCTTCTGGACGTTGGCCCCGCTGTTCGTTTCCCGCGCCGCGCTCGCAAACGAACTCCGCTTTGGCGGCGTCGCGGGATTGGCGTTCTGCATCATCGGGATCGGCGCGCTCGGATGTCTGCTGGGCGGCGCGCTGTCGCGTCGTATCGGCAGTGAGCGAGTCGCCGCGGGCGCGCTGGCGCTATCCGGTGCGTGCAGCGTCGTCTTTGCGTTGGGATGGCGCAGCATGCCGGCGTTCGCACTCTTTGGCGTGCTGCTGATATGGGGAGCGGCCGTCATCGCCGATTCGCCTCAATTCTCTGCTTTGTCGGCGCAGGCGTGCCCGCGAGAGCGGGTGGGCAGCGCATTGGCGATCCAGATATCAGTCGGCTTCGCGATCACTGTCGTGTCGATCTCGGCGACGGCATCGATGTTCGAGCGAGTGGGACTCGACGTCGCCTGGCTGCTGTTGCCGGGGCCGGTCTTGGGCTTGATCGGATTCGCCCCGGCGCTGCGCGGTGCCGGCGCGAAAGCGAGGAGCGCGTAAGCCACCGCGCGCTAATGCATGCCGTCGCTTCCGATTTTTCGTTCTCAAGTCTTATATAAGACATAAGACATTTGACGTTACACAGCGTAGGAACTAGAATTCCGGGCGAAAGCAGTGTCAGGAACAGCCTCGGCGTGCCTGGCCTTCCCCTGAACCGCAATACCCGCAGGTGGTCCCCATGCTTGAAAACTATCGTGCTCACGTAGCCGCACGCGCCGCGCTCGGCATTCCTCCCTTGCCGCTGACGGCGCAACAGACCGCCGAGCTGGTGGAACTGCTGACGAACCCGCCCGCGGGCGAAGAGCAAACGCTCGTCGAACTCATTACCCATCGCGTGCCCGCCGGCGTGGACGAAGCGGCCCGTGTGAAGGCCGGCTTCCTGGCCGCCGTGGCCAAGGGCGAGACCGCCTGCGCGCTGATTTCGCGCGCGCGCGCCACGGAATTGCTCGGCACGATGCTGGGCGGCTACAACATCGAGCCGTTGATCGAACTGCTGGCCGATGCCGAAGTGGGCGCGACGGCGGCCGATGCGCTGAAGAAAACGCTGCTGATGTTCGACCAGTTCCACGACGTCAAGGAATTGGCCGACAAGGGCAATGCCAACGCACGCGCCGTGATGCAGAGCTGGGCCGACGCCGAATGGTTCACGAGCCGTCCGGAAGTGCCGCAAAGCCTGACGATCACCGTCTTCAAGGTGACGGGCGAAACCAACACCGACGACCTTTCGCCGGCCCCTGACGCCACCACGCGCCCGGACATTCCGCTGCACGCATTGGCGATGCTGAAGAACGCGCGCCCGGGCATCACCCCGGAAGAGGACGGCAAGCGCGGCCCGGTCAAGTTCATCGAGTCGCTGAAAGAAAAAGGTCACTTGGTCGCCTACGTGGGCGACGTGGTCGGCACGGGCTCCTCGCGCAAGTCGGCCACCAACTCGGTGCTGTGGTTCACGGGCGAAGACATCCCCTTCATTCCGAACAAGCGTTTCGGCGGCGTGTGCCTGGGCGGCAAGATCGCTCCGATCTTCTACAACACCATGGAAGATGCCGGCGCGCTGCCGATCGAACTCGACGTGTCGAAGATGGAAATGGGCGACGTGGTCGAATTGCGTCCCTATGAAGGCAAGGCCTTGAAGAACGGCGAAGTGATCGCCGAATTCCAGGTGAAGTCCGACGTGCTGTTCGACGAAGTGCGCGCGGGCGGCCGTATTCCCCTCATCATCGGCCGCGGGCTGACCGCCAAGGCGCGCGAAGCGCTGGGCTTGGCTCCGTCCACGTTGTTCCGCCTGCCGCAGCAGCCCGCCGACAGCGGCAAGGGCTTCTCGCTCGCGCAGAAGATGGTCGGCCGCGCCTGCGGCTTGCCGGAAGGTCAGGGCGTGCGCCCGGGCACCTACTGCGAACCGAAGATGACGTCGGTGGGCTCGCAAGACACCACGGGCCCGATGACGCGTGACGAATTGAAGGACTTGGCGTGCCTGGGCTTCTCGGCCGATCTCGTGATGCAGTCGTTCTGCCATACGGCTGCCTATCCGAAGCCCGTCGACGTGAAAACGCACCGGACGCTGCCCGACTTCATCAGCACGCGCGGCGGCATCGCGCTGCGCCCGGGCGACGGCGTGATTCACTCGTGGCTGAACCGCATGCTGCTGCCCGACACGGTGGGCACCGGTGGCGATTCGCACACGCGTTTCCCGATCGGCATCAGCTTCCCGGCCGGTTCGGGCCTGGTCGCGTTTGCCGCCGCTACCGGCACGATGCCGCTCGACATGCCGGAATCGGTGCTCGTCCGCTTCAAGGGAAAGATGCAGCCGGGCGTGACCCTGCGCGATCTGGTCAACGCGATCCCGCTGTATGCCATCAAGCAAGGCATGCTGACGGTGGCCAAGCAAGGCAAGAAGAACATCTTCTCCGGCCGCATTCTCGAAATCGAAGGCCTGCCCGATCTGAAGGTCGAGCAGGCGTTCGAATTGTCGGATGCATCGGCCGAGCGTTCGGCCGCCGGTTGCACGGTTCACCTGAACAAGGAACCGATCATCGAATACCTGAACAGCAACGTCACGCTGCTCAAGTGGATGATCGCCGAAGGCTACCAAGACCCGCGCAGCCTGCAGCGCCGTATCAAGGCGATGGAGCAGTGGCTGGCCGATCCGCAGTTGTTGTCGCCGGATGCGGATGCCGACTACGCCGCCGTCATCGAGATCGATCTCGCTGACATTCACGAGCCGATCGTGGCCTGCCCGAACGATCCGGACGACGTGAAGACGCTGTCCGATGTGGCCGGCAACACGATCGACGAAGTGTTCATCGGCTCGTGCATGACGAACATCGGGCACTTCCGGGCGGCATCGAAGCTGCTGGAAGGCAAGCGCGACATTCCGGTCAAGCTGTGGGTGGCGCCGCCGACCAAGATGGACCAGAAGCAGCTGACCGAGGAAGGCCATTACGGCGTCTTCGGTACGGCCGGCGCGCGTACCGAAATGCCGGGCTGCTCGCTGTGCATGGGTAACCAAGCGCAGGTGCGTGAAGGCGCGACGGTCATGTCGACTTCGACGCGTAACTTCCCGAACCGTCTGGGCAAGAACACGAACGTGTACCTGGGTTCCGCGGAACTGGCGGCGATCTGCTCGCGTTTGGGCAAGATCCCGACGAAGGAAGAGTACATGGCCGACATGGGTGTGCTGACCGCCAACGGCGACAAGATCTACCAGTACATGAACTTCGATCAGATCGAAGACTTCAAGGAAGTGGCCGATACCGTGAAGATGTAAACGCGATGGCGGACTACGGCGTGTTGCTTGCGTCGTAGGGTCTCGTGATAGCGCCGCAGGGTGGAAGCCCGCGGCGCTATTTTTTTGTGACGATGAACGTCGATCAACCGCCCCAATACCCCTCGCTCGCCAACCGCTGCAGTTCGGCCATGGACATTCGCTCGATCCCGAGTTCGGGCAACAAGTCGTTCTCCTTCGAGAATTCCCGTCCGTACGCGGCCGACAGCATCGCAATGCCGGCCTCGTGCAAGGTCGCATCGCATCCGGTGAGCCGAGCGAGGATCACTGTGGGCAGCAATCCGAACGGTACGTCTTCGAGCACATACCGGCTATCGATCGTCTTGGGGCCGAAGCCACCCAGCCCAAGGCGATGTCTTTCCTGATTCATCTCCGCCACGCTGCGAATGGGAACGCGATACGAGAGCGCGAAGTGCTCTTGAACTGTCTTGACGGCAACGCCGAGCGCTCTCGCAATGTGCAACCGCTCCGTGTCCAGCGCCTCGATCAGCCGGCCGACGGTGGGTGTGATGTTTCCCCCTTGGCTCCACGATTCGCCGTGCTCCATGCGCGTAAGGTTCAACAGCGCGATACCAAGGTGATTTTGCGGGTTCAGATTGCTTAGCGCGATGGCAAGCAGACCATCGCGTTTCGCGAACCGGTCGCCGAAGAGTTCGGTGCACAAGGCGTGTCCCTCATCGATGGCGTCGGCCGGCATTGTCGCGATATCGACGCTGCCACGCACGGTGCCGACATGGACGGCCGTAGCGCTCGTCTGTCTCCCCGTCGTGACCGTCGTACCCCATGCAATGATCGGCGCTTGAACGTTACGCTCGCAAAGGCGCTTGGACAGATACAGCGCGCCGAACGAAAGATGCCCGCTCATGATGACGGGTTGCCCGTTTCGAATATGGTGCGCCGCGGCATCGATCACGCTCTTGTGTCCATAGGCGGGCAGCGCGAGCATGACGCCGTCTGCATCGGCGATCGCCTCGGCGCACGACGATGCGATGCGAGGCCGAAAGGATGCCTCGAGCGCCCCGCTGGCGATCAGTGGCTCGCCGCAGGCAAGCTGTTTCGTCCCGGCGCCTGAAGGCGACCAGAGCACCGGCTCATGCCCCGACAGGCTCAGTTGTGCGGCGGCGCCGAACGCGATAGCGCCCGCCCCGAGAATGCCGATTCGCATGATTCACCCCGTAATCGCAGTGGCTTCCGATGAAAGCCGTTGAATGAGGGGTGCGAGTCTAGAGACGCGGATTTAGCCGGTCAAAGACCGATTTGGCGGTCGTCTATTCCGGCGAGTTATGGCTGTCCCGGTGGGCAATCGCCACGGAGTCGTCATGGATTCACCCGCAGTGAAACACGGGCTCGACACGGTCGTCTCGGCCCACGTTGCACGGCTCGAAAGGCCGGAGAGGGATAACCCGGGTTATAACCTCTGGGAATACGCGACGCGAATATCGGCCTTTGACACATAAAATTGACGGTCCTACCGTAGGGACGCTTTCCCACGTTGCATGCGACCTAGCCTCTTCCCTATACGGACCCATGAACAGTCGACTCCTCCCCTTGCTCTTCACGACGCTCGCCGCTGCAGCCGTCAGCGCCGCGCTTGCGTCGACGGCGTTCGCGCAGACCGATCCACGCCCGGTGATTCGCGTCAGTTCGGGCGCCGAAGACATCGCGACGCTCGATCCCGATCGCGCTACCTCGACCAATGACGTCAGCGTAGTCGCCGAACTGTTCAATGGGCTCGTGCGTTTCGCGCCGGGCAGCGCGGATCCAAAGTCGCTCGAACCCGATCTGGCCGAGAGCTGGCAATCGTCGAGCGACAGTAAGGTGTGGACGTTTCATTTGCGTCACGGTGTGAAGTTTCAGGGCGACTGGGGCGAGCTGACTTCGGCCGATGTCGTCTATTCGCTCAAACGCGCGGCAGATCCGAAGCGATCGAGCTTTGCCGCCGACTTCGTCGAGATCGACAAAATCGATGCGCTGGATCCCTACACTGTTCGCGTCACGCTGAAGTATCCGGATGCGACGTTTCTCGGGCGCGTGTCGAACTATCACGGCGGTTACATCGTCAGCATGAAAGCGGCCGAGAAATACGGCAGCCAATTCGGCAATCACCCCGTGGGCACGGGGCCGTTCGCGTTCAGTCAGCACGTCACGCAGCAGTTCGTGAAGCTCGTCGCCAACGATCAGTATTTTCGCGGCAAGCCCAAACTCGCCGGCATTACCTATCGCATGATCCCGTCGGACAGCGATCGCGAATTGGCCTTCGCATCGGGCGAACTCGATGTCATCTACGGCAAGCGCGAGAAGCGCTGGGTGGAGCGCGAGCGAAAGCGCAAGGGCGCGCACGTCGACATTTTCCAGCCTGCGGAATTTCGCACGTTGTTCCTCAATCGCACGATCAAACCGCTCGACAACATCAAGGTGCGCGAGGCGATTGCAGCATCGATCAACGTCGACGAGATCATGCATTACGTGGGCGCCGACGTGGCGATCAAGGGCTGTTCGTCCGTTCCGCCGGGTTACCTAGGCGAAGATTGCGCGAGCGGCGGCTATGCCTACAACGTGGCCAATGCACGCAAGCTGCTGACGCAGGCCGGCTATCCGAACGGCGTCACCATCAAGTCGATCGTGTCGAACATCTCGGCGCAGCAGCCGATCATGGAGATCGTTCAAGCGCAGTTGGCGCAGGCCGGTATCAAGCTCGACATGCAGATCGTCGATCATTCGACCTATCAGGCTCAAAGCCGGAAAGACTTGAGCGGGCTCGTATTCTATGGCGCCGCGCGCTATCCGAGCGCCGATATTTGGCTGAACGAGTTCTACGATTCGGCGGCGTCGGTGAATACGCCGACGGCGATGTCGAATTTCTCCCACTGCTCGGTGGCGGATGCCGATATCCGCGCGGCGCACGTGGAACCGGACCCGAACAAGAAGCTGGCGTTGTGGAAGAGCGCGCAGCAAAAGATTCACGACGATGTTTGCTCGGTGCCGCTGTTCGGTTTGCTTCAAGTATGGGTGCACAGCGATAAGGTGCAGTATGGGTATGACTTGAAAGGCTCGCTCAATCTCGCCCCGCTCATTACCGAGCAAACCACGCTGGCCGCGCATTGATGCCTTGACTGTTCGATCTTGTCCGGCGCGATCCCTATCCGGGATCGCTCTGTAAGGCATAGAGTTCACAGGCCGGACACGGCGGATTTTCCGACACTTCCATGACATTAGATAGTAGTCCTAAGCATAAATTGGACACCCGATCTTACGACGTGATCGTCGCCGGGGCGGGTGTCGTGGGAAGCGCGGTGGCGTACGGTCTCGTTCGGCACGGCCTGCGGGTGCTCGTGCTCGACGGCGCCGACGGCGATCTGCGCGCCGCAAAGGCCAATTTCGGCCTCGTTTGGGTGCAGGGCAAGGGGTTCGGTCAGCCGGCCTATCAGCAGCTCACGCGGCGCAGCGCGGCGTTGTGGCCCGCGTTTGCGCGCGACTTGACGGCCGATAGCGGCATCGAACTCGACTACCGGGCGGAGGGCGGCATCCACTTCTGCGTCGGCCAAGCGCAATGGGAGCAACGGGCCGCGAAGCTCGCTCGCATGACCGAGGAGTTGCCGGGCGAGGAAAGCTGCTCGGAAATGCTCGATCGCGGGCAATTGCAACGCCTTTTCCCGAAGGTGCGATTCGGGCCGGAAGTGAGCGGGGCGAGCTATGGGCGCATGGACGGCGACGTCAATCCGCTGCGCTTGCTGGCCGCGTTGCAGCGTTCGCTTCAGGTCCGCGGCGCGCGCTTGCGCACCAGCAGTCCTGCTTCGCGCATCGAACCGCTCGCCGGCGGCGGCTTCAGCGTGCACGTCGGCAAGCAGCGCTTCGAGGCGGCTCGAGTGGTCGTCGCCGCCGGCCTCGGCTCGTCGGCGCTGGGCCCCATGGTTGGCTTGGACGTTCCGTTGCGACCCCAGCGGGGGCAGCTTCTGGTCACCGAACGGCTCGCGCCGATGCTGCCGCTGCCGGCAAGCGGGCTGCGCCAGACGGCCGAAGGCACCGTCATGATCGGCGTCACGCAGGAAGACGTCGGCTTCGACCTGACCACCACGACTGCCGCGGCGGCGCACATGAGCCGGCAAGCCGCCCGCATATGGCCGGCGCTGGGGCAAGCGCAGCTCGTGCGGCATTGGTCATGCCTGCGCGTCATGACGCCGGACGGGTATCCGGTTTATGCCGAGTCCGCCGCTTGCCCCGGCGCCTGGATCGCGCTCTGCCACTCGGGCATCACGCTCGCCGCCTTCCACGCTGGACCGCTGGCCGCCGCATTCGCGCAAGCCCGGATTCCAGACGAACTGCAGATCTTTCACCATGGACGCTTCAATGTTCCGCAAACTGCATGACCCCGGGGAGAAAGCCCTCGACGTGACCGTGACGATAGATGGACAGGCGGTCAGCGCCGAGCTGGGCGAAAGCGTGGCTGCCGTGCTGCTGCGGCTCGATTCGCCGATCTCGCGCACGACGCCTGTCAACGGCAGCCCGCGTACGCCCTACTGCATGATGGGCGTATGCTTCGAGTGCCTGGCCAATGTGGATGGCATGGCTTCGGTTCAGACGTGCCTCGTGCCCGTGCGCGATGGCATGCGCGTTACGCGGCAGCACGGCCGCCGCGTGCTTGCGGTGACGCCGCGCGACGCAACCGCGGGGGACGTGGCCGTCTCTGGCGGTGGCTCGCGGCAAGGAGTATCGCGATGAGCCGCGCAGTCGATTTACTCGTCGTGGGGGCGGGCCCCGCGGGCATGAGCGCCGCGCTGCGGGCGCGGCGTCTGGGCTTGAGCGTGCTGGTCGTGGACGATCAGCAGGCGCCGGGCGGTCAGATCTGGCGCGCGGTCGAGACGCGGGCAGGCACGCGAACCGGGCAGTTGCTGGGCGAGGAATACACCGCGGGGCTGTCGTTGGCGCGCGCGTTTCACGAAAGCGGTGCGCTTTACGAGCCCCGTACGCAGGTCTGGCAAATCGAACCGGGCTGGCAAGTGTTCATGAGCCGCGATCAGCAAGCGCAATGCGTGCAGGCAGCGAACGTGGTGTTGGCCACGGGCGCTCAGGAACGACCGGCGCCGTTTCCGGGTTGGACGTTGCCGGGCGTGCTGACCGTAGGAGCGGCTCAGATTCTCTTGAAGACGGCGCGCGAGATTCCCAAGGGACCGGTGTGGGTGGCGGGCAGCGGGCCGCTCGTGCTGCTCTACATGGTCCAGCTGCTGCGCGCCGGCGGCACGATCGCCGGTTGGCTCGATACGGCGCCCTCCGGGGGCTGGTCCCGCGCATTGCCTCATCTCGGCGCGGCAACGCACGCCTGGAAAGACATGGTCAAGGGCTTGGGCTGGATGCGTGAATTGCGCCGCGCGGGCTTTCCCATCGTTCGAGGCGTGACGCAGTTGAGGGGGGAGGGCAGCGACCGCTTGGAGCATGTCGTCTATCGCACCGCCGATGGCCGGTCGCAACGCGTGGCGGTCGATCTGCTGCTCGTTCACGAAGGTGTCGTGCCTTCGATTCATATGACTCAGGCGCTCGGTTGCGCGCATGAGTGGCGCGCCGATCAACGCTGTTTCGCCCCCACCATCGACGAATGGGGGCAGACGAGCAAGCCCGGGATTTTTTCGGCTGGCGACGGTGCGGGCATCGGCGGTGCGCGCGCGGCATGCACACGCGGCGAACTCGCCGCGTTGGGGGCCGCGATGCGCGCCGGCACGTTGAGCGAAGACGAAGCCCGGCGCATTGCGTTGCCTTTGCGACGCACGCTTGCCGCTCAATTGTCGATTCGCCCGCTGCTCGATGCGCTGTACCCGCCGCGTGCGGAGCTGTTCGAGCCGGCCGATGAAACGGTCGTATGCCGTTGCGAGGAACTGACTGCTGGTCAGATTCGCGCGGCCGCGCGTATCGGCCACCCGGGACCGAATCAGATCAAGGCGTTCACGCGCGCCGGCATGGGGCCCTGCCAAGGCCGTCAGTGCGGATACACGGTCGCCCATATTTTGGCCGGGGCTCATGGAAAGGGCGTCGAGCAAATCGGGTTTTATCGCATTCGCCCACCGTTGAAGCCATTGACGCTCGGCGAGCTGGCCTCGCTCGATACGGGGGGCGACACGTAATGGGCCAGGCGGTATTCGACGTCGCCGTGATCGGCGGCGGCTTGCATGGTTTATCGGCTGCATTGCATTTGGCCCGCGCGGGTCGGCGCGTGGTCGTGCTCGAACGGGCTTGGGTGGGCCGGCACGCGTCGGGGGCGTCCGCGGCTGGGGTGCGCACGCTCAACCGCGACTTGCGCGAATTGGACCTCGCGCTCGAATCGATGGACATGTGGCGCAGTATCGCCTCGCTCGTCGGCGACGATTGCGGCTTTCATGCTCACGGACAGATCTGCGTGGCCGAAGATGCGTCGAACCTGTCGAAGCTCGAGGCGCGCGTGGCCGGGTTGAACGCCAAGGGATACACGCACGAGGCCATCATCGACGGTACGGAATTGCGCCGGCGTGTGCCCGCGATTAGCGCGCATTGCGTGGGCGCCTCCATGGCGGCCGACAACGGCGCCGCGGATCCGCATCGCACTTTGGCGGCATTCCGGCGCAGCGCGCAAGCGGCGGGCGTCGTGATCCGCGAGGGCCACGGCGTGAGCGGCATGGAACGCCGCGGTCAGGACTGGGCGATCGAGATCGACCGCGCCGGCCATGCCGCGAGCGAGCACGACGGCCCGCTCGTCGTGCCGGCCGTCGTGAATGCGGCCGGCGCGTGGGCAGGCCGTATCGCGGCGATGGTCGGCGACATCATTCCGCTAGGCACGAAGGCCTCGATGATGATCGTATCCGAGCGCATCGCGCCCATGATCGAGCCTGTCGTATCGATCATGGGGCGCTCGCTTTCGTTCAAGCAATCGGACCAGGGCACGCTCGTGATCGGCGGCGGCTTGCAAGGCGTGCCCAACCTCGACGATGAAACCTCCGAGGTGAAAATGGGCGTCTTGAGCAAAGGGGCGCGCGCGGCGACCGATTTATTCCCTTGCGTGCGCGACGTTCGCATCGTGCGGGTCTGGTCCGGTCTCGAAGCGAAAACAGCCGACTTGCTGCCGGTCGTCGGACCGGCCGTCAACGCGCCCGGCGTGTTCCATGCGTTCGGGTACTCCGGACACGGGTTCCAGCTCGCCCCGGTGGTCGGCGCCGCGCTGGCCGATTTGATCGTCGACGGTTCAACTCGCCGCGCCATCGCGGCACTCGGAGCGCAACGCTTGCTCATCGCACCGCATTCGGAGGTTTCCGCATGATTCGCTACACCGTCAAGCGTCTACTGCTTGCGATCCCAACGTTGCTTGCCATGCTGACCGCCGTGTTCGTGCTCGTGCGTCTCGTGCCCGGCGATCCGGCGGCCGCGATGCTGGGCGATCAGGCGAGCGCGCAGGCGCTGGCCGCATTACGAAGTCAGTTGGGCCTGGACCTGCCGCTGCGCACGCAGTACGTGCATTTCTTGACCGACGTGCTGAGCGGCAACTTAGGCCACTCGCTCGCGAATGGGCAGAGCGTGCTGCGGGAAGTCGCGGCCGTGCTGCCGTGGACGCTGCAACTCACGATCGCCGCGATCCTGATCGGCGTCGGCTTGGGTCTGCCGCTAGGTATTTGGGCCGCTTTACGACGCAATGCCTGGCCCGACTACGTGACGCGCATTCTGTCGTTGGCCGGCCTGTCGTTCCCGGCATTCGTCTCGGGCATCTTGATGCTGCTTGCGTTTGCCATCGAGCTCGATTGGTTTCCGGTGATCGGCAGCACGACCTCCGGCAATCCTTGGGGGCAGTGGCGCGGTCTGGCGCTACCCGCCTTCAACCTCGGCTTGATCATGACGGGCTATGTAACGCGCGTCACGCGTTCGTCGATGCTCGGCGTGCTCGGCGAGGACTACATCCGCACCGCGCGCGCCAAGGGCTTGCGGCCGCATCAATTGATCTTGCGGCACGCACTGCGCAATGCGTTGATCCCGATCCTGACGGTCGTCGGCCTGTATTTCGGCACGCTGATCGGCAATTCGGTGCTGACCGAGATCGTGTTCAATCGGCCGGGCATCGGCAAGCTGATCCTGGGCGCGTTGAATTCGCGCGATTACACCTTGCTGCAAGGCTTGATGATCGTGTTCGCGGTTTGCGTGATCGTCGTCAATCTGTTGACCGACCTCGCCTATGCGTGGGTCGACCCTCGAGTGAAATACAAATGAGCACCGTGGCAACTTCATCTCCTACCCCCGCGCCTGCCGCCAGAATCGATACGCTGTGGCGCACCCTGCTCGGCAATCGCATTGCGTGGATCGGCTTGATTCTGCTCGCGATCGTCGTGCTCGCCGCCGCCTTCGCCCCGTGGATCTCGCCGCACGATCCGATCGAACAGCACATCGCCTATCGGCTGGACCCGCCCTCCGCCCAATACTGGCTCGGCACCGACAGCTATGGGCGCGATGTGCTCTCTCGCTTGATCTACGGCGCGCGTATTTCGTTGCTGGTCGGCTTTCTGGCCGTGTTGATCGCCATGGTGGTGGGCTCGTCGCTCGGCATCGTGGCCGGTTATCTCGGCGGCTGGGTCGATCAGCTCGTGATGGGCCTCGTCGACGTCCTGCTCTCGTTTCCCGCGTTGTTGCTCGGGCTGATGGTGGCCGCCATGCTCGGCGCCAGCCTGCAGAACCTGGTGGTGGCGATCGCCATTACGGAGATCGCCCCGTTCGTGCGCGTGGCGCGCGCCCCGACCATCGCCCTCAAGCAGCGAGATTTCATCGAGGCGGGGCGTGCGCTCGGTTTTGGGCCGATTCGTCTGATGGCGGTGCATATCTTGCCCAACATGATTTCCGAAGTGATCGTGCTCGGATCGATGTGGATGGCCACGGCCATCCGAACCGAAGCCTCGCTCAGTTTCATCGGGCTTGGCGTGCCGCCGCCGATCGCGACTTGGGGCGGCATGATTCGCGACGGTTTCGACAACATCCTCGATTCCTGGTGGCTGATCGTTTTTCCGTGTCTCGCCATTCTTGTTACGGTGTTGGCCCTGAACCTGCTTGGCGACGCATTGCGCGATGCGCTCGACCCTAAACTTCGTGGAGAGAAGCGATGAGCGAGCCGTCCTCCCTACTCGAGCTTCGCGAACTGCGCACCGAGTTTCGTATTCGACGGCAGTGGCACGCCGCCGTGCGCGGGCTCTCCCTCGATATCGCGCGCAACGAGACGGTGGCGCTCGTAGGCGAATCGGGCAGCGGTAAAAGCGTGACCGCGCTATCGATCCTGCGCTTGCTGCCGACGACGGCAGCGCGCCATGCGGGCGGCCAGATCCTTTTCGATGGCCGCGATTTGTCGACGTTGTCGGAGGCGCAGCTTGCACGCGTGCGCGGCAACCGGATTGCGATGGTGTTTCAAGACCCGATGACGTCGCTGAATCCGACGATGCGCGTGGGCGATCAAATCGTCGAAGCGATCCGTCAGCATCACGACGTGTCGCCGGCCGATGCGCGTCGGCGAGCGCTCGACGCCTTGCGGGAAGTCGGCATTCCGGGCGCGGAATGCCGCTACGCCGACTACCCGCATCAGTTCTCGGGCGGCATGCGCCAACGCGCGATGATCGCGATGGCGATCGCGTGCAAACCGGCATTGCTTGTGGCCGATGAGCCCACCACGGCGCTCGACGTCACGATTCAAGCGCAGATCTTGGCGCTGCTCGCGCAATTGAAGGCCGCGCACGGCACCGCGGTTTTGTTCATCACGCACAACCTGGGCGTGGTAGCGCAGATCGCCGATCGCGTGGCCGTGATGTATGCCGGCGAAATCGTCGAACTGGCCGACGTGGACGCGCTCTTCGCTCGACCGACGCACCCCTACACGCAAGCGTTGCTGCGCGCGATGCCTCGGGTCGATAAGGACATGGACGAGCTACAGGGTATTCCGGGGCAGGCGCCATCGCTCGCGGCGATGCCGTCCGGCTGTGCATTTGCGGCGCGCTGCCCGCACCGGCAGGCACGGTGCGAACGCGAGCACCCAGAATTGCTGCCCGTGCCGGGCAGTGCCCCCTCGCACACGGTGCGTTGCCCCGTTATGCACGAACAGCTACGAATGAACAGGGAGATGTCGCGATGAGCGAGCTCTTGCGGGTCGACAATCTAGTCAAGCATTTCACGAGCGGCGGCGGGCGGCTCGGGGCGCCCAAGAAAGTCGTGCGCGCCGTCAACGAGGTGTCGTTCTCCGTCCCGCGCGGCAGTTCGTTAGGGCTCGTGGGCGAATCCGGCTGCGGCAAATCGACGGTCGCGCGGACCTTGCTGCGGCTCATCGAGCCGGATTCGGGGTCGATCGTGTTCGACGGGATCGATCTGCGGCGCGCCGGCGGCGCGCAGATGCGTGCATTGCGCCAACGCATTCAGATCGTGTTTCAGGATCCCTATGCATCGCTCAATCCGCGCCGCACGGTGCGGGAGACGCTCGAAGAGCCGCTGCGCGTGCATCGTCGAGGGAACGCCCGAGCGATCGCCGAGAAGGTGGCGAAGACGCTGCTCGACGTGGGCCTGCCGCTGGATGCGCTCGATCGATATCCGCACGAATTTTCGGGCGGCCAGCGCCAGCGTATCGGGATCGCGCGGGCGCTCGTGCTCGATCCGGAGTTGATCATCGCCGACGAACCGGTGTCGGCCCTCGATGTCTCGGTCCAAGCGCAAATTCTGCAATTGCTCGCGAAGCTGCGCAAGGAGAGGGGGCTGTCGTTCGTGTTCGTCTCGCACGACCTTGGCGTCGTGCGTCAGTTCTGCGATACAGTGAGCGTCATGTATCTCGGGCGTATCGTCGAAAGCGGGCCTACGCGGACGTTGCTAGACGCACCGGCGCATCCGTATAGCCGGGTGTTGCGGGATTCGTCGCCGGTGCCGGACCCGGGCGAGCGGCTCGTCCTGTCGAAGATCGAGGGAGAGATACCTTCGCCCACGCGGCTGCCTGCCGGTTGCGCTTTCCATCCGCGTTGTCCGCGCGCCGCGGGGCCTTGCCGCGAGCAAACGCCGAATTTGGGGGCGCTTGCGTCGCAGCGGCAAGTGGCGTGCTACTTTCCGTTGAAGGCGCGCGAGGGTGCGTAGCGATGGGTGAGCGCCGCCCTTGACGAATCGAACAATCGGGTGACGGCATGAAGCGTCAGGTGAATCTGCGGCAAATCGAGGCGTTCAAAGCCGTTATCGAACAAGGCACCGTGAGCCGCGCCGCCGAAATCCTCTATATCTCGCAGCCGGCGGTCAGCAAGATGCTGACGCATTTGGAGGAAGACTCCGGCTTGACCTTGTTCGATCGCGTGCGAGGCAAGCTGGCGCCCACTCGCCAAGGCATGCGGCTGTACGGCGAGATCGATCGAATCTTCGCCGGCTTGCGGCAACTCGAACAGGCCATCGAATCGATTCGGCGGGACGAGCAGAGCCACTTGACGGTCGGCACGCTGCCGGCGCTGGGCGGCGCGTTCATCCGGCGGGTGACGCTCAAATTTTTGAAGACGCACCCCGAGGTCACGGTAGCGATTCACTCGCGCAGTTCGCAAATCGTGACCGAGTGGCTTGTGACGCGTCAGCTCGACCTCGGGCTTGTAAACGGCTTGGTCGACAACACGTACATCTCGCGCGAACCGCTGATGGAGCATGCGCTCGTCTGCGCGCTGCCGCCCTCGCATCCTCTGTGCAAGAAGAAGGTCATCCGCCCGCGCGATTTGGACAATGCGCCCTTCGTCACGTTCTTTTTCATGAGCCAAACGCGCCAGTTGGTGGAAACCGTATTCGAAGATCACAACGTGCGGCTGAACGTCGTGCTCGAAACCGACAACGCCCCGAGCGTTTGCGAATTCGTCGCGGAAGGTCTGGGGGTGTCGTTGATTCATCCGCTTTTTGCCGGCGGTATGCAGGACCGCATCGTCCTGCGCCGCTTCGAGCCGGAAGTGCATTTTCGCTTTCAGCTTTGCCGGATGCCGGCTTCGCAAAATTCCGCGCTCGTCGATGCGTTCTTTCAAGAGGTTCGGAACGTGGCGGACGAGGTCGTGCGGGAGATGTCGGGGGCTTCGTAAAGCGCCTTAGCTGCGCGGCCCATTTCCGCATGCGGCATCACGCTTTCGCGGCGGAGGCCTTTTTGCCTTGACTGATCTGCTCGGCAATGCGAGGAAGGTACTCTCGCTTAAGCAGCTCTTGTATGACCTGCATGAAGTCGGTGACGATCCGCGAACGCGGCTGGTGGGCGGGAATGACCATGGCCACCTCATATGAAATGGCCGGTTCCAGCCGGCGGCATACCGTCCCGGGATACCGAATGTAGGTAGCGGAGAAGGGATCGCATACCGTGACGCCGAGGCCGCCGGCGACCATTCGGCAAGCCGAATGCGACAGGGTGGTTTCCACGGGGCGTTGGCATGTCACCCCCGCCGCCTCCATGGCCATCTCCAGGCGCATGCGGATGGGACTGTTCGGGCTGAGGGAAATCAAAGACTGTCCTTGCAGGTCGGCAAGCCTGATGAACTTTTTGCGTGCGAGCGGGTGAGCGCTCGGCACGACGCAGACCGCTTGCACCGGCGGAAACGGAATGATTTCGACGCCTGGGTAGTCGGTGCCTGCGATCTGAACGAAGCCGATGTCGACCTGATTGGCCGCGGTCATTTCGAGAATGCTGAGCGAAGGTTGCATCGAGAGCGTCGTGGCGACGCCGGGCCGGTCCGCGCAAAAGCGGCGCACGCCTTCGGTTACCACGCTAAGGCCGAGCGCATACATGGCCGCGATGCGCAACGTACCCGTGCGCAGCGTTTTCAAATCGAGCGCCACGCGTTCGATCCGCTCGATCCCTTGATAAAAGCGATCGACCTCGCTGAACAGCCGCCGCGCTTCCTCGCCCGGCATCAAACGGTTGCCCTCCCGACGAAACAGCCGTAAGCCTAACGATTGCTCCAAGTCCTTGATGAGCCGGCTCACGGCCGGCTGGCTGATCCTCAGCATTTCCGCGGCAATGGTCATGCTGCCCGTGACCATGACCTTGCGAAACGCTTCGAGTTGGCGCGGATTCATTTGCATGGCAGGCACCACAAGAGAAGGGGTAGCGGATGGGCGCAAGCATAACATTTTGTTATGTGCGTCAAACTCGATGTGGGTTTGCGTTCTGAATATCGGAGCGCAACCATTCATCGTGTTGACATCATGGGTCTCGCGGGCAGTCGGCGCGAGGCCTCCTCGGTAAACGGGAGTCGCTTTGCTGAACTACGCTATACGACGCATCTTGCTGTTGCCGTTTCTGTTGTTCGGGGTCTCGGTTTCGGTATTTCTGATTCTTCATTTCATTCCGGGCGACCCGGCGCGGCTCGCGGCCGGCCCGGATGCGACCGAGGCCGACGTGCGGCAGATCCGCGAAAACTACGGGCTCGATCGTCCGCTGACGACGCAGTACTCCATATACCTGCGCAAACTTGTGCATGGCGATCTGGGCGATTCATTTCAGACCTATACGCCGGTCAGCGAAGAAATTGCGCGCACGCTGCCCGCCACGCTGGAGTTGACCGCGACGAGCATGTTGCTGGCGGTCGCGCTGGGCGTGCCGCTAGGCGTCGCGGCCGCGATGAGGCCGCGGGGCGCCATGGACACGTCGATGACGGCGTTAGCCGTCCTGGGCGTCTCGATGCCGGGCTTCTTCCTCGGCTTGCTGCTGATGCTGCTTTTCGCGGCGACGCTGGGCTGGCTGCCGCCGGACGGGCGGGGGGGCGTCGCCCATCTGATCATGCCGGCCTTTACCTTGGGCCTGCCCTACGTCGCCACGTTCTCGCGCCTTGCTCGCTCGACCATGCTGGATGTCCTGAGCGAGGACTATATCCGCACCGCGTATGCCAAAGGCGTGCCTCGCTACAAGGTCGTCTTCAAACACGCGCTGGCGAACGCGTCGATTCCGTTGGTGACGGTTTTCGGCATGGACTTCGGTCGTCTGCTCGGCGGCGCGGTCATCGTGGAAACCGTTTTTGCCTGGCCCGGCATGGGGCGATACATGATCGACGCCATCATGGCGCGCGACATCTATGTGGTGCAAGGGACGCTGCTCGTATTTGCCGCCCTCGTCGTACTCGTCAATCTGATTGTGGATCTTGCATATGGAATCATCGACCCTCGCATCGCCTACGCTTGAGGCGAGCGCGCCGACGGGGCGCGGCCCGCGCTTCGGGTTCATCCGCTTCTTGCTGTCCGGAAAGAGATGGTGCGCGTTCGCGGCATTCTTCGTCGTTTGCGCGATCGCACTGGCGGCGCTAGCCGCGCCCTGGTTGTTCGATTGGAATGCCGTGACGCGCGTCGACTTGGCCAAAGCGCTCGTTGCGCCGAATGCCGCGCATTGGCTGGGCACGGATCAGCTCGGTCGCGATTTGCTGGGCCGTGTGCTCTGGGGTGCGCGCATCACGCTTACCGTGGCCTTTGCAAGCGTTGCCATCGCGGTTGTCGTGGGTGTGCTGCTCGGCGCAGCGTGCGGGTACTACGCCGGCGTCGTGCCGGGGATCGTGATGCGATTGACGGACTTCATGATTGCGTTTCCCCGTACCTTAGTGGCGATCGTCGTGATCACCTTGGCCGGGAACAGTGTTTTGAGTCTGACGTTGGCGATCGCTATCTCCACGATTCCGATCTACGTACGGTTTTTCGCCGGCCCGGTGAAAGCGTTGAAACAGCGCGAGTTCGTGCTCGCGTCGCGCTCGATCGGCGTAAGCGACATGGGATTGCTGGTTTCACACATCTTGCCGAACGTGGGGTCGCTGATCATCGTGCAGGCTACCGTCTCGCTCGCCGAAGCGATCTTGATCGGCTCGGGGCTCAGCTTTCTGGGCTTGGGGCCGCCCCCGCCCGTCCCGGAGTGGGGCGCGATGATCGCGCAAGCGCGCCCACTGCTGGTCATTCACCCATTCGTTCTCATCGCGCCGGGCGGGGCCTTGTTCGTTCTCATCCTCAGCTTGAACCTGCTCGGCGATGCATTGCGCGACTACGTCGATCCCAAAGCGCGAAAGCACTGCTAGATCCCGCACATTGTCGCGCGGGCGGCGCCGCGCTAACGAGAGGGCCGAAGAGCCCAATTTCAGTCATCAGGAAGGAAGACATCGCATGAACCCGCAGTGCATTGGACGGCCGCGCGACTTCGTCCGTCGAGCCCTGATTGTCGCGGCATTGAGCCTAGCGGCGATTCGTTCGGCACAAGCGTCGGGCACGCTCACCTATGTGCAAGGCACCGGTCTGGACACACTCGACCCGGCCGTTACGCGCAGTACGACGGCGCAAATCGTCATTGCCCACCTTTTCGATCGCCTCGTCGCCTGGAACGGGCCGGACATGAAGAAGATCGTGCCCGATCTCGCACAGTCCTGGTCGACGTCGCCCGACGGCAGGACATGGACATTCAAGCTGCGCAGCAATGTCACTTTTCAGGACGGCACGGCATTGGATGCGCAGGCAGTGAAATTCAATCTCGATCGCGTTCGTGATCCGAAACTGGGTTCGCCCAATCGGTCCTACTATGCCGCGATTGAATCGGTCACGACACCGTCGAATCTCGTCGTGCAAATCACGACGAAGCATCCGTCGCCGACGCTGCTGGAAATTCTAGCGGAGCAGTGGTCCGCGATCAGCAGCCCCGCCGCGATACGCAAATACGGACGCGCATACGGACATCATCCGGTCGGGACGGGGCCCTACGAGTTCGTGAGCTGGGTGCCCAGCGACCGCGCCGTTATCAGGCGCAACCCAGGGTACTACGGCGTTCCTTCCGAGCCGGAGACGCTCGTATTCCGGCCTGTTCCCGAGGACTGGGCGCGCGTGATCGAAGTGAAGACCGGAAACGCCGATGTCGCGGGCGATCTGTCTCCTGAATCCGCATCGCAGCTGCAGCGCGATAGCGAGGTCGTCCTGGTCGAGGCGCCGAGTTCTTTCCAAGTCTTTTTCGAATTGAACGTCGCCAAGCCTCCGTTCGACGATGTGCGCATGCGACGCGCCGTGGACCTGGCCATCGATAGGCAAGCCATTGTCGACAAAGTGTTGATGGGCTACGGCAAGGTGCCGAGCGGTCCATTCCCGGCCGGTGTGCAGGGCAGGCGGGTATTTCAACCGATTCGGTTCGATCCGGAGGCGGCCCGCAAGCTCATCAAGGAAGCGTATCCGCACGGCTATCCGGGGACGATCGTCATCTGGACGTCGTCGGGCCGCTATACGAAGGACCGTGAGGTTGCCGAGGTCGTCCAAGGCTATCTGAACGCGGTAGGGCTGAAGACGGAGTTCAAGGTGTGGGAATGGGCCTCGTATCAGAAGACCTTGTACCGTCCCAACCCCGGAAACGGCACGGGAAAGGGTTCGGACGACGCAAACATGTGGTTGCTCGGGACAGGGATCACGAATGCCGACATCCGGCTCAGACGCAAGCTTTCTTCCGGAGATCCGTCGAACCTCACGGGCTATAGCAATCCCGAGGTCGACCGCTTGCTCAAGCAGGCTTCGACTGAAATGGACTACGACCGGCGTATGAGCGACTACGCGGCGATCGAGCGCATCGTTTGGGAGGAAGCGCCCAACGCGATCCCGCTGTTCGACGAAGTGCAGTTGTTCGGAATGCGAAAGAACGTGCGAGGCGTGGCCGTCTACGACGATGGGACCGTCGACTTCAACCGCGCGAAACTGAACCATTGAAAAACCGATGAATACACAAGCCATGGAAAACGAAATGCTGTTGACCGAAGCGCGGTTGAGCGCGCCGGCGGCCGAGCGCCTGGTCCGATACCACGATATCCCGGCGCTCGAACGCGAGAAGTGTCAGTTCAACGAGTTCGTCGCCGTCGACCTTGCGCATACGTCGATGCTCGTCGAAGAAGGAATCATCGGAAGGGCGGCCGGCCGTGCGATCCTTCGCCAACTGCTGCAGTTGAAGACCATGCGGCCGGACGACTTTCCGACGGACGTCCGAAAGGGCAGCTTCCTTCTGCAGGTCGAGTCGTATCTACTCGGCGCGATCGGCGAGGATTTCGCGGGCCGGATGCACACGGGGCGCAGCCGCATCGACCAGGGCGCCACGGTGCGGCGTCTGTACGAGCGCAACCGAATGCTGGATGTGATGGACCGCCTCAACACTTTTCGTTCGGCGATTGTCGATCAGGCCGTACGACATGCCCGAACGATCATGCCCGGCTACACGCATATGCAGCATGCGCAGCCGTGGGTATTCGGCCACTATCTCCTTAGCTTCAGCACGCGGCTGCACGACAGCTTCGACCGGCTCGCGCAAGCGTATGCCCGCGTGAACCGCAACCCGCTCGGCGCCGTCGGGCTGGCCGGTACGTCATGGCCGCTCAATCGCGCCCGCACGACTGCCTTGTTGGGCTTCGACGCCATCCTCGAGAACTCGAAGCTCGGCCGCGAGGCATGGTATGCGGCCGATGCGATAGGCGCACTCTCGTTCGTCATGGCCGATCTCAACGATCTCGCAACGGACCTTCACTTGTGGTCCAGCACCGAGTTCGGGCTCGTCGAGAGCGACGACAGCTACTGCGGCACGAGCAGCATCTTTCCTCAGAAGAAGAATCCGGCCGCGCTCGAAACCATCAAGAAGGCAGCCGGCGAAGCCGTGACTTGGTTGGCGACGGCCCTGGCGACGTTCCGTTGCGAAGGCACCGGCGATCAAGCCATGCGCGATCTGCCGCTTATCCACAGCGCGTTGGAGACCACCGAAGGCATGCTGGATCTGTTCGCCGGAGTGATGGAAACATTGATCGTGCATGACGACCGCATGTCGGCGTCGCTGGCGGGAAGCTGGTGTACGGCCAGCAATCTTGCGGACGTCATCGTGCGAGAGCGGGGCTTGCCGTTCCGACAAGTTCACCACATCGTGGCGCGAGTGGTCAGAAATAGTTTGAGCGCTGGCATCGGGCCCAAGGAGGTGACGGGCGAGGCGCTCGATCAAGCGGCGCTCGAGACCGTGGGGACGGTGTTGGGGTTGAGCGACAGGCTTGTTCGAGAGGCGCTCGACCCGCGTCGGTTCGTCGAAACGCGCGTGACGTCCGGAAGCGTTTGTCCCGCCGAGGTGGATCGGTTGTCGAGGCTCGCGCAAGCCGAGCGGGCGGCGGACTGCCAGTGGGTCGAATCGGCGCGGCGCAGAATCGCGCTCGCACAGGCGGAGCTCGACCGCGCGACTGCGCGAATTGCGGCATGACGGAGCCCGGCATGAACGAGAATTCGGTTGTCCGCGTGCGGAACCTGAGCGTGGCCTTTGACGGCGATCGCAACGCGCCGCCGCTCGTGCGCGACGTATCTTTTGAATTGGAGCGCGGGCGGACCCTCGCAATCGTGGGCGAATCGGGCTCCGGAAAATCGGTCACGTCGCTGGCGTTGATGCGGCTGATCGAACTCGGCGGCGGGCGCATCGTGTCGGGCGACGTTGAACTGCGTACGAGAACACATGGCGTGGTCGATATGGTTCGCGCGCCGCAGGCGCTACTGCGCCGGTTGCGCGGATCGGCGGTGGCGATGATCTTTCAGGAGCCGATGACATCGCTGAACCCGGTGTTCAAAGTGGGCGCGCAGATCGTGGAATCGATCCGATTGCATCGATGCGTCGATCGCCGGACCGCCCAAGCGCAGGCGCTACGGATGCTCGACCTCGTGCGCATCCCCGATGCGCGCCAAGTGATGGGCCGCTATCCGCATCAGCTGTCCGGGGGGATGCGGCAGCGGGTGATGATTGCCATGGCGCTCGTCTGCGAGCCCACGCTCTTGATCGCGGACGAACCGACGACGGCACTCGATGTAACGGTGCAAGCGCAAATTCTGCAGATCGTCCGCTCGTTGCAAGACGATCTGGACATGGGCGTCATCTTCATCACGCATGACATGGGGGTGGTGGCGCAAGTGGCCGACGACGTTTTGGTGATGCGCAAGGGCGATACGGTGGAGCGCGGGCCTACCGCCGAAGTGTTTTACGCGCCTCGGCATGCTTATACGCGCGCGCTGTTGGCTGCGGTGCCGCGGCTAGGTGCGATGAGCGGAACCGATCTCCCCGCTCGATTTCCGCTCGCCGAATGCGAGGATGGACAGTCGGAGGCCAGACCGGGGCCGCAATCGGTCGCGCCCAACTATGCGAGTTCCCCTCTGTTGCGGGTTCGGGGGCTCGTCAGCCGCTACGATTTGCGCGGGGGCGTACTGGGGAAGGTGCAACACCGCGTGCATGCGGTGGAGAAGGTCGACTTCGACGTCTTCGCGGGCGAGACGCTCGCGCTGGTGGGCGAGTCGGGCTGCGGAAAGTCCACGACCGCGCGGGCCGTGGCCGGGCTGCTCGAGGTTCAAGGCGGGACGATCGAGTTCGAAGGCCGGGACATCCGGGAGCTGCGTGGCGCGGCGCGCAAGGCGTTGAAGCGCGATATCCAGATGGTCTTCCAAGACCCGTACGCGTCGCTCGATCCTCGGCGAAACATCGAGGACACCTTGCTGGAGCCGCTGGTCGTGCACGGGATCGCCAACGGGGGAGCCGCGCGCAACCGAGTAGGGGCGCTGCTTGAGCGCGTCGGGCTATCGGCGGGCCATGCTCGACGATACCCGCACGAGTTTTCAGGGGGACAACGTCAGCGCATTTGCATCGCGCGGGCGCTTGCCTTGTCGCCGAAGCTCGTCGTGGCCGACGAATCGGTGTCGGCGCTCGACGTATCGATCCAAGCTCAAATCGTCAATCTGATGCAGGAGCTGCAACGGGACCTAGGGATCGCCTTTCTGTTCATTTCGCACGATCTGGCCGTCGTCGAGCGCTTGAGTCATCGCGTGGCGGTCATGTATCAAGGACGCATCGTCGAACTCGGGAGCCGGCGTCAAGTATTCGAAACGCCCAGCCATCCGTATACGAAAAGGCTGTTGGCGGCGGTGCCGCTCGCCGATCCGGGGAAACGTAAGCCAATTGAAGCACCCATGATCGACGAGATGCCGAGCCGAGTGCGCGGCGTGGACTACCAGCCGGTGGAGGTCGTCATGCGCTCGGTGGCTCCGGGGCATTTTGTGGCCGACGCCGAAGCCACGTTCGCGTGATACGGCACGCCGCGCCCCACCGTATAACTCCTCGGAATGACCCACGCGAATAACGGACTTTGACAGCGAAATTTGCGCGCCCTATCTTGGGCCGCGAATCGAACGGGTGTCGCATTACCCGTTCGCTTAGTACTACTAATAAAAAGACAGGCGTGTGGCGCCGGTCGATCTGCAACTCCAATTCACAAAACCCTTTCGGTTAGGAGACATCTTGATGAGAAGTCGGTTGGCTTTGATCGCGGCGTTGAGCGCCGCTTCGTGCGGGGCGTACGCTCAAAGTAACGTGACCTTGTACGGCATTTTGGACGAGGGCCTCGGGTTCGTCTCGAACTCGGGCGGCAAACATTTGTACAGCATGTCGAGCGGAAACATGCAGGGCAATCGTTGGGGCCTGCGCGGCACGGAAGATCTCGGCGGAAATCTTAAAGCGATCTTCGTTATCGAGAACGGCTTCGATCCGAGTACGGGCAAGCTGGGCCAAGGCGGCCTTGAGTTCGGGCGGCAGGCCTATGTCGGCCTGTCGGGCGACTTTGGCGCCGTCACCCTCGGTCGCCAGTACGACTCTGTGGTCGATTACGTCGGCCGCCTCGAATTCGGCGATCAGTTCGGCGGAAGCATCACCGCTCATACCGGCGATATCGACAACTTCAACAACAGTTATCGCGTCAATAACGCGATCAAATTCAAAAGCGCAAGCTATCGCGGTCTAACGTTTGGCGGGCTGTACAGTTTGGGCGGAATCGCCGGTCAACCGGGGCGCAACCAGATCTACTCGCTGGGCGCGGGCTACACGAACGGCCCGCTCACGCTGGGCGTCGGCTATTTGAACGTGCGCAATCCGAACGTTAGCTTTTTTGGAAACAGTACGGCGGGGACCGTGTCGGCGACGACCTCGAACGTGACCTCTCCGGTCTACGCGGGCTACGGCTCGGCGAACACGTATCAGGTCATCGGCGCCGGCGGTTCGTACCAACTGGGCGCGGCAACGATCGGCGCAACGTATTCGAACATTAAATTTGCATCGCTCGGCTCGTCGTATGCATCGCCCTTCGCTGGGCAAACGGCAACGTTCAACAACGGCGAGGTAAGCCTGCTGTATCGAGCCACGCCGGCGCTGTTGCTCGGAACCGCATACGACTATACGCGCGGCGGCCAGCTCCAAGGCCGCTCGGCCGCGCAGTATCACCAGGCGTCCGTGGGGATCGACTACTTCCTTTCCAAACGTACGGATCTCTATGCCGTTGGGGTATATCAGCGCGCCCTGGGCGATACGTTGTCGACATCCGGTACGACAATCGTGCCCGCGGTCGCATCGATCAGCGGTTTGACCGCATCGGCGAATCGAAATCAGCTGGCGGTGCGCGTCGGCATTCGTTCGAAGTTCTAAGCGAAAGACGGCCAACGTTGCCCTGTCAGGACTTCCCATGCTTGCATCGATACGAACCAGAATACTCGCTACTTGCGTGGCGATCGTCATGGCGGCGTTGGCCATTACCGGTGTCATTAACTACTTCGTGGCTCGCGCGTACAACGAAAGGAGCATCGACCAAAATTTGGCGGCGGTGTCGGCGGGGCAGGCACGCGCCATCAGCGATTGGTTAGCGGCGAAATCGGCCATCATGTCGTCGGTGAGCTCGGCTCAACTCGACGGCGACCCTGCGGTGTTTCTTCCACAAATGAAGCAGAGCGGAAATTTCGCGGCGTTCTACGTGGGGTTTCCCGATAAGCGACTGCTTTCGAGTTCCAGGTTAGGAAAAACAGTCCCGTTGCCGACGACCGATCCGACCACGCGCCCGTTCTATCAACGGGCACTCGAAGCGGGTAAGCTCTCGCTGACTCGGCCGTACTTGACCGAACTCTCGCGTAGGCTCGTCATTACGTTTTCGAGGCCGATCTTCGAGAATGGCGCGTTGAAATGCGTGATCGCGGCTGACGTGCCGTTGGATGTGATCAGCGCGACCGTCAATGAGATTCATCCCACGCCGGCCAGTTTCGCTTTCGTCGTCGACGACCGAGGCGTGATCATCGCTCACCCCGACGCAGGACTGAATTTGAAGAGCGTCGCCGCATTGTCGCCGTCCCTGACAACCGAGGCGATCGATCGTCTTTCCGATGGGGCGAAGCCGATGGCGATCGAGATCGGGGGAGCTCGAAAACTGGTCCAGGTGCGAGCAATCGACGGGACGGGATGGCGACTCGTCATTGCGCTCGACGAATCCGAAGCAATGGCGGGTCTGCATGCGCTGGCGGCGACGGAGTGGTCGAGCCTGGTGATCGTGGCCTCTATCGCGGCCCTGTTGATCGCGGCGCTGACTGCGCGGCCGTTCAAGCGGCTCTCCCAAGTGCGCGACGCCATGCAGCAGATCGGGTCCGGCAACGGTGCGCCGTCGGTGCGCCTGCCGGCGACCGGCAATGACGAAGTGGCGGCAATCGCGCGGTCGTTCAATTTGTTCGTGGACAAGATGAACGTGGTGCTCGTGCAAATCCGCGACAGCAGTGGGGCAGTGAAGGACGTTGCCGGCGAAATTGCGGGCGGGACGCAGAATCTCTCGGCGCGGACGGAGTATGCGGCGTCGTCGCTGCAGCAAACGGCCGCCTCCATGCAGGAAATCTATGGCACGGTGATGCAATCGGCCGAGTTGGCGACCCAGGCCAGCGCGCTTGCCGAGGCCGCGTCTCACGTGGCGATGCGTGGCGGCGCCGCTGTCGACGAGGTGGTCTTGACCATGGAAGCGATCTCCGAATCGTCGAAGCGCATCGTCGATATCGTCGGCATGATCGAGGGCATCGCTTCGCAAACCAACATCTTGGCGCTCAATGCGGCCGTCGAAGCCGCCCGGGCTGGCGCGCAAGGGAGAGGGTTCGCGGTCGTGGCGGCGGAGGTTCGCTCTCTGGCGCAGCGCTGCACGCAAGCGGCCAAGGAAATCAAGCAATTAATCCATGACGCGGCGAGCAAGGTGACGTCCGGCGCGCGGCTCGCGTCGGGCGCGGGCGCGACGATGCACGAGATGGTCGACAGCGTTCAGCGCGTCACGGCGATCATCGATCAAATCACCGCAGCCACCGGCGAACAAAGCACGGGCATTGGACAGGTGAACCAAGCGGTCGCGCAACTCGACGAAGTGACGCAGCAAAACGCGACCCTCGTCGAAGCGCATTCGGCGGCCGCGCAGCATCTCGAGGCGCAGTCGGTTCGTTTGACCGTCGCCGTAGCGAGCTTGCAGTTGGCGGAACAGTAGCGTGGGACGCGACAGCCAGTCGTGGCGATGAAAGCCCCGCGGCATCGGCTGCATCGCTAATCCCCATCCGCCTCACCACACCCCCCGAACATATCCGTATCCTTCGCAAAATCCCGCGCGAGTTCCTGCACGAACATCCTCACGCGCGGCGACAAATACCGATCGTCGCGATAGGCCGCATAAGCGACGCGCGTCTCCGAACTCCAGCTCGGCAGCAACTGCTGCAACTGTCCCGCCGCCGTGGCTTCGCGCGCGACGTAGCGCGGCAGATACGCGATACCGATGCCTTCGATCGCCGCATTGAGCAGCGCGACGCTGTTGTTCGAGCGCAGCACGCAGCGCACGCGCGTTTCCAGCTGCCGCTTGCCGTGACAAAACTGAAGCGCGGTCGTATGCGCGGGCCCGCCGAACAGCAGGAACCCATGCCGGCTCAGATCCTCGGGACGCTGCACCGGCGGATTCGACGCGATATACGCCGGCGACGCATAGATACCCCAATGAATCGCCGCGAGCCGCTGCACCGTGGCCTGCTCGGGCTTGTCGCGGCTGATGACGATGGCCACATCGACGTTCTGCTCGTTCAGATCGACGACGCGATCGGTCAGCTCGAGATCGACCTGCACATGGATGTTGTTGGCGATGAAACGACACAGCGCCGGCAGCACGGCGCGATTGCCGAACGTCATCGGCGCCACCACGCGCAGGTTGCCGATAGGCTCTTCGTGATACTGCCGCACGAAGGCATCGGCGCCGCGCACCTCGGCCAAGAGCCGCGCACAGTACTCGTAGTAGGTGCGGCCGATTTCAGTCACCTCGATCTTGCGCGTGGTGCGCTTGAGCAGCGTCACGCCCAGCCCCGTCTCGAGCCGGTTGATTTCCTTGCTGACCGCCGATTTCGACAACCCGAGCAGCTTCGCCGCCTCGGTGTAGCTCATGGTGTCGACGATTTTCGCGAAGATCGCCATCGACGAGAGTTGATCGAGTTGTTTCACTTCGTTTCCCCATAGAAACAAACGAGCAGAATATAAACGATTTGTTCTGATTTGTGGGGTGTCGTGTTAATTTGGCTCAATGCGGTCCACACGCGGTCGAAGTGGGCCCCCGTTTCGAAGACAACGCCCACAGACAAGGAAGGAGCAAACGAATGGGACAGACCTTGAGCCAGAAGGTATTGGCGAAAGCCAGCGGACGCAGCCGCGTGACGCCGGGCGAGGTGATCTGGGCGAAGGTGGACGTGCTGATGTCTCACGATCCTTGTTCGCCGGGCGTGATCAGCATCTTCAAGAAGGAGTTCGGCGCCGACGCGCGCGTGTGGGATCCCACGCGTTTCGTGATGATTCCCGATCACTTCATCTATACGGCCGACGTGCTCGCCAATCAGAACGTGCGCGTAATGCGCGAGTTCGCGCGCGAGCAGCAGATCAAGTACTTCTACGACGTGGGCACGCCGCGCTACAAGGGCGTCTGCCATATCGGCCTGGCCGAAGGCGGGCACAACCGTCCGGGCGAGGTGTTGCTCGGCACCGATTCGCATACCGTCACCTCGGGTGCGTTCGGTACGTTCTCGGTCGGCCTCGGCATTACGGATGCGGCGTTCGCGCTCGGCACGGGCGAGATTCCGCTCAAGGTGCCTTCGACCATTCGCGTGAACTTTCACGGCGAATTGCCGCCGCACGTGCTCGCGAAGGATCTCATTCTCGCCGTGCTCGGCGAATTGACGATCGACGGCGCGACCTATCAAGCGATCGAATTCGGCGGCGCGGTGGTCGATGCGCTTTCGGTCGAGGAACGCATGACCCTGTGCAACATGGTGGTCGAGTGCGGCGCGAAGAACGGCATCATGGTGCCCAACCAGGCGACGATCGACTACCTCGCCACGCGCACCGACATCCCCTACGAGGTGATGACGCCCGACGCCGACGCGGAATATGTGCGCGTGCTCGACATCGACGTGTCGAAGATGCAGCCGCTCGTCGCAAAGCCGCATTCGCCGGACAACGTCGACGGGGTCGATAGCGTGGCCGACACGCGCATCGAGCAGGCCTACATCGGTTCGTGCACGGGCGGCAAGCTCGAAGACTTTATCGCCGCGGCGAAGATTCTCAAAGGCCGCAAGGTGACGGTGCCGACGTTCGCCGTGCCGGCCACGAAGGACGTTTTTCACGGGATCGTAACGACCGAGGTCGACGGCGCATCGGTGTACTCGATCTTCACCGACGCCGGCGTCGCGCTGTCGTCGGAGCCGAGCTGCGCCGCATGCTGCGGCGGTCCCGCCGATACGTTCGGCCGCGTGAACGAGCCGATCTCGGTCGCGTCGACGACCAACCGCAACTTCGTCGGCCGCATGGGCAACAAGCGCGCCAACATCTATCTGGGCTCGCCCTACACCGTGGCCGCCGCCGCGGTCGCCGGCCGTCTCGTCAATCCCAACGTCTACTTGTGAGCTGATTTCATGAGCGCAAAGACCATTCGCGGCGTCGCCTACGTGCTCGGCGACAACATCGATACCGATCAGATTCTCACGGCCGAATACCTGAAGATCAACCCGTCCAGCCCGGAAGGCTATGCCCAGCTCGCGACGCTCGCGATGTGCGGCCTGCCCGAAGGTTCGCTGCCGTTCATCGATCCGGCGCTCGGCAAGTCGCCCTATACGATCGTCATCGCCGGACAGAATTTCGGCTGCGGCTCGTCGCGCGAGCATGCCGTCGTGACGCTCGGCGCGGCCGGCGTGCGCGCGGTCGTCGCGCAGTCGTATGCGCGGATCTTCTTCCGCAACTGTGTGTCGACAGGGCAATTGCTGCCGGTCGTCTCCAACGTGCGCCTGTGCGATCAGGTCAAGACCGGCGATATCGTAGAGATCGCGGTAGACGAACAGGTCGTGCGATGCGAAAACGGCGTGCCCGATGCGGCGATCGAGCCGGTGGGCGAGTTGGCGAACATCGTCGAAGCCGGCGGGTTGTTCGCTTACGCGCGTGCGGTAGGGAAGATTCCGGCGCGCGAGACGGCCGAGGCTTGAGCGGTCGTCGATCGTAGGCTTTGAACGCGGGCCGCTCAAGCGGCCCGTGCGCTTTTGCATTGCGGCGCGACAGGGTGACAGCTTTACATCGCTACAGCTTTACATCGTTACAGCGTGCCCTTTGCCTTCTTCGTCTCGCTCGCTTTCTCGTCCCGCTTCTCGCTCCCCTGCGGTTCGCGCAGCAGCGCGTTCACTTGCGCAAGCTCGTCTTCGTTCAACTGCCCGGCGATTCGCGCCAGCTCCAGGCGCTGAATCAGGTAGTCGTAGCGGGCGCGGCTCAACGCCGATTGCGACGCGTACTGCCGATCCTCGGCAATCACCACGTCGGTGCTGGTGCGATCGCCGATGTCATAGGCGGTGCGCGCCGATCCGGTGGACGTGCGGCTCGACGTCACCGCCGATTGCAGCGCATGAATGCGGTCCATCCCGTTGAGCAGCGCGAGATACTTCTGGCGCACGTCGAGCACGGCGTTTTCTCGGGCGTTCTGCAATGCGCTCGCCGCCTTGTCCTCGAGCGCGAGCGTTTCGCGCTTGCGGCTTTGCACCGCACCGCCCGTCGAGATCGGGATCGTGATCTGCACGCCCACCACCCACGAGTTGCCCGCGCCGCCCGTCACCCCGAGGCCGCTGCCGCTGTCGATCGAAGGGGCGTACATGTAGCGCGAGCTGGCCTGACTGCTGTGATTGAAATTCGCCACGAGGTCGACGGTCGGCAAACTGGCGGCGCGAGCCTGGCGCGTTTCCTTGCGCGCGATTTCGCTGTCGATTCGGCCGCTCGCTACGTCGAGGTTTTGCTGCTCGGCCAGCGAGATCCATTGATCGATGTCGGTCACGGGGGGCAGTTGCGCGCCGTCGGGCAGCGCGGCCAGCGCGTCGGCCGGATGACCCACGAGTTTGTTCAGCCGCGCGAGGCGGATCTGATAGTCCGATCTAGCGGACGCCTGATCGGCGCGGGCGAGGTCATGCGCCGCGCGGGCCTGGTCGACGTCGACCACCGTCTGTGTTCCCGCATCGAACGCAGCTTGAGCGTTTTTCAGCTGTTCATCGAGGGACGCCTCGTGAGCGTTCGTGAAGCGCAGCGTGTCCTGTGCTTCGAGTACGTCGAAATAGGCGCGCGCCACGTCGAGCATCAGGTCTTGCCGCGCTCTTTCGAAGGCGACGTCGCCGCGCGCGACCTTGAGTTTGCCGATGTCGAGATTCTCCCAGTCGCCCCAATGGAAAACCGGCAGCACGAGCGAGGCGGCGTAGCCGTTGCTCGTGTACTGCTGCGGACCAAGATCCGAGAAGCCGCGACCCCAGTTCGATGCGGTGCCGACCGCCGCTTGCACATGCGGCAGCAGCGCCGCGCGCGCCTGCGGCAGCGCCTCATCGCTCGCGCGCTGCTGTGCGCGAGCGGCGGCGAAGCCCGGATCGGAGCCTTGGGCGTCCTGCCATGCGCCGAGCAAATCGGTTGCCCCGGCCGTGCCGGCGAACAGGCTGGCGGCGATCAGTGCGATTTGCGTGAGCGTTGCCTTGGAGCTTCTTCTTGTCATGGATCCGGCATCCTCTGTAGCGCACGTGCGGCCTGCACGCGATGCCGAATGTAGCGCAGAAGGGCCGCCCCAAAAGCGCTTCGGCGCGTTGACTCCATCGGCGTACAGTTGTTCTCCGGTGGAAACAATAATGAGATATCGAAAGCATTGTCCATGAATCAAGGGTCGCCATGCTATCGTCCTTTCCCATGTAGCAACACAGCGGGCCGCGTCAAATAGCGTGCTTTGGGCTATGGCCGCGGCTGGGTCACGAACACGATCGAACGAACGGGAAATGCGCATGGCCACCTTCACGCTGACGTCGCCGGAATTCACCGACCAGGGCGAACTCTCCAAAGCACACGAGTACAACGATTTCGGCGGCAACGGGGCGAACCGCTCGCCAGAGCTGGCGTGGAGCGGTGCGCCGGAAGGCACGCGCAGCTTCGCAGTCACGCTCTACGATCCGGATGCGCCCACGGGCAGCGGCTTTTGGCATTGGGTCGTCTTCGATATCTCGCCCGACACGCACGCGCTGCAACGCAACGCCGGCGTGGTCGGCGGCGCCGAACTGCCGGCCGGTGCGATCCAAAGCGCGAACGATTACGGCTTTCAAGGCTTCGGCGGCGCATGCCCTCCGCCTGGAGCGGGCGCGCATCGCTATGTGTTCACGGTGCACGCGCTGTCGGTCGACAAGCTCGGCGTCGATGCGGCGACGCCCAATGCCATCTCGCGGTTTCTGATTCACGCGCACAGCATCGGCAGCGCAACGCTCACGGCGCGCTACGAGCGCTGATCGCATTCGACGCCACGGGGGCCAACGAGCGTGAACGGGGAGACCAGAGCGATGCTGCGCGAGAAGTTGGCGACGGTGCGCGCGGACACGATGCGCACCGATTGGAAGCGGGCGGCGCCCGTCATCGTCGGCATTGTCGTGGTGGTGCTCGGCGCGTGGTTGTGGCTCAAGCGCCCCACGAGCAAGCAGGCGTTCGTCAATGCGAGCGTGATCGTACTGCGCGCGCCGATCGCGGGGACGCTGTCGTTCGCATCGGGCGTGAATGTGGGCGATGCCGTCAAGAACGGACAGGTGCTCGGCCAGGTATCGGGCGATTTGTCGAACCCGCGAGTGTCCGAACTGCGCATCCTCGAGCAGCAGCTGAAAGTGCAAAGCGCGGATCTCGCTCAGCGCGGGCAGAGCCTGGATTTGCGCATCGCCGATCGCGAGCGGCAACAAGCGCTTTATCGCGGCGAAAGCCGCGACCAGCAATCGCTTCAGTCGCGCTATGCCGGCGCGCAAATTCAACAGGCGCACGCGGAGCAGGCTCGGCTCGATGCGCTTTCGGCGCTGGCCGAATCCGATATGCGCCGTGCTTCGACGCTGTTCGAAAAGGGCTATTTGAGCCGCGCCGGCTACGAGCGCAGTCTCGCCACGGCGCGCGCGAATCTCGCGCAAGCCGATGCGCAACGCGCGCTCGTCGATCAGACCAAGGTGAGCTACGCGGCAGCCCGTGCGGGCCTGCAACTCGATGGGCCGCGGGCCTTGAGCGAACCCGAGCAGCGCAATCGTCAGTTGGAGCTCGAACTCGTCGATCTGAAGCAGCAGCGCGCGGAAACGACGACGCTCGGCGCGGCAACGCAGCAGGAACTCGCACGCGTCGAAGCCGAACTCGAGCACCAACGGTTGGCGAGCGTCGCGTCCGATAGACAAAGCGTCGTGTGGTCGCTCGACGCCCAGAGCGGCGAAGCGCTCACCGCCGGCTCGCCGATCATGCAGTTGATCGACTGCAACGACGTTTGGGTGGACGCGTTCTTCGACGAATCGGACGTGCGCGATCTCAAGGTCGGCGCGCACGCCCAAGTTCGGCTCTCGCAGGATTCGCGCCGCTGGACCGGCGTGATCGAAACCATCCGCTCGGGCACGGGACGCGTGACCGTAGGCCAATACGTGGCCGCCCCGCCGCCCGAGATCGCGCGCCGGCAGTTGCCGGTGAAAGTGGTCACCGTGCGCGTGCGCGTGGACTGGAAAGGTGCGCTTCAGCCGGGGCAGTACTGCTTCGCTGGGCGCAGTGTGGAAGTGACCATCTGACGACCGCCGTCAAAACACAGGAAGGAGACATGCCCATGCAGCCGATCGAACACGCCGCGGCCATTCTCGAAGACGGAGGCGTGCTGATGGTGCCGACCGACACGAACTATGCGTTCGCCGCCGACCCGTGGAATGTAGAGGCCTGCGCGCGCCTCTACGAAATCAAGAAGCGCGACGTGAAGAAGCCGCTCACGTTGTTCGTTTCCCGCCCCGAGGATGTCTGGCTGTACGCCCAAGTGCCGCTCGATCAAGCCGAAGCGGTGAATTTGCTGATGGCGCGCCACTGGCCGGGGCCGCTCAATTTCGTCTTGCGCAAATCCGCCGATGCGCCGAACCATCCATACCTCAAGGAAGATTCGATCTCGGTGGTGTGCAACCGCAATCCGGTGTTGAATGCGCTGATCGACCGGTTCGGGCGGCCGCTCGCGATGACGTCCGCGAACATGTCGGGCGTCGAGCACGATTGCTTGATCGACTACGAACTCGCGAGCCGCACGTTTCCCGATGCCGTGGACTACATCGTGCCGCCTGGCGGCGTGAAGCCGCAGACGACGCGCTCCAGCACGATCGTCTCGCTGCTCGACGGGACGATGAAGGTGTTGCGCCAAGGCGATGTCGTGCTGGCTTAGCGCCGGCGATACGCCGGCCTAGCGCGAGCAGCACGCGATGAGCCTCTCCGCCGCCGCCACGGACGCAGCGCAGGACACGGACCGCAACGTCCGCTTGTTCGTGCTGTATCGCGTGGTGTCGCGGCTGTACTTTCATTTGCCCGTGTTGTTCTTGCACCTGTATCTGGTCGAGCTCGGTTTGTATCGCGTGATCGCTTTGTTGGCGATTTACGGCCTCGTGACGACCGTGACGGCGAGCTTGGGCGGCAAGCTGCTGACGAAGCTCTCGGAAAAGCAGGTGGTGGCCGTGGGCGAGACGATGAAGGCCTGCGGGATCGTGCTCCTGCTTGCCGGCACGCGGCTTGCCGATGTCGACATGCATTTGCTCGTGTTGTCGCAAATCATCGGCGGCACGGGTTTCAGCATCGCGCTGTCGACCGATTCGAGCTTGCTGCGCTCGCTCGCGAGCGCGGGAGGCGACAGTACGTTGTTCATGCGGGCGCAGACGCGCTCGCAAAGCCAGATGTTCATCGCCACGCTCGTGGCCGGCACGAGCGGCAGCATCTTGTTCGACTATCAGCCGTTCTGGCCGTTCTACGCTTCGCTGCTGGCGAGCGTCAGCTCGACCGTCCTCGTCATGATGATTCGCGAACCGGCCGCCGCGCGCAGTGCGCCCGGCGCCACGGCGAAGGCGTTGTCGATCGATTCGGGGCAGCGGTTTTGGATGGGCTTTTATTCGCTGTCGCGCGCGTTTACGCTCGCGCCGTTCGTGGGTTTTCTGCCGTTCTACTTCATCATGGTCAACGTCGATCCGCTTTTGTTCGGCGCGGTGCTCGGGTTGTTCACCCTTTCGGCGTTCGCGACGTCGCTGGCGGTCAACGGCTTCATCAAGCGCTTCGGCGTGCGCGTGCTGATGGTCGCCACGCTGTGCTGCATGTTCGGCGCGATGCTCGTGCTCGGGTGCAGCGAATGGCTCGCGGGGCAGGGCGTCGATTACTTCGTTTCCGGGCTCATCGGCATTACGCTGCTTGGGCTCGGATCGGGCGGCGTGCGGCCGGCGACGATGGCTAATCTCGACCTGTCGGCGCTTGGGCCGCTCGAGCGTGTCGCGCTGTTCTCGCGCATGGAGCGCAACTTCGGCATCGCCAACGGCGCATTGCTCGCGCTGGGCGCCTACCTGCTGGCTAACGAAGGATTCCAAGTGCTGATGATGTCGTTGGGCGTGCTCTACCTGCTGGCGTTGGGCGCGCTCTTCTTCGTCAACCGTCCGGCCAACGCGTCTTCCGAGCCGGCGCAGTAAGCCGTGGCGAGTACACCATCCATTCCGAAAGGGGAAGCCATGAAACCGCGCTTGCGCATACGTTGGGTCGGCATGCTGATCACTGCCTGCGCGCTGCTGACCGGCGTGTATGCGCAAGCGGCGGATGCCACGGCCGAGCAGACAGGCGGTGCGAGCCGCGATGGCCTCGACGTCGCGTCGATGGGCAGCTTCTACATCGGCGGTCATCAAGTCGAACTGTCTGGCTTACCTACGCGAACCATCGTGTTTTCGCCGGGGGAGAAACCAACCAAGGTGAACCCCAACGGCACGTTCGAAGCTGGGCAGATGTACGTTCAGTACGTCAAGTTGGAACATCCGCGCGAGCGCTGGCCGGTGTTGCTCTGGCATGGCGGCGGCCTCACGGGTGCGACTTGGGAGAGCACGCCCGACGGTCGTCCCGGCTGGCAGATGTTTTTCCTCAAGGCGGGCTATGACGTCTATGTCAGCGATGCGGTGGAGCGGGGCCGGGCGTCGTGGGCGCGCTACCCGGAGATCTATCGAACGGAGCCGTTCTTTCGCTCCAAGCGCGAGGCGTGGCAGCTCTTTCGCATCGGCCCGAGCTACGGCGACGAAGGCTCCGAGCGCAAGGCATTTCCCGGGTCGAAGTTTCCGCTCGACGCGTTCGACGATTTCAGCAAACAGTTCGTGCCGCGCTGGGCGACGAACGATGCTTGGACGCAGGCCGCCTACGATGCGCTCGTGCAGCGCGTGTGCCCTTGTGTCGTGATCGCGCACAGCCAAGGAGCGAACTTCGCGTTTACGGCCGCGCTTCATGCGCCCGACAAGATCAAGGCGATCGTCGCGCTCGAGCCGACCGGCGCCCCTGAAAACGCGCCGGATCTATCGACGATCAAGCACATCCCCCAGCTATTCGTCTGGGGCGACAACCTCGACAGTTCGCCGTTCTGGCGTGGCCTGATCGAGGCGCCGCTGCAGTATCGGCAAGCGGCGATCAAGGCGGGCGGCACGGTGGACATGCTCTCGCTGCCCGAGCACGGGATACACGGCAATTCGCACATGCTGATGCTGGACCGTAATTCGGACGAGGTCGCCGCGCTGGTTTCCGCGTGGCTGACCAAAAAGCTCGATGCGCAACCGGTTGCCAAAGCGCCTTAGCGCCCGGTGCACTGTCATATATCGATGAAGCTGCTTGAAAGGAGATGTCGTGGAAGATTCGTTTCGTTTGACCGGCCGCGTGTTGTATTTGTCCGATGCCCCCGCGCTGATCGATGCTCAGCTTGCCGGGCAAAACCTCACGCGCGCGAATGCGGGGGCGCTGCGCGACAACGTTTCCACCGACGAGATCACGCCTGTCACCGTGATGCTCACCTATGACGAGCGCTTGGGCGAATTCCCGTATGTCGGCTTCAAGGCCGGCGACCGTCGTCCGATCGGCAATCACGCCGTGCGTAACGGAGGCTTCCAAGTGACGGTGGCCGGCAAGCGCTACGGCAAGGGTTCCTCTCGCGAATCGGCGCCGCTGGCGGAGTTGTCGGCGGGCATTGGGCTCATCGTGGCGGAGAGTTTCGAGCGCATCTATCAGCAAAATTGCGACAACATCGGGATCCTCACCACCACGGATTTTTCGATTCTCGATCGGCTGCTCGCCGGCGAATCCGTCCCCATCGAGGCATTCCTCGCGGGACGCGATGCGCTGACGCAAAAGATCATTCGCAGCGGCGGGCTGCTGGCCTACAGCAAATCCGCTCAGTGGCCGGACAAGGACGCACGCAACGCGGCGCGCGCGTCGCGCAAGGGCGATGATGCACCGCGCACGCTCGTCGAGAAAATTCTCGAGCGGCACGTGCATCCGGCGATGGCGGACGCTTCGCGCGGCGAGGGTGTGTTCGTCGCCGCGGATTGGCGCTTCAGCCACGACTATTTCACCGGCATGTGCGCGCACCTGATGCACCGGGCATTCGGCAAGCCGGCGCCGCTCGTCGAGCCCGATCATATCGTCGCGTTTCAAGACCATCTGGTGCTGGCCGAGCAGAGCATCCCGCACGTGCGCGACGGCTTGCTGCCCGGCGTCGCCAACCTCACGCGCGGCCACACCGACTTTTCGCGCGATTATCCGGTGCGCTCGCACGGCGCGCTGCCTGGCGAGCCGGGTTCGGAGGGCATCTGCCATTCGCTGATGACGGAGCGCTATGCGTTGCCGGGGCAGGTCGTGGCGGGTACCGATTCGCACACGCCGCATTCGGGCGCGCTCGGCTGCCTCGCATTCGGCGCGGGGGCGACCGAGATGGCGAACAGCTGGGTGACGGGCTACGTGCGCTGCACCGTGCCGCAAACGCTGCGTATCGAAGTGAGCGGCAGCCTTCGCCCCGGCGTGACCGCGAAGGACATCGTGCTTCACCTGTTGAAGATGGATGAAATCCGTTCGGGCAGCGCGATTGGCCTCGTTTTCGAATACGGCGGCTCCGCCGTGCGTGCGCTCTCGATCGACGAGCGCGCGACGCTGACGAACATGATCGCGGAACTGGGCGGCTTCACGGGCATCGTGGAGCCTGACGAGAAGACGGTCGCATTCTTAAGGGAGCGGCGCGGCGTGGATTTCGTGATCGAGCCGTGGATGAAGAGCGACGCGGGCGCAGCGTACCGCGACGTCATTCGCATCGACGCCGACCGGCTCGAACCTATGCTTGCGCGGCCGGGCGATCCGGGCAACGGCGTGGCGGCCAGCGAATTGGGTGGCGACGTGGCGGTCAATCTGGCCTACGGCGGTTCCTGCACGGCCGGCAAGCGCGCGGATTTCGACTTTTATCACGAGGTCCTGCAGTGGGGGCTCGAACGCGGCTTGAAGGTCGCGGCGGGCACGCGCTTGTTCCTCCAGTTCGGCACGCAGGATGTGCGGCGCTATTGCGACGAACGGGGCTATCTGCCGACGTTCGAGCAGGCCGGCGTCACGCTCGTGATGCCGGGGTGCGGCTCTTGCGCGAATTGCGGCCCAGGACAGTCCGCATCGGAGCGCGACGTGACGATCAGCGCGATCAACCGCAATTTCCCGGGGCGCTCGGGCCCGGGCAACGTCTGGCTCGCGAGCCCTTACACCGGGGCCGCCAGCGCGCTGGCCGGGCGGATCACCACGTTCGATGCGCTGCAGGCAGTGCACGCTTGATCGTTTGATCGCTCGTTTGCTGCATCTCGGAAGGCCGCCTGTCGTATGAAAGGCGGCCTTCGATTTCAACGTTGCTCAGCGCGTTTCCGCCAAATCCGTCGCCACCGGGGGGACGCCGGCAACCGGCCCCGACGTTTCAGCGCGGAATCCCCGCACCACGATCAGCGCGCCCACCGCCAGCGCGCTCGATAGGAGATAGAGCGCGGGCGTTGTGCTGTGCGTCGTGTCCTTGAGAAACCCGACGATGGACGGACCGACGAAGCCTGCCACCTGTCCCACCGAATTGATCAATGCGATCCCCGCAGCGCCGGGGCTGCGCTTGGGCACGCTGCCGACATACGGCCAGAACATCGCGAGCCCCGTCAGCGTCCCCGCGGTCGCGAGCGTGAGGCCCGCGATCGCGCCGGCCACGTTGCCGTTCGCGTTCGCGGCGATCAACAGCCCCGCGAATCCCGTCAGCAACGGCAGGCCGAGATGGAGACGCCGTTCTCGCTGCGCGTCCGACGACTTGCCGACGACCACCATCGCAATGGCCGAGAACAAGTACGGCACCGCGCTGATCCAGCCGATCACGCCCAGATCGGTAAAACCGAGCGAGCGCACGATGGAGGGCAGCCAAAAGTTCAGCGCGTAGACGCCCATCTGAATGAAAAAGTATGCGACGCCTAGCGTCAGCACCGTCGAGTTGAGCAGCGCGAGTTTCAACTGCGAGACACCGCGCGTGGAGGTCGGCGCGGCGCTCGCGCTGTTTTCCTCGGCGAGTTCGGCCGCGAGCAGGCGCTTCTCGGTCTCGTTCAGCCAGCGCGCCGTCCTCGGCTCGTCCTTCAGCAAGGCTAGCAGGACAAAACCTAGAAGAATGGTTGGCGCACCCTGTAGAAGGTAGAGCCACTGCCATCCGGCCATGCCGCCGGGCGCGGACGCGAATTGTTTGAGCATCCAGCCCGAAAGCGGTCCGCCGAGCAGCCCGGAGATGGGGATCGAAACCATGAAGAGCGACATCACTTCTCCGCGCCGCTTCGCCGGATACCACTGCGCGAAATACATGACGATGCTCGGAAAGAAGCCGGCCTCGGCGACGCCCGTCAAGAAGCGCAGCACGTAGAACGATTCAGGTGTCCTAACGAACAGCAACGAGGCCGACAGCGCGCCCCAGATCATCATCAGGATGGCCATCCATTGGCGTGGTCGAAGTTTGCGCAACGCGAGGCTGCTCGGCACGCCGGCGATCACGTAGCCGACGAAGAAAATGCCCGCGCCGAGGCCGAACGCCGTTTCGCTCATTTTCAGATCGTCGAGCATTTGAAGCTTGGCGAAGCCTACGTTGATGCGGTCGAGGTAATTGCACAGGTAACAGATGAACAGCAAGGGAAGGGTGCGCGCCATGGTCGAGCGATAGGCGCGGGCGAGTGTCTGCGCCTCGCCCGATGAGTGGCGATTCGATACGGTACTCATGTCGATCTCCTTGAAGGAGTGGGTGGGGAGTCGTACGAAGGCCCCTCGCGCGAGGGGCCTCGGATGGAAAGTCAGAGGCCGAACGGCCCGTGCGCGTGTGCGACGGGAGCGTCGTGGGACGCGCTTGGCGTGTGGCGCCGAGCGTCGTTGCCGGCGTAGCGGAACATCAGCGCCAGCGCACTTTTGACAGCGGCCGGGCAAACGTCGGGCGGCACGTCCGGCGCGAGGCAGGCGTGATGCGCGGCGGCGATTTCGTAGATCGCGAAACGTCCGTTGCCCACGAGCGCCCGGGCCCACGTGCCGGGCGAGCCGGTGAGCGCGCCGATCTGCGCGGCCAAAATGCCGCCGAGGTTGCCGCCTGCGACGATGGTGTCGAAGCGCTGCGGCGAGGCGACGAGGTCGATCACGGCCTGCTCGATGAGTCGATGCTCGACGGCGATGTCCGGAGAGCGGCCCGCGGCTTCGGCCACGACGTCGCGCCACAGCTCCATCGTTTCGAGCCGGTCGGCCTGGTCGACGGAGATCAGCCGACGCGCGCGCTGCTCGGCTGCGTCGAGCGCCACTTTCGCGAGCCGGCGGATGCTCGTCTCCGTGTAGCGCAGCGTGTTGGCGCCCACGAGTTCGTAGCGCTGCGCGATCACGCCGCGCTCGCCTTCGCTTTGGCCTTGGCCTTGGAACGGATCCCCGACGACGACGATGTCGAAGGCACGCCCGCTCGGTGACGACCCGCGCAGGGCCTGTACTGCCGCGAAAAGGCCGGTGCGCATGGCGAGCCGCTCGATCTGACGAGCAGTCGCCGCGCCCGGCACGACGAGCATCGCGTCGATCTCCTCGCTTTCGGCCATGACGCGTGCATCGTCGGCATTGGAGGCGACGCGCACCTCGTGAGGGCCGTGTTCCTGTTGCTGGAGGGTCTTGAGAGCCGCCAAGGTTTGACGGGCGATCGGGGCGTCGTAGTGCGCTCCCGCGAGGATCGATATCCGCATCGAAGTGGGCCTGAAGAATCGGCCTGCGTTGTTGGCGCGACGCGCGCTTAACGCATAACCCGGGTTGAGGGGCTTCGAACTGCCGCGAGTCCCGACGCGCACTCACCGGATAGGTGGCGGCGTAGCGCAACATGCGCGCGATTCGCGCAAAGGGGACCCGATCGCGCTGCCGGCGGGTTCGGCGCGCGTGCTCGGCACGACTTAAGGGGGAGACGTACGCCGGCTCAGTTCCGAGCGGCGGATTCCTTCACCAAGCCTGGCTGCTCGCGCGTGAAGTAGTCGTTGAAGCGTTGCAGGCTGTGTTGATCGCGGAAGCTGTAGGTCTTGAGCAGCCAGCGCTTGAGCGCCAGCTCAGGGTCCTTGACCTCGATCAGCTCGCGGTTGTGCAGCGCGTCCTGGTTGGCGAACGAAAAGAGATCGCCCGTGAGGATCTGGACGCGTTCCTTGTTGGCCTTGACGATTGCGTTCTTCAGCGCCAGCAGGGCGTCGATCGCTTCGTTGGGGGCCCCCGGCGCATAGGTCGTACGCGTGTCGTAGTAGCGGAAACTGTGCTCGTTCTCTAGGATCGCGTGCGAATCGGATATCACCTGCTGCCTATTGGAATCGCGAGAGTACTCATCGTAGGGCGTCACGAAGAGCCGCTTGCGCAGCGTGGCTTGCTGCTCTTCGGTGAGATGATCGAGCAATGTGCGCCCATCGAGGTAGCCCGTGTAGATGCGGTTGGATTCGCAGCAGCGCATACCGAGCAGGCTCAGGTAATCGGCGCGTACGGGGTGGGCGGTGCGGTCGTTATGGAAGAACAGCTCGCCGTCGGTTTTCTGCGTCTGTGTCTGGCTGTACTTCTTGTGCGCGTAGACGTCGTGGAAAAAGTCGCCGTTGTTGCGAGTCTGGTATGCGAGAAGCGGGCTGTCGGTCAATTGGGCAAAGAGTTCTAAGAAGGCTTCGCCGACGAATGATTTCTTTTTCTCGTACTTATCGTGCACGGGATCGTCCTGGTCGAACATCGGAATATGTTCGTCAAGCGGCACGTTACGCAGCAAGTGCGAATAGCTTTTCTTGCTTCGTCTCTCTGAGCGCACCTTTTCGCACACGTTGATGAAGAATTCAGGAATTTTTTGATCGGCTATCAGCGCTTTGATCCGATTGTGAAAACCGGCGTAATCCAGATATGGGCTTTCCTTGATGCTGCGTAGTACGTCGAATAGCTCGCCTTTTTCATCATTCGAGAACTCGAATGTGGGTTTCATATAGACCTCTAGACGTAAATGACATAGCGACAACTTCCTTTCCCCTCGAGAAAGGAATACCCACCGCATCCGGCGTGGTAAATACCAAGCCGGACATGGTTCTGTACGGGCGACGGCGCGATCGCCATGGGTCGGCGTTGCGCATAGGCGTGCGTCGCCCTCCGCTCTCCGTGCTGATTCGGCCGCCGTTTAGGCGGATAAAACAAGGGACGTCCGTGCGCCTGCCGCGCGCGAACGCCGGCACATCAAGGTGAAGTTCGGTCTGTCATCGGAATGCGAATGAAAGTACCTGCTTAAATAGCGAGTACTGCTCTCTCAGAAATATTCTTATTGCCCTGTAGCTGTATTCGTTGGTGCATGATTCGCTATGCCCAATGCGCATTCAGATTAGCACGGTGACTTGCGGCTCAAGATTTAAAAGAATCGGCGGCCGCCATTGTTTCCGTTCGGGAAGCTGTGGGGAGGGAAGTGGAAACAAAATGGCCGACTACGCTAGATTGTTTCGTCGGAAAGCGGTGCGGTGGGGGGGGCGCGATGCGTCAGGTGGTCGACGCGCACGTGTCCCGGTGGCTGTGCGCAAGGCCGCGCCGGATGGCGGTGGGCGAGAAGCCGAAACGTTGATGAAAGCGCGCGGCGAAGTGAGAGAGTGTTTTGTAACCGACGTCGCCTGCGATCTGCGTCACGCTGTGGTGGGTGGATTGCAGCAGATTGAGCGCGAAGGACATGCGCGCGTCGGAGAGGATTTCCGTGAGCGTCGCGTTTTCTTCCGCTAGTTTGCGGCGCATGGTCGATTCGCTCATGGCGAGGGCCGCGGCCACCGTCGGCGCGCTCCACTCGTTCGCGAGATCGCTCGCGATCAGCCGCCTGATTCTCGCGGACAGCGTTTCGACAGCGGCCTCGCCGAAGCGTCCGCCCTTGATGCCGATCCAAAGGAGTATTTCCCGCACGCGGTGCTGGGCGATGGCGGCGGGAAGGTTTGCGTCGTCTATCGCATCGATGGCGCGATCGAAGGCCTCACCGAATGCGGCGCATGGCTCGACGATGGCCTGTGCATGACGGATGACCGGCTGCTGCGGATACCGCGCGGCGTGCGCGGCGACGAGCGGTTCATCGCAGGCGAGCCAGCGCGCGCGGTAGCCGCCGTGCTCGGGCAAGCGGTTGATCACGTCGAATGTTTGCCCGCCGGCGATCGCGACGGCGTCGCCCGCGCGGATCACGTATTCGCCGCCGGCCCAGCGTACGATTTTGGAGCCGCGCTCGACCACGACGAGCATCGGCTTGTCGACGAACAAACGCTTGAATTCCAGCGCTTGTTGCTGCTGGACGAGGCCGCCGGCTCCGATGCCGGCGCGTTGTGCGATGCGCGGTTCCATAGAGGCCCTGGCCGGACGGTTACCGGTTGGCCAAAGCCGTGGTCGTGGCTTTGCCGAGGCTATTGACGTGAGTCAGGTAGCCGACCATCGCGGGCGTGGCGCCTTCGGGCAGCTCGAGCTTGTCCACCTTCAACGCATTGACGGTGATGAGGTAGCGATGGGTTTCGCCCGCGGGCGGGCACACGCCTAGGTAGCCCGTTTGACCGGCATCGTTGTGAACGGCTTTCGCGCCGGCGGGCAATGTACCGTCGGCGCTGCCGGCGCCCGCGGCCAGTTCGTCGACGTTCGCGGGGATATCGGCAACGATCCAGTGCCACCACCCCGAGCCGGTGGGAGCGTCTTGATCGTAGACGGTGACGACGAAGCTTTTCGTACCGGCGGGCGCGTTGCGCCACGCGATGTGGGGCGACACATTGGCGCCGTGGCAGCCGAAGCTCCCGCTGTATTGCGTTGCGGCGAAATGGCCATCGGGCTGGCTGTCGGTGGTCACTCGGAAGTCGGCGGCGCGAGCCGGCGCGACGGTGAAGAGGGTCAAGCCGGTCAGGAGGCTGAGCAAACAGGCGGCGGTCTTCATGGAGCTTGGCGGGTCGCGTGAAATTGCAATGGGGAAATTATGCGCAGTGCGCGAGGCGCACGTTGTTGTATTCCGGCCATCCATTGTCGCGATTCGCTCAATTTGAGCGGAAGCCGCGCATCCGCATCCTTACCGCCCTTGCGTTTCCAAGCAGGCGCGGCTCGCCAAGCGCGCGGCTTTTCGATCGGCGCCGCGTTGCGCGAAGCCCGCCATCGCCCATACGCCTAGGCCGCCCACTGCGAGCAACGCGCCTACCCACCCTGGCGAAGTCCAGCCGAAGCCGCCTGCGATCGCGAGCCCACCGAGAAACGGCCCGAGTGCGTTGGCCGTATTGAACGCCGAATGATTGAGCGCGGCAGCAAGGCCCTGCGCATCCTCCGCAACGTCCATCAAGCGCGTTTGCAAGACGGTGCCGAGCGCGCCGCCGACGCCGATCAGGAAGACGTCCACCGCCAGCGTCCAGACATTCGCCGCAGCCAACGGGAAGGCGAGCAGCATCACCGCGCTCCAGACGAGCAGAAGGCCGGCCGTGCGCATGATCGCGCGGTCGGCGAACATCGGCACGACGAGGTTGCCGGCCGTGAGCCCGATCCCGAAAACGCTCAGCACGAGCGACGCCGTGCCGACCGAAGCGTGCGTGACCGAGGCGAGCACATTGGCGAGATACGTATAGACCGCGAATAGGCCGCCGAAACCGATCGCGCCGATGCCGAGGGTGTACCAGACCTGGGCGCGCTTGAGCGCGCTCAGCTCGCGTAGCGGGCTTGCGCCGGCCGCGGCGGGCGTCGACGGCGCCCATAGGCGCACGCACGTCATCGTGACCGCGCCCATCAAGGCGGCGAAGGCGAAGCTCCAGCGCCAGCCGATCGCATGGCCGAGCCAGTTGGCGAACGGCACGCCCACGATGGTGGCGACCGTGAGCCCGAGGAACATGCGGCCGACGGCGACGGTGCGGCGATTCTCGGGGACGAGCGAGGTGGCGACGAGCGCCGCGACGCCGAAATAGGCGCCGTGCGGCAGGCCGCTGATGAAGCGGAAGAACAGCATCCAGTGGTAGCTGGGCGCGAGCGCGCTCAAGGTATTGCCGACGGCGAACAGCGCCATTAGGGCGATGAGCAGATCGCGGCGGTCGAGCCGGGCGCCGAGCACGGCGAGCGCGGGCGCGCCCACCACGACGCCCAGCGCGTAGGCGCTGATGACGTGGCCGGCCACGGGCGCCGTGATCCCGAGCCCTTGCGCGAAGAGCGGCAAGACGCTCATCGTCGCGAATTCGGTCGTGCCGATCGCGAAGCCGCCTACCGCCAAAGCCAGGAGAACCCAGGCCGTTTTGTTCTTTGCTGCTTCAATCTGGTGCATTGCCGCGTGCCGTCATCAAGCGGGGTTAACCCGCAAAGCTGCCATTCTAGTGGCACGGGGGAAAGTTCGCTTGGCGGCTATCGCTCGGATCGATAGGGGGACCGGTAAGCTAGTTGAGCGGCAGTGAAGGAAGCGGACGACCGGCAGCTTCGGCCCACTCGCCGAAAAAGCGCTCCATATCCGCATGGTTTTCCCAATCCAAGACATCGTCCGCGTCGGCGCGAATCGCCGTAAGCACCCTGTCGGCTGCGGTGGAATGCGCTCCCGCCACTATCACGTAGCTTCGAAGTCGCGCCGATTCCAATTGGGTCTTAGCGTAGTGGATCGCGTACGCCTTGCTGTAGGCCGCGTGCTTATGTTGGGTACTGACCAGTTCGGCGGCATCGGTGCGCAGGTCAATCGTTTGAGCCACACGCAGGATGCCGTTTTGCAATGCGAACTCGACCTTGACATCTGCTTCGGCGTCAGGGGTGTAGTGCTCTACGACTTTGTGGTCAGGTAGCGCCGCCTTGTCCTCGGCCAATATGCCAAGCAATTGGAAGCGGTCCCGTACGTCGTAGAAAAGTCTCGAGCGAGGCTCGCGCGCGCGGCCCCGCGCGACAGGGGTTTCGCATTGAGTCGCTAACGCAAGTTTGGCGTGCTTGGCGTAGTCGGCTTCGGTTTCGAATCGAAAGCTACCGAGCCGAGCAACGGCTTGTGGTCGAAGCACTTGAAGTACTTCGAGAAGGCGAAGCGCCTCGTCGCATCTCGCATCGCCGACGATTTTGGGGATCTCCTCTTCCTGCGCGCGAAGTCTCTCAACGCTGGCGGTTGGCGCAAGTGCTTTGATCTTACGTAGGCCGTTGGCGATATGGACCCGGACACCTCCGTTCGGCATAAACACGACGATTCCGTAGTTGACGTGCTCCGTCCTGTTGTGATGCGGCTGAAACTGAAGCGTGCAGTACCGAGCGATGTGCGATGTCATGGTGCAATCCCGTCCACGCGGATCGAGCTCTCATTATCCCACCACCGGCAAAACTCATCGCGAGTCGTCATGACGAACCACTCATCAGGCGCGTCGTTGAGGATTGCGTAGAACTCGCCGGGCTTGATGGAGGCCAATCGCGCCTTCGCGCGGCCGAATGCAGCGGAGTCGAACTTCCTTAAGCGATCGCGAATCAGCCTTTCGATCACGACGAGCGTGCTGCACACCGGATCAAGCGGAAGGGCTCCCATCGGAATCTCGTCTGACGGTCCGGCGCGAGAGAAATCCATTGCAAGGCACATCGGTGTTTCCGCGCGGCGCACGAACAGATAGTTCCCCAAGTGCCGGTCTGGATTGGGGAAAAATTGGTCAACCGCAAATATGGCGGAGATGTCTGCGGCATGTGCCGCAAGAAGTTCCAGCGCCTGTACTGTTCCTGTGCCGCCATCGATCTGTTCCGCCCCATCTTCCCATCGGGATCCGAATGCCAGTTGCCCGTCGACGCAAGCGACGATATGGTATTCAGGTACAGAAACGCCACATAGCTCACAAAGCCTGTGGCCAATCCACTCGGAAATGGGCAGAAGTTCGCCGTCTTGCACACGCTTGATCGCGTATCTGATTCGGTCTTTCGTGTAGCCGACTAATTTCAAGTCCTTTGAATCCGAGTACGGCTCTTCGTGCTCGATCGGTATTGGAAAGAATGTTCGTTGGCTCATGGTGAAAGATGGGCGAGGTCACCCGCTGGTCGGTAGTTAGTATCCCTACCGGTGCTCCGCACATGTCTCGCGGGGAAATCTACGACATCCGAGGACGATGGAGCGAAGAGCTTAGCGCGCTTCAGTCGTCCCAATCAATGTTGATCCAAAAGATAGGACACTTTGACCGGGGCGCATCCCGCGCACGGCGTTCATTCGTGCTGGAACAGGAAGGCCCCGCGCATGGACATAGACTGCATTGGCGACGTTGCCTCGGCGGACTCATTGTGCAACACCCCGATGGTCGCCTCCCGCATCCGGCACATCGGGCGTCGGTGTCGGCGAGGATCCCGCGCCCGCGGGCGGGAAACCGCTCGTTCCGCGCGGTGCGCCGCTCGGCGGCTCGCCCGAGCCCGGCGGCAAGATCGTCGGCGCGAGCTGCGCCGGCGCGCCGCTCGCGGCGCCGGGCGTAGGTGCGCTCGGCATATTCCCCGTCGCCCCGCTTGCCGGCACACCGATCAGCGGCGGCTCCGACGCCGGCCCAGGGGCCGATGCCTGAGAGCCGGACCCCGGAGGCAAGACCGCGGAACTCGGCATTGCCGCCGACGCCGACGCCGGCGCGGACGCCGACGGTTCCTCAGCAGGCTTCGCCGGCGGTGCGCGATGCACCGGCGCGGGCGCCGTCGGCGCTTGGGGCTTCGATCCGGACAGCCACGCCATCCACGCGCGCAGCTTGTCGCGGAACACGTCGAAGGCGCGTGGCTGCACCTCGGTGTCGAAGCGTACGCGCGAATCGATCAGCCGCGCGCGCAGCGCCCGCTGATAAAAGTCCCCGACGATCGGCAGCGCGCTGTGCGCCCCCTCGCCCCAATAATTTCCGCCCAGCGTCACGCGGCCGTCGTCGAACCCGACCCACGCGCCCGCGACGAGCTGCGGGTGCATCAGGATGAACCACCCGTCGGTGTTGTCCTGTGTCGTACCGGTCTTGCCTGCCACGTCCGCGCGAATCCCGAAGCGCGAGCGGATGCCCGCACCGGTACCGCGATTGACGACATCGCGCATGACGTCGATCAGCGTGCGGTCCGCCGCGACCGGCAACGCCTGCTCGGGCTCGGCGGGTTCGAACTGCGCGAGTACGTGACCTTCGTGGTCCTCGATGCTCGTTACCATGCGCGGCTCGAGATACGCGCCGTCGTTCGCGATCGTGGCGTAGGCCGATACCATTTCCTTGACCGTCACCGGGCTCGTACCGAGCGCGAGCGACGGCACGGGGTCGAGCTTGCTGTCGCGCACGCCCATCGCTCGAGCCAGACTGGCGACGCGCTCTGGGCCAACTTGCTGGATCAACTGCGCGGTAATGCGGTTGCGCGAGTAGGCAAGGGCGTCGCGCAGCGTCATCGGCTTTCCGCTCGGGGGTACGTCGTCGTCCGGGCGCCAGATCTCGCCGCCTTTCAGCGGGATCTCGACGGGTTGGTCGATGAACGTATCGGTCGGCTTCATGCCGCTCGCGAACGCGGCGCCGTAGACGAAAGGCTTGAACGTCGAGCCCGGTTGGCGGCGCGATTGCTGCACATGATCGAAAGGCTCATCGGCGAAATCGCGGCTGCCCACCCAGGCCCTGATCTGACCGTTGCGCGGATCGATAGCTAAAAAGCCCGCCTGAATCTCGGTTTTGTCATGACAGAGCTTGCGGACGAAGTCGCGCTCGGCGCCAAGCTGCTTGAGCGCATCGCTGTCGCTCTGACCCGCGGCCCGCGCGCTGCGGTATTCGGCCGATTCGCGCATGAACGTCTTGAACAGATCGTTCGCCGGCGAGCAGCCTGCCCGGCCGCTCCATTGCCCGTTCGCGATCGACTGCAACTGCCGGCCCTGCAGCGCGACCGCCGCGGTCGCCATCGCCTGCAGACGCGAATCGATCGTCGTATGGACGACCAAGCCGTCCGAGTACACGTTGTAGTCGTTCGCGTCGGCCCAGCCGATCAGCCACTTGCGCAACTGCTGCGCGAAATGCGGCGCGGGCCCGGGCGGCTCGACCTGACGCTCGAAGTCGACCGATAGCGGCTTCGTCTTGAGTTTGTCGTAGGCGGCCTGCGAAAGGCGACCGTATTTGACCATCTGCCCGAGCACGGTGTTGCGCCGAGCAAGGGCTCTTTCCGGGTTGATCACCGGGTTGTAGTAGCTGTTGCCCTTGAGCATGCCCGTGAGGGTCGCGGCTTGCAGGATGTCGAGCTCGTCGGCCGATTTGCCGAAGTAGGTGCGCGCCGCCATCTCGACGCCGTAGGCGTTGTAGAGAAACGGCACCGTGTTGAGGTAAGTCTCGAGGATCTGGTCCTTGCTGTAGGCCATCTCGATCTTTTCCGCGGTGATCGCCTCCTTGATCTTGCGCGTGAGCGTGGGCGCGCGGCCCACTTCATCGGGGTACAGGTTGCGTGCGAGCTGCTGCGTGATCGTGGAGCCGCCCTGACGATCGCCGCCGAACGTGTGCAGCGCCGCCGACGCGGTGCGCTTCCAGTCGATGCCGTGATGCTGGTAGAAGCGGTGGTCTTCCGTGGAGATCAACGCATCGATCATATGCGGCGAGATCTCTTTCAGCGTCACCCATTCGCGGTTCGAAGGCTTGAATTCGGCGAGCAGCTTGCCGTCCGCCGACAGGATCTGCGCGGGCCGATCGACGCGGGCCTTGCGGATGTCGCTGATGCTCGGCGTGAACGGAATCAGCACGAGTACGTAAAGCAAGACGAGCGCGGGCGGCGTGGCGAGCGTGAGCAGTATGCCGCGGCGGGTGGGATGTCGCGCGTGCTGCCAGGCGTTCGCGAGCACGTGTTTCGCTGCGTCGGCCGCCAAGCTCGTCAGCGCCGCTGCCACGTGGAAACACGCGGCCGCCAGCCATGCGATGCGGCGAGCCCATTTGATGCAGAAATCCCGTACGGTGGTCATGAATCGATGCGTCACGCTGCTGTCGGCCTGTCCAGAAAACGCTGCATGGTATCAAACGGCTCGCCGTGCTCCGGGGACGATCCGCTGCAGCGGCGGGAACGCTAGGGCGATTTGCGCCGCGCGCCCTTCTTCGCCGTGCCCGCGCGCGGCGGTTCGACGGTGATGGAGCCCGACGGTACGGCCGCGGACCCCGCCAACTGCTCCATCCAAGAGAGGGCTTCGACGTACGACAGAAACTGCTGCAGGTAACCGGGCGAGCACTCCCGCATCAGCGAGAGCGAGCGATGCACGAGACTGTTCGTGTTGAGCGGGCCCGCATTGTCCGGCACTTGTTCGCGCGAGTGCCGCAACTGCTTCTCCGCGCTGAATTTCGACCACGTCTCGCGGAAGTAGTCGAGCATGGGCAGATCCGGCGATCGTTCGCGCCGGTGCGAAGGCAGTGCGTCGCGCGCGGTCGGCGCTTCGTGTTGCGCCGCGGCGGCCGCACGGCTGGCGAAGAGCTCGACCAATTCGGCCAGCGGGCCGCGGCTCGGCGTGGGTTGCGTCGGCGGGCAATCCGCGGTGGCGGGTGCGTTGTCCTGCCCCTTACCGCGGATTTCCGCCGTATCGGCTCCATTGCCGGCCTCTATGCGTCGAACCTCATCCGAATACGCCGCGATCAGCGTAGCGAGCCGCTCATCGAGCACGCCTCGCACCTCGCCGCTGTGGTCGGCCGCGCGCCGCGCCAGTGCGTCGATCAAATGAAAGCGCGCACGGTTCACCCGATCGGCGCCGCTTGCGCGCCATGCGTCGAGCGTCGCCCGTGCGTCGGTCGTCGTGCCGGCGGCGCCCACGGCATCCGCTCCTTGCGTCATCGGGCTCGCACTACTCATGCTGCGCGCCCGAGCCCGAGCGCTTCGGCACCGGCGCGATTTCGACGCGACGATTCTTTGCTCGGCCGGCCTCGTCCGTGTTCGAACTCACGGGCTGTTGCGCCCCGAATGCCGCGGCGAACATCGATTGCGCGGGCACACCCGCGTCGATCAGCGCCCGCATGACCGTCAGCGCGCGCTGCGCGGACAGCTCCCAGTTGTCGGCGAAATGGCGGCTGCCTGCGCGTACCTGTTGATCGTCGGTGAAGCCGCTCACCATGAGGATCTCGTCGTGCGAGCGCAGATAAACCGTAAGCGGACCCGCCAGCGACTTCAGCAGATCGCGGCCCTGGGGTTGCAATTGATCGGAATTCAGCGCGAACAGGAGGCTGCCGCTGATGCCGATGCGGCCGTTCACGAGCGTGACGCGCCCCGCCGCGAGCGGGCCGGCGAGCGCCTCTTCGAGCGTCTTGCGCCGCTGTGCCTCGAGCTGCCGCTGCTTCACTTGATCTTCGAGGCGCGCCGACAGTTCGAGCTGCAGCCCGATGACGCCCACCAAAATCAGCACGAACGCGCCCACCAGTACCGACATCAGATCGGCAAACGCGGCCCAGACCGGCGCGGTCGGCTCCGCGCCGCCGTCGATCTCCTCGCTCATGCCGCTTCGATCCCGTTCGATGCGCGTTGCGCCGCAAGCTGCTGCAGGTCCTCGACGATCTGCTTCTGCGACAGCATGCTCAGATCGATCACCTCGCGCGCCTGCGCCACGTAGTACGCCAACTGCTCGTCGCTGCGCGTGAGCGAACGATCGAGCGCGGATTCGATCCGCTCAAGATGCGCGACGAGGCGCTCGTTGGACACGCCGAATTCCTGCACGGCCGAGCCGAATGCGTCGCCCAGGCTCGCGACTTCGACCGCGCTGCCGGTGATCTGCGCGGCGACCGACCCGAGCTTGCCGGTTTGCGCATCGACCGTATCCGAGAACTGCGCGCCGACCCGCGCGAGCAGATCGGCCGACGTGGCGACGAGCGCATCGACGGCGACGCGTTGTTCGGTGGACGCATGATTCACGGCGTCGAGCAGCGTGCCCAGCGTCTCGAGCAACCGGGCGCGTTCCTCGAGCATCGCCGTATCGCGGACCATGCTGTCGGAAAGCTTCTGGCGCAGTTCCGCGACGACTTCGGCCGCGGCCCGCGGCGCTTCCGATGCCGCTTGCACGAGCTGCGCGATCTCGGCGATCGTTCGGGCGGCGGTCGCTTGCGTTTGCGCGGAGATGTCCTTGGCCGTTTGCTCGAGCGTCTCGCAGATCGCCTGCTGACGGGAAGCGGTGTGCTCGCCCGTTTGCCGCCAGGCGTCGCCGAGCGACTGCGCCATCGTGTCGAGCGCACCGGTCCAGGCGCGCAATCGCGTTTCGTCACCAGTGACCAACTGCCGATGCAGATCGGCATGCGATTCGTCGAGCGTGCGCAGCAAGGCAGCGGCATGCCGCTCGAAGGTGGCGACCGATGCCGCCAGCGCTTGCTCGCAGCGAGCCGCCAGCGTGTCGCTCGCGCGTTCTTGGCGCGTGAGCGCGGCGTCCCATGCCGCCGATACGCTGCCGACGCCGGCATCGATGCGATTCGACACGCCTTCGAGCCACGCCGACGAACGTTGTTCGAACGAGGCGGTAAAGCGCTCCAACGCGACGCGTAATTGCTCGACCAAAGCATCGCCGGAACGCTGCTGCTCCTCGATCGCTTGCGTCCAAAGCTTCGCCACGGTGGCCGTGCTCGCTTCGAATCCGCCCGACAGGCCGTCGAGCTGCCGTTGCACGGCGCTCGTGACCGTTGCGCCGAGCGCGGTCATCTCGCGCGAAAGGCCAGCCATCGTCGCTTGCACGACGGGCTCGATCGCCGCGCTGGCGCCGCGCGCGCTCTCGGCCGCGCTGTCCCGCAGCGAGCGGCCGACGGAGGACGCGAGCGCCGTATACGCGCGCTCGACATTCGCGTGCAGCGCCTGTTGATTCGCAAGCTGTTGCTCGTTCGCTGCGATGCTGTGACGCTCGATCGCGCTCATCATCGTTTGCAGTCGATCGACGAGCGCCGGCATGGCGTCGGCTTGGCGCTGCATCAGCCGGAAGCTTTCCTCGCGCCGCCACGCCTGCGAATACGTTCGCAGCGACGTGGCGATGCGTTCGTCGAGCCCGCGCGCCGCCTCGAGCCTCGCATGCCGGCACAGCGCCGACAGAAGCCCGAGCATCGCGGAGGTCGCGACGCCCGCGATGGACGTGCCGAACGCAAAGCTCAAGCCCTTGATCGGCGCGGCGAGCGACGCGCGGATCGCGGCGAGGTCGGTTGCGCTGTCGAGCGCGGCGCCGGTGCCGCGCAACGTCGTCACCATGCCGAGCAGCGTGCCGAGCATGCCGAGCAGCACCAGCAGGCCGACGAGGTAAGGCGTCATCGACGGGCCCGGCAGAGCGGCGCGGCCGCCTTCCACGCGTTGCCGCACGGCCCCGCGCAGCACCGGGTGCAGACGCTCGAGCCATGCGTCGAGGCGGGGAGGCGGCGTCGAAAGGTCTGTTACGGCCTGCACGAGATTGGACGTGCGCTGCTGATAGCGATGCAGCTCGAGTGCGCCGGCGACATAACAGACGCCGATCAGCAAGGTGACGGCCAGCGCCAGCGGGTTCGAGACGGCGTAGCCGGCGCCGATCCAGCAGACGACGGCGAGCCCGGCGAGAAAAACGACAAGATCGAGGCGATATCGGGACATAGGGTCCTGGTTAGCAGGCGCGAAGGGCGGCGCGCAGCCCTTCGACCGGTTGAAAACGAATCTCGAGTTCGGCGAGCAGCACGCTCTGCATATCCTTGCGGAATGCGTCGAGCCAGGGGCCGTCCTTCACTGTCGGCGTGTCGGCCGCGCTGGGGGGCGAACCGGATGCATCGCGCGTCGCATCCTGCGCGATGCCTTGCGCGTCTCCCGCGCTCGGCGCCCCTCGCGCATTGCCGTTCTCCGCCAGCGCTTGGCTGCGCAGGCGCTCGAAATGCACGGCGAGCAGTCCGGGGACGGCGGCCAACGCGTTGTGTTCGCGTACCGCCAGTACCCGCTCCATCACGGCGTCGACCGCGGCGAGGCGCGACATGGCCGGCTCCCCGGCCGCGAGCATCCCGCGCAGCACCGTGCGCAGATTGCCGATCGCGCTTTCCATCTTTTCTTGCAGCGACAAATAGCACTGACGAAACGCGGCATAGTCCGGCGCCGCGTCGGCCGCGGCAGAGTTCTCGCGATGGCGCGCGCAGCTGCGGTGACGGTGCGGCGTGAGCATGGCGTCGCGGGCGATGGCGTTCGTGAGCGTCGTGCGCACCCGTAGGCACAGTGCTTCTTCCGCTTCATCCGGTGCGGCGCCCCGGTGTCCGCCCGTGTGTGGACCTCCGCTCAGCGCCGAGGACAGTGCAATTGCGTCCGTCCAGACGAGCCATTGCCCCAGCCGGTCGGCGAGCGGCGGCCCGGACTCTGGAAAACGGGCGTCCGTCAGGCGGGCCAGTAAGCGGATGAGCGCCGGCCCGCTGATGGCCTTGCGCTCGGGAACATGCACCATTGCCTCGAGCAAAAAAGGCAGCAGTTTACACGCCCCGAGGGAGGCGAACACGGCCCCTTTAAAACTCGACGATCGGAACCGCGACGCTTGCAAGCGAGACCGCCGCGCGGCGGCGGCCACAGCGGGGAAGAACGGCTCGAGCCAATGACTGGAACAGCGCCGCACGTCCGCGATGCATGCACCTACAAAAAATCCAACGCAATCGGTGATGCTATCAATTGCGGCTGCCATTTCGTCCCCTAACACTCAATCCTAGTCCGATACAGCAGATACAAGTCTGGTATATCGGACAATCCGATGCGAGACCCTCGGCGAGCGTGCTCGAACCCGGTGGTCGGAGCTCCGGCCGATTTGCCTGTTCCTGACTCCTTTTCTGTAAGGACTGCAACATGAAACTCGCCAAACGGGGCGCCAAGGCCGCCTATCTATTCGCCCTTGCCGGATTGCTGGCGATGACGGCATGCACGAAGGTCTCGACGCCCGACCAAGCGGCGGCGTCCTCCTCCTCGACGCTACAAGCAGTCCTGCAGCGCGGCACGTTGCGCGTGGGCGATTGCTTGACGTTCGCGCCGTTCGGCTTCTACGACGCGAACGGCCAGCCGGACGGCTATGACGTCGATCTCGCGAAGGAGTTGGCGAAGGAAATGGGGGTGAAGCTCGAAATCGTGAATACGACGAGCGCGAACCGCATCCCGAATCTGCAGACGAGCAAGGTCGACGTGGTGTTCTGCAATTTCACGCGCAATTTGGAGCGGGCGAAGGTCATCGACTTCACGACGCCTTATGTCGTGGCCAGCGAAGCGCTGCTCGTCAAGAAGAGCAGCGGGATTGCCTCGGTCAAGGACATGGCCAACCGCACGATCGCGACGGTGAAAGGCTCGACCAACGGCGACGAAGTCCGCTCGCTCGGGTTTCCGATCAAGATCCAGGAATACGACAGCTCGCAGGCCGCGATTTTGGCTGTCAAGCAAGGGCAGGCCGACGCCATGATCGAGGACAACAACTTCCTCGCCTATCAGGCCAAGCTCGACCCCGACCTCGTCGTCACGAACGAGGCGCTCGTCCCGCTCGAATACAACGCGTTCGGCGTCAAGGCCGGCGATCAAGCGTGGCTGAACTACCTCAATTTGTTCCTGTTCAACATCAACGCGTCGAAGCTGAACGCGCAGCTTTATAAGAAGTGGTTCGGCGCCGATCCTCGCTTTCCGCTCAATCCTCAGTTCTAGCGAACGGGGCGGGCGGCGACGAGCGCGGACGATGTGGAGGCTGAGATGAGTTACCAGTGGCTGACGTTGTGGGGCTATGCCCCGGACTTTATGAAGGCAGCGTGGCTGACGCTGCAGGTGACGATGCTGTCGTTCGCGCTGGCGATCGCGCTGGGGCTGGCGACGGCGGTCGCCGGCGTCTCGCCCCTGCGGCCGCTGCGGTTCGTCGCCCGCGCTTATGTCGAAGTCATCCGCAACACGCCCGTGCTGCTGCAGATCTTCATCGTGTTTTTCGGCTTTCCGTCCGCGGGGATTTCGCTCGATGCCTACTGGGCGGGCGTCATTGCGCTGGGATTGAACGTCGGCGCCTACTTGTCGGAAGTGTTCCGCGCGGGGATGGCGTCGGTTCCCCGCGGCCAGATCGAAGCGGCAGGCATTCTCGGTCTCAACCCCGCGCAGATTTTCGTGAACGTGGTGTTGCCCCAGGCGGCCCGGGCCGTCTACCCGGCGATCGTCAACTATCTGATCCAGTTGTTGCTGGGCACGTCGCTGCTTTCCGCCATCGCCTTGCCCGAATTGACCGGAACGGCGACTGTCATCAATGCGCGCACGCTGCTGTACATCCAAACGTTCGCGGTCACGATGGCGGTGTATCTCGTGCTCAGCAACCTGCTGTCCTGGCTTGCCGACCAACTGGGCGCGCGGATGTTCCATCCGCCCGTGGCGGCCCGGCAGCGCACCGGTTTCGGGAAACTCACGATGCGCCGGGTCAACCGAGCGTGATGTTCGCAAGGGAGTCGGGTCATGTCTGTCCAATGGTTGAGCAGTAGCCTCGCAATCCTGCTTCAGGGGCTCGTCACGACCGTCTTGCTGTCGGTGGCCGCGATCGTGGGCGGCACGCTCGTCGGTCTCTTTGCCGCCGTGCTGCGCTCGTTCGGGCCGTGGGGCACGTCGCGCGTCGCCAGGGTCTACATCGAATTGTTTCGCGGTACGCCGGTCCTGATCACGCTGATGTTCATCTACTTCGGCGTGTCCTACTTCGGCTACGCGATCGATGTCTTCGCGGCCGGCGCGATCGGCTTGAGCATCTATCAAGGCGCGTACATCGCCGAAATCTTCCGATCGGGCATCGAGGCCGTGCCCAAGGGCCAGTGGGAGGTGTCGCAGATCCTAGGCCTTACGCGGCCGCAGACGTTCGCCTTCGTCGTATTGCCGCAAACGGGAAAGATCGTGCTGCCGCCGCTCGTCGGTCAGTATTTGTCGCTGATCAAAGACACGTCGATCGTCAGCATGATCGGCATGTCCGAATTGATGCACGGGGGCCAAGCCATCGTGGACCGGATCGGCCGGCCTGTCGAGGTCTACGGGCTCGTCGCGTTGATTTACTTCGTCGTGTGCTTCCCAGTCTCGCAATGGGTGCGCCACCATGATCGCAGGAGACTGTCATGACCGACCCAACCCAAGTCAAGCCCATCATCTCGCTCTCGGGCGTCAGTAAATCGTTCGGCGCAACCCACGTCTTGAAGGAGATCAATCTCGACGTGAATCCGGGCGAGGTCGTCGTGCTCATCGGCGCGTCCGGATCGGGCAAGAGCACGGTTTTGCGGATCATGGCCGGTCTCGAAACGACGGATTCGGGGCAGGTGTGGGTCAATGAGGTGCCGCTGCATGAAGCGCGGCGGGCGAAGGAAATTCGCGGCCATGTCGGGATGGTGTTTCAGCAATTCAACCTGTTTCCGCACAAAACGGCGCTCGGCAATGTCACGCTCGCGCTGATCAAGGCGCGGCGCATGAGCCCGGCCGACGCGCGCGACCGTGCGATGCAAGCGCTGGAACGCGTCGGTCTGGCGGACCGCGCGCAGCACTATCCGAGCCAATTGTCGGGCGGGCAACAGCAGCGCGTGGCGATCGCAAGAGCGCTCGCGGTGGAGCCGGGCATCATGTTCTTCGACGAAGCGACGTCCGCGCTCGATCCGGAACTGGTCGGGGAGGTCACGCAGGTGATGCGTTCGCTGGCGCGCGACGGAATGACGATGGTGGTCGTCACGCACGAAATGGGCTTCGCGCGTCAAACGGCCGACCGCGTCGTATTCATGGACAAGGGCGTGATCGCCGAGCAGGGCGAGCCCGAACAACTTTTCGTCAACCCCGCCAACGAGCGCACGCGGCAGTTTCTGCATCGCGTGCTCGATCATTGAGCGCACCGCCCCTCGCATAGCGAGCGGTGGCCTCGCACAGTACACTTCGACCGCTTGGCAAAAACTCGATGAACGACGGTAAGACACGGAGCGGATGAATGGCTGGAGCAGAATCGTCGCGGGCGAGAGGCGTGGATCGCGTCATTGCGATGTTTCGTCAATTGCACATTGCGCAGCGCCCGATGAGCATGCGCGAATTGATCGAGGCGACGGGCGCGCCGCGCTCGAGCATCTACGAATTGGTCACGATTCTTTCGGAGGCCGGTTTGCTCGAGACGAGCGCGGACGGAAGCGTTTTTTTCGGCCGTGAAATGCACTACTACGGTTCGGACTACTCGACGCACAACGATCTCATCAGCCGGGCGCATCAAGCGATCCTGGCGCTGGTGAGAAAGTACGACGAGACCACGCAGTTGTGCATGCTCGAGGGCAACAAGTACACGGTCGTGCTGTCGGAGAACAGCGCTCGGCCGTTCAACATCACGTCCGACATCGGCGTGAGAGTGCCGATTCCATGGACGGCCACGGGGCGCTTGCTGCTTGGCCATCTGAGCGCCGACGACATTCGCGCGCTCATTCCCGACGAGGATTTCGTGCTCGACAACGGCGTGCGTATCGAGTTCGACGAATTCATGCGCGACGTGCACGACGCCAAAGAGCACGGCTATTGCTGCACGGAAGGGCTGTCCAACGCGTTCCGGCTTTGCATGGCCGCGCCGATTCGCGATCGCGCCGGTTTCCCCACGGCGGCGCTGTGTTTCATGACCGCGCGCGACACGAACCCGGAGCGGCGCGCCGCCATGCTCGATGATCTCTTGCAATCGGCGAAGGCGTTGTCGGACAGGTAATGGGCTCGAGGGCCGAGCGATCGAACGCTCGGCGCTTTCGGGCGGAAGACGAAACCGTACTCAAAGGAGCGAATCGATGAAGCGTTACGGCGTGGAAGGCGGAAAAGGCACGGGCGGTCAGCACATGCCGTTTGCACGCGCGGTCGAGGCCGATGGATGGCTTTATGTATCAGGTCAGACGCCGATGGAAAACGGCGAAGTCGTGAGCGGCGGCATCGTGGAGCAGTCGCGAAAAACGCTGCAGAATGTGTTCGCGATTCTGAACGAAGCGGGGTATTCGGCGGAACATGTCGTGCGCTGCGGCGTCTGGTTGGACGACCCGCGCGATTTCGCTTCGTTCAACAAGGTGTTTCGCGAGTATTTCGGCGAACACCCGCCCGCGCGCGCTTGCGTGGTGTCGAGCATGGTCATCGACTGCAAGGTGGAAGTGGATTGCGTCGCTTATAAAAAGCCCGATACCCCGCTATGATGGCGGCGAACGCGCGTCGGCCCGGCCGATTCGCGTTCCCCCCGACATGGCCGAGGTGATTGAATGAGCACTCCCGAGCTTGCCCGTCCCGCCAATCTGGCCGCGACGGAAGACGAAGCCCCCTTCTCGTCGCTCGAACACCGGCGACACCAATTGTTTCCGACGCTATCGGCAAGCGAAATCGCCAGCCTGCGGCGCTTCGCCCGGCCGATGTCGTTCAAGGCCGGCGAACATGTCTTCGAAACCGGCCGTGTCGCGCTCGGCCTTTTTGTCTTGCTGCATGGCCGGGTGCGCATTTGCACGCGCGATAGGGCCGGCCGCTCGACGCTGATCGCCGAACACACCGACGGCAGCTTCATGGCGGAGATCGCTCAGCTTTCGGGGCGGCCCGCGCTCGTCGACGGGATCGCGCAGACCGATTGCGACACGCTGCTCGTCGAACCGGACAAACTGCGCGCGTTGATCGTCGCGGACGCGCAATTGGGCGAGCACATCATGCGCGCGTTGATATTGCGGCGCTTGGGGCTCATCGAGCAGGGTCTCGGGCCCGTGATCGTCGGGGACGGCGCCGACGGGCGGGTGCTCGCCCTGCAGGGGTTCCTGCGGCGCAATGGACATCCGTCGCAGGTGCTCGATGCGCGGCAGGACCAGGAGGCGGCGGCGCTGCTCTCGGGCATGACCGTCGGCGCCGGCGACTTTCCGCTGGTTTTTTGTCCAGACGGCTCGGTCTTGCGCGCGCCCGACGAGGTGCAACTGGCTACCTGCCTGGGGCTCGTGCCCACGTTCCAATCGGCCGGCGTCTACGATGTTGCGATCGTCGGCGCGGGGCCGGCGGGGCTCGCGGCGGCGGTGTACGCGGCCACCGAGGGGCTTTCGGTCGCGGTGTTCGATCAGCGCGCGCCCGGCGGGCAAGCGGGCGCCAGCTCGCGGATCGAGAACTACCTCGGCTTTCCGACGGGCATCTCGGGCCAGGCTTTGGCGGCGAGAGCGTATCAGCAAGCCCTGAAATTCGGCGCTCATCTCGCCATCCCGGTGAAAGTGGCCAAGGCGCGGCGAGAAGGCGATTGCTTCGTGCTGGAGCTGGCGGACGGCCAGAGCGTGCGCGCGCGAACCATCGTCATTGCAAGCGGCGCGGCCTACCGTAAGCCGGCGGTCCCAGGCTTCGATCGATTCGACGGGTGCGGCGTCTACTATTGGGCGTCTCCCATCGAAGCCAAATTGGCGAAAGGGCAAGACATCGTCTTGATCGGCGGCGGCAACTCGGCGGGCCAGGCGATCGTCTTTCTTGCGAACTTCGCGCGCAGCATCCGTGTGTTGATTCGCGGCGCATCGCTCGAGTCGAGCATGTCGAAGTACTTGATCGACCGCATCGGCGCTTTGCCGAACGTCTCGGTCTGCACAGGGTGTACGCTGCAGGCGCTCGAAGCGGACGAAGCCGGCCTGGCGCGCGTGGTGATTCGGCATGACGGCGAGCAAGAAATCATCGCGTCGCGGCATTTGTTTCTCTTCATCGGCGCCGATCCGAAAACCGATTGGCTGGCCGAAAGCGGCGTCGAACTCGATCGCCACGGCTTCGTCTTGACCGGGTTCACGCGTAAGGATCTTTCGCCGGCCGGGCAGGGCCCCGCCTATCCGTTGGAGACCAGCGTGGCAGGCATGTTCGCGATCGGCGACGTGCGCGCCGAATCTGCCAAGCGCGTGGCGGCCGCCGTTGGCGACGGCGCAGCCGTCATCGCGCAAATTCATGCGTACCTGCGCCCCTTGAAGGAAGCGGCGGCATCCGCCTGAAAGCAGCGCGGCCGCCCAGACGCCGCCGTGCTGCTTTCGGGCGGCGCGGGGCACGCGCGGGAGCGCGCAATTGGGGCGGCCCGGCCGCACGGGCTACAATATCGGTTTGCGCGTAGCAATCGCCCCGCCCGGGCGGCTTCGGCGCGGGCTCCAGACGGCCGGTTTGCTCGGTTCAACCTCTATCCCTCGATTGAACGGTTTTCCTCATGAGTACAATTCTTGAAAGCCTCCCGACTGGCCAGAAGGTCGGCATCGCCTTCTCCGGCGGCCTCGATACGAGCGCCGCGCTGCACTGGATGAAGCTCAAGGGCGCGGTTCCCTACGCCTACACGGCCAATCTGGGCCAGCCCGACGAAGACGACTACGATTCGATCCCGCGCCGCGCGCTCGAATACGGCGCAGCGGGCGCTCGATTGATCGACTGTCGCGCCCAGCTCGTGGCGGAAGGCATCGCGGCGCTTCAATGCGGCGCATTCCACGTGTCCACGGCCGGCATCACCTACTTCAACACGACGCCGATCGGCCGCGCCGTGACGGGCACGATGCTCGTCGCCGCCATGAAGGAAGACGGCGTCAACATTTGGGGCGACGGCAGCACGTACAAGGGCAACGACATCGAGCGTTTCTATCGCTACGGCTTGCTCGTCAATCCGGACCTGAAGATCTACAAGCCCTGGCTCGATCAGCAGTTCATCGACGAACTCGGCGGCCGCGCCGAAATGTCGGAGTTCATGCGCCAAGCGGGCTTTGCCTACAAGATGTCGGCTGAAAAGGCCTACTCGACCGATTCGAACCTGCTCGGCGCGACGCACGAGGCCAAGGATTTGGAGAGCCTGGAATCCGGCATCAAGATCGTCAACCCGATCATGGGCGTCGCCTTCTGGCGCGACGACGTGCAGATCGCCAAGGAAGACGTGACGATTCGCTTCGAGGAAGGGCGGCCGGTCGCGCTGAACGGCGTCGAATACGCCGATGCCGTCGAACTGATGCTCGAAGCCAATCGTATCGGCGGCCGTCACGGCCTGGGCATGAGCGATCAGATCGAGAACCGCATCATCGAGGCGAAGAGCCGCGGCATCTACGAAGCCCCGGGGCTCGCGCTGTTGTTCATCGCCTACGAGCGCCTCGTCACGGGCATTCACAACGAAGACACGATCGAGCAATACCGCGACAACGGTCGCCGCTTGGGACGCTTGCTGTATCAAGGCCGCTGGTTCGACCCGCAGGCGATCATGCTGCGCGAGACGGCGCAACGCTGGGTCGCCCGCGCGATCACGGGCGAAGTGACGATCGAGCTGCGCCGCGGCAACGACTATTCGATCCTCAGCACGAAGTCGCCGAACCTCACGTATCAGCCGGAGCGTCTGTCGATGGAGAAGGTGCAGTCGACGTTCTCGCCGCGCGATCGTATCGGTCAGCTGACGATGCGCAACCTCGACATTACCGACACGCGCGAGAAGCTGCGTATCTACTCGCAAGTCGGTCTGCTGACACCGGGCGAGAGCTCGGCGCTGCCGCAGATCAAGAACGACGGCGAGTAAGCCGCTCGGCATTCCGGCCGCGCAATCGTGCGGCCGAGCGAGGGTGCGTGCGGTCGGCGGCCGCATGCGCCGGTCCAACGCATTCGGCCCATAGGCCGCTCGCCGCCGCACTGCCGGTGCCATAATCGTGGCTTCGCACAAGCCCGGAGAAACGGTGATGAGAAGTATCGACAATCCTACCCACGATCGAGAAGTCGGCGTTGCCGATGCAACGCAGGACACGACGCGTATCGACGACGTCCGCATCGGGGCGGTGCGTCCGCTCATCTCTCCCGCGCTGTTGCAAGACGAGCTGCCCGTGCCGCCGGCGGTCCAGACGCTGGTCGAAAATACGCGCGCGGACATCGGCGAAATCCTGCATGGTCGCGACGATCGGCTCGTGGCCGTGGTTGGCCCTTGCTCCATCCACGATCACGACCAGGCGCTCGAATATGCGCGTCGGCTAAAGGCCGTGGCCGACGAACTGCGCGACGATCTGTTGATCGTCATGCGCGTCTACTTCGAGAAGCCGCGCACCACGGTAGGGTGGAAGGGCTACATCAACGATCCGCGGCTCGACGGCAGTTTCCGTATCAACGAGGGACTGCGCGCCGCACGGCGCTTGCTGCTCGACATCAACGGTCTGGGGCTGCCCGCGGGCACCGAGTTTCTCGATCTCCTCGGCCCGCAATACATCGCCGATCTGATCGCCTGGGGCGCGATCGGCGCGCGCACCACCGAGAGCCAGAGCCATCGGCAGCTCGCCTCGGGCTTAAGCTGCCCGATCGGGTTCAAGAACGGCACGGACGGCGGCGTGCAGATCGCGGCCGATGCGATCGTCGCCGCGCGCGCGAGCCACGCGTTCATGGGCATGACGAAAATGGGCATGGCCGCGATCTTCGAAACGCGCGGCAATCACGACGCGCACGTGATTCTGCGCGGGGGCAAGAAGGGGCCCAACTACGATCGCGCCAGCGTCGACGAATGCTGTGCCGTATTGCGCGCAGCCGGCTTGCGCGAGCAGGTCATGATCGATTGTTCGCATGCGAATTCGGGCAAGGCGCACGAGAAGCAAATCGACGTCGGCAACGATGTCGGCGAGCAGTTGAGCAATGGCGAGGCGCGTATCGTCGGCGTGATGATCGAAAGCCACCTCGAAGCGGGGCGTCAGGATCTGAAGCCCGGCGTCCCGTTGCGCTACGGCGTGTCCATTACCGATGCCTGCTTGAGCTGGGCGCAAACCGAGCCCGTGCTCGATACGCTGGCGCAGGCCGTGCGCCGTCGGCGCTCGCGCTAACGGGCGCCGAGGGGCTCGGCATCGGGGGACGACGAAACCGCGTTGTTTCGCACCGCCGCATCGCGCGCGCGCATGCAGGGACTACGAAAAATGAGTGCGATTGCGCCACGAAGCACGTGATAGCCTCCTGCACGTTTATCGTGACAGGCGCGTGAAACCGCGCAAAAAGGTGCCAACATGTCCCTTGCCCCGGTGGGTGGTTCGTCGTCCAACCATCATGAACTGACCGAAGCCGAGATACTCGCGCAATTTCGAAAGCTGCACGACGCCCAAGCCGTTTATGCGAGAGCGCGGCAATTGGCGGAGCAGGCTCAGCATTCGCCAAAAGAAGAGAAGGCGATCGAGGACGCGTTCAACGCACGCATCGTCAAGCCGGCGGTCGACAACATCGCTCATGCCTATCAAACCGGCGGTTCGGTGGCTGCCGCCGCGAGTTTGCATGACGCGCTCAAGGGCGCGCCGCCCGAAATCGCCGAGCGTATTTTCAAGGCGGCGAAGCCGACCGTCGACGCGGTGTCGAAGGATCTAGGGCAAGTGACCGCGCGCAATTCGACGGATACGCTCCCCGCCGCGGCCGACTCGTATCTGACGGACCTTCGCCAACGAAAGCGCGACGGGATTGCTCAGAGTTACCCGCCGAATCTTTGGGCGATTTCGTCGCAGCAAGAATACAAATCCGTGTACGGGGATTTGTCCGCGGCGGTCGAATTGGCGAGTCGCGGGCCGAACCCGGAGGCTGCGGCCAAACAGGTGGCCGACGGCATCGTCGGCGCCATGCCGACCAAGCCGCAATTGCATTCGCTGCTGCCCTCGCCGATGTATCCCCATCCCAACTAAATGATGCCTACCGCGGTCACGGACGCTGTGTCTCCGGGCTACGGCGCGGCGCTGTCGCTCGCCCTCGCCAAGCGCGCG
>NZ_JBQCHR010000033.1:0-82905 GCF_051954495.1 Trinickia sp.
GGACGAAAACTCGCGCAAACCGGCATGTCGGTCGCAGAAATCGGCGAAGCCGTCGGGTACCAATCGGAAGCGGCGTTTCAACGCGTGTTCAAGCGGCAGGTGGGAATGACACCGGCGAAATGGCGCGCGCGTGCGTCGAAAGCGGGAGGGCTGGAAGCGAGTTCGCTGTAAGGCGCTCGCTTGACGGCGCGGACGCTAAGCTAAGCTGACCCAAGGTGACCTTCGTCGGGCACAAGCGAAGCGTCGCCCGCGTTCATGCATTCTCTTCAGCCTCATCGAGCGCCGCGGTCTCCACAGTCACGCGCTCCAGTGCTCTGAACGGTGCAAGACGCATTGGATCGGCCGCTGACGAAGTGATCAGACGCCAATCGCGTTCTATCGGCGTCCAGTGCTGTTGGCGTGCGCGACCTAGCTTATCGGCATCCGCCAGCACGACGATCTGCGCCGCCCGGCGGATGATGCAGTCCTTCAGGTAAGCCTGTTCCGCGGTGGCCTCGCACAGTCCGAACTCGGCAACGACGCCATCGGCTCCGAGGAACGCTTTGTCCACGCTCAGCCGGCTCAGCGACAGCTCCGCAAGCGGCCCGAGCGTGCTCATGCTCGACGTGCGCAAGTCACCGCCGATCAGCGTCAAATGCACGCCCGGTGCATTGGCGAGCGTCATCAGCGCGAGCAGGTTGTTAGTCACGACCTTCAAGTCGAGCCGCGAACTTAGATGCCGGGCCAACGCGGCGCACGTCGTCCCGCCGTCAAGCAGCACCGTGTCGCCGTCATGAACGTGGGCAGCCGCTGCTCTGGCGATCGCCTCCTTTTGATCGCGCTGAGCGGCCTTGCGTTCATCGAGCGAGGCTTCGGGTTCGTGCGAGCCGATCAGCGCCGTCGCACCGCCGTACGTGCGCACGAGTCGCCGCTCGTTGGCAAGCGTCGTGAGATCGCGCCTGATCGTCGCTTCCGATACGCCGAGCGCAATGACCAGCTCTTCCACGCTGGCATCGCGGGTCACGATGAGATCGAGAATCGCGCGATGGCGTTCGGAGGCTTTCATGGTTTTCGTCGTGCGGAAAGAACGCCGCCGATGTTACACCAAGGTCTGCGCACGAACGCTCTGTAATCAACCACGCCGCGTGGCGAGCTCGGCGCCCTGGCGCAATGCTTCGAGCAGGCTCCGCTCGTCGGCGATTCCCTTGCCAGCGATGTCGAAGGCCGTGCCGTGATCCACCGATGTGCGGATCACCCTGAGCCCGACCGTCACGTTCACCCCCGCTTCCAGTCCGAGCACTTTTACCGGGCCGTGCCCCTGGTCGTGGTACATCGCCACGACAAGGTCGAAGTCGCCGCGCCCGGCGCGGAAAAATAGCGTGTCGGCCGGCAACGGGCCGGTGACGTCCCAACCTCGCTCACGCAACACCGTGACCGCGGGGATGATCTTTTCTTCTTCCTCGCCGTAACCGAAAAGGCCGTTTTCGCCTGCGTGCGGGTTGATGCCGCACACGCCAATGCGCGGATTGGCGATTCCGGCCTTGACCAGCGTCGCGTGGCCGCGCTCGATGGTGCGTCGTACGAGGCCGGGTTCGATCTTACGGATCGCATCGATGATCCCGATGTGCGTCGTCACGTGGATCACACGCAGGTTCGGTGCGACCAGCATCATCGACACTTCGTCCACCCCCGTCAGATAGGCGAGCATTTCCGTATGGCCCGGAAATTTGTGGCCGCCCGCGTGCAGCGCTTCCTTGTTGAGCGGCGCGGTGCAGATCGCATCGATCTGCTCTGCCTGCGCCAGCTCGACCGCGCGCGCGATATACCGATAGGCGGCATCGCCCGCCACAGCCGAAAGCTGGCCGAACGGCATGTCATCGGGAATCAGGCCGAGGTCGATGCAGTCGATCGTGCCCGGCTCGTACCGCGCATCCGATGCTTCTTTGATACGGCGGATCTCGACGTTGGCGCCGACAATCGCGCTCGCCCGCTCGAGGCGGCGTGCGTCGCCGATCACGAGCGGACGGCATTGCCGATAAACCACTTCGTGCGTCAGGCTTCTGACGATGATTTCGGGACCGACACCGGCGGCATCGCCCATCGTGATGCCGATGACGGGAAGTAGGTTGTTCGTCATGTTCGTCTGAATCCTCGACTGCGTTTGCCTTGTGTACCCGATCGCATCGTGGATGACGATCAGATGGAATTGCGCGGAACCGCGCCCGCTTCGGCGCCTTCGCGGAAGTGAAGCCACGCCGTGAGCAGCGCCTGGTCAGTCCCGAATGCGCCGGCTTTGGTGACGATGCGAAGGTGTTGCTCGAGGCCGGCGCCCAATGGCCGTCCGACAGCGACCCCCGCTTCGATTTCCGCAAGCAGTTCGAGACCGCTCACGCCGACCGCGCTCAGCATCGCCCGCGCCGTCTCGCCGCCGGTGGCGACGAGACCACCCAACGCGGCGAAATGCGGCTTCACGAGCGCCGCTAGCGCACTGGAAAGCGTCACGCCTTCGGCTGCATCGAACGCATCGTCGCGGCCGATGCGCAGCAACAGATCCCGATTGGCGCCGAGCGTCGCGGCGATGCGCGCCTGCCACGCGGGCCACTCGGCGTGAGACTCGCGTCGGCGCAGCACCGCAGGCGGTATAGTCAGCTCTTGCATGTGCGCGCGTTCGCGCAACACAGCGCACTGTCGTTCGGAAGTGGCCGACAGGCTGCCCACGACAATAAGCACCGGCGCGTGGTGCGAAGCCGGGTTCGCATATGCCGTTCGCTCGCGCCGGGTGTTCGCTTCGAACAGGTCCGGCAGGCCTGCCATCTCGCGTGCGAGGCCGCCCGAGCCAACCCAAAACAGCGCGCCGTCCGCACATGCCGTCACTTGCGCGATCGCGCGCAGGTCCTCGGTCGTTTCGGCATCGACGATCAGCGCCTGAACGCCGCTTTTAGCCGCCGTCGCAATTTGCGCCGCGAGCGTGTCGCGGCCCTCGCGCAACGCCGTCACGTCGAGTCGCGCGGTGGACAAGCCCGCCTCCGCCAGCATCGCCTGCACGTCGGCCTGGCGGCCGGCGTTCTCCAGCTTCCACGTGTCCGTCGATTCGAGCGGCTTGCCATGCACGAACACCCGAGCGCCGCGCACCGTGCGGCCCGTCGCCGGGAACGCGGGCGCGACGATAGCGAGGCCCGCGAGCGGTTGCAACGCGGCCACCTCGGCCGGCCAATTGCCGCGCAACGTCGAATCGATCTTCTTGTATAAACGCCGTCCCGGTGCGCGAAGCGCCTGCCACGCAGCGGCCGCGCGCCTGCCGGCTTCCGCCGGTGTGAGGCGGCGCGTATCGGTGTCCGCCGCGATCACATCGGCGTCCGGATCGTCGTTCGCATCGAGCGTGACCACCGTTCGATGGCCGACACTTGCGAAACCGATTGCGCAATCGGCCGCGCCGGAGAGATCGTCCGCGATGATCAGCATGCTCATCGCGCGAGTTCCGCTGCCGGGCGGCGTCGTTCCTCCACCCGCTTGGCGACTGCGGCGGTCAGGATCGGCGAAAGGATCGCCGTCACTACCACGCAAGCGGCAACCAGCAGGGTGGCGCTCTTGGCGGCATCGGCGTAGACGGGATTGGCCGCCGCAATCAGCGCCGGCACGGCCGCCGCGTTGCCCGCCGTGTTGGCGGCCGCCGCGCCCGCCACGCCAGTTCCGCCCGTCAGACGGTCCGCTAGATAAAGGGGAATGCCGGTAACGACGATAACCGCGATGCCGAGGCCGATACCGAGCAGGCCGGCCTGCCAGACCTTGTGCAGATCGAGCCCCGCACCGAGCGCCAACGCGAAGAACGGAATCATGACTGGGACGGCCTTGCCGAGGAACTCGCGCATCTCGCGATCGAGATTGCCGAGGAGCATACCGAATACCAGCGGCAGGATGCTGCCCACGAGCGTCGGCCAGGGGAAAGCCGACAGACCCGCGACCCCGAGCGTCACCATCGTCAGAAACGGGCCCGACTCCAGCGACATGATCGTATAGGCGCCGACGTCTTCCTTTCGCCCGTACTGGCCCATCAAGGCCATATAGAGGCCGCCGTTGGTGTCGTTCATCGCAGCGACGACGGCCAGTGTCGAGATGCCGGCAAAGAGGCCGGACGAGACCGGTTGTTCGCCGAGAAAATGCCCGAGCGCGATGCCTACCACGATGGCCATACCAACTTTCGTCACGAACAACGCGCCGCCCTTTTTGATCAAATAGGGCGTTGCCTTGACGTCGATGCTCGCGCCCATGCAGACGTAGAAAACCGCGAGAATCGGCAGCGCGCCGGTGAACAGCGCGCTCGTGAACGAGCCGAAGAACTTCGGCATGCCCGGAAGGAAGGTCGCAACAACAGATCCAAGCAGCAGCGGCACGATCATCATGCCGCCGGGGATGCGCTCGATTCCGCGCTTGATGCGTATCTGGGCCATGCGAGTCTCCTTTTAGGTCGGCGTGATTGGATCAGTCGCCGTTTTGATTGAATCGATCATTTGCATCGTAACGCATCCTGCTTGGATGCGCAAATCGATCATTTTTATGACCGATTCGATCATTAGGTGCATGGTGGAAGGTCGCTACGCTACGCTACGGGTTGCTGGTTGCTCAACGCGCGCGCTCCAGCACATGATGGCGCCCAGTCACCCAGCGCTGGCTGGACTAGCGCATTTGCGAGGACAAATCAGATGGCAAGATTCGTTTTGGTGCCGAGCGGTTGGCACGGCGGCTGGGCCTTCGATGCCGTTAGCAAGGCGCTATCGAGCGAAGGCCACGAGGTACAGGCGCTCACGCTCTCGGGACTGGGTGACGAAGCTTCGACGGGGGTCAATCTCGAACGTCACATTGACGAGGTGGTCCGGGCGATTCGCGCGGGCGATACGAGCGTCGTTCTCGTCGGTCATTCGTATGGGGGGATGGTGATCACCGGCGCGGCAGACAAGGAACCGTCGCGCGTCGCCGCGATTGTCTACCTCGATGCCTATGTGCCGGAAAACGGCGAATCGCTTTGGTCGCTCACCACCCAGAAGTATCGCGAACGCTTTATCGCGGGCGTGGCGGCGGATGGTTTGAACTGCGCCCCGCCTGGGCATCTCGACAGCCGATGCCGGCCGCATCCCATCGCCACCTTTCTGCAAGCGATAAAGCTGACGGGCAATTGGCGCAAAGTGCCTAGCAAAGCCTTCGTCGCCGCATTCGGCTGGCAGGACAGCCCATTCGTCGAGTTGTACGAACGTCTACGACGAGACCCCGAATGGGTCACGCATCGCCTCGACTGCGCACACGATATTCCGAGACTCGCTCCCGAGGCTGTCGTGGAAATTCTGCTAAGTCGCCCACTGGGCGCCGTCACAGCGCCAGAAGCGCCAGAAGCGTCATAGGACGAACGGCACGGCCGTGGCTATGCTATGCCCGGAGGAAGCAATGCCGTTTTGCGCCGCACGATCCGCAACAACGCATCCACCTCCGATGAGCGTTGCGCATTCCTGTAGGCGAGGCCAAATCCGATCCAGAATTCCTTTTCCTTGAGCGGCCTGAAAATCGCACCGGCGCGCCGCACCTTCGTCATCGACTTCGGTATGAAGCCGATACCCCGTCCTTTCGCCACTTCGGCCAGCAGGAGGTGGTGATCCGCGGGTTCCGTCAGTCTGCGGCTCGGCGCATGGCCGAGCTTCGCAAACACTTCCTCGTAGTGATCGAAGAATCCGGGATTTGTTCGGCGCTGCGGCCAGAACAGCGGTTCGTCGTTCAACTGCGCGATCGACAGGACTTTGTGTCGCGCGAGCGGATGCCGCGCGGGGATGACCGCGACCAGCGGCTCCTTGTGCAGCGGCTCAACCACCAGCTCCCCTGTTGCGCTGGGCAGCCCGATCAAGGCGACATCGAGCGCGCCGCGCTGCAGGCGCCGGATAAGCTCGACGGAAATGGCGGCAACGAAAACCAGCGACCCGTCTGGAACCGCTTTCTTGAAGGCAGGCTCGAGGGAAGGAAAGACCTCCGGGTCGAAGACCTTGGTATAGCCAACCCTGAGCTGCCGGGGCGTTCCCTTCGAATGCCGCCGCGCGATTTCGATGGCCTCCGCGGCTTGAAACAGCGTCTTCCTCGCCCCCTTCAGGAACGCGCTGCCCGCCGTCGTAAGTTCGGCGCCCGCCGAACCGCGATCGAGCAATGTCACCCCCAGTTCGCTCTCGAGCTGTTTGATCTGGCGGCTTAGAGGCGGTTGTGACATGTGCAGCCGTTCCGCTGCGGCGCGAAAGGTGCCTTCCTCAGCCACTGCGACGAAGCACTCCAACTGGCGCAAATCGATTCGTATCCTCATGCAGAAAAGGTATCACGAATTTGGTCTTGGCCCATTGCATGTTCCCGCCCGTATGCTCCGTTCCACTGACTTCGAAGGAGCAAATCAAACATGGATACGTGCAAGCACAGCGACTCTCTGCAAACGATCACCGCAGCCGAAACGCCGGCAGCGGCCGAAGGCGAAACACAAATGAATGGATCCACGGCTCAGACAGGCATGACCGCTCTCTTGGGCGCTTGCGCTGGCGGAACCGGCGCAGAACGTTATTCCCGGGGTATGGAAATGCTGAAGCGGATCGGCGGCGCGGGCTACGATATCCCAGTCCACCGTCTGGCGCAGGTCGCCCCGGATTTGGCGCGATTCACCGTTGAATTTGCCTATGGGGACATCTTGTCGCGACCGGGGCTGGATCTGCGCCTTCGTCAGGTCGCCACCGTTGCCGCGCTGATGGCCCATGGCAGCTTGCAACCGCAACTGAAATATCACATGACCGGCTTCCTCAATGCCGGCGGCGAGCCGGCAGAACTGGTCGAAATGCTGTTCCAGGCGGTCGCTATCCTGGGGTTTCCGGTCGCGATCAACGCCGTGGGCATCGTTCGCGAGATCTTTCGGGAGCGCGATCTGGCTTTCGATCCGATCGCCCCAGTGTCCGACGATGGCGCCGCGCGATATCAGCGGGGTCTCGAGGTGCTCGACGACTTGATGGCCAATCCGCAGGAGTACATGGCAAAGCTGGAAAGCACGTCACCCGAGCTCGCCCGCTGGTCGGTCGAATTTGCATTCGGTGAGATTTTCGCTCGCGAAGGACTCGATCCAAAGGCACGACAAATCGCGATCATCTCGATGCTCGCGGCAGCCGGCAATCGCAGCGATCAGCTCCGCCTTCATATGGAAGCCGGCGTCAAGTGGAGCCTGTCCCGCACCGAGATCACCGAAGCCCTGATGCAACTGGCCGTCTATGCCGGCTTCCCGAGCGCTCTCAATGCTTTTGCAGTTGCGAACGCCGTCTTCACGAAGCCGGAGCAAAACGAGAAAGAAGAGGCAGGCGCCAGGGTAAGCGCGAATGCAATCGTCTCTGAAACTCACAAAGCTCGCGGCGAACGCGGATTGGCGACGCTCGCCAAGACCTCTGCTCAGGCCGGCGAGGCCGTGGTCAACAGCTTCAACGACCTGGCGCCGGATATCGGCCGCGCGATCGTCGAGCACTCCTACGGCGACATCTTCAGCCGTCCCGGGCTCGACGCGAAGACGCGCGAACTCGCCGCATGCTCGGCGCTCGCCGCGGTGGGAAGCAAAGCGACGGAGACGCCGCTGCGGGTCCACGCGCATGCGGCGCTGACAGCGGGCGCGACGCAGGCTGAAATTGTCGAAACGCTGCTGAATCTCCTTCCCTATCGTGGATATCCGGCAGTCGAGGAAAGCATGCGCATCGTCGGCGAGGAATTCAATAAGCGCAGCGAGCAGGCCCAAAAGGCGGGAGAACGGCAATGAACAGCACAGCGCCCGTGCCGCACCGCCGCCATAGACCTACATTCGACCGTCATCGAAAGTGAGAATTGTTTGCAGTTGTCCTTCGTCTTAGGTTCGCACCGCCGGCCCCAGATCATCGCACCGCCTCAGGAAGGCTTCAGCTTCAACCGTAACAATGAGAACGCTGCGATAGGCCCAACTGTAAGGTTTGACTGATCTGGGAGACTGGCTTGAGACGCATTCGTATTCGCGCGGCTCGCGCATATCTGAAGAGTGCTGCTGTCAGTGCGATGCTTCTGCAGATCGTGGCTCTGGTCTGTATTGCTTTTTTTGGCGTTCAGCCAGCTTCCTTCGAGAAACCGTGGTTTCGCTGGTGGGCCGCTGGCGCGATCCTCGCGCTTGTTGCCCTCGTGCGCATTGCGGGTCGCATGGCAAGCGCCCGCAGGGTGGCGGTGCATTCAGGCGGCATCGATGCACCTGCCGGCACGGTTGCTGGCGGAGCCATGGCAGGCTTGATGCAGTTCCTGTGCAGGATCGAGAATTGCTTTTCCACCGAGATAAACGACGGCTAGATCTGGCCGCCATGAACTTCTCGTGACACGAACCAATGCAATGCGATCTTCTTGAGCCGGCATCGCCCGGATGGGACACCACATGCTGAAGCGTCTGATCGCAATAACGGTTCTTCCACTTGGCGCATGTGCGCTCGGCCCATCGGCTGCTGTGGATACTGGGCTCGGTACATCTCCGCTTATAGGGCCACCGCACGAGTCATTGCTTCCCACAGTGAATATCGCTCCGGTGCAGACGCCATCCGCTGAATTCACCCCTACCGCCGCCAGCGGATTCGTGGCGACGAAGTTTGCGGCGGGGCTGTCGCATCCGCGCTGGCTCTACACGTTGCCGAACGGTGACGTGCTGGTCGCAGAAAGCGATGCGCCGCAAGCGCACGACAAAGGCAGCGGCCTGTTCGGCTGGCTCCGGAAGAAAGTGATGAAGCGGGCGGGCGCAGGTGTGCCGAGTCCCGACCGCATCGTGCTTTTGCGTGATGCGCAAGGTACCGGCACCGCGCAAATGCAGACCGTGTTTCTAAGTCACTTGCACTCGCCGTTCGGCATGGCGCTGATCGGCCGTTACCTCTACGTCGCCGACACCGATGCATTGCTGCGCTTCAACTATGCGCCGGGCGCGGCGACGATCGACGGCCCGGCAACGAAGGTGGCCGACTTGCCGGCCGGGCCAATCAATCACCACTGGACGAAGAACATTATCGCGGATCGATCGGGCAAGCATTTATACATCACGGTGGGATCGAACAGCAACGCCGGCGAAAACGGAATCGCAGCGGAAGAAGGCCGCGCGCGCATCCTCGAGTTCGATGTGCAAAGCCGCACCTTGCGGCCCTACGCGACTGGACTGCGTAATCCGAACGGCCTCGCGTGGCAGCCGCAAAGCGGCGCCTTATGGACAGCCGTCAATGAGCGCGACGATCTCGGCAACAACCTCGTTCCGGATTACATGACGGCGGTCAGGGACGGCGCGTTCTACGGTTTCCCGTACAGCTACTGGGGCCAGCACGTCGACACTCGAGTCACCCCGCAACGCCCAGCACTCGTTGCGACGGCCATTGCTCCGGATTATGGATTGGGCAACCACACCGCGTCGCTCGGCCTCGTCTTCTACGATGGCGATCTTTTCCCACCGCATTACCGCGGAGGCGCTTTCATCGGCCAGCACGGCTCGTGGAATCGCAAGCCGCGCACCGGGTACAAGGTGGTTTTCGTGCCGTTTGCGAACGGCAAGCCTGCGGGACTCCCTGAAGACTTCCTGACCGGCTTTCTTACACCGGACGGCCGCGCTGTCGGACGACCAGTTGGCGTTGCGCTGGATAAGAGGGGTGCCTTGCTGGTGGCTGACGACGTCGGCAACGCGGTCTGGCGGGTAGCGCCGCGATAAAGCCGCCAGTGCCTAGCGCCGCCGTCTGGAGCTGTCAAACGTCCGCATACTGACGGTTGGTCAAGGCTGTGCCGAGGAAGTTCGCCACGCAGATCATGACGGAAAGCAGCGAAAATCCTGCTCCCGCCGTCCAGCCGTCATACAGACAACAGCAGCTTGCCTCCACGAATTTATCCCTTGCACGAGGTTCCGGCTCCGCACGCGGCACGCAGCCGGGCCAGACTTAGGCCAGCAAGTCGCAAGTATATAATCCGAGCGACCCCAGAAGATTCACTGATCGAAGGAGGCTGCCAGTGAGTTTTTCCAGTCTGCTCGTATTTGCTTTCGCATTGGTCATTGTTGCCGGTTCGCCGGGACCCAGTGTCGCCGCTCTTGTTGCACGCGTTCTCACCAATGGCTTTCGTGAGATATTCCCCTTTCTCGCCGCAATGTGGCTCGGCGAAGCGTTGTGGCTTACCTGCGCGGTCGCGGGTCTCACTGTTCTGGCTCATGCATTTGCCTGGGCATTTCTCGCATTGAAACTTGTTGGCGTTGCCTATCTATTGTTTCTTGCTTGGAAAATGTGGTTCGCCCCCGCTAGCTTGCCCGACGGACTTTTGCCAAGTGGGCAATCCCCGTTCCGCATGTTCATCGCCGGTCTGATCGTCACGCTCGGCAATCCGAAGATCATGGTGTTCTATCTTGCGCTTTTGCCTACGATCATAGATCTCTCCAGCGTTGGGGCGGTCGCTTGGTTTGAACTGACACTGACGATGTTCGCGGTGCTGATAGCCGTGGATTTCGGCTGGGCTCTGCTTGCCGTCCGCGCTCGAAAATTGTTGAAGAGCCGACGTGCCGTCAAGATCGCAAACCGGACGAGTGCAACGGTAATGGCTGGTGCCGCGGTCGCGATCGCGGTGCGATAGCTCAACATCGATGGGAGTGATGCGGATGAATCTTGAGGGGCATTCGCTGGATAAACGACGGGCTCGCATCCCTAACCTCCCAATCGCCTCCCCCAACCGCAGAACCGACTGATTCCCGAGATCGCCACGATTCGACGTTCCGCGGTTTCGATCAGCGTCGGCTTGCCCAAAGCCCGCGAATGCATGCGACAGCCGCTATTTTCTTCCGGCTCGAGACAATTTCGACCGAAACGCCGATGTTTCGATTTCTCCCGCAAGCATCGCGATGGTAACGGTCTCGAATTTTTTCAACAGGACAGCCTCGGCTTCGAGAAGCGTCGCAGAAAGGTGGGCATTCACCGCTTTTTCGACAAGACATTCCCGATGATCATCGGAAACAAGATGCGAGAAAAGCGAGGGCTCGCCAACCGCACGGTACACGTCCAGTAACGTAATGCTTTCCAGCGGTTTGGCCAGCACCCAACCGCCTCCGTGCCCTTTCTCCGAAGTTACGTATCCAATATCGCGCAGACCGCTGAACAAACGCCTCACCACGACGGCGTTCGTGCACAGCATTTCGCCGAGCGCTTCGGAGGTGAGCGGGCCATCCGCATGCGCCATGTGAATCAATGCGTGCAAGACGCGAGACATGCGGCTATCGGTCTTCATCGTGGGCGTCGATCTCAAGAAACTTTTTAAGTTGCATGAGAGTTTAACATGGCGCTATCATGTAACTTTGAACGTTACGTAATGAGTGGAGATGAAACGCATGGACGCGCACTACGATGTCATCGTGATCGGCGGCAGCTTCGCCGGTCTTTCGGCCGCGATGCAGCTGGCGCGCGCGAGGCGGCGTGTACTCGTGCTCGATAGCAGAAGGCCACGCAACCGGTTCGCGACACACGCTCATGGTTTTCTCGGGCAGGACGGCAAGGCGCCCGGCGAGATCATTGATGAGGCGACGGCGCAACTCACTGCGTATCCGACGGCGCACGTCGCGATAGGCGAAGCATCCATGGCGGAGCGTGTCGATGACCGCTTCATCGTCACGCAAAGCGATGGAAGCAGCTCAAGCGCGGATCGATTGATCCTTGCAACGGGCATTCGCGACGAACTGCCCGCTCTCCCCGGTCTGGAGGAACGATGGGGCGTCAGCGCACTGCATTGTCCGTATTGTCACGGTTACGAAGTCGCGGACAAACGGCTCGGTGTCCTGGCAACGCACTCACTATCGATTCATCAGGCGCTGCTCGTTCCCGACTGGGGACCGACGACCTGGTTTACGCAAGGTATCGTCGAGCCATCGCCCGAAGAGACCGCGTTGCTAGCAGCCCGCAACGTGCAGATCGAACGGGCGCCAGTCGTACAAGTGCTGGGCGACGCACCCAATATGGCGGGATTGCGTCTCGCCGACGGCCGCGTCGTCGAAATCGATGCACTGTTCGTGGGGCCGCGCACCCAGATGGCCAGTCCGCTCGCAGAGCAACTCGGATGCGATTTCGACAACAGTCCGATAGGTCCCCTTATTCGCGTGGACGAATGGAAGCAGACCACCGTTCCCGGCGTGTTCGCCGCTGGCGATGCGGCGAGCGCATGGTCCAACGCGACGTTCGCCTCGGCGGCCGGGGTTGCAGCGGGCGTTGCGGCGCATCGCTCGCTCATTAGCGGCCTGTGAATGGTCGTCGAAGTGGCCCCGGCCTGGCAACGGGCTTCAGCCGGAGAATGCGCCGGGGGAATGCCGGCAAGCACCCTGCCCGTTCGCGTATCAAAACTTCGCGCGAACGCCAAATTGACTGGCAATCTGAAATCGGCCGCCCGCGCCGGTCGGCCCGCCCACCGCGTCGATCGCGGCCGCCGCGGCGCCTCCTTCCGCCTTCTGCCAAACCACTGCGGCGTATAGGTCGACTCGTTTGCTGATCGAGTAGTCCGTCCCGAGGTTGATCTGCAGCCAGCGCGGATGAGTCGTCGTTGCGACATTCGCTATCCCGCGCGCTCCATCGACGAAGCCATCGCTGTAGATCGCGGCGATACCCGTCACGAGCGCGGGCTGCAACCGCCACGAAAGATTCGCTTCGATATTGTGAATACCGAAAGAGGAGCGATCCGCGTAATCCAGCTTGCTATGGCTGTAGATCAGGCCGGCGCTCGCCTGCCCAAACTGATAGGCGGCTCCCGCCGCCACGACGGCCTGGCGCGCGACCGGCCGTGCATAGAAGATGTTCGTCGCACCGATGTAGTCGCCCGCCACCGCGCCGTTCAAGTTGGTCCCGTTCGTATTTCCCGACGAGGGGTTGTTCACGAGGAGATACCCCGCGCCGGCGGAAAACCCGCCCATGCGATAGCCCGCGCCGACGCTCCAGGCGCGATCGTTGGCAAAACCGGTTCCGCTGCCGCCGGCCGCCTGGCCGCTGAAGCCGTACAACGCGCCCAGCGTGAACCCGCGCCACGTCCTGCTCGTGTACTTCAGCGAGTTGTTGATCCGAAAAGCGTTGTACAGATTGTCCGCGTCGCCAACGTGAGCGCCGTATTGCGTGCCCCACTGCTTGGCCGATGTGAAGGGACTGACGAAGTCCACCACGGAATCGTATTGCCGACCGAACGTCACCGAGCCCAATCGAGCATTAGAGAGTCCCACGTATGCCTGCCGTCCAAACAGCCTGCCGCCCTGAAGCATCGTTCCGTTCGCCGCGCTGAATCCGTTTTCAAGCACGAAGATCGCCGCATTTCCGCCACCCAGATCTTCCGTTCCGCGCAGCCCGAATCGAGAGCCGCTACCGACGCCGGAGGTGAGCTGAAATTTGTGGCCGCCCACGCCGCCGAGCGTCGGGGCGACATTGTTCGAATAGCCGATGCCCGCGTCTATCACGCCATACAGCGTCACGCTGTTCTGCCCATATGCCTGCACGACGGGTGCAAGCGCGAGTGTCGTCCCCGCTGCTAGACCGAGCGGCCAGATGGTTCTTTTCATGATTGTCTCCTCTTGTGCGATGCGTTATTGCATTTGTGTGGATGCCGGTTTGTCGTAGTCCAGCGACGCTGTCGACGTTTCGGTCGACCGTGCTTCGTCGAAAGCGCGTGTGCCCCGGCTTTTCAGGCCTTCCTTCAACCTCGCGCGATCGAGCTGCCCTTCCCAAGCGCACACGACGATGGTCGCGACGCCGTTGCCGATGATGTTGGTTAGCGCGCGGCATTCGGCCATGAAGCGGTCGATACCCAAAATGAGCACCATCGCCGCGACGGGCACCGTGGGCACCACGGAAAGGCTTGCCGCGAGCGTGACGAAACCGGCGCCCACCACGGCCGTTGCGCCCTTCGACGTGAGCATCGTCACCGCGAGCAGCGTGATCTCTTGCGTGAGCGTGAGATGCGTATTGGTCGCTTGCGCGAGAAACAGCACGGCGAGCGTCATGTAAATGTTCGTGCCGTCGAGATTGAACGAGTAGCCCGTGGGCACTACCAGGCCCACCACCGCGCGCGAGCAGCCCAGCGTCTCGAGCTTGCTCATCAATTGCGGCAGCGCGCTTTCGGAGGTCGACGTGCCGAGGACGATGAGCAGCTCCTCCTTGATGAAAACGAGAAACCGGACGATGCTGAAACCCGTCAGGCGCGCCACGACGCCAAGCACGACCAGCACGAAGAAACCGGCCGTGAGGTAGAACGTCGCGATCAGCTTGAGCATCGGCAGCAGCGACACGATGCCGTACTTGCCGACCGTGAAGGCCATCGCCCCGAACGCACCAATCGGCGCGACGCGCGTGATGATGCCGACCACACTGAACATGGCCGCCGTGGCCGATTCGATCAGGTCGTTCATCGGCTTCGCCCGCTCGCCGATCAGCGACAGCGCCGACCCGAACAAAATGGCGACGAGGAGCACCGGAAGAATGTCGCCCTGCGTGAACGCACCGAGAAACGTCTGCGGGATCACGTGCATCAGAAAACCCATGAGTCCCTCGCCATGCGCCGCCTTCGACACATAGCCGCTGACAGCCGATGCGTCGAGCGACGCGATCGACACGTTGAAGCCGGCTCCCGGCTCGATCACATGGCCTGCGATCAGCCCCGCCGCCAGCGCGAACGTCGACACGGCCTCGAAGTAAACCATCGCCTTGCCGCCAACGCGTCCGACTGCCTTCATATCGCGCATGCTGGCGATGCCGCCGACCACCGTGCAGAAGATCACCGGCGCGATGATCATCCTGATCAGCCTCACGAACATATCGCCGAGCGGCTTGGCGCTTTCGGCGAACGTCGGCCAGAGATGCCCGGCCAGGATCCCGAGCGCGATCGCGCCGATGACCTGCACGTAAAGGATTTTGTAGAACGGAGTGCTTCCGGTTCGCTGTTTCATGTCTCGCTCCATTTCCTAATGTTTAGGTGGCTTGCACGCCACTCTTCGTCCTGCCGCACGATGCGCTCAGAAGACGGCCGCCCACGGTCGATCGGCGAAATGCCGCCGCTCGAAGGCGCAAATGTCCGCTTCGTCCTGCATGGTCAGATCGATCGTGTCGATGCCTTGCATGATCATGGTCCGATGCCGCGCGGCAAGCGGAAACGCGCTACGCCCGCCTTCCGGCAGCTTGACGGTGAGGGAGTCGATATCGATGCTTACGCGAGTCGTCGGATCGGCCAGCGAACGGGTCACCAAATCGTTGATGAGTGCGCGCGGCAACTGAACCAGCAACAAACGGTTGTTCATCGCGTTCGAGTAAAAGATTTCCGCGAAGCTCGGCGCGATGACTGCCTCGAAGCCGTATTGCCGAAGCCCCCACACCGCATGCTCGCGGCTTGACCCGCAACCGAAATTGGCCCCGCCCACGAGCACCTTCGCTTGACGATAGCGGCTGTCGTTCAGGATCGCGCCGGGGCGCGGCTTGCCCGCACCGTCATAGCGCAGGTCGTATAGCAAGCCGTCCGCGAGGCCGGCCTTGTCGACGATGCGCAGAAACTGTTTGGGCATGATCTGGTCGGTATCGAGATTTTCGACGGGCAGCGGCATGAGGCTGCCCTCGATGTGCGTGTAGGTGCTCATTGCGTGCCTCCCATCTTCCGTACGTCGGTGATGCAGCCGGTAATGGCAGCGGCGGCGGCCATCGCCGGACTCATCAAGTGCGTTCTTCCGCCGCGTCCCTGCCGGCCTTCGAAATTGCGATTCGTAGTCGACGCGCAGCGCTCGCCTTCGGCCAGGACGTCGTCGTTCATTGCAAGGCACATCGAACAGCCTGGCTCGCGCCATTCGAAGCCTGCCTCAATGAGCACCCGCGCCACGCCCTCCTCCTCGGCCTGCCGCTTGACGCGGCCCGAACCGGGCACCACCATGGCCCGCACACCGTCGGCGACGCGTTTTCCCGCGACGATCGCGGCCACCGTGCGAAGGTCCTCGATGCGGCCGTTAGTGCACGATCCGATGAACACGCGATCGATCGGCGTGCCTGCAATTGGCCGATGGGCGGTCAGCCCGGTGTAGTCGAGGGCCCGCTTCGCGGACGCAGCGCCTTCGACGGTGTCGAAGTCCTCCGGCGAGGGCACGAGCGCATCGATCGCCATGGCCTGGTCGGGGCTCGTCCCCCACGTGACGCAGGGCGCCAAAAGACTGGCGTCGAACGCGAACTGCGCGTCGTACACCGCGTCGTCGTCGGTCTTCAATGTGCGCCACGCCTGCAGCGCCTCGCGCCACTGCGCGTCGGGAAACGCGGTGTGCGCGCGAACGTAGTCGAACGTGATATCGTCCGGCGCGATCAATGCCGCACGGGCGCCCGCTTCGACAGTCATATTGCAAAGCGTCATGCGTGCTTCGGCCGACATCGTCTCGAAGATCGAACCGGTGAATTCCACGGCGTAGCCCCGTGCGCCCTGGGCGCCGATGCGGCCGATGATCCAGACGATCAGATCCTTCGACGAAGTGCCGAAAGGCAGCACGCCGTCGACATGGATGCGCATCGTGCGGGCGACGCGATAGACGAGGGTCTGCGTCGCGAGCACGTGTTCCACTTCGGATGTCCCGATGCCGAAGCCGAGCGCACCGAGTGCGCCGTAGGTGGTCGTGTGGCTATCTCCGCACAGGATCACCATGCCCGGCCGGACGAGACCCAGTTCCGGCGTGACGATATGCTCGATGCCCTGTTGCGGATCGTTGGCGTCCAACAATCGGATTGCGCTGCGCGCGCAGTTTCTCGCGAGGTTGTCCGCCTGATGGAGCGATGCGGCATCGCGAATCACGCGCGGGCTCTCCGCATGCGTCGGAATGATGTGACTCACCACCGCCAGTTGCTGAGCAGGGCGGCGCACCTGCCGGCCGCGCGCGTCGAGCCCGCTGAACGCTTGCGGACTCGTGTATTCGTTCATGACATGAAGATCGACGTAAAGGAGCACGGTGTCCTCGTCGATCCGTTTGACCGTGTGGGAATCGACCAGCTTTTGGTAGAGAGTGGTTCTGGACATGGAAGTCGGAAGAACGGGAGAGATTGGACGATTCATGCCGCCGCGCCGGCCCGAAGGAACGGCAGCGCCTGTTCGAGAAGCGCGTCAGGCGCCTCCTCCGGGATGTAGTGCCCGCATGGGAGCGCGCCGCCCCTTACGTCGGGCGCCCATTTCCGCCATTCGCGCAGCGGGTCGAAGCATTTACCGATTACGCCGTCCGCGCCCCAGAGCGCGAGCACCGGGCAGCGAATCCGCTCGCCTGCGGCCAGGCTTGCGCGGTCATCGTCGAGATCGCAGCTGATCGACGCGCGGTAGTCCTCGCATAGACCGTGTGCCGTCCCGGGGTTCGACAAGCAGCGCAGATACTCCGCGTAAGCCTCCTTGGTGAACGGCACGAGCCCGGCGCTGCGCGCGCCGATCGTCTGTCGCAGGTAGAGGTCCGGGTCGCTGCGAATCAGGGTTTCGGGGAACGGTGCAGGCCGCACGAGGAAAAACCAGTGCCAATAGGCGCGCGCGAATTCGAGCGACGTCTGCTCGTACATTGCGAGCGTCGGCGCGATGTCCAAGATCGCGAGGCGCGTAATGGATTCGGCATGGTCGAGCGCCATTCGCACCGCCACCCTTGCGCCACGATCGTGCGCGAGCACCGCAAAACGCTCGAACCCAAGCGAGCGCATGACGTCGACCTGATCCGCGGCCATGCGGCGCTTCGAGTAGTTCGAGTGGTCAGGCACGCCATCGGGCTTGTCGCTATCGCCGTAGCCTCGCAGATCGGTCGCGATCACCGTGAACGACTGGGCGAGTTGCCCGGCGACCTTGTGCCATATCGCCTTGGTCTGCGGATGCCCGTGCAACAGCAGCAGCGCAGGTCCCGCCCCGCCCTTGACACCGCGAATAGCGATGCCATCGGTCACAGCCGAGAACGGCTCAAATTCCATGAACATCCGTGCCTCCACATGTTTTTTGATAGTCTAATTTGTGCTTTATGCGATAAGGTGTCGCATAAAGCAAACCGCCCTTTCCCTAAAGGAAACAATGGACAGCATTTCAGATCTCGCCGTCTTCGAACTCGTGGTGCGCGAAGGCAACCTGACGGCGGCCGCGCGAGAGCTGGGCGTGACGACGCCGTCGGTAAGCAAGCGGCTGAAACAGATCGAACGCCGCCTCGGCGTGCGACTCTTGAACCGCACCACGAGACGCATCAGCCTGACGACGGAGGGCGAGGTGTATTTGACGAACGGGTCGCGGTTGCTCGCCGAACTGCATGAGCTGGAGCAGATGGTCAGCAGCAGCAGCGTCGAGCCGTCCGGTTTGCTGCGCGTGAATGCGTCGTTCGGGTTTGGACGCGCCTATGTGGCGCCCGCGATATCGGCGTTCGCACGCCGCCACCGGGCGATGGAGTTTCAGTTGCAGCTCACCGATCGCCCGTTGAGTCTGCAGGAGCAGGCCTATGACGTCGGCATTCGTTTCGGCCCCGTGCCGGATGCGCGGATCAATGCCCGCTTGCTTCTCAAGAACACGCGGCTCGTGTGCGCGTCACCGCGTTACATCGAAGAAAACGGGCTGCCGCGCACGCCGCACGACTTGGCGAAACACAATTGCCTCGTCCTGCGCGAGAACGAATCCGCTTACGGCACGTGGCACTTCACTCGCGGAAAAAACGTGGAGACCGTCAAGATCCGCGGCCAGCTGAGCAGCAACGACGGGGAGATCGTGCTGGGCTGGGCGCTCGACGGCCAGGGCATCGTCGTGCGTTCGGAATGGGAGATTGCGCCTTATCTCGCGAGCGGGCAGCTCGTTCCGCTACTCACGGCGTGGTCGTTGCCTAATGCGGATATTTTCGCGGTGTATCTCGAACGGCATCAACTTTCGGTGCGGCTGAGATCGTTCGTCGATTATCTGCAGGCGGATCTGCCCGAGCGGGTGAAGCGCGGCCGAGTCGCGCGGCCATGATCGAATTGAGAGTAGAACATCGCTGGTCCCGGGAAAATTCGTTTGAAGTAACGGAGAAAAGGGCCATCGCCGCACTGGCCTAAGGAAGCTACGGTGCAAACGCTTCGTCGCCGCCGCGCAATGAAGCCCGTGGGCGTCGCATTCTTTGGTAGTAAGATATCCCCACGTATACCCACAATCAACGCGTTAGCGACCACGGGGGCGAGCGTGAACGAGTTGACGACCGGTTCGGATTCGCGGGTGTTCCTCTCGACCTTGCCGCCCGGACGCCGCGAGCGGCGACTCGCGCTGGCTGTCGTCTTGATCACGGCGGTGGCCTTCATTTGCGCGGCGCCGTTCGCGAAAGTGCAATTACCCCGGGTTTGGGCGTTTATCCCCGTCTACGAATCCGCGGTGATCGTTTGCGATCTGCTCACGGCAGCACTCCTGATCGGCCAGCACCGCATCTTGCGGTCCAAAGCACTGCTCGTCTTGGCGACGGGATACTTGCTGACCGCGTTCACGGCCACGGCACACCTGCTCACGTTTCCAGGCGTCTTCTCCGATACAGGCTGGTTAGGCGCTCGCAGCCAAAGCACGGCCTGGCTCTACGTTTTCTGGCATGCGAGTTTTCCGGTCGTCATCATTGTCTATGCGTGGCTAAAGGGCGACGCCGCGCAAATGGCGACGCACCGTGAACGCGCTTGCGCACCGGCAGCCTTCGGCGCCATTGCGTTAGCCGCGCTCGTCGCCGTCGCGTTCGCGCTACTGGCCACCCGCGGCTACGACTGGCTGCCGCAACAGTTGTCCGGCCCGCCGCTGGCGCCCCGCTACACCGTGGCGCACGCCGTCGTCCTGACGCTCACCTGGTCCATCAGCCTGCTTGCGCTCGCGACGCTGCTGCGGCGGCGGCCGCACTCCGTGCTCGACCTATGGCTCATGGTCGTCATGTGCGCATGGCTCTTCGATATCACATTCGCGGGCGTGCTCAATCACAGCCGTTTCGATCTCGGTTTCTATGCCGGCCGCATCTACAGCCTATGCGCCGCAAGCTTCGTACTGGTCATGTTGACGCTCGAGAACATCGATCTTTACGCACGGGTCGTTCAGTCTCTCGAGAGCGAACGCATCGAGCGGCAACGCGTTCAGTTGCAGACGGTGCAGCTGAACGAAGCGAACGCGCTGCTCGAGCACCGTGTCGCATCGCGCACCGCCGCTCTCACGGAGGCGAATCGCGATCTAGTCAATGAAGTGCTAGAGCGCAAGCGCGCACAAGCCGCGCTGCAGCACTCGCGCGAGGAGTTGCGCGAACTCGCGTCGATCGGAACGTCCGCGCGCGAGCAGGAAAATCGACGCATCGCTCGCGAATTGCACGATGAACTTTGCCAGACGCTCGCGGCATCGCGGCTCGAGCTTCAATTGGTTGCCGAAAGAAAGGCCTTGTCGGCCGAACTCGCTCCCGTGAATTCGCTGCTCGACGAAGCAGTCGTCGCCACGCGCCGCATCGCGGCAGACCTTCGGCCGCTCGTGCTAGACGATCTCGGTCTCGTTGCGGCCGCGGAATGGCTCGCGCAAAATTTTCGGCAGCGCCACGGCATCGAATGCGAATTGATCATCGAACCGCCGGACCTCGATCTCGAGGAACCGCAAGCGACCGCCGTGTTTCGCATCATGCAGGAGTCGCTGACCAACATCGGGCGGCATGCGCGCGCCTCCCGGGCGACCCTGAGCTTGACGCGCCACGACGATCACGTGTCGTTGGTCGTGCAAGACAACGGCGTCGGCTTCGATCTTTCAACGCCGCGCAAGCTCAATTCATTCGGACTCTCGGGTTTGCGCGAGCGGGCCTACCTCGTCGCGGGCGAGGTCAGTATCCGGTCGTCGCCCGGGCATGGGACATCGATCGACGTGCGCATTCCACTGCCTGGCGCGCCGGCAGCGACGAGGCTCGATGCAGCATTGCTTCATCCGGAAGCAGGCGGCGCGCGGAGGCCGTGACCGCAGCGAACCGCGCTTCCCGCGATTGTTCGTCGGATCCCGCAGGTCAATTCGTCTAGAGCCGCTTTATTGCCCAGCAGCGAATGTCTACATTGACTCCGTCTTGGGCCGGTTGACTCGATAGCAGCCGGCTCCCTTTTCATGCTTTCGAATCGACTGGAGAAACGGATATGAGCAAGCTTGCGGGCAAAGTGGCTGTGGTGACGGGTGCGTCTAAGGGTATCGGCGCGGGTATCGCCAAGGCCCTCGCGGCGGAAGGGGCGTCGGTGGTGGTCAATTACGCGAGCAGCAAGGCAGGAGCCGACGCCGTCGTCGCGGCGATCACGGCGGCGGGCGGCAAGGCAACCGCGGTGGGTGGCGACGTCTCCAAAGCTGCGGATGCGCAAGGCATCATCGATGCGGCCATCGAAACCTACGGCCGCATCGACATCCTCGTCAACAATTCGGGCGTCTATGAATTGGCGCCGATCGAAGCATTCACCGAAGATCAATTCCATCGACAGTTCAACGTCAACGTGCTCGGCTTGCTGCTCACGACGCAAGCCGCGCTGAAGCATTTCGGCGAGGGTGCGAGCATCATCAACGTCAGCTCCGTGGTGACCACGATCACGCCGCCGGCAAGCGCGGTGTATAGCGGCACCAAAGGGGCCGTCGATGCGATCACCGGCGTGCTTTCGCGCGAACTCGGGCCGCGCAAGATTCGCGTCAATGCGATCAACCCGGGCATCGTCATCACCGAAGGCACGCATGCGGCAGGGATCGCAGGATCGGACTTCGAAACGATGGCGGTAAGCCAGACGCCGCTCGGCCGTGTAGGCAAGCCCGACGATATTGCGTCCATTGCCGTGTTCCTCGCATCCGACGACTCGGCCTGGCTGACCGGCGAGCGGATCGTGGCGAGCGGCGGCATGCGCTGATCGTTTTCGACGGTAGCTTCAAGCGTCAACGCTTCTCGGTGAAGCGTTGCACGAGTATGCCTCGGCTCGGTGGCCGAGGCATTGTCGTTTTCGATCCACGTGCAGACATTGCCCGGCCCGGCTGCGAGTGCGCCGAGCATTTATTGCCTTTCATATCTTGCGAGCGCGTTGCAATGCAACGACAATTTACAATTGTTCATGCCATTATCACGAAATCATGGCAATGTCTGCGAGTTCCGGATATGTAAACACTGAGAATCATAATGAAAAATCGCGTGCATCGACGGGGAAATACGATCAGCGGCGCAGTGGAAATAGCCAATGGTGCGAATAGGCGCCGCAAACCCTTTAGGTCGACGTCCGGCGCAAGCGCGAAACGCGGCACGCTCCTGGCCCTCTCGGTGCTCGCAATCGATATCGCCACGATGTTCCCACGGTCAGCGTGGGCGTTGGATATCACGGTGAACAGCCAGGCGGATATCGTCAACGCCATCAACCAGATCAACGCGTCGACCGACAGCAGTTCAACGATCCGTTTAGGCAGCAGTTTCCAGGTCACAAGCACCTTGCCGACAGCCACTCGGCCCGTCACGCTCGATACGCAAGGTTTCACGTTGACCGGCTCGCTTTTTACGTGGGCGGGCGCGTCGTTGAGCTTTTCGGGAACGCTGCAAGGCATCGCCGGGGGTGGAACCGCGGGGGGCGCGGGGATACAACTGAATGGCGTTTCCGCCACGACATCAGCCGTCAATAGCGCGTTGCTGAAAGGCGGCGCGGCCACGACTGGGACGGGCGGAACGGGTTTGATTTTGAATGCTGCAACGTTGACGAACAACGCAACGATTGGCGGTGGCGACGCAGCGACACTTGGATCGGGCAGCGGAGGCAGCGGCGTCTCGATCGAACGGAGCGGGACGCTAATCAACAACGCGATCATTCAGGGCGGGAATTCGAACGGCTCCAGCGACGCGAACGGCACAGGCGTCGCTTACACTGTGGGTGGCGGCACCCTCATCAACAACAGCAACGGGACCATCCGTGGCGGTTCCGATCTAACCGGCGCCAACGTCGGCGGCGCAGGCATCCTCGTGCGCACCGGCGCTTCACCGATCGTCAACGCCGGAACGATCGCCGGTGGAAACGGCGCCGCGGCCATTACGTCCAATGCCGCCTTCAGCGTCGTCAATAGCGGCACCATTCAAGCCGGCAGCGGCCAAGCCAATGCGATCCAGTTCACGGGCGGGACCGGCGGCCTCACGCTCGAGGTGCAAGCCGGTTCGGTCATCGTAGGCAATGTCGTCGCGAATACCGCGTCGACGTCCAACGTCTTTCGCTTAGGCGGAAGCACCAACGCTTCCTTCGATATATCGTCCATCGGCGCGAGCGCACAGTATCGAAACTTCAACACATTCCAGAAGACCGGCACGGGAATCTGGGCATTGACGGGTGCGGGCACGGCCTCCACCCCCTGGACGATTACCCAAGGGACGCTGCAGATCGGCAACGGCGGCACGAGCGGCAGCACCCTCGGCAACATCACGAACAACGCAGCGCTCGCGTTCAATCGCAGCGATACGTTTTCCTTCGACAATCTCGTCTCCGGCACGGGCTCGGTCAATCAAGTCGGCTCGGGTACGACGATCATGACCGGCGCCAATACCTACGCCGGCGGCACCAATGTGATCGCCGGCTCGCTCGCGGTCGGCGATGCGGCCCATGCCAATGCCTCGATCGGCTCGGGGCTAGCCAGCGTCGCCGCGGGCGCCATGCTCGGCGGCTACGGCACCGTCGCGGGCTCAGTCAACAACAGCGGCACCGTAGCGGCAGCCAACGCGTTCGCGGCGTTCGCCTCCGGCAGCACGGGCGCGCTGCGTATCGGCGGCGATCTGAGCAACGCGGGCACAGTCAATCTCGCCGCGGCCTCGGGCCAAATCGGCAACGTGCTCAATGTCGGCGGCAACTACGTAGGTCAGAACGGCTTGGTCGTGCTGAACACGCTGCTCAATCAGGGCGGCCCCGCATCGCAAAGCGACCGCCTCGTGATTGGCGGCAACGCAAGCGGAACAACGGCCATCAAGCTGAATCAGTCAGGCTCGGGTGTGTTGACCGCGGGCGACGGCATTGAAGTGGTGCAAGTCGCCGGCACGTCGGCGGCCAACAGCTTCAAGTTGGCAGGACCGGTTCAAGCCGGTGCGTATCAGTACCTGCTGTATCAAGGCGGTACGACCGATGCGAACGACTGGTATCTGCGCTCGCAACTCGTTGCCCAAGCAACGACCGGCGCTTCCGCACCGGCGTCTACGCCCTCGACGATAGCGACGCCCGCACCGATCGCCTACCGTCCTGCCGTGATCGGCTATGCGATGACGCCGCTGCTGAACGTCGACTACGGCTTCAGCGTCGTCGGCCGCTTGCAAGAACGCGCGAACGACATCGCCAGCGCGCAGTCGTCACAATCGGCCAACATGAACGGCGTCTGGGGCCGCATCGGCGGACAAAGCGTCGACGCCAATGCAAGCGATCGATTCTCCGCCGACGAGCGCACGTTCTTCGCGCAGTTCGGCAAGGATTGGACGCTCTCGCGCGGCGCCAACGGCGGCAGCACGTATGCGGGCGCGATGCTGACGTTCGGTTCGACCTCGGCCTCGTTCAGCGACAGCGCTCGAAGCGTGACCGGATCGGACACGACCGGCACCGTCGAAACGCAGGCGCAATCGATCGGCGGCTACTGGACCAAGTATTTGCCAGACGGAAGCTATTTCGACGGCGTGGGGCAACTGACGCACTACCAAAACCGATACGGCGACATCTTCGGCGGCAGCGGCAGCCAGCAGGGCTTCGGCGCAAGCGCATCCGGCGAGGTGGGCAAGCCGTTCGCGATCGGTTCGACGAGCATGGCGATCGAACCGCAAGCACAATTGCTCTATCAATATCTGCACTTGAACGCCTTCGACGACGCTATCTCGCCGATTAGCGCGAACACCAGCAACGCCTTGCGCGGGCGCCTCGGGTTCAAGCTTTTTTGGGCCAATCTAAGCAACGATTCGAAGACATCGACCGCGACGCCCTACTTCACGGCCGATGTGCTGCATGACTTCTTCTCCCCGGGGCAGGTCGTGGTCGGTGGTACGCCCCTGACCAATGCCTTGGCCAAGACTTGGTACGACATCGGCGTCGGCATGAGCGGCACGTTCGGCAAGCACTCCGAGGTGCACGTCAACGTAAAGTACGAGCACAGCATGGGCGGCGCCTATCGGCGCAACGTATTTGGTCAGGCGGGGTATCGGTTTAGCTGGTAGCGCAAAGAGGCTGAGCCTGCACCGAGTCGGGCAACGATGTCGAACGTAAAACGGCTTGCTTCGCCGCAACGAGAGCAAGCCGCCTTCGCATCGATACCTCCGCCACCGGTCACTGGCAGTCTCGCCTTGTCATTGACCAGCTAGGCGTTTCTCAACTGCTCTCCCACGGGCAGCTTGCGCAATCGCTTACCCGTCGCCGCATAGATCGCATTCGTCACCGCGGGCGCGAGCGCCGCCGTGCCCGGCTCGCCAATGCCACCCGGCGCCTCCGCGCTCTGCACGATATGCACCTCGATCCGCGGCGTTTCGTTCATCCGCAGCACGCGATAGTCGGTGAAGTTCGTTTGCTCGACGCGGCCGTTCTTCAACGTGATCTCGCCGTATAGCGCCGCGCTGATCCCGAATACGACGCCGCCTTCGATCTGCGCCTCGATCGTTTTCGGGTTGACGGTCATCCCGCAATCAACCGCGCAAACGACCCGTTTCACAGTTACCTGCCCCTGAGGATCTACGGCCACGTGCGCCACCATCGACAGGTAGCTGCCGAAGGCGTGCATCACCGACACGCCGCGGCCCTCTCCCTTCGGCAGCGGATCGCCCCAGCCGCTGGCCTGCGTGGCGACCTCCAAGACATTCAGCGCGCGAGCAGACTTCTCGCGCAGCAAATCGCGACGATACTGCACGGGGTCGATGCGCGCTTGCGCCGCAAGTTCGTCGACGAAGCTCTCGACGACAAACGTCCCGCGCGTCGCACCCACGCCGCGCCAGAACGCCGTCGGCACCGTCCGCGGTTCTTGGCGTACGTAGTCGACGAGCTGATTCGGTATCGCGTACGGCAATTCGGAGGCGACTTCGACCGCATCCGCGTCCACCCCGTTCTTCAGCGACCCAGGGACGAAGCGGGCCAGAATGGAAGAGCCGACGATCCGGTGCTGCCACGCGACCGGCCTACCGTGTTCGTCGAGTCCGGCCGAGATGCGGTCGTAGTAATACGGCCGATACATGTCGTGCTGGATGTCTTCCTCGCGGGTCCAAAATACTTTGACGGGCGCATCGACCTGTTTGCCGATTTCGAGCGCCTGCTCGATCATGTCCACTTCGAGCCGCCGCCCAAAGCCTCCACCGATCAAATGGTTATGCAACGTGATCTTGTCCGCCGGCAAGCCCGTGACTTTTTGTCCGGCCTGCGCGGCGAAACCGGGTACTTGGGTGCCCACCCAAATGTCGCAAGCGTCACGCCGCACGTGCACCGTGCAGTTCATCGGCTCCATCGTCGCATGGGCAAGAAACGGCTGCTCGTACACCGCATCGACGCGTTGTTTCGCGCTGCCGAACGCTTTCCCGATATCCCCTTCCCGATGCGCAACCGCGCCGTCCTTATTCGCTGCCGCGGCCAAGTCGTCGACGATGTCTTTCGTCGATAGCGTCGCGCCCTCACCTTCGTTCCACTTGATATCGAGTGCCGAAGCGCCGCTTTTCGCCGCCCACGTATGGTCGCCCACTACGGCGACGGCATGGCTCAGCTTGACGATCTGCCTCACGCCCGGAATCTTCCTTGCATTCGTGTCGTCGACGCTAGCCAATGTGCCGCCGAGCACCGGGCAATGGACGATGGCGGCATAGCGCATGCCGGGCAAATGCGTGTCGAAGCCGAATCTCGCGGACCCATCCACCTTTTGCGGCGAATCGAGCCGGTTCGTCGGCTTTCCGACAAGTGTGAATTGCGCCGGGCTTTTGAGCTTGACCTCGGTTGGCGCGGGCAGCTTCGCGGCCGAATCGACGAGCTCGCCATATCCGATGCGGCGCCCCGTCGGCGTATGAATCACGGCGCCCGCCTGCGCCCGGCACGTCGAGGGATCGACCTTCCACTGTTGCGCGGCGGCAGTGACGAGCAGCACGCGCGCCGTGGCCCCAGCCTGCCGCATCGGCTGCCAGGCGTAGCGGATCGAGGTCGAACCGCCCGTGAGTTGTCCACCGCCCAGCAAGGGATCGCCGTATAGCTTCGCATTGGGTGGAGCATGATCGAGCGCGACACGCTCGAGCGGCACCTCCAGCTCTTCGGCGATGAGCATCGGGATCGACGTATACACGCCCTGCCCCATCTCGACCTTCGGCATGATCAATGTCACGCCGCCGTGACGATCGATCCGGATGAACGCGTTCGGCGCCAACACGCCTGCCCGCGGCATGGGTTCGGTGTCGCCGATTTTCACGCCGCGCGCGGCGTTGCGGCCTTTCTGCTGCGCGGCGGCAGGCACACTGAAGCCGAGCAGCAAGCCGCCGCCCGCCGCGGCGCCCAGCGTCATGCCGTACTTAAGGAATGTGCGTCGCGATGAATCCGCTAGGCCGGCGCGCTCCGTTTCTTGAACGACCGCGCGGCTTGCACGTCCCGCCTCGAGAAGACCTTGTGACATGTCAGGCCTCCGCTGCGTGTTTGATGGCCGCATGAATGCGGTTGTACGTCCCGCACCGGCAGATGTTGCCCGACATCGCGGCGTCGATGTCGGCATCGCTCGGGTGAGGATTCGTCGCGAGCAACGAAGCGGCCGACATCACCTGCCCCGATTGGCAATAGCCGCACTGCACGACGTCGAGCGCGCGCCACGCTTCCTGAACCTTGCGGCCAGTGGGCGTTTCGCCGACCGCCTCGATCGTCGTGATCTTTTTGCCGACGACGGCCGCGACCGGCAAGACACAAGAACGAACGGCCGCGCCGTCCAAATGCACCGTGCATGCCCCGCATTGCGCGATGCCGCAGCCGAATTTGGTGCCCGTCAATCCAACGAGATCGCGAAGCACCCACAGCAACGGCATGTCATCGGGCGCGTCCACGGTGTGGGTCTTGCCATTGATCGTCAGCGTCGTCATCTATGATCCGCCTATTTATTGTCGAAGTGAATTGAGATCAATTACGAAGCGGTACTTTACGTCACTCTTCAACATCCTTTCATAAGCCTGGTTGATGCTCTGCATGGGAATGATTTCAATCTCCGACGTAATCCCATGCTCGCCGCAGAAATCGAGCATTTCCTGCGTTTCGGCAATGCCGCCGATGAGCGATCCGGCAAGCCGGCGGCGCTTGAAAATCAAGTTGCCCACTTGCGGCGACGGGTGATCGAATTCCGGTACGCCCACGAGCGTCATCGTGCCGTCGCGCTTGAGCAATTGAATGAACGGATTGAGGTCGTGTTGCGCCGCCACCGTATTGATGATCAAGTCGAACGTATTCGCATGCGCCTGCATTTGCGACTCGTCTTTCGAAATCACGACTTCATGCGCACCGAGGCGTTTCGCATCTTCGACCTTCGATTGCGACGTCGTGAACAACACGACGTGCGCGCCCATCGCGCGGGCGAGCTTCACGCCCATGTGCCCAAGGCCGCCCAAGCCGACGATTCCCACCTTCTTGCCCGGTCCCGCGCCCCATTGGCGCAGCGGCGAATAGGTCGTGATGCCCGCGCACAGAAGCGGTGCCGTACCGGCCGGATCGAGGTTCGCCGGCACGCGCAGGACGAACGCTTCGTCTACGACGACGCTCGTCGAGTAGCCGCCGTACGTCGTTTCGCCCGTTTGGCGGTCGACGCCGTTGTAGGTGCCGACAAAACCGTTTTCGCAATACTGCTCGAGGCCTTCCGCGCAGCTCGCGCAGGTGCGGCACGAGTCGACGAGGCAGCCCACGCCCACCAGGTCGCCCGCTTTGTAGCGCGTCACGGCGGGGCCCACCTTCGTCACCCGGCCGACGATCTCGTGGCCGGGGACCACGGGGTACATCGTGTTGCGCCATTCGTTGCGCGCTTGATGCAAGTCGGAGTGGCAGACGCCGCAAAATTGCACATCGATCTGCACATCGTGCTCGCGCAGGTCGCGGCGTTGAATATCGAACGGAACAAGAGGAGAATCGGCGTCCTTCGCTGCGTATCCGTGGGTCGTGTACATGAGGTATGGCTCCTGCAAAACGCGGCTCTCCGGCGTGGAGCTGCGTAGGAGCACATGGTAGGAATCGAGGCGGCCCTAAGGAATGCCTGAATCTATCGAACGTTTGCCTTTTTCTCTCGGCCGCCAGCGAGAAAGTCGAATCGGCGCTATATTTCGAGCCCGATTCTCCTGATTGCGTGCTCGACGGCCATGTCCACTCTTGCCTCGACCTCCTCTTTCGTCAGCCCCGCGCAAGCGCGCATGGTAGAACTCCTGGCGACGCTCGCGCCCGCCGAGGGCTTCACCCAGTCGGCGCTTGACGGCGTGAAGTTCATGCGGACGAACGTGTCGATACCTCGCGTGCCGGTCATGTACGAGCCGTGCATCGTCATCGTCGCGCAAGGGCGCAAACGCGGCTTTCTCGGCAGCCAGGCTTTTATCTACGATGCGCAGCACTATCTCGTGCTGTCCGTGCCGCTGCCGTTCGAATGCGAAACCGAAGCGACATTCGACGAGCCCATGCTGGCTATTTCGATCCGGATCGATCTGGGCGTCATCGCCGAGATTCTCATGACGCTCAACGATACGCGCGGACCGATCGACAGCGAGCCGCGCGCCGTCTACGCAACGCCGCTCGACCGCACGCTGAGCGACGCGGTGCTGCGGCTGCTCGAATCGTTGGCTTCGCCGCACGATGCCAGCATTCTCGGCCCCGCTATCGTGCGCGAGATCTGCTATCGCGTGTTGACGGGCTCGCAAGGCGACATGATTCGCGCGGCGCTGACCCATCAGGATCATTTCGGCAGAATTTCAAAGGCCTTACGTCGCATTCACACGGATTTTGCCCATGAGCTAGACGTGCCGACGCTCGCGCGCGAAGCCGGCATGAGCTTGGCCGTTTTCCATGCGCAGTTCAAAGCGGTAACCGAAACTTCGCCCATGCAGTACGTGAAGACGACACGCCTGCATCACGCGCGGCTGCTGATGGTGCAGAACGGGCTGAACGTCAGCGCGGCCGCAACGCGCGTGGGCTATGAAAGCGCCTCGCAGTTCAGCCGGGAATTCAAGCGGCTCTTCGGCGTGAGCCCGGTGGACGACGTCAAGCGCATGCGTGGCGACGAAGCCCCGCCGCCGCGCGCACGCCTAGCCCCTTCAGGCTGCGTCATATCCGATTGACGAGGCGCGCGCCGCCAAAGCGCCGCGCCCTGCTCCGTTCAGTTACCGCGTTGCGTCTCCGAATCGATACTCGTGCGTGAGTTCGTCCAGCTTAGCTTTCAATTGCCGATCGAACTTCAGTTCCACGGCCGCCAGCGTATCGGTCAACTGCTCGGGCCGGCTCGCACCGAGGATGGCCGATGTGACCGTATCGTTGGCGAGCACCCAGGCGACCGCGGCCGTGGGAAGCGACATTCCGGCGTCGGCCGTCAGCTTCTTGAGCGCTTCGATGGTCGCGAATTCGCGCTCGTGCCAATAGCGCGCCTGATACAGTTCGCCGGCCGTGCCGACTGTGAAGCGGCCTTCGGGGGGCGGCGCATCGGCCCGATGTTTGCCGGTCAGCAACCCGCCCGCGAGCGGATTGTAGGGCAGCACGGCAAGACCCTCCTCTTTCGCGAGCGGCAGCAGCTCGCGCTCGATCTGGCGAAATAGGAGGTTGTACCGGGGCTGAACGGAGACGAAGCGCGTCGTGCGCAGCGCATCGGCGCGGCCGAGCGCTCGGGCAAGGCGGTAGGCCAAAAAGTTCGACACGCCGATATAGCGGGCACGTCCCGAACGGACAATGACATCGAGCGCTTCCAGCGTTTCGTCGAGCGGCGTCTCTCGGTCGTCGGAGTGCAATTGGTAAAGGTCGACGTAATCGGTGCCGAGGCGCCGCAACGAAGCGTCGATCGCATCGAGCAAATGCTTGCGCGAGGCGCCTTGGTCCCAGGGCGACGGCCCCATTTTTCCGACGGCCTTCGTCGCGAGAACGAAACGCTCTCGCTTTCCCTTGAGCCAGCGGCCGACGATCTCCTCGGTGCGGCCGACGCGCGCCTCGCCGCCGCCGAGCGGATAGACGTTCGCCGTATCGAAGAACGTGACCCCGGCATCGGCCGCCCTGTCCATGATTCGGACCGACGTGGCCTCTTCGATCTGAAAGCCGAACGTCATCGTCCCCAGGCACACGCGCGAAACGCTGAGCCCCGTCGCGCCGAACTTGCGATATTCCATCCATTCCCCCGATGCGTGCCGCATTGCGCGGCAAAGGCATCAGGATAAACCCTCTTTCGAAAATCGGCGCTCGGGCCCGCAAGCCAGACTGGCCTTTCGTCAGAGCCTTCATATCATCGGATCAATTCAGGGTCGGTCCAATGGCGTGAATCAGCCGGTAATCGCAGCCTTATTCGGCCGATCGCCCATGACTGCGACGCCGTATTCTGAACGGGTCGCAGAGGGTGCTGCGCACGGTCAGCACCGCCGTCTTACCTGGATCGATCATGCAGAAACCCGCTTTTCCGACGAACGAAGCTGCTCGCATCGCGCTACTGCACTCGCTCAACGTTCTCGACACCGCCCCGGAAGAGCGCTTCGATCGGCTGACTCGGCTGGCCAAGCACATGTTCCGCGTGCCCATTTCGGTGGTGTCGCTCGTCGACAGCGACCGCCAATGGTTCAAGTCCTGCGACGGGGTGCGCACGAACCAAACGCCGCGCGACGTGTCGTTCTGCGGCCATACGATTCTCGACGGCGAGCTGTTCGTCATCGAAGACGCCAGTGCCGATTCGCGGTTCGCCGACAACCCGCTCGTCACCGGCGATCCGCACGTTCGCTTTTACGCTGGCTACCCGCTGACGCTGCACGGCGATATCCGCATCGGCGCGTTCTGCCTCGTCGACACGAAACCGCGCGCCTTGAACGAGGTCGAGCGCGGCATGCTGCGCGATCTGGGGCGCATTGCCGAGCGCGAACTCGAAATGCTCGAACTGGCGGCGACCGACGATCTGACCGGTCTGTCGAATCGGCGCGGCTTCGAAGCGCTTGCGCTGCATTCTCTCAAGCTATGCAAACGCGCCCAATCGAGCGCGTCATTGCTATTCTTCGATCTGGACGGATTCAAACGCATCAACGATGTGTTCGGCCATGCGGAAGGCGATCGCGCCATCACCGGGTTCGCCGACGTGTTACGCGCGTCCCTGCGCGAAACCGACTTGCTCGCGCGGCTCGGCGGCGACGAATTCGTCGCACTCGTCGTGGGGGCCGACGCCGGTTCCGAAGCACGCGTGATCGAGCGCGTTCGCTTAGGCGTCGAACGCTACAACCAGTTGCACAAGCGCGGCTATGACTTGCGCTTCAGCGTGGGACTGGCGCCGTACGACCTGTCGGCCCAATCGTCGGTGGCCGATCTGATCGACGTAGCCGATCACGCCATGTACATCAACAAGCGCGCCGGCAAGGCGGCGCGCGCCCTCGAACGGCAGCAGCTCGCCCGCGAGATCGCGGAAGCAAACGTCTAGTCCGGTCGCCCGCCATGCCGGACGGCGAACTCCGTGAGCGCGCCTGATTTATTTTTTATTATCGAATGCCCATTCACGGAACTTGGCTGACCCAGTCAATCTTTCCAATATTTATTTTCGACGGGAATCAATTACCTAAAAAAATCGACATACCCATCTTCACGCCCTACAAATTAACGTAGGAAACCACCGATCACCTCTAATCGAAAATAAAAATGGTGAAAGGAAGTTGACACGTCGCGGCGTACACCCCTAATCTCTCTTGCATCGTCGAACCTCCGCGCAGGCAAACCGCCGCGAGCGCGACTGTTTCGCCAAAGCGGCGCACCGGCGATCCTCTCGAAAGACAGGCCTGTCCTATCCTGTCGTTTCGGTTTAACGCATTTTATTAGCAGTCCTAAATAGCTATGAACCGATAGGTTTCAGTGAGAACTGAGCCGCGGGTGACGCACGCCCGTCGTCAGCGAGTATTCAAATGCTCGCATGGTATCGCTATGCCTTTCTTCGAGATAGCAGGGAAAAGAAGTTCATACCGAAAATGAACTAAACAATTTCCATCAGAGGGTTGAAAATGCGTATCCCATTGAATGCAAAATTGCACTGCATTTCACTTGCCGCCGCATTGGCCTTGGCCGGATGCGGGGGTGGCGACGGCACATCCGGATCGAGCGCCCGAGCGGGCGCGGCCACGCCAGGCGGCGGCACGTCGGCCACGCCGATGGTGACGGCGCCCTCGGGCCCCGTCGCGGCGGCGCCCGGCATCGACAAGACGGTGCCGCCCGTCGAGATGCCGGACACGGTCGTGCCGATCAACTACAAGCTCTGGTTCCGGCCGAATACGGCTTTGAATGCATTCGACGGCCGCGCCGACGTTCAAATCAAAGTGCGCAAGCCCGTCAACGCGATCGTGGTGGCCGCGCATCGGCTGTCGTTCACGAACGGCGCGCTGACCTTGCAGCCGGGCAATATTCCCCTGATCGCCACGCCGCAAGACGACGGCGATTACTATCAGCTGCGTCCCGCGAGCGGCCAGATCGCCGCGGGCACCTATTCGCTGCACATGGAGTGGAAAGGCATCATCAACTTCAAGACGTACGACGATCCGGCGACGAAAACCGGCGGCAGTTGCGGCAACGATAACTATCCGGGCTGCTCGGCCGCCGAAGGCGTGTTCCGCGTGGACTTGAAATCGCCGGAAGGCAAGACGAGCGGCGCCATCCTCACGCAGGGCGAGTCGGATCTCGCGCGGCAATGGTTCCCTGGTTGGGACGAGCCCGCGTTCCGTCCCACCTATGAAGTGAGCGCCGACGTGCCGCAAAACTGGCGCGTCGTCTCCAACGCCGCCGAGACGGACGAGGTCAACGTCGATCAGGGCTACAAGCGCGTGAGCTTCGAGAAGACGCCGCCGATGCCCTCATATCTGCTGTTTTTTGGCGGCGGTCAATTCGACGTGCTCGAAGACGACTTCTCGAGCCCCCTGCCTGACGGCAAAGGCCTGCATCTGCGCATCTTCACGCCGCCGGGCATGAAGGACTGGGCCAAGCCCGCGATGCAGGAGACGAAGCAAGCGCTCGACTTCTACTACCGCTACACCGGCATCCCGCTGCCGCTCAAAAAATTCGACACGATCGCGGCGAACGACGCGTTCAAGGCCGAGAAGGACTTGAACTTCGGCGGCATGGAGAACTGGGGCGCCATTCTCGAGTTTGCCGACGACATCGTGCCGCCGCCCGGCACCCCGCTGTCGAACTACGGTGTCACGGTGCTGACGCACGAAGCCGCGCACCAATGGTTCGGCGATCTCGTCACGCTCGATTGGTGGGACGACGTGTGGCTCAACGAATCGTTCGCGACGTTCTTCGAGAACAAGACGAAGATCGCCTTCTTCCCCGATCGGTTCAGTTGGGAAGGCGAAGTCAAGAACAAGTATCGGATCATCAACGCGGATCTGGCTTCAACCTCGTACCCCGTTCAGCCGAACTTCAACGCCTGGGCGTCGAACGATTTCGTCATCAACGCGGCGAACTTCGTCTACGACAAGGGCGGTCAAGTGCTGAAAATGATGGAAGGCTATATGGGCGACGACGTGATGCGCAAAGGCCTGCAGCAATACTTGGCCGACTATGCGCTCGGCAACGCCACGCCGAAGCGGCTATGGGACGAACTGGCGAAAGCCAGCGGCCAGCCGATGAACGCGATCGGCGACAGCTTCGTGCGGCAAACGGGCGTGCCGCTCGTCTCCCTCGAAACGCAGTGCGATTTGACGAGCGACGAAACGGTGGTCTCGTTGAAACAGCAAGCGTTCCCGAACAAAAACGCATATCCGGGCACGCAGTGGACGATTCCGCTCACGCTCGCTTACGGCAACGAGCTGGCCAACCGCAAGATGATCGCGATGAAGGATACGAGCATGCAGGTGCGGTTGCCGGGCTGCGGCGCGGTGCTGGCGGATCCGAGCGGGCAGGACTATTACGTCGTGAATTACGGCGACAACGCCTGGGGGCAATTGCTCGGTCAAAGCAATGCGCTGCAAGATCCGCCGCGGCTGACGAACCTGAAGCTCGAGGCGCATCTGCTCGTGAGCGCGGGGTTGGCCGATCCGTCGCGCGAAACGAGCATCGGCTCGCTCTCGCTCGCACCGACGGTGGCGGCCCGCATGCAGCGCCTCGATATGACGCCGCAGCAATCGATCGTGCGTCGCTTGCCGTTCTATCAAGGGCAACTCAAGGCTCGGCCGCAGCCGAAGGCTGACTCCAGCGCCAAGTAATCGGTGAAGCGGCGCTCGCCGCGTGCCCGAGCGAAGCGCTCAGCACGTGGCGCGCGCCGCCATCGTTTCCTGCGCGGCGCGCCATGCCTCGTAATCGGCGCGAGTCCAATCGAGTTCCAACCCGATTCGTCGGGTTCCCTCTCGAATCTTCGGCTTGTGCAACGCAAGCGTGAGCGTATCGAGCGCCGCCCATTCCGAAAAGGACAGCGCGGCAATCTCGACGGCCAACGTTTCAAGCAGACGCGTATGCGGCTTGTCGGCGAGGAACGTCGTGACCTGCTGACAGTAGCGTTCGTAGTCGATCCATCCGTCGACCGCTTCCGCGGGCATGCACCGATAGCCGAGACGTGCATCGACGATTACGCGCTGCGGCGCGACATATTCGTGCGCGTGGATGCCCACACGCGTGTGGGCGATCAATCCGTCGACGAACACATGCCAGCCACGGCCGCGACGCGCGGCGGCCGCTTCGTGCAGCAGCGCATCGCGAACGGTGAACGGCTCGGCCGGCTTCACGATACGATCGGCGCGGCCGCGTCGAGCATGATGCGGCAGAAGTAATCGGCGAAGCTGCGTCGCACCACGAGATCGAACGCATCGTAAGCCGTGGGGATCAACACGATCGACGCCTTGAAAAAATGGCTCTGCGCGCACTGCCCGGGCTGCAGCACTTTCGGATGCAGATCGAGCGGACACCCTCGCGAGATGACGTCGCGCACGCGTTCGCCGCTGGCCTCGAGCACCGTATAGCCGCTGCCGACGTCGACCGCCGATGCGAACAACGTGCCGAACGCCGTGCGCAGCTTCCCTTCGAGTTCCGGTGTGCGTGCTTCGTTCGAGCGCACGAGCCATTCATCCGGGCCGAGCCACAGCACGTCGTACGCCGGACCCTGAGCGATCGTGTTCGGCTTGGTGGGCAATCGGGCGCCGACGACATCCTGCACGGCCGCGACGAACGCGGGGTCGCCGGCGTCGCCACGCACGTTCACGAGTTCGAGAAAAGGGCGCTCGCGCAGGCGGAACAGCTTCGACTGCAATGCCTGATTCGCGTCGAGCAACCCTTGGGCGCCGACGAGCGGAGACTCGACGCGCGTACGAACGCCGGCTGCGGCCGCATTCTTCCTATTTTCATTCCACATGCTGACGCACTCCTTCGACGTCGTAGAAGACGGGGCTGGCAATCGTCGCCGCCATCGATTTGCCGTTCAGATCGATCGACACTTTTTCGCCCATCTTGCCTAGGCCGCCCTTGACGACGGCCATTGCGATCGAACGCTTCAAGATCGGGCTGTAGTAGCTGGAGGTCACATGGCCGAGCATCGGCACCGGCTGGTCAGCCACCTGGTTCGCCGCAGGCCCCTTGACGCCGAGTGCGGTGATCTGGCTGCCCTCGGGCAAGACGAACGAAGGATCGTCGGTCAAGAGTCCCACCAATTGCTTGCGTCCTTCCTTCGCCGTGTCCGAGCGCGTCAGCGACCGCTTGCCGAGGCAATCCTTCGTCTTCGCGACAAGCCCGCCCATGCCGAGGTCGAACGGCGTCATCGAGCCGTCGGTGTCCTGGCCGACGATGATGTACCCCTTCTCCGCACGCAGTACGTGCATGGTTTCCGTGCCGTAAGGCGTGATGTCGAATTCGGCGCCCGCGGCCATCAACGCTTCCCATACGGCGCGGCCCGCGTTGGCCGGCACGTTCACTTCATAGGCGAGCTCGCCCGAGAAGCTGATCCGCATCACGCGCGCGGGCACATCGGCCACCGTCCCTTCGCGGAACGTCATGAACGGGAACGCTTCGTTCGAAAAGTCGATGTCGCGGCAGACCTTGCGCAGCACCTTGCGGCTATTGGGGCCCACAACCGCGAACGTCGCGAAATGGTCGGTTACGGAGGTCATCCGCACCTTCATGTCGGGCCACTCCGTCTGCAGCCAGCGCTCGAGCCAGGTCAACACGCGCGCTGCACCGCCCGTCGTCGTCGACATCAGGTAGTGCTGCTCGCCCAGGCGCACCGTGACGCCATCGTCGAACACCATGCCGTTCTCGTCGAGCATGAGTCCATAGCGGCACTTGCCCACTTCGAGTTTCGACCACGGGTTCGTATAGACCCAGTTCAGCAGCTTCGCCGCGTCCGGGCCTTGCACGTCGATCTTGCCGAGCGTCGACGCGTCCATGATGCCCACGCTCGTCCGCACCGCCAGACATTCGCGCGCGACGGCGGCGTGCAAATCTTCGTTGCCTTTGGGGAAGTACCAGGGGCGCTTCCAGTTGCCCACGTCTTCGAACAACGCGCCGTTCTCGACGTGCCATTCGTGAATGCAGGTTTTACGGATCGGATCGATGAAATCGCCGATCTCGCGCCCCGCGATCGCGCCGAACGTCACCGGCGTGTAGTTCGGCCGGAAGGTCGTCGTGCCCGTCTCGGGAATCGACTTGCCGAGCGCTTGGGCAAGAATGCCCATGCCGTTGATGTTGCCGAGCTTGCCTTGATCCGTGCCGAAGCCCATCGCCGTGTAGCGCTTGACGTGCTCGACCGATTCGAAGCCTTCTCGCGCGGCCAACAGAATGTCGGCGGCCGACACGTCGTTTTGGAAATCGACGAATTGCTTCGGCCCACGCGACGCCGCGGCATGGCTGCCCACGAGCCAGAGCGGCAGGATCGGGGCTTCCTTGATGTCGGCCACTTGCGGCGACGCCGGCCGCGTCGCGCCCTTCAAGCCGATCGAATGCGCGGCTTCGACACCCGCATCGATCGCCAAACGCAAGCCGCGGGCCAGGCTGAATTCTCCCGCCGCCGCGCCGACGCTTACTTCTGCCTGCATGCCCTTGCCGGGCACGAAGCAAGCCTTCTCGTCGTGCCAATGCGCCTTGCCGCCCGATTGCGCGAACAAGTGCAGCACGGGGCTCCATCCGCCCGACATCGCCACGAGATCGCAGGACAAGGTGGCGGTTTTAGCGCCGACCGCACCCTTGGCGTACGCGCACACCTCGACCGAGGCCACGCGACGTTTGCCGTTTGCCTGCGTCACGACGGCGCCGTTCATCACGACGACGCCATGGCGACGCGCGGCGGCGGGCAGCGAACCGTCGCTCTGCGCACGCGGATCGACCACGGTGACCTTCGCGCCGGCGGCCTTCAAGTCCAGCGCGGATTGATAGCCGTCGTCGTTGTTCGTGAAAACCACCGCCTCCCTGCCCGGCAGCACGCCGTAGCGTTGGATATACGTTGACACGGCCGATGCGAGCATGATCCCGGGCAGATCGTTGTTGCCGAACACGAGCGGCCGCTCGTGCGCGCCGGTGGCGAGAATCACGCGCTTGGCGCGGATCTTCCAGATGAGCTCGCGCGTGCCCTTGCGCATCGAAACCGGTAGATGATCGGTCAAACGCTGCACGACCGTCACGAGGTTATGGTCCTGGTAGCCGAACGCCGTGGCGCGCGACAGAATCTTGACGTCGGGCATGCTCGCCAGCGCCTGCTCCGTCTTCTCGACCCACTGGAGGGCGCTCTTGCCGTCGATCTGAGCGCGGCACGAAAGCAGCGAGCCGCCCAGTTCGCGCTGATCGTCGACGAGCACGACACGCGCGCCCGCGCTGCCTGCCGCGTGCGCGGCGGCGAGTCCCGCCGGCCCGCCGCCGATGACGAGCACGTCGCAGTGCGCGAAGCACTTGTCATAACGGTCGGCGTCGCGCGTATCGGGCGCTTTGCCCAGACCGGCCGCCTCGCGAATCTTCTCTTCGTACTTCGGCCACCACTTGCGCGGCCACATGAACGTTTTGTAGTAAAAGCCGGCCGGAATGAAGCGGGCGATCTTTTGGTTGACGGCCAGACGGTCGTTCTCGAGCGACGGCTCGGCGTTGACGCTCGTCGCGACCAAGCCTTGATACAGCTCGATTTCGGTCGCTCGCGCGTTCGGCACCGTATAGGCGCCGCTTTCGAGCTGAACGACCGCATTGGGCTCTTCGACGCCCGCGGCCACGATGCCGCGCGGCCGGTGGTACTTCCAGCTTCGGGCAACGAAATACACGCCGTTGGCAAGCAGCGCCGAGGCGAGCGTGTCGCCCTGATAGCCCTGATAGGTTTTCCCGTTGAACGAGAACGTGAGCGGAATCGCGCGATTGACGCGGCCGCCCGCGCCCAGGCGGTTCGATTGATTGCTCATGATTATTTGTCCCCGAACGTGTCGTAGCCTTGGATCGCGTACGAAACCGTATCGCGCGTGGCGATGAACCAGCGCCGGCAGCCTTGCGTGTGCAGCCACTGTTCGCGATGCACGCCACGCGGATTCTTACGCATGAAGAGGTAATCGCCCCACTCGCGGTCGGTCAGTTTCTCGGGCTCGAGCGGACGGGCGATGTCGGCTTCGCCCCCGCAGGAGAATTCGCTTTCGGCGCGCGGCCCGCACCAAGGGCATTCGATCAGCAGCATGTCGTTCTCCACACAGCGTGTGTGCTTGAATGGTTGTTTAGTGCGCGACGGCGGCGGCGCCGTGCTCGTCGATGAGATGGCCCGTATAGAATCGGTCCAGCGAGAACGGCGCATTGAGCGGGTGCGGCGCGTCGTTCGCGATCGTGTGCGCGAACACCCAGCCGGAACCGGGCGTGGCCTTGAAGCCCCCCGTACCCCATCCGCAGTTGAAGTAAAGGCCCTTCACGTCGGTCTTGCTGATGATCGGGCAGGCGTCGGGCGAAACGTCGACGATGCCGCCCCACTGCCGGTTCATGCGCACTCGCGAGAACACGGGGAACATTTCCACGATGGCCTCGAGCGTGCCTTCGATCACGTGGAAGCTGCCGCGCTGGCCGAAGCCCGTGTATTGATCGATGCCGGCGCCGATGACGAGGTCGCCCTTGTCGGATTGGCTGATGTACGCATGCACCGCGTTCGACATCACCACGGTATTGACGACAGGCTTGATGGGCTCCGAGACGAGCGCTTGGAGCGGGTGGCTTTCGAGCGGCAAGCGCACGCCGGCCATATCGGCCAGCGTCGTCGTATTGCCGGCCGCGACCACGGCGACCTTCTTGGCCTTGATGAAGCCCTTCGTCGTATCCACGCCGACCACCGTGTCGCCATTGCGGCGAATGCCCGTCACTTGGCAGTTCTGGATGATGTCGACGCCGTGCGCATCGGCGCCGCGCGCGAAGCCCCAGGCCACCGCATCGTGCCGCGCCACACCGCCGCGTCGCTGGAACGATGCGCCGAGTACCGGGTAGCGTGCGTTCAAGTTGATCGTCGGCTCGATTTCCTTGATTTGCTCGGGCGTCAGGAACTCGGCGTCGACGCCGTTGAGCCGGTTCGCATTCACGCGCCGCTGCGTGTCGCGCACGTCCTGCAGCGTGTGCGCGAGGTTCATCACGCCGCGCTGGCTGAACATCACGTTGTAGTTGACGTCCTGCGACAGCCCTTCCCAAAGCTTCATCGCTTTTTCGTACAGCGCGGCCGATTCGTCCCACAGATAGTTCGAGCGAATGATGGTCGTGTTGCGCGCCGTGTTGCCGCCGCCGATCCACCCTTTTTCGAGCACGGCGATGTTGCGCACGCCGTGTTCCTTGGCGAGGTAATAGGCCGTGGCGAGCCCGTGGCCGCCTCCGCCGACGATCACGACGTCGTACTCGCGCTTCGGTTCCGGGCTGCGCCATTGGCGTTCCCAGTTCTCGTGGTACGACAAACCGTTGCGTACCAGACTGAATATTGAAAAGCGGCTCATAGCGGTGGGTGTCCCGAAGGGTCGGTTAGCATTCGATGACGTTCACGGCCAACCCGCCGCGAGACGTCTCCTTGTATTTGGTCTTCATGTCGGCGCCGGTTTCGCGCATCGTCTTGATGACCGAGTCGAGCGACACGTAGTGCTGCCCGTCGCCCTTGAGCGCCATGCGCGATGCGTTCAGCGCCTTGATTGCGCCCATCGCGTTGCGCTCGATGCAGGGAATCTGCACGAGGCCGCCCACGGGGTCGCACGTCATGCCGAGGTTGTGCTCCATCCCGATCTCGGCGGCGTTTTCGACCTGACGCGGCGTGCCGCCCATGACGGCCGCGAGCGCCGCCGCGGCCATCGAGCAGGCCACGCCCACTTCGCCTTGGCAACCCACTTCGGCGCCCGAGATCGAAGCCGTTTCCTTGTAGATGATGCCGATCGCCGCGGCCGTCAGCAGAAAGTCGACGATGCCGTTCTCGTTCGCTCCCGGCACGAACTTGACGTAGTAATGCAGCACGGCCGGAATGACGCCCGCCGCGCCGTTCGTCGGCGCCGTGACGATGCGCCCGCCCGCCGCGTTCTCCTCGTTCACCGCCATGGCGTAGAGGTTGACCCAGTCGAGCATGGACAGCGGATCGCGCAGCGATTCCTCGGAACGTGCGCGCAGGTTCTTTGCAAGTTCCGCCGCGCGGCGCTTGACGCGCATGGGCCCCGGAAGCTCGCCCTCGGTGCGGCAGCCGCGCTCGACGCAGGCGGCCATCGTGCGCCAAATGGCCAGCAAACCTTCTCTCACCTCGGCCGGGGAACGCGAAGCGCATTCGTTTTCGAACGCCACTTGCGCGATCGACAAACCGCTGTCGTTGCACGCACGCATCAGATCCGCACCCGTGCGGAACGGATGCGGTACCTCGGCGCCCGCACGCACGCCGTTGACGCGGTCGCCCTCCCGGTTGACGACGAAACCGCCGCCCACGGAGTAATACTCTTTTTCGACGAGCAATTGCCCGTGTTCGTCGAAGGCTTGAAAGCGCATGCCGTTCGGATGGACGATCGTCGTGCCGCTCATCATCTTGCGGAAGAAGGAGATATCCTCCTTTTCCTCGAAGCGGATCTCGGTGCTGCCCATCAGCTTCAGGGATTTCCCCGATCGAATCGCGGCCAGCCGCGGCTCGATCAAGTCGGGATCGATCGTATCGGGAAGGTTGCCTTCGAGGCCCAGCAACACGGCCTTGTCGGTGCCGTGGCCCTTGCCGGTCGCGCCGAGCGAGCCATAGAGCTCGGCTTTGATGCGACGCACATAAGCGAGCAGGTTGGCATCCTCGACATGCTGCACGAAGCGGCACGCGGCAATCATCGGCCCGACGGTATGCGAGCTGGAGGGGCCGACGCCGATCTTGAACAGATCGAAGACGCTCACGTTCATGTGTCTGCCTCGCAAGTAAGTGTTCGTGGGGGACATCCTGGGGCGGCGCACGCACCGCCACCCATGGACGCCAGTACACCAAAGCGTAAAATCCACCGATAGAACAAAAACGGCATCGCCGTGGGATGCCGTCGCCAAACGTCCGGCCGCTGGGCGGCCACGTGCGTTTCCACTATGATTCGCGGCGGAAAAACACAAACGAGCGCGGTCGCTATCGGCGACGCTGGACGTATGCATCACCGGTTGCACCCCTATTCTTCTTTCGCATGAACGCCGTCGATCCCTCACCGCTGGTTTCCCCCGCCCCCGCTTCGCGCGAACGCATTCGCTTCGGGATCGTGCTGCTGCCGAATTTCACGCTGACTGCGTTTTCCGGCTTCGTCGACATGCTGCGGCTTTCGGCAGACGACAGCGATTTCAGCAAGCCGGTTCGCTGCGCGTGGAGCGTCGTAGGCAAGACCCTCTCGCCCGTGCGGGCCAGCTGCGGCATTCAGATCACTCCATGGGAAACCTTCGACGAGGCCGAGCCGTTCGATTACGTCGTCGTCGTAGGGGGCTTGCTGCACTCCGGGCCGCAAGCCGACGATGAAACGCTTGCTTTCGTTCGCCGCGCGGCAACCGCGGGGGCGACGATCGTCGGGATCTGTACCGGCGTGTTCTCGCTCATGCGGGCGGGCGTACTCGACGGCTACCGGGTGTGCGTGAGCTGGTTTCACTACTGGGATTTCATCGAGCGCTTTCCGTCGACGAATGCCGACATGCTCGTGGCGGATCGCCTTTTCGTCATCGATCGACGCCGGATTACGTGCTCCGGCGGACGCGCTTCGATCGACGTGGCCGCCGCAATTTTGTTGCGGCATTTCGATCACGCGACGGTGCAAAAAGCGCTACGGATTCTGCTCGTCGGCGAGATGCAGAAAGGCAATGCGCCACAGCCGCATCCGCCGGGGTTGGAGCCGGCGACGCACCCGAAAATCAAGCGGGCGATTCTGTTGATGGAACAGCATGTGGGGCGGGCGTTGCCGTTGGAGGAACTCGCTTGCAAGCTCGATCTTTCGCCGCGTCAGTTGGAGCGCTTGTTCAAAGCGCAGACGGGCAAGACGCCGCAGACGTTCGCCAAGCACGTGCGCCTGCGGACGGCTGCCTGGCTGCTGACGAGTTCGGATCGATCCGTGGCCGATATCGCATCGAGCTGCGGGTTCTCCGATGCGTCGCATCTGGGCAGGGAATTCCGCAAGCAATACGGCATGCCGCCGGTGGCGTTCCGAGAACAACGCACCGGCAGCGAATCGGAAGACAAAGAGTACGAAGCGTATTTTTCGGCGTCGGGGGCGATGTCTTGACCTCGCCCCACTGCCGGCCGAACTCGGCCGGCCCACGCCTCAATGCGCCGCGATATACGACTTGACCGCCGCCAACCCATCCTTGCCGTCGATCGTGGTCACGCCTGCCAACCACTTGTCCAGCACCTGCGGGTTCTTCTTCAGCCACTGCGCCGCGGCCTTGTTCGGATCTTCCTTATCCATGATCGGCATCATCACGTGGTTCTCGATATCCGTCGTAAACCGCAGATTCGACACGAGCTTCGCCGCATTCGGGCAGCGCGCCGCATAATCGGGCGGCGTGGCCGTGAAGACCTTCGCCTCCCCATAGTTCGGCCCGAACACCGCGTCGCCGCCGCTCAGGTAGTCGATCTTCATCTGCACGTTCATCGGATGCGGCTCCCACCCGAGGAATACGATCCATTGCTTTTCGCGAATGGCCTTCTGCACCTGCACGAGCATCCCGGCTTCGCTCGATTCCACGAGCTTGAACTTGCCCAGACCGAATTGGTTGCCCTTGATCATCTTGTCGATCAACGCATTGCCGTCGTTGCCCGGCTCGATGCCGTAGATGCGGCCGTCGAGCTTATCGGCGTACTTTTGAATATCGGCGAACGTTTTCAAGCCGCCGTTATAAACGTAATCGGGTACGGCCAGCGTATATTTCGCGCCCGTGAGATTCGGCGTGCCGAGCACTTCGATTTGCTTGGCTTTGACGAAAGGCTCGATCATCGGATCCATCGTGGGCGACCAGTAGCCGAGGAAGACGTCGATCTGCTTGCTCTTGATGCCCGCGAACGTAATCGGCACCGAGGCGATCGTCTTCGTCGGGTTGTAGCCGAGCCCTTGGAAAACGGCCGAGGCGAGCCCGGTCGTCGCCGCGATATCGGTCCATCCCACATCGGCGAACCGCACATTGCGGCACACGGCCGGATCGGCCGCATAGGCGCTCGTCGTCACCAGCGCGGCAGCCGCGCAAGCCCAGCCGGCTTTCATCAAGCGTCGATTCATCAGACTCTCCTCATTTCGTACGGTTCGTACAGTTATATCGGCTTAGCGCCGTTTTCGGAAAACGTCCATCCAAATACGAAGGAGTCCTAACTACACAGCCGGAGGACTCTCAATCGTTGCCTTCGAATCAATTCACTTGCCGGCGTTCCCGGCTCGGCGCATAACCGAACTGCGCGCGATAGGCCTTGCTGAAATGGCACGGCGACTGAAAGCCGCATATGGTCGTCACACGGGCGACCGATGCGTCGGTCGTGCGCAGCAAGTCGCGCGCTCGGCGCAATCGCAGCGACAGATAGTAGTGGGTGGGCGATACGTCGAGATACACCTTGAACATGCGCTGCAGATGGCGTTGCGACAGCCGGACGAGCCGCGCGAGTTCCTCGAGGGAAAGCGGCTCTTCGATGTTGGCTTCCATGAGGCGCACGACTTCGATCAGTTCGGCGCGCGAGAAGCCGATGCGCGCGTCGACCGGAATCGGCTGATGATCGGACGCGCTGCGAATGCGCTCGAGGATGAATTGTGCCGACACCTGCGCGGCCAGATGGGTGCCCAAACGCTGACCGACCAGATGCAGCATCAAGTCGAGCGGCGCCGTGCCGCCCGTGCAAGTCAATCGGTCGCGATCGATGACGAACAGTTCGTCGGTGAATTTCACGCGCGGAAACTCGGCGTGCAGCGACGACATGTCCTCCCAATGGACGGTGCACCGGTAGTCGTCGAGCAGCCCGGCGCTCATGAGCGCGTAAGCGCCCGTGCAAATCGCCCCGAGCCGCACGCCGCGGTCGCCGAGATCGGCCAGGAGCGCCTTCACGCGCGTATCCACGGCGCTGCGGATCTGCGTGCCGCCGCAGACGATGAGCACGTCCGGCATGCCCACCTCCTCGAGCGTTCGAGTAGGCGTGACGGTCACGCCGTTGCTCGCCCGCACCGGGACGCCGTCCGCCGACACGACGGACCATCGGTAGTGCGTCGCGCGGCTGACGTAGTTCGTCATTCGCAACACCTCGACGGCGCTCGTGAAAGCGATCATCGAGAAGTTCGGCAGCGTCAAGAACCCGAAGTGAGCGGGCGTCGACTCTGCAAGGTCAGGCTGCATCACGGTAGCCGGCGTCATGCTTGCCCTCGCCTGGCTCAGCTCTGCGCCGCGGGCTGCTGGGCCCCGCTGCGCGAGCGCATGGCGCTGCGCAACCCGCTCAAGAGCGGCGCTTTCACCGTACCCGGCGCGCGGCCGAAGCTTTCCGTGATGCGATCGAGAATGATGGCGAGCAACACGACCGACAAGCCGCTTTCGAAGCCGAGCCCGATGTCGAGCCGCTGAATGCTCGCCAGAACGTCGTTGCCCAACCCGCCCGCGCCCACCATCGACGCGATGATCACCATCGACAACGCCATCATGATGGTCTGGTTGACGCCTTGCATGATCGACGGCAATGCGTTCGGGAATTGCACCTTATAGAGCAATTGCCAGGGCGTGCAGCCGAACGCCTGCCCCGCTTCGACGATTTCGCGATTGACGTGGCGGATGCCGAGGCTCGTCAAACGCACGGCGGGCGGCATGGCGAAAATCACGGTCGACAAAATACCCGGGACACGGCCGAGCCCGAACAGCATCGCGGCCGGGATCAGATAGACGAAGGCCGGCATCGTCTGCATCAGATCGAGGATCGGACGCACGACGAGCGCCACGTGCTTGTTCTTGGCCGTCCAAATGCCGAGCGGAATGCCGAACAGCAGGCTGATCAACGTGGATGAGAGCGTGAGCCCGAGCGTGATGACGGTTTGATCCCAGAAGCCCGTTGCGTAGATCAACAACAGCGAAAGCGTCGTAAACAATCCGAAGCGCCAGCCTACCCGCCAAAGCCCGATGCAGATGAAGAACGCCATGAGCGCCCACATCGGAATGGCCTGCAAGCCATGCTCGACGAGCGCGGCAAGGCTTTCGATCGCGCGACCGACCGCGTCGAACGCACGGCTGTCATGGTCGAGCAGATAGTGAACCGATTGGTCGACCCAAGTACCGAGTGGGATCATTTCAGACATGAGAACCTCGCGTACGGGTGATGGCTTGAAGAACGACGGCGCGATCGACCGAGCCGCAGTAGCAGCCGTCGTCGTCGACCACCGGCAGCGCGCGCGGGTGGGCCACGACGCGCGACACGACCTGCTCGAGCGTCGCGGAGCGCGCGATGCACTCGACCTGCGCGAGACGAGGCGCACTGTCGCCGAGCGCCTCGCGCGTCACGAAGCCGCGAATCTTGCGTTGTGCATCGAGCACGAACGCATAGTCGGCGCTGCCGTTCAGCGACGCCGCTACACCTGCCGCATCGAACTGCCGCACGAGCGGCACGGCATCGGTCTGCATCAGATCGCCCGCCGTCAAATACCGGCTGGTGTCCACGCCCTCGAAGAACGCGCGCACATACTCGTTGGACGGATTGCTGATGATTTCCTGCGGCGTGCCGAGCTGCACGAGGCGGCCGCCTTCCATGATCGCGATCCGGTTGCCGATGCGCAGCGCTTCTTCCAAGTCGTGCGAAACGAACATGATCGTGCGCCGCTGCTCCTTTTGCAGCTGCAGCAACACGTTCTGCATTTCCTTGCGCTTGAGCGGATCGAGTGCGGAAAACGCTTCGTCCATGATCATGAGCGAAGGGTTGACCGCCAGCGCGCGCGCCAGGCCGACACGCTGCTGCATGCCGCCGGACAGCTCGGCGGGCAGCTTGTGCGCGAACGGCGCAAGGCCCACTTGCTCGAGCACGGTCATCGCCCGCGCCTCGCGCTCCTTGCGGCCCACGCCGGCCACTTCGAGCCCGAACGAGGCGTTCGACAGCACGGTGCGCTGCGGCATGAGCGCGAACGATTGGAACACCATGCTCATGTCTTTTCGGCGCAGTGCGGTCAGCTCCCCGCGCCGCGCCGTGACGACATCGCGCCCGTCGATCAGCACCTTGCCGGCGGTCGGGTCGACCAGACGGTTCACCAGACGAATCAACGTCGATTTACCGGAGCCGGACAGCCCCATCAGCACGAAAATCTCGCCCTCGGGCACATCGAACGACACGTCGTGCACGCCGACGACCTGCCCCGTGCGGGCGAAGATCTCGTCCTTCGTCGCGCCGCCGGCCAGCATGTCGAGCGCTTGCTTGGGATTTGCGCCGAATACCTTGCAAAGCCCCTGCACTCTTACCTTCGGTGAACTCATCTCTTCCGTCTCCTTGCGGCAGGCCAATGCCTGCACAGTCTGCCTACATGGTTGCCAGAAAAATCCCCAAGTAGCCGACGAATTCCGACGCACGCTTGCGAAAAAGCGACACGAGCATGTCGCCTCGCCGAGCATTTTTCCCGGCGGAGGGCCGTAGCATAAGGCTCTGCGCGACGAATGCAATCCCCGCATGCGAAGCGCATGTCGCGAAACGGCAGATTCGCGTCCGAAAACGCGTCAGCAGTGCGCATATCGGCTGGCAATACTCAGCCCAACCGGATCCGTACCCGAATGGAATCCGACCAGGCGAGCCGGGCAGCCAGCCGGCCGTACCGACTATAACGACGACGGAGCGCACGATGACTCACCCGAAGATACAGTCACGCCTAACGTCCACGGCGCTCGGCGCCGCGGCGCTATTGATCGGATCGCTCCATGCGCCGGCGGCGCTCGCGCAAGCCGCCGATGCGAGCGGCGCCGCCGCGAGCGCTCCGGCCGCGGCCACCGCCACGGCGGCCGCCGATCCCGCTTCGGCCACGCCGCCGGCGACAGCCGCGGCTCCGGCGGCTCCGGCGGCAGCGCCGCCCGCCTCGCCGTTTACCGCCAACGTTACGCTTGCCTCGCAGTACGTGTCGCGCGGTTTCCGTCAAACCTGGGGCAAACCCGCAATCCAAGGCGGTTTCGACTACACCCACCCGAGCGGATTATTCGCGGGCACTTGGCTGTCGAGCGTCAGCGGCAAGTTCATCGAAGGCGGCACGGTCGAATGGGATCTCTACGGCGGGTACGGCGGCGCGCTCGGCGATCTGTCGTACACCGGCACGATCTACTACTACGTGTATCCGGGCGCGCGCATGTCGGCGGCCAATACGAGCTACAACTACGGCGAATTCGTCGCGGGGCTCACGTACAAGTGGTTCACGGCGAAGTATTGGCTCACCTACACGCCTAATTACTTCGGCTACGACAGCCAATCGCTCGGCATCGGCAACGGCAAAGGCAGCCGCGGTTCGGGCTACCTCGACCTGAACACGAACATCGATCTCACGCACGGCTTCTCGCTGCTGCTGCACTACGGCTGGGAGCGCGTGCAGAACTTCTCGGCCTACAACTGGCAAGACGGGAAGATTGCGGTGTCCAAAACATTCGATGGCGGATGGACGCTGACCGGAGCCGTCACGAAGGCTTGGGGCGCCACCAACGTCTACGACCGTTACACAACCGGCGCGCCGGATTCATCGGGCAACATCGCCGTATCGAATCCGTTGAAAACGACGTTCTTTGCGACGATTACGAAGGTCTTTTGAGTCTTGCCGCCAAGCACGGACGGCGCGGGTAGGACTTCGCGCCGTCCGTTTTTGTTTCCATGACAGAATGGCCGCGTCGTGCTACCGCCAACACGCCAAAGGCCATGTCAGACTCACTCCGTTCGGTCGATCCTCCCCTCAAGCGTCGCCGCTCTCTCGTCCTCGCTGCCTGCGCGGCGCTCGTCGCCGCCGGGTGCTCCATCCTCGCCGCGGCAGACCCTAACGCGCTCTGGCAAATCGTCAGTCTCGACTGCGTGCCGGCTGCGCGCACGAAAGGCAATCCTGGGATCTGCGCGAGCGTCGATCTTCCGGGGCGCTTCGCCATCTTGCGGGATCGCAATGGCGCGGCACAGCATTTGTTGATTCCGACCGATCGCGTCTCCGGCATTGAAAGCCCCCTGCTGCTCGCACCCGATGCCCCGAACTATTGGGCCGATGCTTGGAATGCGCGGCGCTATGTGGAACGCGCGCTGCAAAAAGCTCGGCGGGCGCCGCTGCCCGACGACGAGATCGGGCTCGAAATCAATTCGGCCATGCGTCGCTCGCAAGAGCAGCTTCATATTCACATCGATTGCATGAGTGCGAGCGCCACGGCCGCGCTGGCCTCGCATCGAAACGACCCGCCGCGGGTCTGGACCGACGCCGCGATCGACGGCGCACGCTACCGCGTCATGCGCATACCGGGCGGTGCGTTCGATTTCAATCCGTTCGACATCGTCGCGCGAGATCGAGCGGGCCCCGACAGGATGGCGTCGCAGACGATTCTCGTCACCGGTGCGGGAGCGCAAGGCACAGACGCCGGATGGTTCATCGTCAACAGCAGCCTCGATACCGATGGCGGGACCGGCTCGGCCGAAACGCTGCTCGATCATCGATGCGGGCAGTCGTCCTGATGCTTGCAGGTTGTAAGTAGACGTGGAGGCCGCACTACCGGTCGCCGCACGATTTCACGTTGTTTTCTATCGAATCGGCGCATTGCACCGCTCGTTTGCAATTTTTTGCACTTTTTTGAATGCCTTTGTCAAACGCCATGCTGCAAAATGCCGCCGCATGGCGGCGTCGCGCCGCGTGCCGCGAGTTGAAGCCAGCCGGCGGCGCGAGGCGTGCTACATGCGGTGGGACAGCAATTCGCCATCGATAAAGACAGGCAAGCGATTAGGGCAAAGACAATGCAAAACATTACGCGCCGATTTGCGGTCGCCGCGCTCGCGGCGGCGGCCATCGCCAATTTGAACGGTTGCACGTCGGTCTATACCGAAAGCGCCACGGCCGGCGCAGGTATCGCCGGCGCAGCGCTCGCGTCGAAGGTCACACGCAACGCAGCTGTCGCGACCGGTATCGGCCTTGGCGCCGTCGCCGCCGCGAAGGCCGGCGTGCAATACACCGAACGCGTCGTGCACCGGGATACGCAAAACATGATCGCGACCGCCGCCGGGCCGCTGGCCGTCGGCGCGGTTGCGCCCTGGAGCGTCAAGCACACCGTGGCGATCGAGCCCGACGAACATGGCCGCGTGACCGTTAGCCGCGCCATCAGCACCGGTGCGCTCGATTGCAAGGAAATCGTCTTCTCGGTCGACGCGGACGCGACCAAGGACAAGCCGGCCACGAGCGCGTTCTATGTGGCCTCGGTCTGCCGCGACGGCAACGCATGGAAATGGGCGTCGGCGGAGCCGGCAACCGAACGCTGGGGTGCACTGCAATGAACGCGCGCATGAGGCTGATCGCCCTCGTGCTTTCCTGCGTGGGCGCAAGCGCTGCCATGACGGGCTGTTCGTCGATCGGCGCGGCAAGCGGCGCGGTGGCGGGCGTCGCGACGGGCGCCGTCACTTCAAACCCGGCGGTGGGAATCGGCGTCGGCATCGCTGTGCAGTCCGCGACGGACGAAGCCGTGAATCGCTACATGCGAAGCATGCACCGCGACCAGCAGGATAGGATCGCGATGCTGGTGGGCGAGATGCCGCTGGGTGCGTCCCAGCCATGGCGAGTCGAGCATACCCTGCCGATCGAAAACGGCCACGGCGAGGTGCGCGTCACCCGCGTATTCGACACGGCGCTGACGAGCTGCAAGGAATTTGCGTTCTCGGTCGTCGACGGCGACAAACCGAACGCGCCGGTGGACTGGTTTACCGCAAGCGCGTGCCGGCAAGGCGGACGGTGGAAATGGGCGTCGGCGGAACCCGCGGTCGACCGATGGGGGACGTTGCAGTAGGGGCTACGGAAGACATGGAAGCCAACCGGCCGGGCTAGCCGCGACGTGCCGATACGACATCGACGCCATCGGGCATCGATGATCGGCTACGCCCTCACTGCGCTTCCATGACGAGCAACTGCGCCCCGTCGGCGACCTGATCGCCGACCCCATAGAGCACCTCGGCCACTTTGCCCGAAGCCGGCGCGCCGATCGTGTGCTCCATCTTCATCGCCTCCATGACGATCAAGGGCGCGCCCTTTTCCACGACCGCGCCGGGCTCGACGAGCACCGCGATGACCTTGCCCGGCATCGGCGCGGTCAGGCGTCCCTCGCCATGCTCGGCATCGGCCGCGTGGGCCAACAGATTTTGCCATTCGAACGAGAGCGCAAAGCCCTGACAGAAGACATGAAACACGTCGCCGTCGAGAAATACCCGCCCCGTCACGCGCCGCTCGCCGAAACGCGCGCCGAACGTATGCGGCTCGTTGCCTTGCCACCAGTCGAACGTTTCCGATACGCCGTCGTGCTCGAGCGAGCGCGTCCCGTTCTCGCGCACGTAGGTCGCTTTGAACGTCGCGTCGTTTTCGACGTCGCGCCATTCGATCGTTTGCCGATAGCCGCCGTTCAGGCGCCAATGCGAGAGCGCATCCCACGGCGACGCCCCATGCGCGACACCGCCCTCGCGCGTCAGCAGCGCGGCGCAAGCCAGCGCCAGCGCCTCTTTGAAGGGCCGCTCGGCAGGGGCGAACAATTGAGCGTGGTTGCGCTCGATGAGCCCCGTATCGAGATCGGCCGTGGCGAACGGCTCGCATTCCACGATACGCTGCAGGAACGCGACATTCGTCTGCGGACCGACCGCTTCGCAACCTTGCAGCGCGCGGCTCATGCGCGCGAGCGCTTCCTTGCGATCGGCGCCGTGCACGATCACCTTCGCGATCATCGGATCGTAGAACGGGGTGATCGTATCGCCTTCGCGCACACCGCTGTCGATCCGCACCGGCGCGCGCGAAGGCGCACCAAGCGAGAATTCGACGGCTTCGGGCATCCGCAGATACTTTAGCGTGCCCGTCGACGGCAGGAACCCGCGAGCCGGGTTCTCCGCGTACACGCGCGCTTCGATCGCGTGGCCGTCGATGCGCAGTTGATCCTGCCGCAACGGCAGCGGCTCGCCCGCGGCGACGCGCAACTGCCATTCGACGAGGTCTTGCCCGGTGATCATCTCCGTGACCGGGTGCTCGACCTGCAGCCGCGTGTTCATCTCCATGAAGTAGAACGCGCTGTCGGTCATGATGAATTCGACCGTGCCCGCGCCCACGTACGACACAGCCCGGGCAGCAGCCACCGCGGCCTCGCCCATGGCGCGGCGCACCTCGTCCGATAGGCCCGGCGCGGGGGCTTCCTCGAGCACCTTCTGATGACGGCGCTGCACCGAACAATCGCGATCGAACAGGTAGACCGCGCCGCCGAGTCGATCGGCGAAGACCTGCACTTCGACGTGACGCGGGCGCAACAAATACTTTTCGATCAACACGCGATCGTTGCCGAAGCTGCTGGCCGCCTCGCGTTTGCACGACGCCAGCGCCGCGGCGAAATCCTCGCTCTTTTCGACCACGCGCATGCCCTTGCCGCCGCCGCCCGCGCTTGCCTTGAGCAGCACCGGATAGCCGATCGCGTCGGCTTCGCGGTGCAAAAGTTCGGCGTCTTGCTCATCGCCGTGATAGCCCGGTACGAGCGGCACGGCGGCCGCTTGCATGAGCGCCTTCGCCGCGGCCTTGGATCCCATCGCGGCGATGGCCGAAACCGGCGGGCCGATGAAGACGAGCCCGGCTGCCTCGCACGCTTGCGCGAACGCTTCGTTTTCCGAAAGAAAACCGTAACCCGGATGCACGGCTTGCGCACCCGTGCTCAAGGCGGCCTCGATGATGCGCTCGATGCGCAGATAGCTTTCGCCCGCGGCCGAGCCGCCGATATGCACCGCTTCGTCGCATGCGGCGACATGCTTCGCGTTCGCGTCGGCGTCGGAGTACACCGCGACGCTCGCAATCCCGAGCCGCTTGCAGGTCGCGGCCACGCGGCAAGCGATTTCACCGCGGTTCGCAATCAAAATCTTGTTGAACATGAATAATCTCGCAATGAAGCGGCTATCGGTTGCAATCGGTTGAATCGGCTACCGTCGAGAACGGATCAATCGCGCCAGGCAGGCGCGCGCTTTTCGAGGAACGATGCGACGCCCTCGCGCCCTTCTTCGCCGGCGCGAATCTGAGCGATGCGGCGAGCGGTATCGTCGATCAACGCTTCGTCGATCGCGCGGCCCGCTACGTCCTGCACCAGGCGCTTCGATTCGCGCACGGCCCGCGGACCGTTGGCGCACAGCGCGGCCGCGACTTTCTGGACCGCGGCGTCGAGCGCGTCGGACGCCACGACCTCATGCACGAGCCCGAGCCGCTGCGCCGTTGCGCAATCGAACGGCTCGGCCGTCGTGAAGTAGCGCCGCGATGCGCGCTCGCCCAGCGCGCGAACGACGTAAGGCGCGATCGTCGCCGCAATGAGGCCGAGGCGCGCTTCCGATAGACAAAACCGCGCCGAGTCGACGGCCACGACGATGTCGCTCGCGGCGACGAGGCCGACGCCACCGGCGTAAGCATCACCCGACACACGCGCGATGACGGGCTTCGAGGCTCGGTAGATGGCCGACAGCATGTCCGCAAGACGGCGCGCATCGACGCAGTTCTCTTCGTCGGAGAACGTCGCCATCTTCTTCATCCAGTTCAGATCCGCCCCCGCGCAAAACGCCGGACCGTTGGCGGCGAGCACGATCGCGCGCACGTCCTCGCGGCGATCGAGCTGGGCGAATGCATCGGTCAGCTCGGCGATCGTCGTTTCGTTGAACGCGTTTCGCACGTCCGGGCGGTTGAGCGTCACAGTCGCGACATGTCCGGCGAACGCCACTTCCAGCATGCTGTATTGCATTGATCGTCTCCAGTGCCTGCTACTCGGGCGACTTGCGCTGCTCTACTTTCTCGTTCGTTTCGCCGCGCATTACATTCTGAACACGCCGAAACGCGTTTCCTCGATCGGCGCATTCATTGCCGCCGATAGCCCCAGGCCGAGCACGTCGCGCGTTTGGGCCGGATCGATGACGCCGTCGTCCCACAGCCGCGCGCTGGCGTAATAAGGGTGGCCCTGATGCTCGTATTGATCGCGAATGGGCTGTTTGAATGCTTCCTCTTCCTCGGCGCTCCACGTGCCGCCCTTTGCTTCGATGCCGTCTCGCTTGACCGTCGCCAGCACCGACGCGGCTTGCTCGCCGCCCATCACCGAGATGCGCGCGTTCGGCCACATCCACAAGAAACGCGGCGAATAAGCGCGGCCGCACATGCCGTAGTTGCCGGCCCCGAAGGAGCCGCCGATGATGACCGTGAATTTCGGCACCTTCGCGGTGGCGACCGCCGTGACCATCTTCGCGCCGTTGCGCGCGATACCCTCGTTCTCGTACTTGCGGCCCACCATGAAGCCCGTGATGTTCTGCAGGAACACGAGCGGAATCTTGCGCTGGCAGCACAGTTCGATGAAATGCGCGCCCTTCACGGCCGATTCCGAGAACAGAATGCCGTTGTTCGCGATGATGCCCACGGGGTGGCCCCAAATGTGGGCGAAGCCGGTGACGAGCGTCGTGCCGAAGCGGGCCTTGAATTCGTCGAATTCGGAATCGTCGACGATGCGCGCGATGACTTCACGCACGTCGAACGGCTTGCGCGTATCCACGGGAATCACGCCATAGAGGCTTTGCGCGTCGTAGCGCGGCGGCTTGGCTTCGCGCATCGCCACGGGCGGTTGCTTCGTGCGGTTCAGCTTGCCGACGATGCCGCGCGCCAAACCGAGCGCATGCGCGTCGTTTTGCGCGAGGTGATCGGCCACGCCCGACAGACGCGTATGCACGTCGCCGCCGCCGAGATCCTCGGCGCTGACCTCCTCGCCCGTCGCCGCCTTCACGAGCGGCGGGCCGCCCAGGAAAATCGTGCCCTGGTTCTTGACGATGATCGACTCGTCGCTCATGGCCGGCACGTAGGCGCCGCCCGCCGTGCACGAGCCCATGACGACGGCGATCTGCGCGATGCCCGCCGCCGACATGTTGGCCTGATTGAAAAAGATGTGGCCGAAATGATCGCGATCGGGGAAGACGTCGTCTTGATTGGGCAGATTGGCGCCCCCCGAATCGACGAGGTACACGCACGGCAACCGGTTTTCGAACGCGATTTCCTGTGCGCGAACGTGCTTCTTGACCGTCATGGGGTAGTACGTACCGCCTTTGACCGTCGCATCGTTGCACACGATCACGCACTCTTGGCCGGCGATACGGCCGATGCCCGTAATGACGCCCGCACCGGGCGCGGCATCGTGATACATGCCGTAGGCCGCCAACTGCGAGAACTCGAGGAACGGCGTGCCCGGATCGAGCAACTGCGCGATGCGATCGCGCGGCAGCAGCTTGCCGCGCGAAACGTGCTTGTCGCGCGCGGCTTGTCCGCCGCCGAGCGCGAGATGCGCCACCTTCGCGCGCAGGTCGGCGACGACCGCCTCCAGCGCCGCAGCATTCGCTCGAAACTCGTCCGAGCGCGGGTTCAACTTACTTTCGATGATCGGCATAAGGCTCGATGCTCCGTCTCGCGCTTGATGAGGATCGCAATCAAAGGGTTTCGGCGAACAGCTCGCGGCCGATCAACATGCGCCGCACTTCGCTCGTGCCCGCGCCGATCTCATAGAGCTTCGCATCGCGCCAGAGGCGGCCGACCGGGTATTCGTTGATGTAGCCGTTGCCGCCAAGGACCTGAATGGCTTCGCCCGCCATCCACGTGGCCTTTTCCGCGGTGTAGAGAATGACGCCTGCGCAATCCTTGCGCACTTGGCGCACGTGTTCCTTGCCGAGCGTATCGAGCTGGCGGCCGACGGCGTAAAGGTACGCACGGCAGGCTTGCAGCGTCGTGTACATATCGGCCACCTTGCCTTGAATCAGCTGGAATTCGCCGATCGGCTGGCCGAACTGCTTGCGGTCGTGGATGTAGGGCACCACGGCGTCCATGCACGCGAGCATGATGCCCGTCGGGCCGCCGGCCAGCACGGCCCGCTCGTAGTCGAGCCCGCTCATTAGCACCTTCACGCCGCCGTGCAGCTGGCCGAGGATGTTTTCCTCGGGCACTTCCACGTCTTGGAACACGAGTTCGCCGGTGTGCGAGCCGCGCATGCCGAGCTTGTCGAGTTTTTGCGCGACCGAGAAACCCTTCATGCCCTTTTCGACGATGAAGGCCGTGATGCCTTTCGCGCCGGCTTCCACATCCGTCTTCGCATAGACGACGAGCGTGTCGCAATCGGGGCCGTTCGTGATCCACATCTTCGTGCCGTTCAGCACGTAGCGATCGCCGCGCTTGTCGGCGCGCAGCTTCATGCTGACGACGTCGGAACCCGCGTTCGGTTCGCTCATCGCCAACGCGCCGACGTGCTCGCCCGACACCAGCTTGGGCAGGTACTTGCGCTTCTGCGCTTCGGTGCCGTTGCGGTGGATCTGGTTCACGCACAGGTTCGAATGCGCGCCGTAGGACAGGCCGATCGACGCCGAAGCGCGCGAGATTTCCTCCATCGCCACCATGTGCGCCGTATAGCCCATGTTGGCGCCGCCGTATTCCTCCGACACGGTCATGCCGAGCACGCCCAGTTCGCCGAATTTACGCCACAAGTCCATCGGGAATTGATCGGTGCGGTCGACTTCGCCCGCCCGCGGCGCGATTTCCTTGGCGGCGAAGTTGGCGATGGCGTCGCGCAGCATGTCGATGTCTTCGCCGAGCGCGAACTGCAAACCAGGCACGTTGCTCATGAAATGTCTCCTCGAATTCCGAATGTCCGATGGGGCCGGTCGCGGCCTGCGAGCGGCGCGTGCGCTCGGTCAACGCGCATTTCACGCCACATTTACGTACGCGTCAACTATTTTTTGAGTGACGCTCATTTTTATGCGATCGAGCGCTGAACAGGCTTGGCAGTGCTACTATCCAGGCGAACGATCTAGCGGATACACCAAAGTTGAATACGACTCAACCGGCGGAAGAATCGAAGGCGGAAACCGCCGGCGCGCGGCGTCAGCCGGCCGGCCGAAAGTCTCAGCAACGCGTGAAGGACATCCTTCAGGCGGGACGCGACGTGTTTTCGGAAAAAGGGTATGAGCGCGCGACGACGGCGGAGATCGCGCAGCGGCTCGGCGTGTCCGAGGCCACGGTATTCAGCTACTTTCGCGGCAAGCGGGAGCTTTGCGCGCGGGTGATCGCCGATTGGTACGACGAAATCATCGCCGCGATCGAAACGGGATTGCCGCGCGACGGCAGTGCGCGTCAGCAGTTCTCCTTCATTGTCCGGACGCACTTGCGCCTGATGCTCGTGCACGGCACGGGCATGTGCTCGCTGGTTTTATCCGAGGGGCGCGCGAAACATCACGAACTCAGCGCCGAACTCACCTCTTTGCAGCGCCGCTACACGGCCCCGCTCATGCGCGTGCTGTCTCAAGCGCAGCAAACTGGGCAAATTCGGCCCGACCTGCCGTTGCGCTTGATGCGCTCGATGGTGTTCGGCCCGATGGAGCACGTGCTGTGGGATGCGACGCTCGCGCACCGCACGCTCGATATCGACGTCACGGCCGATCGACTCGCCGATACGCTATGGACCGCCCTGCAGCCGCCCGCGCCCGCGCTCGCTTCGCTCGTGCGGTTGAAGGAGGATCTGGACGAAGCCATGCGGCGCTATGAAGCCGCGGTGCAGTTCAGCGAACGGGGACGCGAGCCCGCCGGCGCAGAGAATAAAAAGCACGCGGATCAGCCCATCAAGACGGGCAATTGAAGCGGGACATCGAAGACGGGGAGCGCGGACGACGGTAACCGGGCCTTCGTTCGCTTGCCGAACGCCCGTCACGCGACTATCGTTACTGCTCCTGACGTTTTCTCCGCCTCGATGACCACCCGACTCACCCCCGCGATCGCCTCGAAATTCGCCGCGATCGCCCTGTCCCATCTCACACGCGAATATCCGAACAAGCTGACGCATTCCCTGGCGGGGCCACAAGACGTGCGCTCGCCGCGCGAATTGCACCCGATCTTCTACGGCAGCTACGATTGGCATTCGTGTGTCCACGGCTATTGGCTGCTGCTGCGGCTGCTCGACCGCTATCCGGGGCTGCCGCAGGCGCAGCAAATACGCGACGTCGTCGATAAGCATTTCACCGAGGCTAACGTGGCCGGCGAGGTGGCTTACTTGAGTCTGCCTCACAACCGAGGGTTCGAACGGCCCTATGGCTGGGCGTGGCTGCTTGCGTTAGCGGGGCAACTCGACGGCATGCGCTCGCCCGAAGCCATCCGATGGGGCTCGACGCTTGCGCCGTTGACGCATCTGGTCATCGAACGCTTTACCGAGTTCTTGCCGAAGGCGACCTATCCGTTGCGCGTCGGGACGCATTTCAATACGGCGTTCGCGCTTGCGCTGACGCTCGACTTCGCGAGAAATACCGGACGCACCGACCTGGCGACGCTGATTGAAGAAACGGCCTGGCGCTGGCATAAGCGCGACGTCGACTGTCAGGCATGGGAGCCGAGCGGGGACGAGTTTCTATCGCCTTCGCTGATGGAAGCCGAATTGATGCGGCGTGTGCTGCCGCTCGATGCATTCGGAATCTGGTTCGAGCGATTTTTGCCCCGATTGGCGCAGCGCGAGCCGGCCACGCTATTCGTGCCGGCAACCGTCACCGATCGCGCCGACGGCAAAATCGCGCATCTCGACGGGCTCAATTTGAGCCGCGCTTGGTGCCAGCGCTCCCTCGCGGCGGCGCTGCCCGACGGCGATCCCCGCAAGTTCGAACTTTCGCAAGCGGCACAAGCGCACTTGAAAGCAGGGCTCGCTCACGTCGCCGGGGATTACATGGGCGAGCATTGGCTCGCGACGTTTGCGTTGTTGGCATTGGAGGCTTGACGAGCGCAGGCCCGCCTTGCGCCTCTCGACGCCCTACAACATCGCCACCACCCGCACGTTCCCGCTATCGGTCGAGGGCACGACCTTTTCTCCCACACGCCGGAACGTGATCGTCACAGCGCCTTCCCCTACACGCAGGTTGCGCACTTCGAGCCAATCGATGCCCTCGGGCAACGCCGGTTGATCGATGCGCACTTCACCGCGCACCGCGTCGACCGTCACGCCTAGACACGCCTCGAGCATCATGAACGGCGCACCCGCCGCCCAGGCCTGCGGCAAGCACGCCACGGGATAAGCCGTCGGCGGTTCGCCGCGCTGACGCGTAAAACCGCAGAAAAGCTCGGGCAAGCGCATATCGAAGCTCACGGCCGCTTCGAACAAAGCCTGCAGCAAATGCACGGCAGCCTGCTTATTGCCGTAGCGCGCCAGTCCGCGCGCGCACAGCGCATTGTCATGCGGCCAGACCGAACCGTTGTGATAGGCCATCGGGTTGAAGCGCGCCTGCCCCGCCGCCAGCGTGCGCACGCCCCAGCCCGTATGAAACAAAGTGGACTGCAACTGCCGCGCGACCGCTTCGCCCCGAGCACGCGCGGGCAGCCCAAAGGCAAGCAGATGCCCCGCATTCGACGCGAGCACCCGGCACAACTCGCCGTGACCATCGAGCGCAATGCCGTAGAAATCGAGCTCCGGCATCCAGAACAACGCCTCCACGCGTTCGCGCAAAGCCGTCGCACGCGACGCATAGCGCGCGGCGTCCTCGGTCAGCCCGCGCTGTGTGGCGAATTCGGCCATCGTGTCGAAGGCCGCGCAGGCGTAGGCCTGAACTTCGACGAGTGCGATCGGGCCTTCCGGCATGCGCCCATCCGCATGGAAGACCGAATCGTGACTGTCCTTCCAGCCCTGGTTCGCCAGCCCGCGATCGGACTCGCAGCGATAGTCGACGAGCCCATGACGATTCTTGTCGCAGACATTCGACACCCACTGCGCCGCGCGCTCGAGCGCGGGCCACAGTTCCGCGATGAACGCATCGTCGCCCGTGCGCGCCGCGTAGGCGCCCGCCAGCACGATGAACAGCGGCGTCGTATCGACCCCGCCGTAGTAAAGCGCGAACGGCACTTCGCCTGTCGCGGCCATCTCGCTCTTGCGCATCTCGTGCATGATCTTGCCCGTGGCCGCGTCGCGGAACTTCGAATCCTCCCGCGCCTGATGCTCGGCGAGAAAGCGCAACACGCCGCGAGCCAGCCACGGCTGCAGCCATAGCGTCTGCAGCGACGTCGTGACCGCATCGCGCCCGAACGGCGTCGAAAACCACGGAATGCCCGCATACGGATAAGGGCCCGTCGGCAGATCGGTCGTCAAAAGGCTCAGATCGGCGAAAGAGCGGTCGAGCCAAGCGTTGAACAGCGGATTGCTGGAACGCAGCCGCGCCGTGGCGCGACGGCGCTCGCGCATCGACAAGTGCGTGTCCGCGAGCGCCGCGCGCACGGCCGCGCGTCCCACACGCGGGCGCACCGCGTCGATCTGCGTGAAATGCGAGGGGTTGGAACTGTGCGGCGGCTGCGCGATCTGCGCGCCCGGCTGCTCCGTGCCGCGCGCCGCCGGCATCGCTTGCGTGTGCGTGGCGACGGACAAGTAGATCGACACGCATGCATGCGCCGAAAGATCGATCGTATAGTCGGCGCGATCGGCGAACAGCTGGTTCGGCGTGGGGGCGAACGAAATGTCGACGTGCCGCTCGACATCGTCGAGCCCGACATAAGCAAGCCGCACATCGTCGCGCCCCACGCGCGGCGCCTCGGTGGTTCCGTGCTGCGTCCGCTTGAGCCCGCGCACTTCGAACATATCCTTGAAATCGCTGGCGAACGAAATCGACAGCGGCACGACGGCGTCGGAATAGCCGTAGTTCGTCAACGTAATGGCTTCATAAAGCACCGTGCCGCACAGCACGCGCAGCCGTTCGACGTGGATCACGCCTTCGGGCGTGCCCTCGCCGCCGATCGGCGGCAGCGGGCGATTCGTGAGATGCGCCGTGAACGAAGCATTGTCGTTGCTGACGTTGCCCGACAGCAGCGACGGCGCGCGCCCGCCGAACGTCAGGCGCAGCTGCGACAGCATCCGCGTGTCGTTGACGAACAAGCCGTCGTCGAGGCCGTTGATATCGCCGAGCGGATCGTTCACGACGAACGTATCGCCGGACTTCAGCACGTACTGGCTCGTACGCGCGATGTAAGGATGCTCGGGCGCGATGAATGCGCCGTCGGGGCCGCCCTGCAGCGGGGCGCCGGCTTGAGAGGGGGTGTCGCTCAATGCTTCGGTGTCGAGCATCGTCTAGCTCCTATCGGTGCGAGTGTGGGCGCCGCGCTTTCACGCGCCGCGCCAACCGAATGCTTTACGAAAATGGACCTGCCTCGATTGTAGGAAGCGATGCGTGAAAGAAACAACAGGGCGAGCCGCGCAAGCATGATGCCCGCGCGTCACGCCCGCGCCCCGGTTCACGCATGATCGTCGAAAAATTCATCGAGGTGCCGATTGAAGGCGCTCGGGTGCGCCAGGTTCATCCCGTGGGACGCGCCGCGGATGGTGTGGCGCCGGACGTCGGGCAACCAGCTTTCGAGCATGTTCACGTTGCGCCTGAACAGGTCGGGACTCTTCTCGCCGTCGATCAAGAGCGTCGGACAACGCAGGCTCCATGCCGCTTCGCGCGTATAGGCGGGCAACGGATCTTGAAATTGAAGCGGCAGCGTCGGCGCATTGTCGAGCGCCATCGCACGGAACGCGGTCGTGCTCTTCGCCCACGAGCCCACGCGGCTCACCGAATCGACGAACAACTGCAATCCGGCTTCCGTTTGGCCCGTCTCGATCAGTTGGGCGGCCTTGGCGCGAAGCGCATTGACCGTGTCGGGCAGCACGGCGTGCGGTTGCCCGGGAGACGAAAGCGGGCCGCCCGGATCGGCGAGCGTCAGCGTTTGCAGATACTGGGGATGGCGCGTAGCAAACTGAAAAGCCACGGCTCCGCCACGGGAATGCGCGACGACATGCGCCGGCCCGCCGCCCAGTTTTTCCAAGAATTGCGCCAGCTCGTCGGCATGCTTGCTCCAGCTGAACGGAACCGTGCGCGCCAGAGCGGCGAGCGGCCAATAGTGCGTGAGGCTCACGGCCACGCACCGGTATCGGCTCGATAATCCGGCAAGCTGCGGCTGCCAATATCGATAATCGCAGAGCGATCCGTGCACGAACAGCACGAGCGGGCCGGCGCCGCGATCGACGTAAGCCATTCGTAACCCGCCTTCGACCTCGATGAAACGAACTTCGTCGTCCGGAACCAAAGCCGCGCGACGCAGGCCGGGGGGATTAGCGGTCATGGCTGCGCTCACGCATCGAAACGCAGTTCGGCGTCCACGGTTTGGCCGACGGTGAGCGTATCGCCCGCCCCCGCGATCACGATCGCATTCTGTCCGAACGAAACGGCGCCATCGACGCGACTATCCGCGCGGTAGGCGCTCATCGTATCGGTCGGCTCGTTGGGCCAGCGCGGATCGGGAGCGCCATGGGCTTGATCGATCGTCGGAATGGGGCAACGGGTGCAGGGTTTAACGAGGCGCAACTGAACCTCCCCGCCCTCGGCCTCGATGCGAAGCGTTTCGGTGAAGTCCTCTTCGTACGCCTCGATGCCGGCAAGCACCAGGTTCGGCCTGAATCGGTTCATCGCAATCGGGTCGACGCCCTTGCCCGCCAAGCGTGCGTTCAAATCGCCCAACGACGCTTCGCCGAGGACGAGCAATGGGAATCCATCCGCAAAGCGCACCTGAGCCCTCACGTCGCCCGTCCAGTTGGCGCTGGCCGTACGTTCGTTCCCCGGATTGAACCGGACGAGCCGCACGGGCGCATCGAGAAAATCGGAGAACCAGCGCGCGGCCTCGTCACCGGCGTCGAGCGCCGCCACGGTGTCTTTCCATACTGTCGCCCGGATCGTCGGGCTATTCGCCAGCTCGGCAGCATCGACCGGCAACGCCAGCGCGGGCATGCCGGGCCCCTGCACCGTCAGCGCATCGCCTTCGAGCGAAGGGCGAACGAGCGCGAGACGGGCATGCGTACGCTGAGTCACGAAGCGCCCTTGCAGGTCGACTACCATCCAATTGCGGTCGTGTTCGAGGCCATGAGGCGTGAGACGGACACTGTCGCGCGACATCCCCGCGCACGATTTGATGGGAAAGACGTTGAGTTGGCTGATCGAAGGCATGAAAGGCCGGCGCCGGCGGAACGCGGATAGCGGAACGGGGATGGTACCACCGGCACGAGGAGGGCGCTGCCGCGCGGGGACGGCCAAGCCGAACGGTCAATGCGCCGGCGCGCGCAAAGCGGCAGGTTCGCCTTTTGAAACACCTTCGGCCGCGTCGCATTCGCCGCGGCGCACGCCCCGACTATTGCAGGAACGAAGCCGAATCGACGCACCCCGCGGCCGCACCCGCGCCGCGCACCGCGCAGGTCAGCGGCTCGTTCGCCACGCGCACGGCGAGCCCCGTCTCTTCCACGAGTCGTTTGTCGAGATTGGCCAGCAGCGCGCCGCCGCCGGTCAACATGATGCCGGTGTCGGCAATGTCGGTGATGAGTTCGGGCGGCGCGTTCTCGAGCGCGCTCTTGACCGCGCCGATCACAGTCTTCAGCGGCAGAGCCAACGCCTCGGCCACGTCGTGGTTCGACAGCTCGATCGTACGCGGCAAGCCGTCCGCCAAGCTGCGGCCGACGGCGCACATGCGCTCGCGCGGTACGTTCATCGTCGCCGTGCCGATCGTTTTTTTGACGACCTCGGCGGTTTGGTCGCCCAGCATCACGCCGTACACGTTGCGTACGTGGGCGATGATGGCCGCATCGAACTGGTCCCCGCCGACCCGCACCGACGTCTGATACGCCATGCCGCCCAGCGAAACCACGCCGACTTCCGTCGTGCCGCCCCCGATGTCCACGATCATCGAGCCCCGCGCCTCCGCGACGGGCAAGCCCGCGCCTACCGCCGCGGCAAGCGATTCGCCGATCAAGGTGACTCTAGCGGCGCCGGCGGCCAACGCGGCCTCGCGGATCGCGCGCCGCTCGACGGCGGTCGCATTGGACGGCACGCAAATAGTGAACTCCGCGCGGCGTCCGAACATCGAACGCAATCGCGCCATGTCGACGAATTCGCGGAACATGCGCTCGGCGGCGGAGAAATTGGCGATGACGCCATGCTGCATCGGCCGAACGGCCTCGACGTTGCCGGGGGAGCGCCCGAGCAGTTGCTTGGCTTGATCGCCCACGGCGGTCACGCGGCCCTTGCCTGCATCGGTCGTCTTTTGAAAGCAGACGACCGACGGCTGGTTCAGCACGATGCCCTGCCCGCGCGTATAGATGAGTGTATTGGCCGTGCCCAGATCGACCGCCACGCTTTGCGGGAATAGCCGATTGAAGAATGCATGATGCGACATCGTTGACTCTCTCGTGGATGACAACAACGACATGCGTCCCGTCGCGGCGGGCGAGGCGCACGCTGTGCTCGTTGCGGATAGCACGGCCGGGCCGATGCCCCCTTTACGGCAGCATTTGCCGCAACTTTAGGGGTACGTTGGTTTTTTACCGTTGTGCGATGCGGTAGCCATCCCGCATCGAACGGGCGGCGCGACGGCGTCATCGTGCGCATGGCATGCTTATCGTTCTCACCCGTTCGACTTTCGTTGGGCTTTTTTTCTCTTACATGCACATTACGCTTCGCAGGCTGCTCCTTCTTTATTGCGTGCTGCGCTACGGGGCGGCGCTGCTCTGGCGCGCCGCGCCTCGCGGGCACAAGCTGAGCTGGATCGCGAGCCTGACGGCGCGCCTGCGGACTTCGTCGGACGCACGAGAAGCCCTGCATAGAGCGCTCCCGCAACTTGGCCCGCTCGCGAGTGCGCTCGCCGCTAACGCGGTGCAACATCCACAAGCGGTCGTCCGTTCGCTGCACGACGCCTTCGGCTTGGTCTCCCGCATCGAAGCGTCCTTGGTGAAACCGCTCGCGCCGGCCGAAGTCGTTCCCGCCCTGGGCGCCGCCATGGGGCGCGCGCCCGAGGCGGCGTTCGCGTTCCTCGACCCCACGGCGCTCGAAAGCGGCATCGCCGAGCAGGTGCACGGTGCGCGGTTGCGCACCGCCGAACATGCGGCCCGGCGAGACGGCGGGTATAGCGAAGTGGCGGTCAAGCTGCTGCGCGTGCACGAAGTGGAGCGACTCGGCGACGACGTGGCCGTCCTGAACTGGGTAGCGCGCCTACTCGAGCGCTTACTGCCTTCCGCGCGGGAGCTGCAGCTTTACGCCATGACGCAGGCGCTCGCGGCGGAGCTTCAGCGCCGATTCGACTTGCGCGTGGAAGCCGCGAATCTGTCGCAGACCGGCCAGCGCTTCAACGACGACGAGCGCGTCGTCGTCCCCGAGGTCGTCTGGGGCCTGTCCACCGAGCACGCACTCGTCATCGAGCGCATCGACACCTTGGCTGTCACCGATATCGAATCGCTGCGTCGACGCGGCGTCGATCTGGAAGCGCTGGCCGAGCGCGTGGTCGAGGTCGTCGTCGAACAAGCGTTCTCGCACGGTTTCTTCCATGCCGCACTCGATGCCGAGCGGCTTCGCGTGAGCGTCGAGCCGAAATCGCTCGGTAGGCTCGTATTCGGCGACTGCAGGATCATGGCGACGCTCTCCGAGCCCGAGCGCGCCTTCTTCATTCATGGGGCGAACGCGCTGATCGAGCAGGACTACGGACGGCTTGCCGCGATGCATCGCGAAGCGGGCCACGTTGCGCCGCACACGCGCGAGGAGGTGCTCGAAGCCGAGCTGCGCACGCGCGCCGAACCTCATTTTTCCGTGCCCAGCGAGCAGCGCTCGGCTGGGGCCTTGCTGCAGCATCTGCTGGGCGCTGTGGAGCCCTTCGGCGGCGGCATTTCCGAATCGCTCGCACTCGCCCACGATGCACTGGTGCGGGCGGAAACGCTGGCGCGCACGTTATCGCCCAGCATCGACACCTGGCAAATCGTCAAAGGCACGCTCAAAGCGCTGGCCCGCGAAGACGTAGGGCATCGCGGCTGGATCAAGCGCCTCTCGCGCGAACTGCCGCATCTAGCGATGATGCCGCGCCTGCCGACGCTGGCTGTCCAGCGGCTGCAACACCGGCACGACGCGCGCGTCCAGCACGATACGATGGCGTGGTTCGCGCAATTTCGGAAGGAGCAGCGCACCACGCGGCGCCTACTGTGGAGCTGCGCCCTGACCGGAGCCTTGCTCGGTGCGGGGGCCGTCTGGCTCATGCGATAGCGGCGGCGCCCCCGCGCATCGCTTCGCGACACCGTTGCCTGCCTTCGCCCGCCGTTACCCTCGCGACCGTCACTCAATCGGCGGTGTCGGCCGCATCCGGCATGCGCGCGCGGATCTCGCGCTTAGGCTGCGGCGACCAAGACGGCCGCGTCGTGGCGCCTGAGTCCACGACAACCAGATAGCGGCCCGCCCAAGGGGTCGTCGCCCGGTCGGCATGCAGCACCCAAAGCGCAATGCCCGCATCGGCGATTGCTTGGTATTGCGCGTCGAGAATGCCGTGATGATCGAGGAAGCGATCGAGCGAGTTCGGGATTCTGACGCAGCCCTTCGAATGGCGTATCCCGAGCAGCGGCTCCAGTTTCTCCGGATCGGTCGCGTGCATCTGAAAGCGCATCGACGACATCCCGCCCTTCCCCCAGCCTCGCTCGGCGTCGGTCCAGCCGAAATCGAAAATCCTCATGTCGCGTGCGCCGTAGCCGCGGATACCGTTTTCGTTGAGCGTTCCCTCGGCGCGAAAATCCATGTTTTGCGGCGAATGATCGAACACGCCGATCGGCGTGACGAAGTGGTCATAGCGGCCTGGCAACCCAGTCGACACGGGCGAGGCGCCGATCAGGGCCCAAGAATCGGTCGGATTCCCGCGAAAGTAGAGGAAGAGCGCTTGCACGTTCGGGTTGCGGTCGACGAGCACGACGTATTGCCGTGCGAGCGCGCCGAGCCCCTTTTCCGCCAAGGCCGCCTGCAGCCGTTGCGCATAAGCCTGCTGGTCGGCCGGGGGGACCGCCAGGCGTCGCGTCACGTCGCTTTCGAATTGATCGCGCAGCTTGAGCGCATCGCGCGGATCCAAGTGCGCGGCGACGTCCGCGGCGCGCTTGGCCGCGGCCGCGACGGCAGCGGAAGCGGCGGAGGCAGCCTCGGCTGCCGAAGCCGCCTCCGCTGCGGAAGCGGTGGACGCGGCTGCGGCCGGGGAAGCGAGCGCATCAGCCGGTGACGACGCCGATGAGGGCTTCGGTGCCGACGCCGCCGAGCCAGGCGCGGCCGTCGCCACCGCCTGCCCTTTCGATGCGCCGGGCGCCGCGGCCTTCGCGGCCGCCTCGGCTGCGGCTAGGACCGGCGCCGGGGCCGCTGCCAGCGTCACCGCAGGCCACAGGCAAACCGTGCATACCGTCCAGCAAACGGCCATGGCGACAGCGCGCCCGCGTCTTGGCCGGGCATCGTTTCGTCGATAGGGCCATCTACCCGACACATGTCCGTTTTCGAGTTCCGCACCTCGGGAGGATGCGACGAGCGGGCAGGAAAGTTTTGCTTCATTCATCAATTGGGATCGTAGGAAGTGCTTGCCTCCTGCGTTCAAGCAAGACCCGTACTTGGCGGGCGCAACAAGGCTTTATCGCCGACAAGAAAAGCGGCAGCGCCAAGCATCTTGACGCTGCCGCTCGTACTTCGCGGCCGAGTCGATCTCGCCGCTCGCCGCCTATGCCCTAGCCCTACTTGCTATGCGCGACGCCGCTCCTGCAGCATCCGGACGCGCGCCATGGCCGGCGCGTCGGCGCCGACCGTGTCGTACATCTTCGCCAGATCGGCCTTGAGCGCCGTGCGCGAGCCGCCGTCCAAGTAGATCATGTGCCCGGACGGGTAGAAACGCGCCGACAGATTGTTACGCACGGTTTGTTCGATCAGGGGCATTTGCTGCAGATCGAGCACCGTTTGATAGAACGGCGTCACGAAGTCATAAAAGCCGTTGGCCGACAGCACCTTGAGATCGACGTTGAGCGCCATCACCGCGGCCAGGTCGCCCGCCGTATACAAAATGATGTTCCCCTGCGCGTCCTTGCCCTTCTGCGCACCGGTCGGATCGATGTGGCTGAAATCCCAATTCTGGAAAGCCTGGTCGTTCAAGTCGGTAAACGACGACGTCGACGTGTATTTCAACTGCTCGTTCAAGTATTCGTTCCACATCGTCGTATAGACGCCGGAGACGGCTGTCATGGTCGGATCGTTGCCGCCCGAGTTCGGATCGATTTGCCCGGCAATGCCCGTATCGATCGCCGTCACTCGGCCATCGTAGGCGCCGAGCGCGACGCCCTTCGACTTGAGCAGCGTCGTCAAGAACAACGAATTGCCTCGGCTGTCATACCCGGCGATATCGAGACTCCAAGCCAGCAACGTGGTCTTGTCGATGCCGGTGTACTGGGAGAGCTTTTCGACAACCGCATCGTCCGTCTGCGGGAATTTGCGCAGCGCGGCGAGATAGTCGGTACGCGCGAATTGCGCCACTTCCTCGACGAAGGCGCCGAGATCGGTGGGCGTCGGCGCTACGCCGAGCTTCTTGTGATACCAAGCATCGGCCGCGGCGGTCGTCAATGCGCCGACCGGATTGCCGGCTTGCCTGTAATCGAGAATCGACGACTGCAACGTGATCCCGTTCAGGTCGATGCCGTCTTCATGCAGCATGTACGCGAGCACGCAGCTGCGCGCCGTGCCGTACGATTCGCCGAACAAGTATTTGGGCGAATTCCACCGGCTGTTCTTCGTCAGGAACCGCTTGATGAATTGCTTGATCGAGCGCGCGTCCTGATCGACGCCCCAGAAATCGCGATTTTTGTTCGGCGCGATCGCAGCCGAATAGCCCGTGCCGACCGGATTGATGAATACGAGGTCGCTCCTGTCGAGCAGGCTATCGGGATTGTCCTCGAGCGAATAGGGCGCGGGCGGCGTGAAGCCCGGCATCGACGTCTTGATGCGCTTGGGCGCGAACGATCCCAGCAGCACGAACACCGCGGAAGACCCGGGGCCGCCGTTGTAGAAGAACGTCACGGGCCGGCGCTCTTCGGTCTGATTGTCCTCCGTGAATGCGACGTAGAACATCTTCGCATTCGGTTTCGAACTCGATTCGTCGACGGTGACGAGGTGGCCCGCCGTCGCCGTGTAGTTGATCTTTCTGCCCCCGATCGTGATCGTGTGGTGCGTAATCGCGGCGGTCTCGCTTGCGTCCGTCACGGAGTCGTCGGGCCCCTTCCCGTAAGCGACTTCATCGTAAAACGGCTGGTCGTCCTGCGCGCGATTCAGAAACGCATGCGGCATCGAGGCTCTGCCCGCCGACGGCGCGTGAGCATTGTGAGGCGACGATTGCGGGCTGCCGGTATCGGAATTCATCGTAATCGCTCCATCTGTTGTGGCCGGCGTGCGAGTCCGAGCGCACGCGCAGGCTGCGTTGGCGAACTACTGCGGCTTTTCTCGCGCGCCCCGGTGCGACACCCGGAGCGCGCGAGTGATAAGGCAAATCGTTGCGACGCGCTAGCTCGAACCGCCGGCGCCGCCGCTAGCGGCTGATGCAGCCGATGCGGACGAAGCGCCCAACGCGGCCGCGATGCCACGCCCGTTCGGGCTTCCGAGGCCGGTGCACGCATCCCACCCGGACGCCGCGGCGAAGCTGCCGTTATTGCCCGACGTGATGTCGTTGAACGCGCTGCCCGACCGGTACAGTTTCGCGTTGACGAACCCCGCCGGTTTGCCGGCCAGCGCGTTGATGCGTGCGACGAGCCCCGCGAAGAGCGGTGCGACGGCGCTCGTACCGCCGACCGGCACGCTTTGACCGTCGATCAACACTTCGTAGCCCGAGGCGGGCGAAGCATCGGCGGCGACATCCGGCACGCCGCGATTGGAAAGCGAGACGGCGGCGCCGTCCACGCGGGCCGCCTTGAGCCCTTGCTGCCATGCCGGCACGGCGAACAACGCACTGACGCCGCCTCCTGTCGCGCCACCGGCCGCGCCGTCGTTCCAGACAACTTCGCTCGCGATCGACTTGCCCCCCTTCGCGGCGGTCACGTGCGTGCCGCCGCAGGCCAACACGTACGGGCTCGCCGCGGGAAAATCGACGTGGTCTGCGCCATCCGGCGCCCCGTCGTTCGAGCCGCTGTCGCCCGACGCCGCGCACACGGTCACGCCCAGCGCGACTGCCGACTGCAACGTGTCGTTGAAGCTCGTGAGCGCCTGCTCGGTCCATGAGGTTTCGGGGCCGCCCCAACTGATCGACACGACCGAGGGTTTGTTCGCCGAATCGTGCAGCGCATGGGACACCGCATCGATGAAGCCGGCATCGCTGTTCGGCGCGAAGTACACGGCGATCTTCGCCTTCGGCGCAATGGCGCCGGCGATTTCGATGTCGAGCGTCACCTCGCCGTCGGCACTGCTCGGATCGCCGGTTGGATTGTTGCGCGCGCCGTCGACGGGCACCGAGACCACGTCCGGCGCGGGAAGCCCAAGCGAATCGAAGTAGGCGGACAGGTCCGACTGCGTATACCCGCCGCCAAGTTCGATCAAAGCGATGCACTGGCCGGCGCCGTCTCCGTCGGGAAAATCGTAAAGACCAGCCAGTTGCAGAGGCGTGAACGCCTGCCCCGCCGCGCGCGCCGCGATGATCCCCGGCGCGGGTCGGAGCCTGAAGTGCGGCCGCGCTTGGGGCCGGTCGTCGAGGCCCAGCACGGCCGTCACGACATCGGCAATTTCAGCCGGAACCGTGATAGGGCCGATACGGCCGCGAAAGCGGCCGAGCGCGGGGTGCTCGTAGTGGGAAAGCTCGACGCCGAATGCGGCTTGGAAGTTGGCGACGGTGCCGCCCAACACGGCCTTGGCCGCGTTCAGATCGTGCCGTTCGATGCTCAATTGGTATTCGCGCGCGAAAGCCTCGAGCTTGGCGAAATCTTCGGGCGCGACCGCGAAGCTTTTTGCGAATGCCTCGCGCGAAAGCGGGGCCGCCTGCTCGTGGACGATTCGATGGGCCAGATCCTCCAGTTCGCGGGCGCCGCGCCGTCGCAAGGTCACGACGACGCGCAACGTTTGACTCGGGTCGACTGGCCCGAGGCACTTCGAATCCTTCACGGCCGCGCGATCGCTGCCGGCGAGATGTTGCCTCGCTTTGGTCATGTGTGACGCTCCTCACGTAGTGGGTACGTCGAAGCTCCGACACATGCCTGGGTCGTACAGTTCCTGTCGGCCTGCCGCCTGCCTACCAGCGACGACGCGAACGCTGCAAACGGGCAAAAAGGCATTCGTCGGACAACTGATCAAAGTGTAGTGCATCGCGGCCGTGCAAGGGCCGATGAACGTCCGTCGTTAGCCGTTGCGCCAATGGGCGACGCGGAAGAAAACGTCCGCTTGGGCCGCCAGCAAAGATCGTCGCATCGGCATATCATGGCGCCCGCGGCAGCGCCCGGCCAACATCGCGCTACCGTTTCGTCCCCCGTCGGAACCGTTGTAAGACGCCAACGAAAAAAGGAAGAACCTGTCAATGAGCCTGTCTGCTTATCAAGCCTCGGTGCCCGTGTTCACACGCGGGCTGACGAACCTCCGTACGGTCCTGCAAAAGGCGCACGACCACGCGCTGACGAAGCACTTCGAGCCGTCGATCCTATTGTCGAGCCGGTTGTATCCCGACATGCATCCGCTGACGCGCCAGGTACAGATTGCCTCGGACGCCGCGAAATTCTGCATCGCCCGGCTGGCGGGCGTCGAGCCGCCCAAGTGGGAAGACACCGAAACGACGTTCGACGAACTCTATGCGCGCATCGACAAGACGCTCGCGTACCTGCAAGGGTTCGACGAAAAGCAGTTGGAAGGGAGCGAGTCACGCACCGTGACCTTGACGGTGCCGAGCGGCAAGCACGAATTCGCCGGCCAGGTCTATCTACTTCACTTCGCGTTGCCGAATTTCTTTTTCCATTTGACGACGGCCTACGCAATCTTGCGCCACAACGGCGTCGAACTGGGCAAGTTCGATTACCTGGGGCGGATGTCGTAACGACTCTCGTCACGACTGGCGGCGGCTTGCCGGTGATTTTCGCGCAAGCCGCCGTCGAACGAACCCGGCGTCGGTCAGTCCAGCGACAGGCGCACCGCGAAGCCGATCAGCGCCGCCGAGAACGTCCAGCGCTGCAACGTTTGGGCAAGCGGATATTTGCGCAAAACAGTGGCGATGCGGGCGGCGCCAACGGCATAAAGCGTGTCGAAGAGCATCCCCACGGCGAGAAGAACGACGCCCAGTTCCGTTACCTGCAGCGCAACGGGCCCCGCCGCCGGGCGGATGAACTGCGGCAGCAGCACCGAGCAGAACAACAGTGCCTTCGGATTGAGCAGATTCGTCAGCAGCCCCTTGACGAACGCCTGCCGCAGCGCGCCCTCTCCTTGAGCCGCCGCCGGCGCCTCACCGGCCTTCAATGCGAAAACGGGCGAGCGGAAGATCTGAACGGCGATGTAAGCAAGGTATAGCGCGCCGCCATACCGCACCACTTCATACAGCCAAGGCGCGGCCTTGAGCAGTGCCGCTACGCCGCAGGCGGAAAGCGTGACGTGCGTCGCGCGCGACACGGCCAGCCCACCCGCGGCAGCCAGGCCGGTTCGCGTCCCGCGGGCGATGCTCGTTTGAAGAATCAGCGCCATGTCGGGCCCCGGGATGGCATAGACGACGATGAGCGCGGCGATGAAGGCAATAAGCAAATCGGCGGAAACCACGGCAACCTCGAATTTGGGACGTGTTGGACCGATATTTTGCCGTGCGATGCGGAGGGATTTTGCGCTAAATATGACGTCAATCAATTGTCATGTAGCGTTTTCCACTAACAATATGCCATTGAGCGCGCCTAACCACCCTTTATTTCATCTCCTCCGCACCATCCTAGTGCGAGCCGCTGTCGCCGGGCCGCCCATCGGCGGCCTTCGAGTAGGCCAGACCTTCGCTGCCGCAACCATCGCCCGGCGCTATTGCCGCGCTATCACCCCCTTAGCCAGTGCGGGATTTTTTCATATCGTCGAAATCCGATATAAACTTCTGTCAACGGCGATTCGTATCGGTTCCGCGCTTTCCGCGCGGGGTGCGGCTCGCCCGACCGCTCGACATGACGATAGACATCGACGCCATCCATAAGGCGCTCGCCAATCCCGTGCGGCGCGAGATTCTCGCGTGGCTGAAGGAGCCGAGCGTCTACTTTCCGGAGCAGGAAGTGCCGCTCGAATGCGGCGTATGCGCCGGGCAGATCAACGTGCGCTGCGGCTTGTCGCAGTCCACGGTGTCGGCCCATCTCGCGACGCTGCAGAGCGCGGGGCTCGTAACCGTGAAAAAGATGGGTCAGTGGAGCTTTTTCAAGCGAAACGAAACCGTCATTCAAGCGTTTCTCGCATCGCTGCGCGACGACCTTTGAACGTGGGAGGCCCCGTTGGGCCTCCTAGGGGCCGCGCCCGATGCACACCTATGTTGCTTGCACGCTGACCGGCGCACTCGCGCGCGCCGTACTCGCGTAAAAAAGGAAAACTTGCCATGCCTACTTTGTTCGATCCGCTCGTCGTCGGCGACTTGACCCTGCCCAATCGCGTCATCATGGCGCCGCTCACGCGTCAGCGCGCGGGCGATGAACGCTTGCCGAACGCGCTGATGGCCCAGTACTACGCCGAGCGCGCATCGGCGGGCCTGATTCTGAGCGAAGCCACGTCGGTCACGCCGCAGGGCGTGGGCTACGCCGCCACGCCCGGCATTTGGTCGGATGAGCAGGTAGCCGGATGGAAGATCGTGACCGATGCCGTGCACGCCGCCGGCGGCCGGATCTTCCTGCAGCTTTGGCATGTGGGCCGCGTGTCCGATCCGATCTTTTTGAACGGCGATTTGCCCGTCGCGCCGAGCGCGATCGCACCGAGCGGTCACGTGAGCCTCGTGCGGCCGCAGCGTCCGTTCGTCACGCCGCGCGCGCTGGAACTCGACGAGATCCGCGACGTGGTCGCCGCGTTCCGCAAGGGCGCGGAAAACGCCAAGGCCGCAGGCTTCGACGGCGTGGAAGTGCACGGCGCGAACGGCTATCTGCTCGACCAAGTCCTGCAGGACAGCACGAACCGCCGCACGGACGCCTACGGCGGCCCGATCGAGAACCGCGCACGGCTCTTGCTCGAAGTCGTCGACGAATGTATCGCCGTGTGGGGCGCCGCTCGCGTAGGCGTTCATCTCGCGCCGCGCGGCGATGCGCATACAATGGGCGATTCGAGCCCGGCCGAAACGTTCGGCTATGTGGCGCGCGAACTCGGCAAGCGCCGCATCGCATTCATTTGCGCACGCGAATCGCTCGGCGAAAACCGCCTCGGGCCCACGCTGAAGGCGGCGTTCGGCGGCGTCTACATCTCGAACGAGAAGTTTACGAAGGAAACGGCGCAGCAAACGCTCGATGCGGGCGAAGCCGATGCGATCGCCTGGGGCCAGCTCTTCATCGCGAACCCCGATCTGCCGACGCGCTTCAAGCTCGACGCGCCGCTGAACAAGCCGAATCCGGAAACGTTCTACAGCACGGGCCCTGTCGGCTATGTCGACTACCCCGCGCTCGAAACGGCTTGAGCGAAATCCAAACGATCCATACCCGAGTTGAATCGATATGACCGCCACATCGAGTCTCGTCACCAAAGCGATCGTCACCGGGCACACGCGGGGCTTGGGCGCTGCCCTCGTCGATGCATTGCTTGCGCAAGGCATCGCCGTACTCGGCCTCGCGCGCTCCAGCCGAGCGCCGCTGTCGGGCGGCTCTCGGGCGCCGGGTGCGTTCGCCGAAGTCGAACTCGATCTGGCGGATAGCCACCGGCTCGCGCAGTGGCTGGCCGGCGACACGCTCGCCGCCTTTCTGCGCGGCGCCGACCGTGCCTTGCTCATCAATAACGCGGGTATGGTCGGTCCGATCGGCCCCTGCTCGATGCAAGCGGTGGGCGACGTCGGCCGCGCCGTCGCGCTGAACGTCGCGGCGCCGCTCATGCTCTCGAGCGCGTTCGCCGCAGCCACGGGCGAGACGCCGGACCGGCGCATCGCTCACGTCTCGAGCGGCGCGGCTCGCAATGCGTATGCCGGATGGAACGTGTACTGCGCGACGAAGGCCGCGCTCGATCATCATGCGCGGGCCGCCGCCCTCGACGCCGAGCGCGGCCTGCGTGTCGCGAGCGTGGCGCCGGGTGTCGTCGACACCGACATGCAAGGCGAGATTCGCGGTACCGACGACGCACGCTTCCCGCTGCGCGGCCGGTTCGAGGAAATGAAGCGTTCCGGACAACTGAGCTCGCCCGAGCATGCCGCGAGCAAATTCGTCGGCTACTTGCTCTCCGATGCATTCGGCGAAACGCCGATCGCGGACATCCGCGCGTTGTAAGAGGTTATCCGCCCCCCATGAGCAGCAAGCCCGGCACGCCGCAACACCTCAACGCCTTGCTTCAGGAAGGCGTCGAGCTTCAGCAAAACGGCGCCTTCGTGGAGGCCGAAAGCGTCTATCGCGAGATCCTCTCTCTGCGCCCGCGCCATTTCGATGCATTGCAATTGCTCGGTGCGCTCGCGTTGCAGTCGGGGCGCTACGAGGAAGGCGCCGAGCTGCTGAACAAGGCCGCCGTGGTCGATGCGCGGCAGGCGCACGTCCATTCGAATTTAGCGTTTGCGCTGAACGCGCTGGGCCGGCACGATGCCGCGCTGGCCGCGGCGGATCGAGCACTCGCGCTCAAGAACGGCTTCGTCGACGCGTTGAACAATCGCGGCATGGCGCTCGCGGGATTGAATCGCCCCGCTGAGGCGCTCGCCAGTTTCGAAAAAGCGTTGGCGGCGAAGCCGGATTTTCCGGAAGCGTGGAGCAACCGCAGTTGCGCGCTGCGCGACCTCGGCGAGCCGGAACAAGCCGTGGCGAGCTGCGACCGCGCCATCGCGTTGCGGCCCAACTATGCCGAAGCGTGGAGCAATCGCGGCAATGCGCTGTCCGACCTCAATCGCCCGCTCGAGGCGCAAGCCAGCTACGAGCGCGCGTTGGCCGCGTCGTCCGCGCTGGCCGACGCTTGGAACAACCTCGGGCTGACGTTCGTCGACATGAATCGACACGCCGATGCCCTCGCCTGCTACGAGCGCGCGCTCGCCATCGCACCCGATGCAGCGGAAACGCACTGGAATCGCGCGCTCTGCCTGTTGCAGACGGGCGAGCTCGCCCGCGGTTTCCACGAATACGAATGGCGCTGGAAACGCAAGCGCATCGCGCCGAGCAAGCGCTCGTTCGACGCACCGCTATGGCTCGGCGATACGCCGCTTCAGGGCAAGACGATCTTGCTGCATGCCGAGCAAGGCCTCGGCGATACGCTGCAATTCTGCCGATATGCTGGGCTCGTCGCCGCGCAAGGCGCCCGCGTCGTGCTCGAGGCTCAGCCCGAACTCATGCGCCTGCTCGCCGGGCTCGAAGGCGTGGCGCAGCGGGTCGCGGCAGGCGACCCGCTGCCCGCTTTCGATTGCCATAGTCCGCTCTTGAGCCTGCCGCTCGCATTGCAAACGACGATCGAAACGATTCCGGCGCGCACGCCCTATCTCTTCCCCGATTCCGCGGCGTCGGCGCACTGGCGCACGCGGATCGCGGAAGCGGCGCCGCCGCGAGCGCTGAAAGTCGGCCTCGTCTGGGCCGGCGGCCACCGGCCGCATGTGCCGGAACTGCGCAAGAACGACGCGCGACGTTCGCTGACTTTCGATCGATTCGCGCCGATCGTCGAGACACCCGGCGTGCAGTTCTTCAGCTTGCAAAAGGGAGAAAACGCCGCAAGGCAGCTGACCGAGATGCGCGAGCGTCACGCGGCGAGTGCACGCGTGATCGACTGGACCGACGAACTAAACGATTTCGCCGATACGGCGGCGCTCGTCGACAACCTCGATCTCGTGATTTCCGTGGATACGTCGACGGCGCATTTGGCCGGGGCGATGAACAAGCCCGTGTGGATTCTGAACCGGCTCGACACCTGCTGGCGATGGATGCTCGAACGGCAAGACAGCCCCTGGTACCCTAGCGCACGTCTGTTTCGGCAGCCCACGCTCGGCGATTGGGACAGCGTGATCGATGCCGTCGCGCACGCGCTGGCGGCGCTCGCGACCGGGCACGAACATTCGGGCGCACACTGACTTGCGGCCGTCGCGCCCGCCCGCTCAAAGGCTTGCGCGACTCCCGCCAAATTGCTGTCGATACGCCGCGGGGCTCGTCATCACGATGCGACGGAAATGACGGCGCATCGATTCCTCCGAGCCGAAACCCGCGCGCTGCGCGACGAGCGCGATCGACAGCCGCGGCCGCGTCTCGAGCATGTCTTTCGCCAACGCCACCCGCTCGCGAATCAACCACTCGTAAGGCCCTAGCCCCGTCGCCTCGCGAAATCTGCGCTGCAACGTCCTTGCGCTCATCGCCGCTCGCCGCGCGAGCGATTCGATCGTATGCGGCGAAGCCGCATGCGCGCGCATCCAGTCGATGAGACGGGCGAGCCGCCCGCCGTCGTCCTCAGGCGGCATGGGCCTCGGAACGAATTGAGCCTGCCCGCCTTCTCGATGCGGCGGCACGACCAGGCGCTGCGCCACGCGATTGGCCACGGCGCCGCCGTAATCGCGGCGCACGAGATGCAGCAGCATGTCCAGTCCCGCCGCCGAACCCGCCGACGTGACGATCGCGCCTTCGTCGACATACAGTGCGTCGGCCTCGACGTGCAGCGACGGATAGCGCGCCTTGAGCTTATCGGCGTAACGCCAGTGCGTCGTCACGGTTTTGCCTTCCAGCACACCCGCTGCCGCCAGCACGAATACCCCGGAGCAAATCGAACAAATTCTCGCCCCTCGCCGCGCCGCCGCTCGCAGCTTGCGCAGCAGCGGTTCGGGCGGCTCTTCGTCCGCATCGCGCCAGCCGGGGATCACGATCGTATCGGCGCGGTCGAGCAGCGAGAGCGTATGAGAAGCGGTCAAGCTCACGCCGCCGGCGGCGCGGATAGGTCCGGGCTCCGCCGCGCAAACGGCGAAGCGATACCAATCGACGCCCAGTTCGGGGCGAGGCAACGCGAACAGTTCGACCACACAGCCGAACTCGAATGTGCAAAGCCGATCGTAGGCAACGGCGGCGACGAGATGAGAGCGCATGGCGCGATGTTACCGGATGTTGTCGATTGCGCCACTGTCTCGCGCAACGGTCAGGCGCAATACTGTCTCCATCCGCTCGATCGGTTCGATGCGAGCAACGATAAGCGCACAACGACCCATGCAACTAACAAGGAGAAACAGCCTATGCCTACCGCATCGTCCGTCACCGTCGTCGCCCCCGCACCGAGCGAAATTGCGCTGGCCCACTTCGAATCGAGCCTGCGCTTCGAAACGGATTGTTCCGACGTGCACGACGCGCTCATCGTCAAAGGTCAAGCGGACTTCGTGCTGCTCGACGTACGCGGCCCCGCCCTTTACGCCGAAGGCCACGTGCCGGGCGCCATCAATTTGCCGCACGGCAAGATCATCGCCTCGAAGCTCGCCGAATATGCGCCCGAAACGGTGTTCGTCACTTACTGTGCGGGCCCGCATTGCAACGGCGCGACGCGCGGCGCGATCCGCCTCGCCCGCCTCGGGCGTCCGGTCAAGGTCATGATCGGCGGGATCGCCGGTTGGCTCGACGAAGGCTTCGCGTTGACGCGCGAGGAAGCGCGATCCGAGCCGATCCGCCATGCCGGGCGGACCGCATAGCGCACCGCGCTCACGCGCCTGTCTCACGCGTCATCCATCGGCGTCGCCCGTTGCTTCACACCGCCGACAACGCCGCTAACTGACGAGCCAGCCCCGCGCTCGCGGGCATCATCGGCGAACGCAGTTCGTTCGCCAGCCACCCTTGCCCCGCGAGCGCCGCCTTGACCGGCGCGGGGTTCGGCTCTGAGGTCAACGCGCGCAGCAGCGGCGCCAGTTCGTGATGGATCGCGCGGCCCGTATTCAGGTCGCCTTGGGCCAACGCTCGGTACATCGCAACGAAGCGGTCCGTGCGAACATGCGCCGTCGCCGCGATGGCGCCCGCGCCGCCCATGCACAAGGTGGTGAAGATGGCGTCGTCGTTGCCGCACATCACCTTCAGCCGACCATCGAGAATCAGCGCCAGCGTTGTCTCCGACACGCCCGAACAATCCTTGATCGCCTGAATCCGCGGATGCCCCGCAAGCGTAAGCAGCGTTTCAAGTTCGATCCGCACGCCGGTTCGATAGGGAATGTCGTACAGGACGATCGGCTTCGCACTCGCATCGGCTAAGGTCGTGAAGTGCTCGATCAGTCCGCCCTGGGACGGCCGGATGTAATAGGGTGCGGACACGAGCACCCCGGCGATGTCCTGGTCGTTCAGCTGCAGCACGCGTTCGCGCAACGCCACCGCTCGGTTGCCGGTGATCCCGGCAATTACCGGCAACCCTTGCGCGGCGCGCAGCACCGTCGCCAGCACGGCGTCTTGCTCCTCGCCCGAAAGCGCGGCGGGCTCGCCCGTCGTGCCGAGCGCGGCAAACCCGGCCACGCCCGCTTCGCGATAGTGCTCGACGAGCGCCGCGAGCGCGCGATGATCCACGGCGCCGGCTTGAAACGGCGTAATGAGCGGAATCCAAATACCTGAAAAAATCGACATTGCCTTACCTCGAGACGTGACCGAATCGAATCCGAGGGAGGCGCCGGGGCGGCAGAGAAATGAAGAGGTGGTGCGTTGTTGCTGTCCCGTCGCGCGTCCGACGGCACAGCGCACCGGTCAGACGTGCGACTGTTTTTTCGCTTTGGAAACGGCAAGCACCGCCGCTGCGTCATGCACGTGGCACGAAGCGGGCGTTGCAACAACCGACGAGAAATAAACGGGGCGCGTTTCCATGCCGCGCAGTGTACAGGGTTGCGCGGGCCAAGGACAACGGTTTTATGAATAGGGCTTGACTTCCGCCGACCGCGACGTACTATACGCAGCGCGCACACCCCACCCTGCCGAGGCCCGCCGATGACCGTTCCCCAGCAAGCCTTCCTGCGCGACGCCATGCGTCGCATGAACCTGACGCGCGATGCGTTCGCCAACCGTATCGGCGTCAGCCGCCGGGCCCTAGACACGTGGCTTTTGCCCGAGGATTCGCAAGAATCGCGGTCGATGCCCGAGATCGTCGAACGCTTCGTTTCGGAGATCGTCGTCAACGTCGCGCGAGACGAGGGATATACGCATCGCGTAGATACGTCATCGCTGGCTAGCCAGATTCTGTTCGAGGGGAAACCGCAGTTGCTGTCGGTCGATCAGTTCTCTCGCGAATCGGTCGAAGCGTTGTTTCGCGTGGCCGACGTCATGCAGCCGATCGCCCGCCGCCAGAAGATATCGCGCGTGCTCGAGGGCGCGGTGCTCGGCAACTTGTTCTTCGAAGCCAGCACGCGCACGCGCGTGTCCTTCGGCGCGGCGTTCTGCCGCCTCGGCGGTTCGGTCTGCGATACCACCGGGTTCACGTTTTCATCGATGGCGAAAGGCGAGTCGATCTACGACACCAGCCGCGTCATGAGCGGCTACGTCGACGCGCTCGTCGTGCGGCACCCCGAGCAGGGCTCGGTGGCGGAATTCGCCCGGGCGACGAATTTGCCCGTCATCAACGGCGGCGACGGCCCCGGCGAGCACCCGAGCCAGGCGTTGCTCGATCTTTATACGATTCAGCGCGAATTTTCACGGCTTGGAAAAATTGTCGACGGCGCGCATATCGCGCTCGTCGGCGATCTCAAGTACGGCCGCACCGTCCATTCGCTCGTGAAGCTGCTCGCGCTGTATCGCGGCATCAAATTCACGCTGGTCTCGCCGCCCACGCTCGAGATGCCGGCCTACATCGTCGAGCAGATTTCACGCAACGGTCACGTGGTGGAGCAGTCGAACGATCTGACCGCCGGCATGCGCGGCGCCGACGTCGTCTACGCCACGCGCATTCAAAAAGAACGCTTCACCGACGAATCGTTCGAAGGCTACACGCCCGAATTTCAAATCAATCAAGCGCTCGTCGATACGGTCTGCGGACGCGAAACGCTGATCATGCATCCGCTGCCGCGCGACAGCCGGCCCGGCGCGAACGATTTGAGCACCGACCTCAACCACGATGCGCGGCTCGCCATCTTCCGGCAAACCGACAACGGAATTCCTATCCGCATGGCCATCTTCGCGGTGCTGCTCGGCGTCGATCACCTCGTGCAGCACTCGATGCGCGACGCGGCATGGCGGCCGCCCGCCTACCTCGGGCCCGACGACGCGGTGTTTCACGGCATCGACTGACGTCGGGGGCTTCGCCCGGGCATCGCGCTTGCTCGCTCGTGTTCGATCCGGCGCCGCGGTCGCTGCACTGTGCTTCGCGCCGCACGCCGACCTTCACGGAGCTTCGTTCATCCGCCATGTCCAAGCCCGCCTCCCCCGACGACGACGAGCAACGCAAGCCGAACCTCGCGCGCCGACGTTTTCTGCAATCTGCCGCCGCGGCCGCCACTGTCGGTGCCGCGCCGCATCTGTCCGCAGAGGAACAGCCAATGGCCCAGAGCGCGCCCCCGCCCCTGCCCGCCGCCTACCCCACGCCGCCCGCGCGCCCGGTGCGCCTCACGATCAACGGGCGTCCCTATGTGCTGCCGCTCGAACCGCGCGTGACGCTGCTCGATGCACTGCGCGAATACGTCGGCTTAACAGGCACGAAGAAAGGATGCGATCGCGGGCAGTGCGGGGCGTGCACGGTGCTCGTCGACGGCCGGCGGATCAACGCTTGTTTGACGCTCGCTGTCATGCACGAGGGTCAATCGATCACGACGGTCGAAGGACTCGCCGAAGGAGAAGCGCTCAGTCCGATACAGCGGGCGTTCGTCGAACACGACGCCTTTCAATGCGGCTACTGCACCCCGGGCCAAATTTGCTCGGCGGTCGGTCTCATCAGTGACGGAAGAGCCAGAACCCGCGCCGAAATCCGTGAAGCGATGAGCGGCAACATCTGCCGCTGCGGGGCTTATCCCAATATCATCGCTGCAATCGAGGAGGCGATGAAGGCGACATGAACAGCTTCCAGTATTCACGGGCGCAAGACGTCGCCGACGCCGTCCGGCAATCTGCCGCCGACGGATCAGCCAAGTTCATCGCCGGCGGCACCAATCTCGTTGACCTGATGAAATACGAAGTTGAGCGGCCTGCGCGTTTAATCGATATTTCGCATCTGCCACTGCGAACGATCGAGGAAACGCCCGGCGGAGGGCTTCGCGTCGGCGCGCTGGTGCCAAACTCGGACCTTGCATGGCACCCGCAGGTACAAGAGCGTTATCCGCTG
>NZ_JBQCHR010000034.1:0-65288 GCF_051954495.1 Trinickia sp.
CACGATGATGTTCGCGCTCGTCAGTTCCGGACGGTCCAGCTTCGTCACTTCACGGTTCACGAACTGCGAGACGCCCGCGTCAGCTGCCGCATCGATCTTGTCGACCGATGCGCTGCCGCCTTCGCTTGCTACCGCATCGAAGCCCGTCGCGCGCACGGTAATCACCTTGATCGGATCGCTCGATTGCACCGTGGCAATGGCGTTGCCCGCGTAAATCGGGCGCTCGAACGTGTCGGCCGATACCACGGCCGTGATTTCGCTGATCTGCGCCACGTCGAGCTTGGCCGCCACACGCGGGGCGACGTTCTTGCCGTAGGGGGTAGCAGGCAGAACGATGTGCGAATAGTCCTTCGCCACGTTCAGCACGGTCGCTTCGACGTTTTCCGCCAGGCCTTCGGCCAATTGCGGCGCATCGGCCAGCAATATCTTCGATACACCCGCGATCTTCGCGGCGGCGTCGGCCGCGGCCTGCGCGTTGTGGCCGGCGACCAGCACGTGGACGTCGCCGCCCATTTTCTGCGCGGCGGCAACGGTGTTCAGCGTCGCGCCCTTGATCGACGCATTGTCATGTTCGGCAATAACCAGAATCGTCATTTTCTCTCGTCCCCCTCACAGCACCTTGGCTTCGGTCTTCAGCTTCTCGACCAGCGTCTGCACGTCCGGCACCATCACGCCGGCGCTGCGCTTGGGCGGCTCGGCCACCTTCAGCGTCTTCAAACGGGGAGCGACATCGACACCGAGGTCTTCGGGCTTGACCGTTTCCAGCGGCTTCTTCTTGGCCTTCATGATGTTCGGCAGCGTGACGTAGCGCGGCTCGTTCAAGCGCAAATCCGTCGTCACCACCGCGGGCAGGGTGAGCGTCAGCGTTTCCGCGCCGCCGTCCACTTCGCGCGCCACCGTTGCCTTGCCGTCGGCGATCGTCACCTTCGAGGCGAACGTCGCTTGCGGCAAACCGGCCAACGCGGCCAGCATCTGGCCCGTCTGGTTCGAATCGTCGTCGATCGCCTGCTTGCCCAGGATCACGAGCTGCGGCTGCTCCTTATCGACCAGCGCCTTCAGCAGCTTCGCTACCGCCAACGGCTGCAAGTCTTCGGTCGATTCGATCAGGATCGCGCGGTCCGCGCCGATCGCCAGCGCCGTGCGCAGCGTCTCTTGGCATTGCGCCACGCCCGCCGACACCGCCACGACTTCCGTGGCCACGCCCGCTTCCTTCAGGCGCACCGCCTCTTCCACGGCGATTTCGTCGAACGGATTCATCGACATCTTCACATTCGCCAAGTCGACGCCCGTGCCGTCCGACTTCACCCGGACCTTGACGTTGTAGTCGACCACGCGCTTGACGGGTACGAGAATCTTCACGTTTGTCATCCTCATCTTGCGCCGATCAAACGACGCGCTTGTCGCGCAAGGCGACGATTTGCTCCGCGCCGAGCGCTAACCATTCGTCGAGTACCGAGTCGGTGTGCTCTCCCAGCATCGGAGGGGCGTGTCGGTACGAGACGGGCGTGTCCGACAGCCGTATCGGATTGGCCACGAGCGGCACGCTTCCCGCTTCGGGGTGCGCCATTTCGATGCGCATGCCCCGGAATTGAACATGCGGATCGGCGAAGACCTCGTCCATGCGGTTGATCGGGCCGCACGGCACACCGCGTGCCTCGAGCGTTCGAACCCAATCCGCCGTCGTGCGCGTGGCGGCGACCTCTCGCAGCAACGTGACCAGTTCGTCCCGGTGCCGGACGCGTTGCGGGTTGCTGCCGAAGCGATCATCCCGCGCCCACTGCGGCCGGCCGAACGCTTCGCAAAGGCTCTTGAATTGCGCGTCGTTGCCCACCGCGACGATCATGTAACCGTCGGCCGTGGGGAAATCCTGATACGGCACGATGTTCGGGTGCGCATTGCCCATCCGGCCTGGGACGTCGCCGCCGATCAGATAGTTGGCCGCCTGGTTGGCTAGCGACGCGATCTGCACGTCGAGCAGCGCAAGATCGATGTGCTGGCCTCGCCCGGATCGCTCACGATGCGCCAAGGCGGCAAGGATAGCCACCGTCGAATACAGCCCCGTCATGACGTCCGTGAGCGCCACGCCAACCTTCACGGGCCCCGCTCCGGGCGAACCGTCGGGCCTTCCCGTCAAACTCATCAAGCCGCCCATCCCTTGAATCAGGAAGTCGTAGCCGGCGCGGGCTGCGTAAGGGCCGGTTTGCCCGAAGCCTGTAATCGAGCAGTAGATGAGCCTTTCATTGATTGCCGACAGACTCGCGTAATCAAGGCCATAACGCGCCAAGCCTCCGACCTTGAAATTTTCGATGACGATATCGGCCTTACCGGCCAGTTGGCGGATCAGCGCCTGGCCGTCGGGGTGCGCGATGTCGATCGTCACCGATCGCTTGTTGCGGTTGGCGCTCAAAAAGTACGCGGACTCGCCGGTCGGTTCGCCATCGACATCGGCAAGCCAGGGCGGGCCCCACGCCCGCGTATCGTCGCCGCCGCGCGGACGTTCGACCTTGACGACGTCCGCGCCCAGATCGGCCAACAACTGGCTTGCCCACGGCCCCGCCAGCACGCGCGACAGATCGAGCACACGCAGGCCCGACAGCGCGCCTTGTCTTATCGACTGATCCATATTCGATTAAAACGCCGCGATGCCGGTAATGGCGCGCCCGAGAATCAGCGCGTGGATGTCGTGCGTACCTTCGTAGGTGTTGACCACTTCCAGATTCACGAGATGGCGCGCAATGCCGAACTCGTCGCTGATGCCGTTCCCGCCCAACATGTCCCGTGCATGGCGCGCGATGTCGAGCGCCTTGCCGCACGAATTGCGCTTCATGATCGACGTAATTTCAACAGCTGCCGTGCCCTCGTCTTTCATCCGCCCTAGCCGCAAACACCCTTGCAAACCGAGCGTGATTTCCGTTTGCATATCCGCCAGCTTTTTCTGGATCAGTTGGTTCGCGGCGAGCGGCTTGCCGAACTGATTGCGCTCGAGCACATATTGTCGAGCGCGGCGCCAGCAGTCCTCCGCGGCGCCGAGCGCCCCCCAGGCAATGCCGTATCGTGCGCTGTTCAAACACGTAAACGGCCCTTTGAGCCCTCGCACGTGCTCAAATGCGTTCTCTTCGGGGCAAAAAACGTCGTCCATGACGATTTCGCCCGTGATCGACGCGCGCAATCCAACCTTCCCGTGGATAGCGGGCGCGGACAATCCCTTCCATCCCTTCTCCAGCACGAAGCCGCGAATCGCGCCCTCATCGTCCTTCCCCCACACGACGAAGACATCCGCGATCGGACTGTTCGTAATCCACATCTTGCCGCCGGTCAGCAAATAGCCACCATCGACGCGCTTCGCGCGCGTGGCCATGCCGCCGGGATCGGAGCCGTGATTCGGCTCGGTCAGCCCGAAGCATCCGATCCATTCGCCGCGTGCGAGCTTCGGCAAATATCGGGTTTTGACCGCTTCACTGCCGAATTCGTGGATCGGGACCATCACGAGCGACGACTGCACGCTCATCACGGAGCGATAGCCGGAGTCCACGCGCTCGACCTCGCGCGCCACCAGACCGTAACTGACATAGTTGAGGCCGGACCCGCCGTATGCCTCCGGAATCGTCACGCCCAGCAAACCCAGCTCGCCCATTTCGCGAAAGATCTCGACGTCGGTTTGCTCACGACGAAACGCATCGAGCACGCGCGGCGCCAGTCGTTCTTGAGCATAAGCGCGCGCCGAATCTTGCACCATGCGCTCCTCGTCCGTCAGTTGCTGGTCGAGCAGCAAGGGATCGTCCCATTTGAAGCTAGCTGACTTGTGCTGTTCACGCATTTCGAACTCGAAAAGGAATGGATGTGAGCGCCACTTTATCGAGCCGATTCGCATAAAACAAACGATTTGTTCTCACTGATCTATGCGAAAATCTCACTCGTAAAAAACCATCGGAGAGACGTCGTCATGCGTAGGAAGATTCCCTCGACAGGCGCACTGTGTGCTTTCGAATCGGCCGCGCGTCACCAGAGCTTCACCAAAGCGGCGGACGAACTGGCTGTCACGCAAAGCGCGATATGCCGCCAGATCGGCACGCTGGAAGATTTCTTGGGCGTGAAGTTGTTCCGCCGCAGCCGTCGCGGCGTGGCGTTGACCGAAGCCGGGGTGGCCTATAGCCGAAAGGTGGTCGCGCGCCTCGACGATTTCGAACGCGACACGATCGAACTCATGGCGCGCGGCGGACAAGGTGCGACGCTCGAACTCGCGGTGGTGCCGACATTCGCCACGAAATGGCTCCTGCCGCGCTTGCCGAAATTCCTTGCGGCGCATCCCGACATCACAGTCAACCTGACTTCGCAGACCCGCCCTTTCCTGTTCGATGGCACTGAATTCGATGCCGCTATCCATGCGGGGCCGGGCATGTGGCCCGGCACCGAAGGCCTACGACTGATGGGCGAGACGCTTGTCGCGGTATGCAGTCCCGCGCTCATCGCACCGCGCGGCGCACTGAGGCGAGGCGATTGGAAACGCTATCCCTTGCTGCAGCAAAGCACGCGACCGTATGCATGGCGCGAGTGGTTCGCTTCGCAGGACATGGATGTCGAGGGCGACATGGCGGGACCGAAGCTCGAGCTGTTCTCGATGGTGGCCGAGGCGGCGAAGCAAGGAATGGGCATCGCGCTTATGCCGCGGTTGCTCGTGGAAGACGAATTGGAACGCGGCTCGCTCGTGCAAGCTTCCTTGCACGAGCACCCGAGCAGCCGCTCGTATTACCTGATATTTCCGGAAGAGAAAGCGGAAAACACGGCGCTCGGCCGCTTCCGCGACTGGCTCGCGGCGCAAGCCGGCAGCCGTGCGGCCGGCGGCGCCGTTACCTCGGCTTAAAACTTGTGTCGAAGGCCGACGCTGGTCAGGAATTGATGGTTCGTCGACGAGGGGCCTCCGCTGCCGCCTATGAACGCGCCATTGAATATCGTCGCGCCGGCGCCGCCGACGGTTTGGTACTCGGCCATCCAGTAGAGGTCGGTGCGCTTGGACAGCGAGTAGGCGGTCATGAGGTTGAACTGATTCCAGTGGGGCTTCGCACGGACGGATGCATTGGAGTAGCTGCCGTCGGTGAACGTGTAGGACGCCGCGATCACCCATGCGGGATTGATCAGATACCGGATATTCGCCTCGTAGTTGTCGAAGGTCAGATCGGTGGGCGAGCCCGTTGCGGCAGGCGCCAGGGTACTGCCGCGATACACCGCGCTGGCCGCGCCATAGTGCGAGTGACTCCACACGAGCCCTAGCGTCGCCGGGCCGATCGCATATCCGGCGCCGACGCCCCACACCTGCTGCGTCGCGGCGTGGAACGTCGCGTCGCCCGAGGTCGACGACCCGTCGAGGGCGCCGGCCGCGCCGTCGCCCGGGTTGTCGATGCGCATATAGGCCGCGCTGACCGTGAGAGGTCCTCTGTCATAGGTCGCTCCCGCACTGAACGCGCGATTGTCGGCAAAACCGCCGGCCTTATTGGAAAATGCATAAAGCCCGCCGAACTTCAGGCCTTTGTAATCCGTGCTCGCGAATTTGACGGCATTGTCGAGTCGAAAAAAATCGCCGAAGTTGTCGTTGTCCATGGGGTGCATGAACTCGAGCCCTCCCACGAAGCTTTGCGCCAAACTCCGTGGCGCCAGATAGTCGACCACCGAGTCGTACTGTCGCCCCAGGGTCACAGCGCCCCACGCGTTGGACATACCCACCCAGGCTTGTCGGCCAAACAACCGCCCGCCCTGCTGGAACGTACCGTTAGTGCCCGTAAAGCCGTTTTCCAGTTTGAAGATCGCCTTCAGGCCGCCGCCCAGATCCTCGCTGCCGGTCAAGCCCCAACGATCGCCGACGATGTTGCCCGTGGACGCGAACACGGCGCTATGTCCTCGCTGGTTGCTTACATACGAAATGCCGTTGTCGATCAGGCCGTACAGCGTGACCGAGCTCTGAGCGTGAGCCGCTGCGCAAAGACAGCCTCCGATCGCGAGTGCGAGTTGCCGCTTCATTCTATGTCTCCTGGTTGTTTTCCGTGTCGTCGGGTGCGATTCGTATGCGCATGCATGGCTGCCATGTGCGCGCTAACGTTAGCACTGAAGTCAGCATATTTCTTCGCGTGCACCAGCAATATTGGGGTTTTCGATAGCAACGCCAGAGCCTTTACATGGCGTACGTAACGCTGATCGTCGATTCTAACGGCCCACGCACCAGCTTGGAATATGTCGCCGATCGTGCTAACGTTTGAACAACTCAACCCATTTCGACGAGCCAGTACTTACATGAGCGACACCGTTCTTCTAACCGACTATGCGTGGCCCGACGACAGCGTGGAGCGCGGCATCATCGAAGCGGCAGGCTTGCGCCTCGTCAGCGGCCCCGCCTCGCCCGGCCCGGCCGCATCGATCGAGGCGCTCGTACGCGAACACGATCCGGCCGGCATCTTGACCTGCTGGGCGCCGGTATCGGCGGAAGCGATCGCGGCCGCGCCACGCCTCAGAATCGTCGCTCGACTTGGCGTCGGGCTCGACAATATCGCCGTCGAAGCGGCCACGGCGCGGCGCGTGCTCGTCACGAACGTGCCCGATTACTGCGTCGAGGAAGTCTCCGACCACGCGATCGGTTTCGCGCTGGCCTGGACGCGCGGGCTGATCGTATTCGACCGCGAGGTGCGCGCCGGACGATGGATGCCGGCCGATGCACAGCTGCGCCGCCTGTCGAAGCTTACGTGCGGACTGATCGGCTATGGCCGCATCGGACGCGCGACTGCGCGCAAATTTGCCGCCTTCGGCTGCCGCGTGCTGGCGCACGACCCGTTCATGCCGGCGCAGGCCGAAGGGGTGCAGGCTGTCGGCCTCGACGAGCTTCTCGCAAAAAGCGATATCGTCGTAGTGCATGCGCCGCTGATCGAGAGCACCCATCACCTCGTCAATCGTGAGCGAATAGCGTCGATGAAGCCCGGCAGCTTATTGATCAACGTCAGCCGCGGTGGAATCGTGGATACGGCAGCTGTCGTGGAAGCGCTCCAAAGCGGCCGTTTGTCGGCGGCCGCTCTGGATGTCCTCGAATCGGAGCCCGCGGTTCCGGCGGACTTGCTCGCCCAGCCTGGCGCCATGTTGACGCCTCACGTCGCGTTCTCCTCCGACGCCTCGCTGCTGGAATTGCGAGAGCGCGCCGCGCACGAAGTCGTACGCGTATTGCGCGGCGACACGCCGCGCAACCCGTGCAACTTGCGCGTAATGTGACGACGAGTTCGTTGCTTCGATTTCCACCTTCTGCCGTCTTACGATGAACGAACGAAACAGCCCTGACCCCCGACTCGACACCTTTCTCATCGAGCATCGACTCGCGGCCCCGAACGAAATTGCGTCCTGGCATGCCTTGACGGGCGGCGTATCGTCCGACATTTGGCGCGTGGATCTGCCTGGGCGCTCGCTATGCGTCAAACGTGCGCTTTCCACGCTGAAAGTGTCCGCCCGGTGGGAAGCCCCGGTTTCGCGCAACGCCTACGAGTGGGCCTGGATACAATTCGCCGCGCGGCATTGCCCCGCCAATGTGCCGGCGCCGCTTGCCCATGATCCGAAGCTTGGGGTATTTGCGATGTCGTTCCTGGCGCCGGCCGATCATCCGGTTTGGAAACAGCAACTCATGGCGGGGAAAGTCGAGCTCGAGACGGCGAAAGCGGTCGGCCGTCTCGTCGGCGCCTTGCATTGCGCCAGCGCGGAGAGCAGTGAACTGGCCGAGGCGTTCGACACCGGAGAGAATTTCCATGCGCTGCGCCTCGATCCGTATCTCATGGCCATGACCGCGCGGCACCCGGACCTCGCGCACCTTCTGGAGACGCTCGCGCGTCGAACGGCATCCGTCCGCACCGCTGTCGTGCATGGCGATGTGAGCCCGAAGAACATCCTCGTCGGCCCGGAAGGCCCTGTATTGCTCGACGCGGAATGCGCCTGGTTCGGCGACCCCGCCTTCGATCTGGCGTTCTGCCTCAATCACTTGCTGCTCAAGTGTCTCGTGCGCCCGGACCGGACCGACGAGTTGATCATGTGCTTCAAGGCGCTGGTCGAAGCCTACTTCGACGAAGCGGATTGGGAACTGCGCGCCAGTCTCGAAGCGCGGGCGGCCGCGTTGCTCCCTGCCTTGCTGCTGGCCCGCGTGGACGGCAAGTCGCCGGTGGAATATGTGACCGACGACAGGATGCGCGACCAGATTCGTTGGATTGCCGTGCCGCTTTTGCATGAACCCGTCGAGCATCTTTGCCAAGTCGCCACGGCATGGGCCGAAGGCATCCACCGCTATACGACGTCACAGTAAGCGTCGTCGCCGGCGAACGGCGACGCGACGAAAAAGAACCACGGAGACCGGCGGCCATGAACGCTGAAAGGACGGCTAGCGGCATCGAATACGTACTCGACGATTCGATCGCCATGATTTCAAAAGGCGATCTCGACGGTAAGATCACCTATGCCAATCGAGATTTCATTCGGGTGAGCGGCTACGCCGAAACCGAACTGATCGGTGCGCCGCAAAGCTTGCTTGCACATCCCGACACGCCGCATCAGGTGTTCGAGGACTTTCTTCGCACGGTCAGGTCGAATCGCACATGGACCGGTGTGGCCAAAGGGCTTCGCAAGAACGGTGACCATTTCTGGGTGGAAATGACCGCGGCGCCGATCTATGCGAACCGCCGCATCGCCGGTTACATCACGATTCGCGCCAAAGCCTCCGCGGAGAAAATTCGCTTGGCCGAACAGGCGTATGCGGGGATGAAAAGCGGCCGCACCGATGTGGGCATGCGAGAGGGCATCATCGTAAAGCGCACCATTTTCCGGGGCTTGAATAGATTTGGGCAGTTTCCCGTCGAAGCGAAAATGAATGCCCTCACGGGATTGATGGCCGCGCTATTCGCGAGCGACGTGGCCATCCTCGCGCACGCCGACGCTCACGCGGCCCGCTGGCTCGTGGGGTCGTCGTCCTGCGGAATCGTCTGCGCTCTGCTGGCTTCGTTGCTCTTTCGCCGCGGCGTGGCCGCCCCGTTTGCGCGCGTTTTGGATCATATCGACGCGCTAGGCGAAGGCGATTTGTCCCAAACGATCGAAGCGCCAGGCGCCGATGAGGCCACACGCATTCGGCACGCGCTGCGCATCCTGCAGATCAATCTCAAGCTGCTCGTCTCGCAGATCAAGGAAACGACCGCCCTCGTCGGCAACGGCGTTACGCAGATTGCTTCGGGCAACGCTGATCTTGCCGCCAGGACCGAAGCGCAAGCGGCTTCCTTGACGCAAATCGCGGCGTCGATGGCGAAGCTCACCGCCACGGTGGCGGAGAACTCGGAAAGCGCACGCGAAGCGAAAGCGCTGTCGACGACGACTTCGAGCGTCGCGGCAAAGGGGAGGCACGCCGTGGGCAAAGTCATCGACACGATGATGTCGATCGAAGACAGTTCTCACCGTATCGTCGACATCATCGGCGTCATCGACAGCATTGCGTTTCAGACGAATATTCTCGCGCTGAACGCGGCCGTCGAAGCCGCGCGGGCCGGCGTGCAGGGCCGCGGCTTCGCCGTCGTCGCGGGGGAAGTTCGTAATTTGGCCCGCCGATGCGCCGATGCCGCGAAGGAAATCAAATCGTTGATCGGCGATTCCGGCGCGAGGGTGGACGCCGGAGCTCGGCACGTGAGCGACGCCGGCGAGACGATGACGGACATCGTCGCCGCGGTCGAGCGCGTGGCCGTGGTGCTGAGCGACATATCGACGGCAAGCAGCTCGCAGAGCGACGGCATCGCACAGGTCAACGAAGCCCTAGCTCAAGTGGAGCACACGACCGAACGCAATGCCAAACTCGTGGATCGAGCGGGGCTCGAGTCTCGTCGAATGCAGGAAGAAGCCCGCAAATTGGCGAAACTGGTCGAATCATTCAGGCTTTCGAGCGCGGCGAGCCGCAGCGCCCGATGCGAGCAGTGAGCGCGCCAGATCGCTTCAGACCTTCGCGCCGAGCGTCGACGCCTCAGCCACCACGCCATTGCGCAGCACGCCGATAGGCGCAATCTCGACCTCGACCGTGTCGCCGACATGGATCGGCCCCACGCCGGCCGGCGTACCGGTCATGATGACATCGCCCGGCAGCAACGTGAGATATCGACTCAAGTACGCAATGAGGTAAGGCACCGAAAACAACAGGTCCGCCGAATTGCCGTTTTGCCGCACCTCGCCATTCACGCGCGTGACGATGGTCAGGTTCGACGGGTCGAGTCCGGTGACGATGGCCGGCCCGAGCGGCGCGAACGTGTCATAGCCCTTGCCAGCGAACAGGCATCCGAAAGCGCTTTCCCGCCGTTGCAGGACCCTGTCGCTGACGTCGTTGCCGCAGGTGTAGCCTAGAACGTAGTCAAGCGCCTGGGATTCGGACACGTGTCGCCCCGCCTTGCCGATCACCACGCAAAGTTCGCCCTCGAAGTGCACGATCTCTCCGTCCGACGGATAAACGATCGTCTCGTTCGGACCAATGACCGCCGTGCTCGGCTTCATGAACAGCACCGGCAGGTCGGGAACCGGCTTGCCGACTTCGTTCGAATGGGCCTTATAGTTGTAGCCGAGACCGAATATTCGAGGCCGCTCGACCGGCGCCAACAGACGAACGTCATTCAACAGATCGCGCTCGCCGCTGAGATGAAGGCCGTCGAATGGAGAGCCGGCCAAGCGAGCAACGGCTTCGGCGCCGTCCAAGACACCGTAGTGCGAGGCTCCATCGGCCTCGTATCGAACAATATGATGAGACGACACTGACGACCTCCAATTGCGCATTATGTTGCTAACGTTAGCATTTCACACGCCCACGGTCAATCGGTATGATGCAAGCGCCCATCAGCATTCTCTCTATTGACAGACCGAACGACGCTCTGCCAGAATTTGTGCAAACGTTAGCAATTCAGGAGACGATCGCGATGCGCCCTATCCGTCGCGTCGAACGCAGCCTTCGGGTCGTCTCCCTCTTACATCAGAGGAATGGCTATGAGCGGATCGAATCTTGTTCCATTCGGCGGCGTGCCGCTGGCGATACGTCGTGTCGTCACAGGTCACGACGAAACCGGTGCGTCGATGGTGGCGCACGATGGAGCCGCACCCCGCTCCGATGCATATCGGCATATTCCGGGCATGATGTCCAGGCTCGTCTGGGCCACGGATCCCACGCCCTCCCTATCGCGCGACAGCGCGGACCCGACTTTGTCAGTGACGAGCATCGTCCCGCCACGCGCCGGCACTCGCTTTCTGGTTGTGACGTTTCCGCCCGACAGCGTGTTCGGTGCGCCGGGATTCGATCCCGCTGCCGCCGCGGCGGAAAACCTGGCGATCAGCCCCGGCCTTGCCGAGCTTTTCGAAGCTGACGGCATGCATACGACGCCAACCATCGATTACGGCATCGTGCTGGACGGCGAAATCTGGCTCGAACTCGACGACGGACGCGCCGAATTGCTGCGCCAACATGACGTTGTCGTTCAGAACGGAACCCGACATGCCTGGCGTAACAAGAGCGAGCGTTCCGCCACGCTCGCGTTCGTGCTGATCGGCGCCGCACGAGAAGCATGAACAGGAATCCGCCGCATGGCGGGCACCCCACATCCCGCTTTAGAAGCAACACGTAAGACGTAATCGACAATGAAAACACATATGACTGATGCAACGATCGCAAACGTACGCGGGCGCCGCGTCTGGGATTCACGCGGCCGCCCAACCGTCGAGGTCGAAGTCGGGCTGGCCAACGGTGCCAGCGGCCGGGCCATCGCTCCCGCGGGCGCATCCATGGGCACCGGCGAAGCGCTCGATCTGCGCGACGGAGGCGACGCATTCGGTGGCCTCGACGTCACGAACGCGCTCGCCGGCGTCAACGGACCGATCGCCAGCGCGCTGCGCGCGAAGGATGCCTACGATCAATCGGGCATCGACGCGGCGCTCGTGCAGCTCGACGGCACCCCCAATTTGAGCCGGCTCGGGGGCAACGCGATCGTCGCGACTTCGATGGCCGTATTGCACGCCGCCGCGGCAAGCAGCGGCCAGCCGCTATGGCGCTACCTGGCCGGCGACGGCCCCGTGCGCATGCCGCTTCCCGAAATTCAAATCTTCGGCGGGGGCGCACATGCCGCGCGTCGGGTGGATGTGCAGGATTTCATGGTGATGTGTCCGTCGGCAAGCAGCTTCAGCGAAGCGCTCGAATGGACCGCCGAGGTCTATCGTGCGGCGGGGGCGCTGATGAAGCAGGCTGACAAGCTGCAAGGCGTCGCCGACGAAGGCGGTTACTGGCCGGCCTTCGACAGTAACGAAGAAGCCCTCGAGACATTGACGCGCGCCATTGGAGACACAGGTCTCAAACCGGGCAAGGATGTCGGTATTTCACTCGACATCGCCGCATCGGAATTCGGCCGCGACGGCCGCTATACGCTTGCACTCGACGGCCGCACACTCGACACCGCGCAGATGATCGACATGCTCGGACACTGGCTCGACGCCTATCCGATCGTATCGATCGAGGACCCCCTGGCCGAGGACGACGAGATGGGTTTTCGTCGGTTCACCGAAGCCTATGGGTCGCGTTGTCAGATCATCGGCGACGACTTTCTCGTCACGAACGCCGCACGCGTCGAGGCAGCCGCATTATCGGGCGCCGTCAACGCTGTGCTGATCAAGCCCAATCAAGCAGGGACGATCAGCGAAGCGCATGCCGCGCTGCGGGCGGGAAAAAACGCCGGATTCGGCACGATCGTGTCCGCACGCTCGGGCGAAACCGAAGACGTGACGATCGCGCATCTCGCCGTAGGCTGGAACGCGGGCCAACTCAAGGTCGGTTCGTTCTCGCGATCCGAGCGCATGGCGAAATGGAACGAAGTGCTGCGCATCGAAGAATCGCTTGGGAAACACGCGCTTTTCAGCGGATGGGCCGCGCTGCCGTTCCATCAATCGAACACAGCGGTATCCGGGCGAATTCGACCTTAATGCTAACGTTCGCTATTCATTGCACGATCTGCTTGCACGACTATTCTCCGAGGTGCCTATGCTACCCACAGTCAATCTGAAGCCGCCGTTCAACATCACGCGCGCGAGCCATATCGTATTGAACGTCGCCGATCTGGAGAAGAGCCGCGCCTTCTACGTCGACATCGTCGGCCTCGTCGTCACCGAGGAAACCGGCGACACCTGTTATTTGCGCGGGCTCTCCGAAGCGTGCCATCACAGTCTCGTGCTGGTTCAGTCGAAGGACGCCGCCTCCACCTGCAAGCGCATCGGCTTTCGCGTGTTCCTCGACGAGGACCTCGATCTGGCTTATGCATTCTTCACCGAGCAAGGGCTTCCGGTGCAATGGGTCGAAGTCGCGCATCAAGGGCGAACGCTGCACGCGGAGGACCCATTCGGTACGAAGCTCGAGCTGTGCGCAAAAATGGAAACGCGACCGCGCTTGTATCTCGACCGCGACAAGTTCAAGGGCGCCCATGCCCAGCGCATCGATCACTACCAGATTTTTTCCCCCGACACGTACAAGTCGTGCGAGTTCTACAGCCAGCTCGGCTTTCGCAACTCAGAGTACCTCGCGCATGGCGAAACGCTGCTCGGCGCGTTCATGTACCGCAAGGGAACGTGCCTCGATTTGGCTATCGTGCAGAACGACGGGCCGTGCATGCACCACTTCGCGTACATCGTGCCCGAGTCGCACAACATCTTTACCGCCTGCGACCTGGCGGGCATACACGGCTATGCGCATGAAGTCGAGCGCGGCCCCGGGCGACATGGTCCGGGGGGCATGCTGTTCGTCTATTTGCGCGATCCGAACGGACACCGTGTCGAGTTGTGCGACGGTCACTATCAAACGATCGACGTCGAAGTCGAACCCGTCCGCTGGGACGCCGCATCGCTCAGCACGAGCGTGCGCTGGGGTCTGCCGGCGCCCCGCCGGTGGTACTTCGAAGCCTCTCGATTCGAAGGCGCCGCAATCGTCGAAACGCCGAGCAAACCCAACCCCGAAACGCTCGAGACTTACGTCAAAAAGCAATCGACTCTCGACTGACCCACAACCGGTAACGATCAAATGGCACGCGTCAAATATCTTCAACGATCCGATCTCGTCGGCATCGACGACACCCTCTTCGATCGCCTCGAACGCGAGCGCAAGGTACCCACCGCGAACATCTTCCGTGCGCTCGCGCACGCACCCGCTATCCTCGATCAGTTCCTCTCGTATGCGAACGCGATCCGCGGTTCGTCGATCAGCCCCAAACTTCGTGAAATGGCGATCCTCACCGTGGGCCACTGCACGCGCTCCGAATACGAAATCGCGCATCATCAGTCACACGGATTGAAGGCGGGTATTTCGCCGGAGCAATTGAAGAGCATCGCTGAATTCGAGACCTCGCCGCTCTTTAGCGAAGAGGAGCGCGCCGTCATGGCGTTCGCCAAGGAATCGACGTTGACGGTCGAAGTCAGCGACGCCGCGTGGCGGCGGGTCGCCGCCTTTCTCGACGAACGCCAACTCGTCGAACTGGCGCTGAACGTAGCCTGGTACAACTCCGGCGTTCGCATCATGGGCGCCCTCGGCATCGAACTCGAGGACAGCTATCGCCGATAGGCGGCGGCGAACAAACAAGCGTGGCGAATTGACTAGCAACGAGGTAGACATGGAAAGAACGATGGTTGCAGCGCGGCTGCACGCGCTGGGCACCCCGATGACGCTCGACACGATCCCTATTCCAAAGCCACGGCCGACGGATGTGCTCGTGCGGGTCAAGGCATGCGGCATCGTGCCGAACATGGCCAACGTCATCAACAACTGGCCGACGTGGTTTCCGCATCAGCCGCTACCGAAATTTCCGGCGATTTTTGGGCTTGACCCGGCCGGCGTGGTCGAAGAGGTCGGCGAAGCGGTCATCAACGCGAAGCCCGGCGATCGGGTGTACGTGAGCCCGCTGCGTTCTTGCGGTTCCTGCAAGGCGTGCCGCTCGGGCCGCCGCAGCGAATGCCGCTACTACACGCTGAACGGCTACTTCAGCACGAGCCGCGACGGACAGCGCATTTTCGACTTGTATCCGTATGGCGGCTTCAGCGAATACATGACCGCGCCGGAATACGCCCTCGTCAACATCCCCGACAATTTGAGCTTCGAGCAAGCGGGGCGTTTCGGTTATCTGGGCACATCCTATGGTGCGTTGAAGAATGCGCAGGCAGGCTCGGGGCAAGTCGCGTTGATCGACGGGATCACGGGCACGCTCGGCGTGGCGTCGACGATGCTCGGTCTCGCGATGGGTCTCACGCGCATCCTCGGCACGGGCCGCGACGAAGATCTGCTCCAGCGCATCAAGGCGCTCGCACCCGATCGTATCGAAGTGATGAAGCTCGGCGATGGATCGGTGGGTGACTGGGCCAAATCGCTCACCGGTGGCGAAGGCGTCGATTTCGTGATCAGCGCGCTCGGCGCAAAGGCGCCTGCCGCGACCATGCTCGACTCGATGAAAGGCGTGCGGCGCGGCGGCAAGGTCGTCAACGTGGGCGGCGTGGCGGAGGATCTTCCCATCGACGTCAAGTGGCTGATGGACGAGCAAGTTCACCTGATCGGGTCGAACTGGTTCACGACGGCGCAAGGACAAGAGATGGCGGATATGGTGAGTACCGGCGCCCTCGACCTGTCGTATCTCGAGCATCGCAAATTCCCGCTGTCGCGGGTGAACGAAGCGATCTCCGGTCTCAAGGATCGCGACGGCGGGTTCAGCAATTACGTCGTCATTCCTTAATCTCGAATCGAGCGAGCGCCCATTGGGCGCCGCAACCGAGCTCCGGGTGACGATGCACCCATTGGCCAGCTTTCGAGCTGGCTTTTTTTTGCGCTGAGCGCAAGTCAATCCGATCGCCGATTACCCGCATCGTCAACAACGGTGCGTTCCAAGGCGTAGGTATTCACCCTAGCCGTCGGTCTCCCTAAACTGCATACATCGGTTCTCGAGTTTCAACCGATTGCAATAGCGGATGCCCCAGTCGAACCCAGAGGTGAACCTTGAAAAAATACCTGACACACACCATCGTTATCGCCGCCGCCGCGGCGCCGATCATCGCCCTCGCGCAACAAAGCGCACCTGTACCGGCTACGCGTGCACAAGTGAAGAACGACATCATTAGACTGGAGGGCGCCGGATATTCCCCCGCCGGCAGCAACATCGATTATCCGGGTGCTGTGCAGGCAGCCGAAGCACGAACAGCAGAACAAACGCGGGAGGCCGTGACGACGACGTACGGCGGCAAGGCGGCAGGCTCCACCGCGTCGGGCTCGCGGGCCCCCGCTTCGCCGAAGTCGCTCTACCTCGAGAATGCCAATTCGCTGTATGTGGGCGACTGATGCGCCGCTAAGCGCCGACTCGGCAGCCCGATCGTCACCGGGCGCCATCGATCATGGCGAGCGCCCGGTGGTCCGCCTCGAAGGTCGCCGGCAACTCCTCACGCAGGAAAGAGATCCACGTGCGAATCTTCGCATCGACGAAACGCCGCGATGGATAGAGCGCATGCACGAGCACCGGTTGAACCTCATAACCGCGCAACACTCTGACGATCGCCCCCGATCTCAACCCGGGCAGCGCGACGCCGGCCGGCAGAATGCCGATTCCAAGCCCGCTTCTCACCGCGGGCTCGAGCGCCTCCATGACATTGACGGCGTAACGCGGCCCGCCGATCTCCACCGCAACAGGCGAGCCCTCACCATTGAACATCCACTTGTTGAACGGAAATACCGGAGTCGCAAGCTGCAGACAATGATGATTGCGCAAATCGGCCGGCGTCTTGGGCTCGCCGTGCGCGGCAAGGTAGCGGGGCGAGGCGCACACCACGCCGGCAATGCTTCCGAGCCGGATGCTGATGAGCCCCGAATCCGGCAGCTCGGGCGCGACGACGATCGATACGTCGTAGCCGTCGGAGAGCATGTCGGGCACGGTGCCGGACAACGTGAGCTCGATGCGCAGCGACGAAAACTGCTCTTGGTACCGCAGCACCGCGGGCACGACGAGATGATGCCCAAAGCTCGACAAGGCATGGATGCGAAGACAGCCCGACGGGTGCTGCCTCGCGGCGTCGGCCTCCGCCTCCGCTTCCTCGATCTGGGCCAAGATCCGCCTGCATCGATGCAAGTACCGCTCACCCGCTTCCGTCAGCGCGGTATGTCTCGTGGTTCGATGCAGCAGGCGGGACCCAAGATGGTTCTCGAGCGACGATACGGCGCGCGACGTTACGGACGTCGTCAGATTGAGCTTGCGCGCCGCCGCCGCGAAGCCTCCCTCGGCGGCGACTTTGACGAAGACGCGCATGCATTGAAGTGTGTCCATGATCATTGGCCCTATCGCACCGCGCGCCGCGGGCCGAGCTTGCACGGCCATGCGGCCCGAGCGCGCGAATGACGTGCTTCAGTGCGCTGAAAGCATCTCGATCCACGCGGAGAACGCGAACGTGAACCTTTGCAAGAATTCGGTCGTGCCGGCGTGCGTCAAGGCGCCTTCATCGTCGAACAGGGCGCTGACGTTGCCTAGATACACCTCCGGGCTCGCCATGACGTTGACCCCGAGCGCAACCAGCGTTTGCCGAAGGTGATGATTCGCCCCGAAGCCGCCCATGGCCCCCGGCGACGCGCTGACGATGGCCGCCGGCTTGCCGTTCAATGCGCCGGCGCCGAAAGGCCGCGACAGCACGTCGATCGCGTTCTTCAACACCGCGGGCACCGAACGGTTGTATTCCGGCGTGACGCATAGAACGGCGTCCGCTGCGGCGATGCGCCGCCTGACCTCTTGCCATGATGAGGGCGCGTCCGCCTCGAGATCATCGTTGTAGAAAGGGAGCGCGCCGATCTCGACGATGTGCAGCGAAAGCGTCGACGGCGCGAGTGTAGACAAGGCATGCGCGAGCATGCGATTGAACGATTTCTTACGTAGGCTTCCGACCAGTACGGCAACCTGATACGACTTGGGCATCGGCTTCTCCTTGCTTTGATGAATGCTATCGTTAGCATAGCATGACATGCGATATCAAAGGCCCGGATATAACGTCCGAGCGTCGCAGGAGATCACCACATGGAGTATTCGGTCCTACACGCGTGAGCATTTCGTTGGTTGCGTGATCAAGCATCGTTTTCCTCTCTCAGCTGACAGCGGGCGGCAACCCCGGAACGTTCCTATGCTGGGGGCGACAGGCATCGCCTTCAGCTCGTCATAAATCTATTTTTTTAGACTGTCGACATTTCATGGAGTAAGCAACCTCCGCATTCAGCGAATTTTCTGATCATTTCATACGCATCACATGTTGAGCATCGTTTCGATCGTATAATTAAATAGACGTTCAGACGCGCAAGCGGCCATCGGGTTTTTGAGAAGACAGGGGGAAAGATGCCAATCATCGGAGTGATGGGTTCGGGCAGCAGCGAATGGCCGGACCTCGCAGAACCGCTTGGCGCGTGGATCGCCTTTCACGGCTTCGACCTTCTGACAGGAGCAGGGCGCGGCGTAATGCTTTCAACCGCAAGGGCGTTTGCCTCTGTACCCGAACGCACAGGCCGCTCGATCGGCATCATGCCGAGCAAAGCGCACCCTCTATTCGGGTTCGCTCCGATCGCTGGGTATCCCAACCCCTTCGTCGATCTTCCCGTCCTCACGCCGCTGCCGCGCAAGGAAACCGATGATTTGGAGTCGGCACTCAGCCGCAACTACGTGAATGTGCTGACTAGCGATGTGGTGATCGCGTTGCCGGGCGGAAAAGGCACGCTCGACGAAATTCGGCTCGCCACGCGGTTCGCTAAGCCTCTGATATGCATCGGCCCTATAGACGCGTTTGAAAGCGTGCCTGACGGGACGCGTATCGCCTCCGAACTGGACGAGGTCTTTGCGTTTATTCGCTGCAACACCGCAGCGAACCAGTAGCGCATACGACAGCAGAGTCCGACCTCATCCCATCGCATCAACTATTCGAGCTGCGCTCCTTTCAATTCGGGAATCAGCACGAGGGTCACCACCACGTCGAGCACGTACAGTGCGGCAAGCAGAGCAATCGCGCTTTGAAACGAATAACGTGTCGCAAGTGCGCCGACCACTAACGGCCGGAGTCCGCCGATCGCGCGGCCCACGTTCCATAGAACGGGTCGGCATCCAAATCATGATCCCGTAGTAACCGAAGTTCTGCACCGAACATAGGATGACGATGCCGAGGCTTGTGCGCGCAGTGCGGCCGTCGGCCACCAGCAGACGGAAGCGTCGAGTTGTGCGCACCGGCTTTCTGCTTTGCACGAACAGTTCAGGTTCGTGCAGTTTATTGCGAAGTACCCAGGCCACCAGCGCCGGCAGGACGCCGACTGCGAACATGCCGCGCCACCCGATACTCTTAAGTAAAAACGGCGTCACCAGCGCCGCGAGCAGAACGCTGCTTTGCCAGCCTAGCGCTACATAGGACGAGACGCGTGCACGTTTGCTAGCTGGCCACGCTTCCGCAGCCAATGCCATGCCGATGCCGAATTCGCCACCCAGTCCAATGCCGGCGATCGTGCGGTACGCCAACAGGTCCCAGAACCCCTGGGCGAACGCACATAGGCCCGTGAATATGGCGAATAGCATGATGGTCCATGTCAGCACTCGAACACGGCCGAAGCGGTCGCTCAATGCACCGAAAACAATACCGCCTGCCACCGCACCTAAGAGGGTGCACGTCACCAACGCGCCGGCCTGCTGCGCGCCTAGCTGAAGCCCAACCGAAATGGCAGGCAACATGAAACCGAGAATCAGCAGATCGAAGCCATCCATCGCGTAGCCAATTGCTGCGCCAACCATCACTTTCCGCGCATAACCCGACACCCTTGTCGGCGACTGCAGCGTATGGATGACTTCCGAGGATTGAACATTTGTTGTCATGATTATTCGGTCGTGCGATGGGTCCGCAGTATATGTGACCGGTCGACGATTCTGCCGCCGCGTGCGCTCCAACGCAGATTTTTTTTTGCATACAGAGATAGCGCCTGCGGCGAAGCGGCTGTCACTGATAGGCGCTTGACGCTACCGCGCCATTAAGCGGCCGAGACCGTCACACAAACAGTTCCTTCGAAAGTATCGCGGCGAAGCGGTTCAGCGCCGCCAAAAAGGCCGCGTCTGATTCTCCTCTCGCGTCACTAAGACGCTGAACGGTTGGGCAAGCCGCAGCGACGTTCGCCGAACGTCAGTATGAAACTGCTGTCGATCAGTTGGGGAAAAGCCGACCATGTCTTGGTCCAGCCACGCGTTAGCTATAGAAAGATTCATCATTTCTTCTCGTCTAAATATTTAGACTACTAGTGCTGACGATCGAATGCAAGCTTGGGCTGACGCATCGGCTCGAAAGGGCGGCACGAACTGAAACCGGACCGCAAGTCAGGTCGTCGGACGTCGTGGCAAATCCCATTCCATCTCGAAATTCCTGTCCGGCGTCATCTTGCGCGGCGCTGTCCAAGCTAAAATGCAGGATCAAAAAAGCACTCGAAATAACCGGTTGTCCATGACCTAACCGGTCCGCGGCCACCCGGCCATCTTTGAGCAAACGGCAAAGGCTCCTAAAGTGACAGTGTCCGGCACACGGAAGAAGCGCCCTCGCGGCGCGAGCTTCGACTATGAAAGCATCGGTGAACGTCTGCGTGCTTACCGGATGGCAGCCGAGTTGCGCAGCGAAGATCTCGCCGACCGGCTGAACATCTCGCGCGCCGCCGTGTACAAGCTCGAACGCGGTGAAATCGTCAAGGTGGAAACGCTCGAGCGTCTCGCGGCGCTATTTGGCGTATCACTCGCCAATCTGCTCGGTGTGGAAGTGGAATATCACGACTCGGCGATCAGCTACTTCGAGCGGATGCGTCAATTGGAAAGCCGTTCGACGCGCATCGTCGCCCATTTCGACCCGTTCTCGTTCCTGCTGACCTCCGACGAATACGACGGCTGGCTCAGGCAGATGCTCGACGAAAGCGTTCCCTCGTCGCTGAACAGCGCATCCTGGCAGCAGGTACTTAGTCGAACCACGGCGATCCTTGCGGAGCGCAAGGCGGCGTTCAAGCAGACGCGCCCCAACGTGACCAGCCTCATCGGCTTGCGGCAGATCGAGCAATTCCTGCATCACGGGCTCGTGGGCCATCTGGGGCTGTCCCCCGGCGTGCAGCTCGAACGCAAGCTAGCCGCGCGCCGAGAAGTCATGCGCATTGTCGAGATGCTCGATCGCGATACCCGGGGAATTCAAATCGGCATCGTCAGCGACAACATGCCGAACGAGACGTTCCAGATCTTCACGGGCCCAGACGAGACGTACGTCGCGACCTCGCCGTTTCGGCTTGGCGAGATGCCGAATATTCGCACGGGTATCGCAACCATCACCACCGCAGCGGATGCGGTGGCCATGTACCGCACGATGATCGACCGGCTTTGGCACGATGCGGCCAAAGGAAAGCAAGGCGCCGAGTTGTTGAGAAGCCTCCTCGACCGCGCATGATCGTAGCCCGCGCCTTGCACCATCTACGACCCACTACCTGTCCCGCTGTTCGACCGTGATCTTCTGCCGAACTACGTTCACGTGACCGTCCGGCGCATCGTCGTCGGCCTCGACCGGTCGAACGCGCGAGACGTCGGGCGTCCACACACTGCGGAATTGCTCGCGTTCGCGCTCCTCGGCGAAGACCGACATCGAGGGCTTGAGCAAATCGTGCCGCGAGACGATGCCGATCAATTGACAGGTTTTTTCGTTCTGGATGACCGGCACGCGATCAAGCCCTCTCACCGCCAGCCGTGCGGCGACGTCGCGGCACGTTTCTCCGGGCAACGCCACATCGGGCTCGGACTGCGAGAACAACGCCCCAACGGCTACCCCGGCGTCGTCGGCCGACGCGCTGTCGAGCAGCGCGCGGTCGACCATGCCGACTAACCGCCCCGATGCCACGACCGGGTAGGCGCGGAACTTCTGCCCCGGGCCGAAGTAGTCGCTCAACACCGTCGCGATAGTCGTTTGCGCTTCGATCGTCGTCACACCGCGCGTCATGACTTCCTCGACATAATGCCGCTCGAGCGGGTCGATGCTGTATTCGCGATAGATGTGGTAGCCGCGCCGCGCGATCTTTTCCGTTAGGATCGAACGGCGCATGAACAGCACGGTGAATCCATAAGCCACCGCAGCTGAAGCCAGCAACGGCAACAGCGCATTTGCATCGCCCGTCAATTCAAACGCGAACACCGCCGCCATCACGGGCGCACGCATCATTCCGCCGAGCGCCGCCGCCATGAAAATCAGCGGCCAAACCGCCGGCTCGCCGCCGGGCATGTACGGGCCTGCGACTGCGCCCACGCCCGCCCCCATCATCAGCAACGGCGCCAGCACGCCGCCCGACGTGCCCGATGCAAGCGCGATGACCCAGATGATGGCCTTGACCAAGACGATGGCGACGACAACCTTCAGCGCGAGATGGTTTTGCAGCAGATCGCCGATGACGTCATACCCGACACCGAGCGTCCTCGGTTGAAAATAGCCGCCGATACCGACCGCAACAGCGCCCAGCGCGGGCCACCACATCCAGTGAATCGGCAACTTGCCGAACGCATCTTCGACTTTGTAGAGGCACGTCGACAATCCCCACGACAACGCCCCCGCGATCAGCCCCGCGACAGCCGACGAGACGAGCCCGAGCGGGCCCAGCGGCAACGTGTGCAGCGGAAACAGCGGCCCGCTGCCGAGCAGCAGCGGACGCGTGAACCCCGCCACGGCACAAGCGATCGCCACGGGCAGCAAACTACGCGGCCGCAATTCGAACAGCAGCAGTTCGATCGCGAGCAGCACGGCCGCGACCGGCGTGCCGAACACCGCCGTCATGCCGGCCACCGCGCCGGCCACGAGCAGCGACTTTCGCTCGGCGCTCGACAAATGAAAATACTGCGCGACGAGCGAGCCGATCGCGCCGCCCGTCATGATGATCGGGCCTTCCGCGCCGAACGGGCCGCCGCTGCCGATCGCAATGGCCGACGCCAGCGGCTTGAGGACAGCCACTTTCGGCGACATCTTGCTTTTGCCGAACAGGATCGCTTCGATCGCCTCGGGGATCCCGTGTCCGCGAATCTGCTCCGAGCCGAATCGGGCGATCAAGCCGACAAGTAGCCCGCCGATCACGGGCGCCAAGATGACGAGCCATCCGAGCGTGTTTTCCGAGGGCGAGTGGTTCGCCGTGGAGGCCTGCTGGAAGAAAAACAGGTTGGTGAAAAAACGAATCAGATGCAGCAGAAAATCGGCCGCCACCGTACTCAGCGCCCCTCCTACGGCTGCGATCGCGCTGATCGGCAAAAGCCTGACATCGGTCGCGAAATCGCCCTTGTGCTCGCTCATGTAATTCCTCTGACTGACGCTGGATGACCGACTACGCAACCGGCATGCCGCCGGCCGCAGTCGAAACCCCATTTATATCACAACGTGATGTAATGCGCCGCGCGGGAAAAATACCTCAAGTTTTGAGGTGGCGCTGCCGTTAATGAACGGTGCCGTTCGAAGCTCGAACCTCCGAGAGCCGGTAGAGGCATGGCCGCAGGGCCAGATCACGCCTTTCCGAAACAAAACCAGAACAACATGTTCACTATTTGGGAAATCAAATGACCGTACCCCATCGGCGCGGCCTTAGTATCGGTGCGAGACTCGTCGCTTTTTCCTGCGTGCTCGTCACCGTGATTTTCATTGCGTTTGCCTGGGCGCTGACCCAAGCGGCCGGTTCGCAAGTGCGCGAACAAGTCATGAAGCGGATCGACGAGAAGAACCGTTCGATCTCGGAGATGATCGGCCTGTTCGATCATGCGTTGACGGCCGAGGTCGGCCGCACGATGTCGCTGTTCGAAAGCTTCCTGCCCGGGGGCTTCACGGTCGATGAGAACACCAAGGTCGATATCAACGGCACGAGCGCGCCCACGTTCAAGGCCGGCGATCGCGTGTTGAATCTGGACTTTTCGATCCCCGATCAGTTTCTGGAGCGCAGCGGCGCGATCGCGACGCTGTTCGTGCGCACCGGCGACGACTTCGTGCGTGTGACCACATCGCTGAAGAAGCAAGACGGCTCTCGCGCGATCGGCACGCTGCTCGACCGTAAAGGTCCGGCGTACGCCCTCGTGCTTTCCGGGCGTACCTACACCGGGCTGGCCGCCCTCTTCGGCAAGCGCTATATCACGCAGTACAAGCCTGTTTCCGATGCTTCGGGACGCGTGATCGGCGCGCTTTTCGTCGGTGTCGACATCGATGCGCAGATCCAAGCGCTCGAAGACCAGATCCGAACGTTAAAGGTGGGAGACAGCGGGTACTACTTCGTCATGAATGCGTCGCCGGGCGCGGACCGAGGCAAGTTCATCGTCCACCCGAGCGCCGCGGGCAAGATGTTCGACGACAAGGACGGCCCCTATTCGCAGATGCTCGATGCAAAGCAAGGCCGTATCGACTACGCGTCGGCCGACGCCACGCTAGGAGAAAGCAGCGCGCGCGAAAAGACCGTATCGTTCATGACGGTGCCGGAATGGCAATGGCTGATCGGCGGTGTCGCGATGCGCGACGAGGTCATGGCCGAGGTCACCTCGATCCGCAATCGCTTCGCGGCCATTGCGCTCGTGCTGCTGATCGCATTCGGCGGCCTCTTCCTAGTCGTCGTGCGCCGGCTCGTGAGCCGTCCGCTCGACGCGGTAGCGGCCGCGGCAGGTCAGCTCGCGGCGGGCGACTTGACGGTGCGGCTGCGCGGATCGCCCGTCGCGCGCGGCGGCGCGCAGCGGCAAGACGATGAGATCGGCCGGCTCATGTCCGCCATCGACGGCGTGGGCGAAGGACTCGCCCGTATCGTCGCCCAAGTGCGCGAAGCATCGGCCGGCGTGGCGGACGGCACGTCACGCATTTCGGCCAGCAGCGGCGATATCGCCGCGCGCATCGCGACGCAGGCCGCCAGCGTCGAGCAAACAGCGGCGAGCATGGAAGAAATCACGTCGACGGTGCAGCAGAACGCCGAACATACCGCGCGTGCAAACGAAGTCGTGGGCAGCGCCGCCGACGCCGCCATGGACGGCGGGCACGCCGTCGAACGCGTCGTATCGACCATGAGCGCCATCAGCGGTTCGTCGCAAAAGATCGCCGACATCACGACCGTGATCGAAGGCATCGCATTCCAGACCAACATCCTCGCGCTCAATGCAGCCGTGGAAGCGGCCCGGGCAGGCGAACATGGCCGAGGTTTCGCTGTCGTCGCTTCCGAAGTGCGAGCGCTCGCGCAGCGTAGCGCGGCCGCCGCGAAGGAGATCGCCGCGGTCATCGCCGAATCGACGTCGACCATTCACGGCGGTTATCGGGTGGCTGAAGAGGCGAGCGCCGCCATGCAAGGGATCGTGTCGCGTGTTGGTGAAGTACGCGCCATCATCGCCGATATCGCCGTGGCGTCGCGTCAGCAATCGGCCGGCATCGAGCAGGTCGGCATCGCCGTCACGCAAATCGGCGAAGCGACGCAGCAGAACGCGACGCTCGTCGAAGAGGCCGCCGACGTGGCCCGCACCTTGGAGGCCCAGGCGGCCGGCCTCAATGGCGCTGTCGCGGCGTTCAAGCTGGACGGCGGACGGGCGAGCCGGTAAGCCGGCCCAAGGCAGGACGGGCCGCCCAATAGGGTGGTCCGCCCTCGAGCGCATACGATCGATCCGCTCGCAACGAGGAACGGCCGAAGGCGGAGATCGCAGGCCCCGTGTTATTGCTTCTGCGGCTTTACGTTTCGGCGCTCGCGTAATTCAGGTACATCGACTGAATGCCGACACGCCCGGGCCCCGTGAAGCGATTGACGATGAAGTTCACACCCGCGCCGAATAACCCGCTCGTGAGCCGGTCGACCACGGTTTCCATACGAACGTCGGGCGTTTTATACAGCCACCCTCCGGGTTCGACATCGATCGTTTCGCCGGCCGCGAGCACCTTCTCGAACACGTTGCCGTACCCGTGCACCCACAGTACGCCCTCCGCGGTATGGCTGCGGAACTTGTCGATGAAAAACCCGCTTTGCCCGAACAGCATGTTGCTGATGCCGCGCACGCGTTCGAACGTGTAATCGACGCTGGCGGTCGCGGCCAGAAACTGATGCTCGCGCACGTGCAGCTCTTCGCCCACGGCGAGGTGGATCGGCACGATATGGCCGGCGCCGTCGCGGCTGAACGCGATGACGCCGGGCCCGCTCGCTTCGGTGACGAACACCTGCATGCCTGCCATCATGCGTTTGACGGCGCCCTTGAGCGGCTTGAGCCCGATCCTGACCGTCGAATTCTTCCACAGCAGGATGTGATGCTCGAAGTAGACGGGTTGGCGGGACACGTCGATCGACAGCACGGGCACGAGCTCGCCGCCGATATGGTAGGTGACGCCCCCGTAGGTTTCATCGGTCGCACTGGTGGGCAGCAGCTTTGGAAGCTCGTTCATTCTTGCCTCTTTCTGTTTTTATCGACGTCGCGAGTCCGTGCACGATACAGCCCGATTCGCGCTTGATCAGGACTCGATGTCGGCATCGTACTCGTCTCGGGCGCTGCCGCGCTACCGGTTTGTGCGTCCCCCTACTATTGCTGCTGCCACTGCAATACCGGATGCGTGGCCCCCGCCGGCATCGCCCACACGCCACCCGGCCCGAAATCGTAGCCCGCGAAGGAAGACGTCTGCTGCATCTGTGCGCTCGTCAAACCGTTCGCGGCCGGCACCGGCTTACCGGAGTAGACCCCGGACGTCGCGCCCGTCGTATCCTTGTTCCAATACACGTCGCTGCCGATCGTGCCGCTGTTGATCGATGCAATGCCCGCGGGCGGGATGCCGTTATTGTTGGTGATCGGGCCCGTCGCGAACGATTGCGTGATCGTGCCGAGATTATTCCAAACGAGGCCCCCCGAACCCGACGTGCAACCGGGGCCCGGACAATACTCGAACGCGGCGGTCGTCGCCCCTGTCGAATACGATTGCGTGATCAAACCGCCGTTGCCGCCCACGAGCCCGGCCGCCCCGCCCGCATAAGCTTCGGCCGTCACCGCTCCTGTCGCGAACGACTGCGCGATGGTGCCGTCGTTCTCGCCGGCAAGGCCGCCCATCGTCCCCGCCGAATCGATGCCGGCGCTGCTCGACGAGCGCAACAACGTGCCGACGTTCGAGCCGACGAGGCCTCCCGATACAGTCAGGAACGAGGCCAGATCACCGGATTGCGCGACATTCCCCGCCGAGCTGCCATGCACGATCGTCCCGTTGTTGACGCCGGCCAGCAGACCGATGGCGAAATAGCCGCCCGCGCCCACCGATCCACCGCTCACATCGATGTTGCGCACGACGCCTTGCGTGCCGATCACGCCGAATAGGCCCTGCGCCAGCCTTGTCTCGTTCGGATCGACGGGGCCGCCTTGCACCATTTGAACGAGGTCCAACGCGCTGATCTGGTGCCCGAAGCCGTCGAACTGCCCAGTGAACGGATGGTTGTAGTCGCCGATCGGGACGTACGACCCGTCGGACGTCGCGCTTGCATCGATATCTTTGCCGAGCGCATAGTTGGCCGTCGGGTCGGCCGCGACGTTCTTCAAATCGGCCAAGGTGTTCACGAGCCGATAGCCGGTGATCTGCGTGACGAGGCCGCTGTAAGGCGAGGCCGCCCATGCCGGATTGGCGAGCATCGTGCCCGGCGTGTAGCTGCCATTCATGTCGTAGAGCGCCGTGGCGATGCCCGTGCTCTTGGACCAATCGACGATGCCGCCATTGGTCACGCTGCCGCCGTTGTCGATCGACGAGGCATCCGCACGGAGCATCAAATTGCCGGCGCCCCTGTTCGCGATCTTCGCCCCTTCTTCGATCGTCAGCGAATGATAGGCGCCTAGCGTAAGCGACGCCGCACCGCTCCACGCTATCGAGGACATGACGTCGATGTCGCCGATCCCGCCTTGCGCGCCGCTCGCCTGCGCGTTGATGGACGTGCCCGCATCGAGACTTCGGCCGAGCGTGGCGGCCGCCGCGTCGTCCACCGTAAAGTCGGGCGTCGTGATGTTCCATTGTCCCGCCTTGACGAGCGGCTTGATGCCGTCCGCGCCAAGTTCGAGCATCGCGGCGTTCGTATCGACCACGCCGCCGCTGCCGTCCGCGTTGTGCGATTCAATGGTGCCGCCCAACGCGACCGAGCCCGTATCGGCCACGAGCCAGACATGGCCGTCACGCTTGGCCGTACCGGTTGCGCGAATCGTCGTGTGGTCGCCGGCCAAGGCGAAGATGTTGCCGTCCGCGGCCTGCAAGCTCACCTGCGCCGCGTCGATGGGCCCGGCGTTTTCGATATCGCCGCCGCTGCCCGATTGCACGAACACCTGTCTTCCCGTCGACGAATCCTGCAGCAGAACGCTCTGCCCCACGGCCAGCTCCGCCGTGCCATGCGGCGCCACGATGCGCCCCGCGTTGACCACGCTGTTGCGCGCGATGAGCATCACGTCGCCGCCCGTCGATCCGATCGTGCCGAGATTGACGATGCTTGCGTTCGAATTGCCCTTGAATGTCAGCGGGTGGCCTTTCATGAAGCCGCAGTAGCAGGTGTCGAGCGTCGAGGCGACGAACCGCCCGCCTGTGCTGACGACGCCGCTCGGGCCGATCAGAATGCCTTGCGGATTGATGAGGTACACGCTGCCGGTGGCCGACAACGTGCCGTAGATCGCCGACGGATCGCCGCCCGTCACGCGGTTCAACGTTGCGCCGTTGCCGTTCGCGAACGTGACGCGGTTACCGCTGCCGATCGAAAAGTGGGACCAGTCGATCACGCCACGGCTTGTCGTTTGATCGATCGTCAGCGAGGTGGCGTTGCCGTTGATCGAGCCCGAACCGGCGATGAAATGGCCGCCGCTGGGCAAGGGGCCGGCGGCATGGGCCGGGGCTTGGACGCCGGCTGCGCCCAGCAGTGCCACGGCGATCGGCACGAGGCCGGCGAGCGGTCTGCGGCGCACCGCCCGCCCGGGCCAGCCGGTTTGGGTCCAACGCCGATTGCGAGCACTCCCCTCAGTTGCTTGTCCGATATGCATGGCCGTCTCCGTTGCCCTCGATGGATCGATGATTGGAATCACGCTTAGGACCGCCCCGGTGCTCGTCAAGGCAGTTCGATCAGAACGATAGCGGGCGCAACCGGCATCCTTGCTGGGGAATGTCAGCGTAATCGGCCAACAATTCGGGGTTTTCGGTCCAGGCCCGATCCATCGGGCGAAAGGTAGGATGGGATTGACTTATTTGCTTTTGGCAACTAATAATATTCCTAGAGCAACTATTGGAGACCTCCCCTCATGACCAACGTCGCCCTCGACGAACGTGCCGAAGCCGTTCGCCGTTTCAACCGCTTCTATACGCGGCAGATCGGCGTGTTGCACGAACATCTGCTCGACAGCGAGTTCTCGCTGACGGAGGTGCGAATCCTCTATGAACTCGCCCATCGGCCGGCGTTGACCGCTTCGGATCTATGCCGCGAACTGGGTCTGAACGCCGGATACGTCAGCCGCGTCATTGCCGGATTCGAGAAACAGGGCTTGCTCGTCAAGACGCGCTCGGCCGCCGATGCGCGCGTGGCGCAGCTCGAATTAACGGAACTCGGCCGCGCCACGTTCCAGCCCTTGAACGACGCCTCGCGACGCGAGGTCGGCGCCATGCTCGAGCAGTTGAGCGAGCCTGCGCAGCATCAGTTGGTCGACGCCATGGCGCAGATCGAAGCGTTGCTGGGCGAGCGTGAACCGAGCTATGTCCTGCGCGATCCTCGGCCGGGTGAGATGGGCTGGATCGTGCATCGTCAGTCGGTGCTCTACGCGCAGGAATACGGGTGGAATGCGGAGTACGAAGCCCTCGTCGCCGAGATCGTCGCTAAGTTCATCCGCGAGTTCGACCCGAAGTGGGAACGCTGCTGGATCGCGGAAAAAGACGGCAAGGTCGTTGGGTCGGTGTTCATCGTGCGTCAGGACGAATCCACCGCGAAACTGCGCTTGCTCTATGTCGAACCGAGCGCGCGCGGTCTGGGGATCGGGCGTCGTCTCGTCGACGAGTGCCTGCGCTTCGCTAAATCGGCCGGCTATGAACGCATCGTCCTATGGACCAACAGCGTCCTGGCCGATGCGCGCAAGATCTACGAGAAAGCTGGCTTTGAACTGATGGAAGAGGCGCCTCATCACAGCTTCGGAAAGGACTTGATCGGGCAAGTTTGGGGGCGGGGTCTCTGACCGGCGGGGTGCGCGCCAACCGTTGTTATTGTGCGACGCCAGATCGGCAATCGGGCGACCAAGCGGGGCTTTTTGGGAAAAATTTGTGCAGCGCACTAGATTTTTCCTAGGGAAAACCCTAGAATTCATTCTTAAGGGATAACCCCTAGACGCATTCACCCCCTGGAGTCGCCATGAGCTTCGTTTTCGCCCTCATTCAAAAGATCAGCGATCTCTTCGCTTCGCCGCATCTGCCGCTCGATGCCGACTACTCGTTCGCCGCGCGTCACCGCGAAGCCGAGCGCGTGCGCATCGCGCAATCGACGGTGTTCGGCATCCGTCTCGTGGACTAAGCGCCGAAGCAACAACTGCTTACAGATGTCACCATTGCGTGGTCCACCGCCACGCACCATCCGGCGTTTTTGCAGACATCCTTCCACGGAGTCTGTCATGAACGCCAACATGCCCTCGAATTCGCAAAGCAGCCGCATCCATCCTTTGATCGCCGCTGCCGCGGTCGCGGTCATCCTCGTCAGCGGGACGGGCATCGCCGCCATCGCAGGCTGGCTGCCCACTTCGCGCGCCGTCTCGGCCCCGCCTGAGCAAAGCGCCTCGGCCGTCATGCAAAGCGCTCAAACAGCCAGCGCGCCGGTAACGAGCGCCCCTGCGTACAACACGCCGCGCACGACGGTGGGCGAAGCCGCCGCCGAGGCGCGTCGCCATCATCACGTCGTGAAGGTCGCGCCTACCTCGGCGTACGGCGAGGGCAGCGGCGGCTATCAAAACGCCGGAACGTACGGTTCGCCGGCGCCTCGCGCCGCCGCGTACGACCCGAATGCGGGTGAAGTGGTTTCGATCAACGCAGTGCAAACCCCCGAACCGACGACCGGCATCGGCGCCGTAGGCGGCGCGATCGCGGGCGGACTGCTCGGCACGCAGATCGGCAACGGTCGCGGCCGTACGCTCGCGACGATCGCGGGCGCGGTAGGCGGCGGCCTTGCCGGCAACGGCATCGAACATGAAGTGCGCAAGGCCACGTCTTATCAAGTGCAAGTGCGCATGCAAGACGGCAGCTATCGCAACTTCAGCTATTCGACCCAGCCGCCCTTCCAACCTGGCCAACATGTGCGCGTAGCCGGCGATTCGCTGGCCGCGGCCTAACCGCGCGAGTGCACTTAACCGCGTCTTAAGCTTGATCGACGAGACTTCAATCGGAGGCCGCGGGCAATGACTGTCCGCGGTAACACCACGAAAGGAGGTACCGATCATGAAATTCTCGATCCGAACACTGGCAATCGCCTTGGCGCTCGCCCCGGCCGCGGCCTTTGCCCAGACTTCCGCGCAGCCGGTTACGCACGCGCAGCTCATGGACCAGCTGACGCAGCTGCGAAACGACGGCTATGTGCCGAGCAATATCCACTATCCTTCCGATATTCAGGCAGCCGAAGCGCGCGTGAACGCGTCGCGCGGCGGGGGCGCCATGTCGAACGCAGGCATGGGCGGCTCCGCTGGCGAAACGGTGCAATCGGGCTCGCGCATGACATCGAACGCCCACTGGCGCTCGATGTACGGCGGCCACTAACGCTCGCCGCCACGGCCCCGCGGCGCCGTCGACACGACTTCTCATGAAAGTGCTCATCGTCGAAGACGACGCCGCGATTGCGGCCAACCTCTACGATTACCTGCAAGCGCTCGGCTACGAAACCGATCTCGCAACCAACGGGACATCCGGGCTGCGTTTCGCGCTCGCCGACACATGGGATGCGATTTTGCTCGATCTTTCGCTACCCGGCATGGACGGCCTCGCCTTATGCCGGCAATTGCGCGAGCATGCGCACCGAGACACGCCGGTGCTCATGCTGACCGCACGCGAAACCCTCGAGGACAAGCTGAAAGGTTTCGATCATGGCGCTGACGACTATCTCGTCAAACCGTTTTCGTTGAAGGAAGTCGGCGCCCGCCTCGAAGCATTGATCAAGCGTTATCGCGGGCGCGTCGTGACGCGGGACATCCAATTCGCCGATGTCACGCTCGACCCGGCCACGCTCGTCGTCGAACGCGCCGGACGCGCCCTGCATCTACCGCCCAAGTGCCTGCAGTTGCTGCGAATCATGATGCAATCGCCCAGCCGCGTCTTCGGCCGCGCCGAACTCGAAGCCGAAATATGGGGCGATGCGCTGCCCGACAGCGATTCGCTGCGCTCCCACATCTATACGCTGCGCCGAACCTTGACCGCGAACGGCGAGGCCGATCTCATCGAAACGGTGCACGGCATCGGGTATCGGCTCGTCGCTCCTCATGCGCGCCCATCGTAGTCTTCGCTTCAAGGTCGCGGTCGTTTTCTCGCTGCTGACGATCGCGCTGCTCGTCGCCCAGGCGCTGGGCGTGCGCGCGCTCGCGGAGGCGCAAGAGGAGCGGCTTATTTCTGCGCTGATCGACGACGACGTGGCGAGCGTCGTGAAGGCTTACCGGTCCGATCCAGTGCTCGTGCCTGCATTCGATGCGAACATGAGAGGCTACGTCTCGGCCGCCGATCGCGTGCCCGTCGCACTGCCCGCCTCGGTCGCCGCGCTGCCCGACGGCGTTCACGAAATCATCTTGGACGGCCGCGAAATCCATATCGCCGCCGTTCCGTTCGGTGCGGCGCGCCTTTATCGCGTCTACAACTTCAGCGCGTACGAGCGGCGCTTCAAGAATGTCGTCGATGCCTTGATGGCCGTGACCGGTTTATTCGCAGTCCTGACGATTTGGCTGGCGTTCGCGCTGTCGGGGCTGCTCGTGCGGCAGGTGGCCGGTTTCGCCAAGCAGGTGAAGGCGCTTGGATCAGAACCTTCCGCGCCGATTCAGACCGGAAAATACGATGAGACCGAGATCGTCGCACTGGTGGAAGCGTTCAACGACTATCACCGCCGCATGGCCGACATGATCGAGCGCGAGAAGGAATTTACGGGCAACGTGAGCCACGAATTGCGCACGCCGCTGACGGCGATCAAGACCAGTTGCGAGCTCATCGAACAAGATCCGGCGATCGGCGAAAAATCACGCGTGCGCCTGGCACAGATCGATCGCGCCGCCGATACCATGCGCGATCTGGTCAATGCGTTGCTGACACTCGCCAGGGAACGGAACGCGCGAGACACCACGGCGGTGCCCCTTCCCGCCGCGATTGCCGGCGCCTTGACGCCATTTACGGAGCGCCTCGCGGCGAAGGGCATCGATGCGGTCGTGGACATCGAGCCCGATCTTTGCGTAACCGCCAACCCAGCGGCGCTGACCATCGTGCTTTCCAATCTGATCGACAATGCCGAGCGTCATACGGCGGGCGGTCATCTGCGCTTCACCTATATCGACGGGTGGCTTCAGATCGAAGACACCGGCAGCGGCATCGCCCCCGACGCGGCGCCGCACGTGTTCGACCGGTTTTATCAAGCGAGTCCTAATCGCCTGCCGACCTACGGTGTCGGAATCGGGCTGTCGATCGTGAAAAAAATCGCCGACCGCTACGGCTGGCGGATCACCCTCGACAGCGAACCGTCGCGCGGCACCTGTGTGTCGTTGTCGCTCCCGCGCACCGATCCGGGCCGGGCCGCGCGGAACAGTTGAGCTCTTGACGAAAACTTCACAAGCGGTTCGATAGCATCGACACTCGGGGCGGCTCGCATCGAGCGGCCCATCGACGAATGAATGCCGATATGCGCCGTTTGATGTCGCTGCTTCTAGCCGTTCTGGCCGGCTGTACGACCTACCACCCGCAGCCGATCGCGCCGGAGGACTTGGCGCGTCGATTCGAGCAGCGCTCGCTGGCGAGCGAGAAACTGCATCGCTACGTTGCGCAGACGCTAGGTCACGACGTTTCCTCATGGCCGCCGGCGACGTGGGATCGCCCGCTTCTCACGTTGGCAGCGTGGTATTACAACCCCACGCTGCGTCTGGCGCGTGCGCACGCGGATACAGTTCACGCAGGAATCGGCGTGGCTTCGGCGGTCCCGAACCCCACGCTTTCGCTTCCATTCGAGTACTCGAGCCCCAACCCGGGCCCCGGGTTGCCGTTCACTACGGGCCCTGCGCTGGACATCCCGATCGAAACGGCCGGCAAACGCGGCTATCGTGTCGATCAAGCCACCCATGCGGCGCAAGCTGCCAAGTTCGACCTCGATACGCAAGCGTGGAAGACGGGCGCGCGGGTGCGTGATGCGCTCATATCGCTATACGGCGCTCAAATGCGAGAGGAAGCCTCGGCGCGCCGCGCTTCCGACGATGCGAACATCGTCGCGATGCTGAAAAAGCGGCGGATGGCGGGTGCAATCTCGAGCGCGGATGTGCAAGCCGCCGACCTCGCTATGCAGCAAGCGCAGCAGGATCGCACATCGGCCAGCGCCGCGAAAAGCGACGCGCGGGCTCAGCTTGCCGCGGCGATCGGCGTACCGCCCTCCGCCATGGACGGCATTCGCATCGATTGGTCGTCGCTGGCGAGCGCGCCGCCCGCCCCGCCCGAGCTCGACGCTCAGCGCGACGCGATCTTTCATCGAACGGATCTGCTTGCATCCCTGGCCGATTACGCGGCCTGCGAATCGGCGCTGCAACTGGAAATGGCCAAGCAATATCCCGACATCCATCTCGGTCCTGGGTACACCTACGACACGGGGACGCGGCGCTTCGCATTCGGGCTGGCCGGCATCACGCTGCCGATCTTCGACCAGAATCAAGGCGGCATACGCGAAGCCGAACGCAAGCGCAAAGAGGCCGCCGTCCGAACCGAGGCCATCCAAGACCAGATCCTCGGCGATCTCGATCACGCGCTGGCTCACTATCGAGCGACGCTCGACGCGCTGCATCTAGCGGACGGCCAAAGGCGGACGGCGCGCAAACAACTCGAGGATCAGGCCGCCGCGTTCTCGGCCGGCGACATCGACCGCCTGGCCTATACCCGCGCGATGGCCGATGACGAAACGATCGAACTCGCGCATATGGATGCGCTCGCCGCCGTTCAGCAATCGGCCGCGGCCGTCGAAGATGCCATGCAGCGCCCGCTCGACCGAGGCGCGAGCGCGATATATGGGCAGTCGCACCGGCAGGAAGAAGAACAATGAAAACTCGTTTCATACTGATTTCGGCGGCATCGCTCGCGATCGCGGCAGCCGGCGGCTGGTACGCTGCGCGAACCGTGACGCAGCCTTCCGTTTCGGCCTCGTCAACCGCCGCACAGCCTGCATCACCCGCGACGCCCGCGCAACCCGTGCAGACCGTCGGCGGCGAGACCGTAGTCGTGGTCGCACCGGATGCACAGCGCGCGAGTGGTATGACGGTCGCTCCGCTTGCCGTTGCGACCGTGCAACCTCGGCGCGATGCCTACGTCACCGTGATCGACCCGCAGCCTCTGTTCGACCTTCGCGTTCGGCTAGCCGGCGCGCGCGCCGATATCGCCGCGCTCTCGGCACAGGCGCGCAATTCGAGCGCACAGTATCAGCGCAGCCTCGGTCTCTATCGTGACGATAGAAACGTCTCGTTGAAAGCGTTGCAAGATGCACGTGCGGCCATGGAAGCGGACGACGCGAAAGTGCAAGCGGCCCAAGCCACGCTGAACGGACTGACGGCGACCGCCCGCGCGCAATTCGGCGAAGCACTCGCGTCGGCCGCGCTCGCGCCCGAGTCGGCGCTGCTCGCTCGTCTGCAAGCAGGCCGCGGGGCGATCCTGCGCGTCGTGATGCCGACGACCCAAGGCGCCGTCATTCCCGACCATATCGCCGTGCGATCCTCCGACCAAGAATCGATCGACGCCGACAAGCTCTCCCCTTCACCCGCCGCCGATCCTGCCGTGCCAGGCGTCCCCTGGTTCTATACGACGCTCCGCGCGCTACCCATCGGCACACGTACTAGCGCCACCGTGCCGACGTCGCCGCGCCGCTCCGCCGCCTTGCTCGTTCCGGCAAACGCCGTCGTTTGGTACGGCGGTCAAACATGGGCCTATGTCCGAGTTGCGCCCGATCGGTTCGCGCGCCGCGCCGTCGTGTCGACCGAGGAGAGCGATGCGGGGTTCGCCGTCACTTCCGGCTTCCGCGAAGGCGACTCGGTCGTCACGCACGGTGCGCAGTTGCTGCTGTCGGAGGAATTGAAACCCCAGGGGATCGCTACGGCCTGCAAGGACCCGCCCGAATGCGACGACTGAACGCCACGCAGAGAGAACGCGCGCCGCGCCCCCCGTCCATCCGCGACCTGGTCCATCCATGCTCGAAACCCTTATCCGATTCTCCCTGCGCTTTCGCGGCGTCGTCTTTGCGTTGGCGGTCGTCGCGGCCGGTTACGGCGTCTATTCGACGACGCGGGCAGACCTCGACGTGTTTCCGGAATTCGCGCCGCCGATGAGCATCGTGCAAGCGGCGGCGCCGGGCCTGACGAGCGAGCAAGTCGAGACGCTCGTCACACAGCCGGTCGAGGACGCGCTCGCCGGCTTGGCCGGCCTTCGATCGATCCGGTCCCGGTCGATGCAGGGCCTATCCTCGATCACGGTGGTGTTCGACGACCACGCGAACGTGCTGCAAGCAAGGCAACTGGTGGCCGAGCGTCTCACCGCGCTCGCCGCCACGCTGCCTGCCGGCGTCGATCCGCCCACGCTTCTGCCGCTCACGACGACCACGAGCGTCGTGCGCACCATCGGCCTCACATCGAAGACGCTCTCGCCCACCGCGCTCTACGATGTGGCGCAGTGGACGCTTCGGCCGCACATGCTCAGCGTGCCCGGCGTGGCCGATGCGATCGTCTTCGGCGGCGCGGCGCGACAGTTGCAAATCGAAGTCGATCCGCAAGCCCTGATTCGCTACGGGCTCTCGCTGCAAGACGTCATCGCGGCGGCGCGCCAAGCGAGCGGCGTGCGCGGCGCCGGTTTCATCGAAAGCCAAAACCAGCGCATCGCCATCCATGTCGACGGACAAATCTCCGATCCGAAGACGCTGGGCGACGTCGTGCTGCGATGGAGCAACAGCGCGGCGGTGCATCTATCCGACGTGGCGAAGGTCGAATGGGGCGAAGCCACGCAGGTCGGGTCCTCCACGATCATGGGCAAGCCCGGCGTCATGCTCGTCATGGAAAATCAATATGGCACGAACACAATGTCGGTGACCCGAGGCATCGAGACCCGGCTCGCGTCGCTAAAGCCCGAGCTCGCGCGGCAAGGCGTCGAACTCGAACCGAACGTATTTCGTCCCGCGAACTTCATCGCGACCGCCATCGACCATCTGCGCACGGCGCTGCTTGTCGGCGCGCTGCTCGTGATCGCTGTGCTGTTCTTGTTTTTGCTCAATGCGAGGACCGCGCTGATTTCCGCCGTCGCCATCCCCTTGTCGCTACTGACCGCCATCGTCGTTCTGACCTCGCTCGGCGCGAGTCTGAACACAATGACGCTGGGCGGCTTGGCGATCGCACTCGGCGAGGTGGTCGACGATGCGATCATCGACGTGGAGAACATCTATCGCCGCCTACGCGAAAACCTGCTCCGCCACGCGCCGTTGCCCCCGGCTCGCGTCGTGCTGAAGGCGTCGCTCGAAGTGCGCAGCGCGGTCGTGTTCGCGACATTCGTCGTCGCGCTGATCTTCTTGCCGGTACTGACGCTGTCCGGGGTGGCCGGGCGACTGTTCGCGCCGCTGGGCGTGGCCTACATCCTGGCTGTGCTGGCGTCGCTCGCCGTGGCGCTTATCGTCACGCCAGCCATGTCGCTCGCGCTGCTGTCGCGCGGTGAACTGCCCGCCCACGAACCACGAACGATCGTCGGTCTCAAGTCACGCTATGCCCGCCTCCTATCGGCGGTCGAGCGTCACAGACGGCGCGCGATCATCGTGGTCGCGCTTGCTTGCGTCGCGGCGCTGGCCACGCTGCCGTTCATGAACGGCAACTTCATTCCGCAATTGCGAGAAGGACACTACATCGTGCACATGGGCCTCGCGCCCGGCACGTCATTGGCCGAATCGATCGACATCGGCACGCGCGTATCCAACGCACTCATGCATGTACCGGGCGTGCGGTTGGTGGCGCAACGCGCCGGCCGGGCCAACGACGTCGTCGATCCGACAGGCGTGCAGTTGTCGGAATTCGAAGTCGACCTCGCGCCGATGAGCCCCGACCGGCAAGATGCGGCGATCAACGCAATGCACAAGGCGCTTGCGCGCTTTCCAGGTCTCACGACGTCGATCAATACCTTTTTGGTGGAACGGATCGATGAAACGCTGTCCGGCGTCACCGCCCCCGTCGTCGTCAACGTGTTCGGCAACGACCTCGACCTCATCGATCGCAAAGCCCAACAAATCGCGCGCATCCTTGCCACGATTCATGGCGTAGCGGGCGTGAACGTGGAATCTCCGCCCGGCATTCCCGAACTGTCCGTCAGGCTCAAGCCCGTCGCGCTGAGCCGGTCGGGCTTGCGCCCCGTCGATGTGCTCGATACGATTCAAGCGGCGTTCGACGGCGTAACCGTCGCGCAGGTGCATGAGGGCACGCGTTCCTACGACGTCTCGGTGCAACTCGCGCCGAATGCACGAAGCAAGCTGAGCGACGTGGCCGCGTTATCGATCAGGGCGCCCGATGGATTGGCGGTCCCGCTCGACACGCTAGCAACGATTCGGCAAACCGCCGGACGCTATCAAATCACGCATGACGGCGGCCAGCGTGTCCAGACGGTGGCCGTCACGCTAGGCAGCCGCGCCGTCTCCGACTTCGTGAAGGAGGCGCAAGCGAGAGTGAACCGCGAAGTGGCGATGCCGGCCGGCGTCTACGCGGTGTTCGGCGGCGAAAGCGAAGCGCGCCGCCAATCTCAGCGAGATCTGTTGGCGTATGGCGCGATCGCCGTGATCGGGATCGTCCTGCTCCTTTCGCTGGCCTTGCGAAACCGGCGCGCCGTCACGCTCGTCATGCTCAATTTGCCGTTCGCTCTGGTGGGCGGCGTAATCGGCGTCGTGGCTACGGGCGGCGACTTGACGCTCGGCAGCATGGTCGGATTCGTGACGCTGTTCGGCATCTCGCTGCGCAATTCGATCATGCTCGTGAGCCACTACGACCATCTTGTGCGGGTCGACGGCTTGCACTGGAATGCGGAGACGATGCTGCGCGGCGCGTCGGAGCGGCTCGTACCGATCCTCATGACCGCGCTGGTGACAGCGCTCGCGCTGCTGCCGCTCGCGCTCACGAGCGGCGCGGCCGGCAACGAGATCGAAGGGCCGATGGCCATCGTGATTCTCGGCGGCCTCGTGACGTCGACCACGTTGAATCTGATCGTCTTGCCGACCCTCGCCCTAGGCTTCCTGCGCTTCGAACGCGACGACGATGACGAGATCAATCCCGATCAGGCGCACCCAGCGGGAACAAATGCCTGAAAGGACGCGCCTCTTCGACGGCGCGCGCGAAAGACGGCCGGGCCAGCAACCGCTGACGATAGGCGCGCACGCGTTTCAATGAAGGATCGATTGGATGCGCCCAGTCGGCGTAGAAAAGCGACGGCCCCGCCGCGCAATCCGCGAGACTGAAAGCCTCGTCGCCGGCCCATTCTCGGTCCTGCATTCTTTGATCGAGCCAACGATACGCCCGATCCAGCATTTCCCTCGCCTCTTGCACACCGTACGGGTCACGCGAGGTTTCCGGCCGTAGGCTATCGCCGACGATCTTCTGCGTGGGCGTCATGACGTAGTTGTCGAAGAAGCGGTCCATCATGCGAACGTCGAGCGCGGCCGACGGCTCGGCCGGAATCATCGGCGAAGCCCCGCGGTGATGAACATCGAGGTATTCGATGATGACGGTCGACTCCAGCACCGTGCGCCCGGCATCGACCAGCACGGGAAAGCGCCTAAGCGGCCAGAGCGCCGCGAATTCGGCTCCGGTTTGGGGATTCTCGGGCGAGAGCATCGCGAACTCGAACGGCGCCCCGTGCTCGTAAAACGCGATGAGGACCTTTTGGCAATAGGCGGAAAACGGATGGGCATACAGCTTCATGTCGGCTCGACTCCATGTTTTGAGAGGCCCGCGGGCACGGGCAGTCGCAGCTCAAGCGCATCAACCTGACATTTTACTTTCATTGAAAGTAGGTCGCGCTTGCGCCATGCGCACTTCCACGACGTTCCGGCGCATCGAAAATCGACATCCACCTCAAGAATGTGGCGTCACGCTGTAAAGCGTACGCTTAACGGGTGTATCTTCCGATGGCGCAACGCGAGCGCACAGCCCCTGTCTACTGCCGCGGCCAAACGCGATCGATCGCATCGATCTGCGCGGGCTTGTTGATCATCGACACCAGTTCGCGTTCGCCCGTAGCGCTTTGATCGAGCGTGGCCCGTACGCCGAAATTCAACCCCGGGCTGCTCTGCCGCCCCACGCGCTCGTACACCTTGAATTCCACGGGCAACCACGAATCGGGGCGCGCGAGCACTTCCGCGTAATCGTGCTCCCAGCGCGCGACGTCTTCCTCGCTGCCGCCGTTCATGCGCACGGCGGCAGCGCGATCGGCATAGGCGTCGAGCTGTTTCGCGGCATGCTCGCGTAAACGGAAGCGATAAAACAATATTTGGTTGTCCTTATGATCGCGCTTCGCTTCGGCCAAATGCGTTTCGATCCGTGCGCGGCCACGCGCCAGCACCGCTTCGCGCTGCGCATCGGTCGGCATGACCGGGTGGTCGGGATCGAGCCCGAACATGAGCGCCCATCGCTCGTCGTTGCGAATTGCATGGGCATAGTCGTCGAAATGCGCGAATTCCGTGTCCGCGTACGAGACGCGATGCACGATGCGCCCTTCCTCGCGCACGAGCGACATCTTGGCGACATGCTGGCGATCGCGCACGCGATAGCGCACCATCGGAAAATCGCTCGACAGGATACCGAAGTTGACCACGTCCTTCGTCGAATTGGGCGAATTGCCAAGGCTCGTCGACAACCCCGCGCTGGCGACATGCCGTCCGCCACGGCCGCTTCGGTGGCTCTCCACGGCCGTCGTCCCGCCGGCATCCTTGCTGTCGCCGATATTTTGAGTCGCATAGTCGTACGCATAGCCGAACTGTGGTCCGATGCGCGCCGACATCTCGCCCACCGACGCTTTCACGCTGACGCCGCCCGATATGTTCACACCGTGGCGTCGTTCGCGTTGATGCTGTTCGTTCCATACGACGGAAAAGTCGTCGTTGCCGAGAAACGTTTGCGCAAGCGCTTGCCAGGCCGCTTCGCCGTCAGCCAGATCGCGGTCGCGCGCGTGATCGAAGACGAAGGCGTTGACCGCGAACATGCCGCGTTGCAGCCGTACGTCGTCGAAGCCGCTTCCGTCGGCCTTCATGCGCCGCGCGACGATCAGCGAGAAGGCGTTGCGGTTCAATCGATCGGTTTGGTAGGCAACGACGTTCACCGTCACGCCGGCCCGCACGATCAGATAATCGCCGCCCACCTGTAGGCCCGCGCCCGCATCGAACGCGAGGCGGTCTTGCGAGCCTGCCGAAAAATAAAAGCATGCGGTGCGCCGTCCGTATTCCGCGAAGGCCTGGCGGCCGCCGCGCACGCGCAGGTTCAACCGTGGAGACAGCACGATACCGCCCGCGTGCAGGAGTTTGCCAAGGTTCGCGGACAGCCCCGCCGTACTGAAGCCCACTTGCCCACCGTCGACCAGTACGAGCTTGCCGCCCGACTTCATCGTATCGGCAAGCTCGTCGAGCGCCTCCTTGATGCCTTGCGCGGACAAATCGTTCGGCTCGATCGCCTTGGCGCGCGCGATGCGCGTGATCGTTTTCCAATCCGCCTCCGCAGCCGCCTTCGCCGCGGGAAAATGCTTCGCCATGGCGTCGAGCTTGTCGATGTCGAGCGTCGCGCTTCTGCCGGCCAGGCGCGTGCGCAGCGGCTTCCAGGCGTTTTTTCCGTCCGACTGGGGAGCCGCCCGCAAGGTGGCCGCGTATCGTCTCAGTTCCCACCAGGCCGCGTGCTCCGCGAGCGGCGCCGATGCCGGCGGAACCGGCAACCGCGCGAATGCGCGCCTAACGTGCTCGGCAATCGCTTCGTAGTCCTCATCGTTCAGCGTGTCGCCGTAGGCATGGCTTGCGCGGCTCGTCCATCGGGCGATTTCCGCTCGCTCGACAAGCACCGATACCGCATCGCCGCCCGTCAGCGTCATACGCGCGACGATCGCCGCCAGGGAGCGCGTGGCGTCCAGCGTCGAACCGTCCGCGCCGCTATGCGCCGCCAACGCTTCTAGCGCGTTGTCCGTCGACGCGCGCAATGCAGCGCGCTCCTTTTCCACGATGTCGAGGTGGGCGCTGCGGATGCCTTTCTCCATGACAGCAAAGGCCGTCTTGCGTTTCCCCACCACGCGCGGCAAGGCCGTCTTCCAGCGTGAAGCGGATGCGCGCGGGATCGACGTGTCGATCGTCTTGAACAAACGCGACTTCACTTTCGCGAACGCGGTACCCGGTCCATCCGTCATGAAGTTGTGCCGTCCGGCGAATACGGCGCCGGTTTCGACCGGGCTGAGCGAAGCCATGTCGCCGCTTTGCCACAGCTTGGCCGCCGCCAGCGCCATCGTTCCGACATGCCGTTCGGTTGCATCGGCCGCGGGATCGTTGCACCACTGGCGCGCGAGCCGCAGTACGTCGGAGGGCCTCGCTTCGGCCCGCCCTGTACACGCGATTGCGTCACCGGCGCGAAGCAGGACGCGCGGCGCGTGGCGCACGCCTTCGCCCTGCGGCCACCCTTGCCCGGCCACGCGCCGCAACGCCTCGTAGCCGTTCGTGGTCTGCGCCATCCATTGCGCCGTTCGCCAAGCGGCGCGTTCGACGGCCTGCGCACGTACCTCGGCGGGATCGCTTGGTTGAGGTGCCGACGATGAAGCGGAAGCGTCCGGCGTACCGAGCGCGTTTAAATCGAGCCCCCGCTCGAGCCGGTCGAGCACCTGATGTGCCAACCGCATGTCGCCCCCGGTCGCCAACGCGAGCGCCTCCGCGCCGGTCAGCGCTTCCGTGTAGGCCATCTCGCCTCGTTGCGCGGTAGGCGCCGGCGGCGGCGCGGCGAAGACATTGGCGATGCGCATGCCCAATGCGCGGACGATGCAGGTCTGGGCAGGATTGGCGGTCGCGTTCCGGCTGCCGTCGGGGAACTGACGGATCACCTCCGCTAGATACGCGTCTTCGTGCGACAGCGCGGACCTGGCTCGTGCGTGCGCGGCGTCCGCGGTGGCCGTCGTCGAGGTCGAGGCAAAGGCTTCGACTACACGCCGCATGTCGGCATCGGACCGGCTCGAGGAGGTGGCCGCGCTTTGAACTGTGTCGAGCCTGCGAGGCGCCGCCGTTAGCGCGGGCGGCGTCGGCCCCATTTGCTCGATTTTCGAATTCGGCGTGGTAAACGTCTTGCCGAAACGACGTCCGCTGTAGACGAAGCTGTTCACCTCGAAGTCGTGGGCGCCGAGGTCGCGCAATTTATCGGGCAATCGTTTGAGCCCTTCGCCGAAATGCGCCGGTATCGGGCGGGAAGGTGCGCTCTGTGCTTGCTGGGCGTGCGGATCGCTCCGCCGTTGCCCGACCGGCTGTAACTCAAAACGCTCTTCCGGCAACGGCGTGCCGTCCGCTTGCGTCGTCCTGACCATGGCGTTCGCTCTCCGAGCGGTTGACGTCCATGCAATGTCAAGGGCGAATGTGACCCCCCGAAGCGGGTAGCGAAGCGTTGTAAGCCTATGCGAAAAAGTACGCGGCGAGTTCGTCGACGAGAAAACGACTGACTGAAAGAACGTGGTCGAGCGCCCAGACGCAGTGGTACCAGCCGGTGGGCACGATCAGCAAGTCGCCGGGGCCGACGACGACGTCGACATAGCGTGCTTTCGCAAATTCAGGAAAACGCGCAAAGTCGGGCCGGCCCGCATCGACACAGCAGGGTTGATAAAAATTGAACGACGGCATGGCGTAGAGCCGGTCGTGCTCGGTCGGCGAGAATAGCCGCACCCGCTTTCGCCCGTGGACTTGCGCGAGGAACGAGGTCGTGACGTCGCAATGCAAGCGCGTCACGAGCGCATCGTCGCGGCGTGCGCCCGCCCAGATCTGCGCGGAGCTGAACGCCGCCAGCTTGAAATACGGAAACGGGAAGAGCGGCTCGAGCATCGGCGGCAGCAAGCACCCATGCGTATACGGCGCCGACGATTCGCCGCCGGATACGGCAGTCGACGCGCAGGCGGCCTGCAGGGACGCGATGAAGCCGCGCATCGACACGACACGCCCGTCGTCGCCGCCCGCGAGCTGCGCATCGCCATAGCGAGACGCGAATTCGTCGAGTGACCAACCGCACGCGGGCCAATCCAGAGCGCTTCGAACCACCAGCGGCCGGCTGGCGAGAACAGCGTCGAGCACGGTACGGGCATCGACATTCGCCCCGGAGAGCTCAGGCACCCGCGGCAACCGTTCGGGCGCATGCGCTCTGGCGCGAGCAAGTCGAGCCATCGCCCCTTCCGATGGACGCTTGAGCAGTTGCAGCAGATGCTGCGCCGCTTGCGTATCGCCGGTCATGGCGATCAGGCCGTCGAACTGCCGGCTCCGTGCATCGAAGGTCGTCGGCGATGCGAGTATCGCCTCCAGCGTCTCGTGCGTCACCGTGATGACGGCGTCCGCGGCCGCTCCTGCATCGGCACTCGCCTGCGCTTCGACACTCGCCCCGAGCCAGACCATGCGCGCGTGCTCGCCTAGTGAATCTTTCACTACCACGAGAATCCGCGCGGCTTGCGCGCGCGGCGAATAATACTGCGCCGCCCGCGCCGCAAGCCGGTCGAGCGCACAGGAAATCTCGTCGATGCAATCGCGCGCCGCGATCGCTGCCACGTTCATGCGTGCCTCCCGCGCCCCACTTGTCTTGCCGTTCGAGGACGGCCCTTGGACGACACGTTAACCCGCGCCGCCTTCGGCAACGCACGCGACGCGAAGACACGTCGCTCGGCGCGAACGCTTATCAAGCGTGGCCGGCCATCCGGCGACGCCGCGCCGAAATAAAAGACGCCGCGCCCCGTCGAAGGGAACGAGGGGCGCGGCAAGACCGCCTGCATGCTGGGCCGAACGGGCATGTGCGGCGCAGGCGGGACACGGCTCTAACGCTCCGCGTCTCGAGAGAGGGGATGCCCGGAAAATCCGCGCGGAGTGTCTTAAATCCGATTTAATCGTTGCAAGAATGCAAGACCGATGTCGAATAATCAGAATGCCAAAATCGAGCGAGATGTAAAACTACCAGATCTGATAGGCCAAGTTGCGGCGGATCATCATTTTCATCTTTAAATTTAGAGAATGCGGTGCGCAGACCTATGCGCTTTAACTATGCAGTCCTTTCTCGATCACATGCATACCTTCGCCATGCGGTATCATGCCAACCTAGCCGAATATCGATGAATTCGACATATGACCCATGCGACGGTAAACGATAGCCTCATGGAACTCGGGAAACAATCCAAATACGAGTCGACCTACAATCCCGACAAACTATTCCCCATTCCACGCTCGATCAAGCGCGATGAAATCGGCATCGCCTATCCGCTGCCTTTCCACGGGGTCGACGTCTGGAATCACTATGAAGTGTCTTGGTTGACGCCGCGCGGCCTGCCTCGCGTGGCCGTCGCGACGATCGTCGTGCCTTGCGCCTCGGCCAACGTGATCGAGTCCAAGTCGATGAAGCTGTACTTCAACACGTTCAACAACACGTCCTTTGCCGATCGGGGCGAAGTCGAACGAACCACCGCACGCGACTTGTCGCGCTGTGCCGGAGCGCCTGTTTCTGTCACGCTCGAACCGCTCGAACGCGCATCGGTCACGACGATAGCGGCGCCGGAGGGCATCTCGATCGACGAGCAGGACATCGCGATCGATACGTTCAGCGTGGATCGAACCCTGTTGGCGACGCATGAAGAAACCGCTAGCGAAACGCTCTATTCAAACCTGTTGAAATCGAACTGCCTCGTGACCGGCCAGCCCGACTGGGGCACCGTTTGCGTCTCATACGAGGGCAAGCGTATCGACCGCGAAGCGCTGCTTCGATACGTCGTATCGTTTCGCAATCACGAAGAGTTTCACGAGCAGTGCGTCGAGCGGATCTTCAAGGATATCCAAGATCGGTGCGCCCCCACCCGGCTCACCGTTTCCGCGCGCTATACGCGCCGCGGAGGCCTCGACATCAATCCGATTCGCAGCAGCGAGCCGCTGCAAATCACGCCGAACACGCGCTTGGTGCGTCAATGACAGGACACGGGCCATCGATCATGGAACACGCTTCTCATGAAATCGAAGCCGTCATCGAGCCTTCGATCGAAAACAACGAACCGCTCGTGCTGGTGCGCGTGCGCGATTCCGGCGCAACGTTCAGAATGTCGCCGCGCGAGTTGAACAAGAAAACCTGGCTCGACAAATTTTCGCGGGAAGACGTCGCGCATATCGGCTTTCTCAATGCCGCCACTTACACGGACCAGCTCGTGCCGCTTTCGTACTTCCCCACGCGCAAGCATCAGCTGACGCCGGCCGTCTTGCTGTTGGCGATCGTCTACGTCGGCTTTTTGATGCTGTCGAACGTCACGGGCGCGCGCGTCATCGAGCTGAAGCTCGATTGGCTTCCGTTTCTGTCGGGCGTTACAGTCGGCATTCCCGCTGCGTTGATCGCGTTTCCCATGACGTACGCGTTCAGCACGATCATCACGGAAGTCTACGGGTATCGCGTCAGCCGCATGGTCATCTGGGGCGGCTTGGCCGTGAATCTGATGTTCGTGATCGGCACCTGGCTGCTGTCGCTTCCGCCTGGCCTGCCCAGCTGGGAAGCGCGCAATCCCACGCTGGCCGCGGCGTACCCGGCGCTCGCACTCGAATTCGCGCGCACGTTCGTCGCATCGACCGTCGCCTACTTCTGCGGCGAATTCATCAACACGACGTTTCTGGCAAAGCTCAAGATCGCCACCGCGGGCCACCACTTATGGGCGCGTGTGATATCGAGCACGTTCGTCGCCATCGTGATCGACAGCGTCCTGTTTTGCACGATCTTGTTTTGGGGCAGGCTGCCCAAGCCCGTGGTGCTGACGATGATCGGCATTCAAATTACGGTCAAACTCATCTATGAGCTCTTGCTGTTGCCGCTCGTCACTACGGTGTCCAAGCATCTGAAGCAAATAGACAAGATCGACTACTACGATTACCACACGAACTTCAATCCGTTCTCGTTCAGGGATTGACGAGGCGCGACTCGGTCACGACGCCCAGGATCGTCACGCCACGCGCCTGCGCATTGATCATGTCCACCCGTGACGGGTGGTGCGGGGTGAGCGGCTTGAGCGGCTTGAGCCAGGCCACCTCGCCGTCCATGAGGACACGCATCAACGTCGGGCGAGCGCGGTCCACGGCTGCCGCCACCACCTGGGCGTCGCGCAAGGCGATACCCGGTTCGATCAGCACGACCGAGCCTTCGCGGAAGCGAGGCGCCATCGCCGGCGTCGTACGCGCGGCGAACGCACCGGGCCTGCGCGGCGTGTCGACCGACAGCCACTGCGTCTTGCCCGCCACATGGCGCTTGCCACGGGCGAATTCCATCATCTCGTCCCACTCGAGAATCGGCACGGGGTAGGCGCGCTCGCTATGCAGGAGATAGCCGACCGTCGAACCGAGTGCCTCCGCGATAGCCAATACCGTGCTGATACGAGGATCCTCGGTGGCCATCGACAGTACGCGGCTCAACGTGGCCGGCGAGATGCCGGTTCTACGGGCCAGGTCGGCATCGGAGAGGCCTTGCTGCCTCATCAATACCCGAATTCTGTCGACCATCAGGACGACCCGTTGGACCGTATCCATAGCGCTGTGATGCCCCTACGAGGGTGCGTACGTGTGACCGCCTAAACTAGCATCCCTCTTCGCATCTCGCAACGCCGCGCCGCGCCGGGCCCGCCCGCGGATTGCGAGCGCGGCGCTCGCCATGCGCTACCTACGTGTTGCCGGCGGCCCGCGCACGTCGAGCGATTTCCTCGCTAGGGACGTCCTCGATATGCGTCGCGAGCCACCATGTATTGCCGCTCGCATCGCGCACGCCGGCGTTGCGATCGCCGTAAAACTGGTCGGCCGGCTCCATGATCGATTCGCCGCCGGCGCGCAGCGCGCGCGCGTAAGCGGCATCCACATCGTTCAGATAAAGATAGAACGACGCCGGCGCGGGTGTGCAGTCGTCGTTGCCGTCGGTCAGCATGACGAACGAATCGCCAACCTTCACTTGCGCATGGCGAATGCGGCCCTTCTCGTCGTCGATCCGTTCGACGAGCGTCGCGTCGAATGCGCGTTGCAAAAATTCGATCACGGCATTCGCGTCGGATGCCGTGATATACGGCGTGACGGTATGAAAGCCCTCGGGAATAGCCTTGACGTGGGTCGCGCTCATGGCGCCTCCGGTTCGGTGGTGGGCGAACCGGAAATTGTAGGCCGCTTTTTCCGCGCTGATTTCATGCGTTTCCGTACTTCCACCCGCACCCGTATCGATCGGTCAAAAGAAAACTACGGTTTAATCCCGAGCAAGCCGCGCATATGCGCCGCGATATCGGTTAAGGCCAGTTGACTGTGCACTTGGTTGATGACCACGCCGATCAGCACGGCCACGAGCAAAACCGCCAGCGCGCCCTTCACCGCATGCGCGATCGAAGCGATGTCGAGCCGTTGCGCGGCCTTGCCGACGACGCCGAAGCCGATGTCCACGAGGATCAGAATCATCACGATCGGCGCCATCAGCTTCGCCGTAGTCTGCATCATCGAATCGGTTTCGTGCATGACGAACGATTCCAAGACGTTGCCGGCGATCGGCGTCGCGCTCGCCAGCGGCCACCATCGATACGATTCGTAGATCGCCCCCAACAGAAACGACATTCCGCCTAGGAGCCAAAACGCCGCCGTCACGCATTGGAGCAGCAGCGTCGAAGTCAACGTCGTTTGTTGGCCGCTCGTCGGGTTCGTCAACTGCACGTTGTTGTAGCCCGCCACGTCGTCCACGTATTGGCCGACCGCTTCGGCGGTCCAGAAAATGGTCGAAGCCGCGTAGCCGATCACCAGGCCGATCACGGCTTCCTTGACCGCTACCTCCACGAGGAAAAAGCCGTGCAGCTGCGGGATCAATGCTTGCTGCCCGTACGCGACGACGCTGCTCCACAGCAGCGCGAGGCCGTTGCGTATGGGGCCGTGGATCAGCGATTGATCGGTGGGCGGCAGCACGATCATGACGGTCAGCAACCGCACGCTGCACAGCCCCAACAGAATCGCCAGCTGATCGAGCGACGAGCCGATCAGCTGCAAGCCTAAATCGCTCATCGGTTCTCCATGGGCCCTGGCGCCGTCGCTTTCGTTATCGTCGTTCCCGCTTCGGCGCGACGCCCGCGCAATGCGCGCGCGGCCATGCTTTCCTCGACCTCCTCATCTTGCGCATCTTCGACCGCTTGCTCGGCCGCGCGCATAAGTTGCGCAATGCGGCGCTCGTAGACCTCGATCTGACCTTCGTTGCGAAGGATCTTTCGGCGCGTTTCGATCATCTCGGACTCCTTCTTTTCCGTCGCTTTTCGCGCTTTCGTCCATTCGGTTCGGGCCGCCGCGTGTCGCTCGGCAACGACGCCGCGGTACTCGCCGCAGTGCGTAAACAGCGGAATATTCAGCGGTGCGTGGCTCGACAGCATCGCCGTCATGCGTCGATCGTATTCGGCGAGTTGAGCCGCCTCGTCGTCGAGGGTGCGCTTCGCCTGCGCCTCTTGTTCGTGCAGCGCCGCGTGCGCCTCGCGTTGAGCGGCTAGCTCGCCGCGCAGCGCCTCGTCCAGCCGACGCCTGCGTCCAAGCATGACCTCGAACGTTGCTACGCGTCGATCTTTCATGGCAGCGGCATCGAGCGTTCATCAACCACGAAGTTGAGCAAGGGCAGCGAACGTCGCGGACGGTTCGGCGAACTCGTCGGTCCGTTGATTCAGGAAAGCGCGGATCGCCTCCATCTTCGCGATCGCCTCGTCGGCCAACGGGTCGCTGCCTTCCTTGTATTCGCCCACCTGCAACAACGTCTCGATCTCCTTGTACTTCGCCAAGAGACGCCTCACGTGGCCCGCGCGATCCATATGCTCGCGCGACGTCACCTGCGGCATGACGCGCGACAAGCTGCCGAGCACGTCGATGGCTGGATATTGATTGCGCGCGGCGATCTCGCGCGAGAGGATCATGTGACCGTCGAGAATCCCCCTCACTTCCTCGGCGATCGGATCGCCGTTCGATTCGTCTTCGGCCAGCACCGTGTACAGCGCCGTGATGGATCCGTCCTTCGACAAGCCGGCACGTTCGAGCAGGCGCGGCAACTCGGCGAAGATCGACGGTGGAAAGCCACGCCGCGTCGGCGGCTCGCCCGCGGCAAGGCCGATCTCGCGCTGGGCGCGGGCGAACCGCGTCAGAGAATCCATCATCAACAGCACGCTCATCCCACGATCGCGAAAATACTCCGCCACGGCCGTGGCGACATAGGCGGCTTTCGCGCGTTCGATCGAGGAACGGTCGGATGTCGCGCACACCACGACCGAGCGCGCCATTCCGTCCGGGCCGAGAATCTGCTCGACGAATTCGCGCACTTCGCGGCCGCGCTCGCCGATCAAGGCGATGACGTTGATGTCGCAGCGGGCGCCTCGGGCGAACATGCCCATCAGCGTACTTTTACCGACGCCCGCCGGCGCGAAGATGCCCATGCGCTGCCCCTCGCCCAGCGTCATCAAGCCGTCGACGATCCGTACGCCTGTCGGCAGGCTCTTGTCGAGCAGCGGGCGGCTCATCGGGTTCGGAGGATCGGCGAAGATCGGGCGGTAGTCGTGGCATTCGAGCGGTCCGCCGTCGTCGATCGGCGCGCCCAAGCTATCGATGACACGCCCCAACAGCGCATCGCCGACCGGCACCGACAGCGGCCGTTTCAAGCCGATCACCTGCGTCTCGCGCGAGATGTCGCTCAGCCGCCCAAACGGCGAGAGAATGGCGACGCCCCGCGAAAATCCGACGACTTCCGCGTTCTGCAGCAATGCACCCGCCGGGCTGCGCAGTTCGCAAAGCTCGCCGAGCTTGACCTCGAGGCCCGTCACGCGCACGAGCGTGCCGATCACTTCGAGCACCTTCCCGCGCGTTTCCAACCGGGGGCGTGCGCGCAGTTCCCGCTCGATGGCCTCGGTCAAGTCGTACAGCCCGTCGATCGTGGCCAAGGTCTGCGTCGCAGGGGCGATGACTTCGCTCATGTCGCCTCCTCAGCCATCTCGATCGGCGCCAACGCGCGCTCGACGGCGGCGCGTATCGCCGCGAGCTGCGTGGCTAGGCTGGCGTCGACCATCCCGAGATCCGATTCGCACACGCATGCGCCCGGTGCCAGTTCCCGATCGGCCGTCACGGTGATCGGCGCGCTACGGCCGCGCTCGCGCATGTCCTCGGCGAAGCGATCGAACGCCCGCGACGCGGCCTCGTAGTCACCCGGATGCACGCGGACTTTCAGATAGCTGCATCCTTCGGCAATGCGATCGAGTGCACTGGCCGAGCGTGCGAACAACGCGCTGCTATCCTCGCTACGCACGATCTGCTCGACCGCGACGACGACGAGCTCGGCCAGCCGCTCGCGCAACCGCTCGTGCACGTCGCGCTGTTCGGCGGCATGCTGCGCGAAACGCGCGTACCACTCGCCGATCGCCTGGGTCTTGCCCGCTTCGTACCCGCGTTGTTCGGCTTCGGCGTAGCTTTGCCGGGCCTGCTCGGCCAGCATCACCGCTTGCTCTTCGGCGCGCGCAATGATGGCCTGGGCGCGCCGCTCGGCATCGGCGAGAATCTCGCGATGTCGAATACGGCACGCCTCGGCCGCTTCATCGAGCGAGACCACATGCGCGTAGCCTTCGCGTCGAAGGATGTCGCCTTCCGCGTCTATACCGAGATCGGCCGACGAACGCGCGTCGCCGCTCAGTTCGATGGTGGGATTTCGCAGCCAAATGACCATGCATGCTCCGGAAACAAGATAGGCAAGCGCCTAAGGACACGCTCGCTGCCATCGGCATCGGTGTCGCGCGGGCACCGGGCGAGCCATGCGGGCGTGTCGAGCGCGCGCGGCAACCCTAAGCGCAACAGCTGCGCGGTCGCATCGCCCGCCCGCAACACGCCGTCACGCTGGAACAAGCAATACCCCTCCCAAGCGAGCGCCGTCGCGTCGAGCGCATCGAGGTGCGGCGCGCCGTACATGCGCGTCAGGACGGACATCTCGGGCGCACCTTCCAGCCCTTGCAGCCAACGCAGCTGCGCGCCGCCTTGATCGCCGAGCCACGCGGCCAGCCGGGCTCGCCGCTCTAAGTCGACCACGCGGCGCACCTCGCCGCGTCGAAACACGAATGCGCGCAAACGCAGCATCCGAAGTTGCTCGGGCACCGAGAGCCATGTCAACGCCAGCGCCGGCATCGCCGCTTTGCCGCTGCCGCGGCAATCAGGGCTTGTCCCTTGCTGCCGCTCGGCGCAGTCGAACACGAGCTCCATGTCGGGCGCCGGTACCGACAGCGTGCGCATCAGAGCTTCCACGCTATCGGGCGCCGACAACGCGTCGCACGTCGATGCGGCCTGCGGCCACCACGAAGGCAACCAAGACCGGTCAATCCATGCGCTCGCCGCGGCTCGATTGCGCTCGTATTGCGCCAGCCAAGCCGCCGCGCGGGCCGCCGGGCCTTGCTCAGTCATATCGCGCTGCATCGCGTTCTCCAGCCCACCGATGCCGCTGCCGTCCACTCATTGCACCGGCGTCGACATCGGCATCTGCATTTCACTACGCATCCGCTGCCGCGCGCGCATGGTCGTCACCGCGCCGCGCTTTCAAGCGAGCGATCCATTGACCCGCTGGCCCCTCGAGCAACGCTTGACGCTTGAGCAAAACCAGCAAGGCCCCGCCGCAAAGGAAGAACGCGCATAGTGCCGCGATCACGAGCCAATTGCTCCTTTGCGTCTGCGTCTGGGCGAAGTCGACCGGGTCCGCGGGCACCGACGCCACGCTGACCTGGTCGTACGTTAGGCCCTCCACGCTATGCACGACGAGGTTCTTGATTTGCGGCGTGAGCGTCTCGAGGTTCGCGTTCGGCCGATACTTGATGAACACCGAGGCGGACGAGGGCTTGATCGTCGCCGCGAGCGGGTCGTTGTTCGGCAACACGATATGCACGCGGGCGACGACGACGCCGTCGATTTTCGACAACGTGTCGGACAGCTCTTGCGAGACGCCGTAGATGAACCGAACACGCTCTTCGGTGGGCGTCGACACCAGCCCGTCCTTCTTGAACAAGTCGCCGAGATCGTCGTACTTGCGCTCCGGCAATCCGCGCGCGCGCAGCACTTGCATCGCGCGGACCATCTGCTTTTCGTCGACCTCGACGGACCAGGTCTTGCCGCCATCGGCGCTGCTCTTTTGTGCATCGACCCCCTCCTCCAGCAGCGCGACGTCGATCTCGTTCGCGTCGCGCTCGCTCAAGCCGCCGTACAGCTCCTTGTGACACGCGGTCAGCGTGAGCAGGAGCGCCACGCAAGCAAGCCTCATCCAGCGCCTGCGACGCACGAAAACGAACGGCGCCAGCCACCCTGCGGTTTTCATCATTGATTCCTCATCAGCGTGCCGATGGCGTCCTTCGACGAAGTCACGACGGCCAGCTTCACCTGCAGATCGCACTGCAATCCCGCCGTCTCCATCATCACTTGCGTCTCCGCGGCGAAGGCTTGCTGCGTGGTCAGCTCCGGAATCGATCGGATCATGTGCAGCGCGTCGTTGCTGACCGCTTGCGTGGCGAGATCCTGATCGCGAACGATCTTCGAGATCATCGTCTCGGTGTCCATTCCCTGCGCCGCCGGCGCCGTCATATGCCCGCGCTCGTACAACGCTTGAAACTTGTCGGCCAATTGCTGCGTCGATTGCGCGCCGCCCATGTTGCCCGCGGCTTCGTTCGCCAGCACCTGCTGCAGTTGCATCGATACGTGCATCATGATGACCCCGCCTTATAAGCGCATGTATTGATTGCTCATCATCAGCGACGGATCGATGGCCGTCGGCACGGGCTGCGCCTCGGCCGCTTCCTTCGTTTGACGCTGCTGCCTTTCGGCGATGAGCGCCTTCAACGATTCCGGAAGTTCGAACTCTCCGCTTGCCTTGAAAGCCGCAAGCGCGCTGTTCAAGTCGTTGCGCGCAACAACCGCTCGAACGAGGCGCATTGCATCGGGGGACACGGCATCCTGAAGCAGCCGATGCGCTTCCACCCGCCAATCGCGGTCGTTGTTCTCGCTCATGCAATAGATCTGCATTGCGCGGCTATTCGGCAGGCAATGACCGTTCTCGGCGATCGCGCCGAACGCTTGCGCGGCCGCAATCCAATCGCCGCGCACGATCAGCATGCGGCCGGCGATCATGTCGAGCTCGGGCGCAGGCTTACACAGTAGCCGCAGCGCCGCGAACAAATGATCCAGCTCGTCGTGATCGACACGCGTGCGCGGGAATTTGTCGATCAACGCCAGGTTCAGCACTTCGACGAGGCCGCGCAAGACCTCGTCGCCACAATCCACGTAATCCGCCAATTCGCTCATGTCGATTCCCCAAGATGCGTGACCGGTAGCGGTCCACGCAACGAAAATTAGCAAGCAAGGTTAGATCTACCGCCGTTCGACGCGAAGCGAACCGTACATTTACGAAGGTGCCGCGTGTCGGCGGCATTGGGCTTCGCGTGTGAATCGGCATCCGCGCCGCATCGCCGGCAAGCGGTACGTCGGTCGGCTCAACCGCCTCCTTCGGAATTCATCCCTCGCCTTCGCCCCGCTCGGGTGCGCGCCGGTGCGCCGCGTCTATCGTGCGCAGCATCGTCGATCGCGTCCGCGTCGGCGCACCGGATGGACGAACCCGATGAGCGATAAGACCGAAAAGCCCACCCAGAAACGGCTCGAGGATGCCCGCGAGAAAGGTCAGGTCGCCAAGAGCCCCGACTTGACGGAGACCGTCTGCATGCTCGGTGTCGTCGGCGTGCTGATGATGGGTGAACGGATGTTCTCCGATACCCTGCGCAGCATCGTCATGCAGACGATCACGTTCGTCGCCGGCGATCACTCGCTGCAGAACTTGTTGCACACGCTATATCACGTGCTTGCCGCCGCCGTCATCGTGCTGCTGCCCATCGCCGGCGCGGGCGCCTTGGCGGCCGCGGTCGGCGCCGCCGCGCAAGCGGGCCTGGCTGTGTCCTTCGATCCCGTCATGCCCAAGCTTCAGGCTGTCAACCCGGGTACGGGGCTCAAACGCATCTTTTCGATGCGCGCCGCGATCGATGTCGGCAAACGCGTGATCAAGCTCGCCGTGCTCGTGCCCGTGATGTGGATGTCGATCAAGAACATGCTGCCGCTGCTGTCGAACGCTGCCTATCAGCCGCTGGGCCCGCTCATGAAGGTCCTCTGGCACGCCTTGCTCAGTCTGCTGACGACGGCTTTCGTCGCCTACCTCATCATCGGCTTCGCCGACTTCAAGATCCAAAAGTGGCTCATGACGCGGCAACTGCGCATGACGAAAGACGAAATCAAGCGCGAGCGCAAGCAGCAAGACGGCGACCCTCGCATCAAACGTGAGCGCCGAAAACTGGGCCGCGAACTGATCAACAAGGGGCCGGACAAACCGGCCGTGGAAGGCGCCAACGTCGTCGTCACGAATCCGACCCACTACGCGGTCGCGATTCGTTACCGCCCCGGCGCAGACCCGCTGCCTGTCGTCGTCGCCAAGGGCGTCGATCAGCAAGCGGCGCTCGTGCGCCGCTATGCGACCGAGGCCGGCATACCCGTTGTCGCCAATCCGCCGGTTGCGCGCGCGCTCTACCGCGTCGAGCACGACGCGCCCATTCCCGAAGCGATGTTCGAAGTGGTTGCGGCGATCCTGCGTTGGGTCGACAGCGTCGGCGCGCCACGCCTAGGAGCCTGACCATGTTCAAATCGCTGCGCATTCCGGGTGCGGGAGAAATCGGCATCGCGATGCTCGTCGTCGCGATCGTGTCGCTGATGATTCTCCCGCTTCCGCCCGAAATCATCGACGTCCTGCTTGCGCTCAACATCACGTTGAGCGTCACGCTGCTGATGGTGACGATGTATGTCGGCAGCATCGTGTCGCTGTCCGCTTTTCCGTCGATGCTGCTGTTCACGACGCTCTATCGGCTCTCGCTGAACATCGCATCGACCAAGTCTATTCTGCTGCATGCCGATGCGGGGCACATCATCGAGAGCTTCGGCGAACTCGTCGTCGGCGGCAATCTCGTCGTCGGGCTGGTCGTCTTCATCATCATTTCCACGGTGCAATTCATCGTCATCGCCAAAGGCTCCGAACGCGTCGCCGAGGTGGGCGCGCGCTTCACGCTGGACGCCATGCCCGGCAAGCAAATGAGCATCGACGCCGAACTGCGCGCAAACGTGCTCTCTCCCGAGGACGCACGCAAGAAACGTCTTCAACTGGCTATGGAAAGCCAGTTGCACGGCGGTATGGACGGCGCGATGAAGTTCGTCAAGGGCGATGCCATCGCGGGGCTCATCATCACGCTGATCAACATCCTGGGGGGCATCGCCGTGGGCGTGGCGTACCACGGCATGACAGCCGGCGAGGCCGCGAATCGCTTCTCGATTCTTTCGATCGGCGACGCGATGGTGTCGCAAATCCCTTCGTTGTTCATTTCGGTTGCGGCGGGCGTCATCATCACGCGCGTCGAGGACGGCAAGCAAGACGCCGAACGCTCGCTCGGTTCCGACATCTTCGGTCAGCTCGCGGGCAATGCGCGCCCGTTGTTCTTCGCCGCGATGCTGCTGCTCGGCTTCGCTGTGGTGCCGGGCTTTCCCGCGCCGTTGTTCGTTTTGCTCGCAGGGGTTTTGGCCTTCGCCGGCTATCGGTTGAGCAAGAAAGGCACGGGCGCGCGCACGACGGGCACGAAAGGCGCACCCGTCGGTGCGTTTCAGCGCGCCGGGGCCAAGGGCGACGCCCCGTCCATTTTGCCGCGCGCACCGCAGTTCACGGCGCCGGTCGGCGTACGCGTCGCGCCCGATTTGATCGCGCGGTTGTCCACGCCGCATTTGGACAAGGCGTTCGATACGGAGCGCGCTTCGCTGCAAGACGAGCTCGGGCTACCGTTTCCAGGCATCACGATGTGGGCGCTGGAGACCCTCGAGCCCAGCACGTACGAAATACTCGTTCATGATGTTCCCTGCTCGCGCACCACGCTTCCACACGGGAAAGTCATGCTGCCGGATGCGGCGCGCGACTCAGCACTCATGGCGCAATGCGAGGCGCGCGGACCAGCGGGGGGATACACGCAAAGCTATTGGGTCAACGAGAAGAGCGTTCCGGCTGAAGCAAAGGCATGGCGGGCCGAGCAGGTGATCGCCCGCGAGGCGATCACGATGCTGCGCTCGCGCGCCCATCAATTCCTCGGCATTCAAGAAGCGCAGTGGCTGCTCGACCAGTTGGGCGTGGACTATCCAGGCCTCGTCGCTGAGGTCACGAAAGCGTTGCCGCTGCAAAAGATTGCGGATGTCCTGCGCCGGTTGCTCGAGGAACAGGTATCGGTGCGCAATGTGCGCGGCATCATGGAAAGTCTCGTCGTCTGGGGCCCAAAAGAAAAAGACATGCTGCTGCTCGCCGAATACGTGCGAGGCGATCTGGCGCATTACATCGCCCATCGCGCAGCGGGCGGCGAGCGCACGCTCACGGCCGTCGTGCTCGACATGCCCGTGGAGCAGCATATCCGTCAATCGATCCGACAAACGCCGACGGGCAATTTCTTGGCGTTGCCGCCCGACGAGATCAAGTATTTCGTCGACAGCATCGCCGCGCATGCGGGCGCCGAGCCGCGTCCCGCGCTAGCCGTCGTCACATCGATGGACATCCGACGCTACGTGCGGCGCATGATCGAGAGCCGGCTTGGGTGGTTGCCTGTGTATTCGTACCAGGAGTTGGGCAGCCACGTCGAGCTGCAGCCGCTCGGCCGCGTGACGATGTGATCGTCGCGGCGATCGATACGTCGAGCGAGGATTTGTAAATGGGCATCGTTCGCGCCTACGCCGTGCATGCGATCGAAGACGACGATCCTGCTCTTGCGCCGCCGAGAAACGAAGGACGGCGCGGTTTCGACTACGCCGAACTGGTGAAGCGCGGCCGGATAGGCGTGCGGAACTCGCCTCCCGATGCCCGACGGCACATGCAAACGCACGGCCACCCCGAGGCAGTGACGGCCGGCGATGTCTTGCAGCGCTCCGGTTCGTCCAGCGCATCGGCGCATTCGGGCGCCGAATGTCCGTTGAACGAGACGCCAGGCGAATCGCCGCATACATCGTCCAAAGGCGGTTGCGCCTCCACTCGCCCCGGCGACCGAAGCGTATCCGCCCAGTCCCCGCTCCCCGCCGATCCGCTGACGCAGCGATTGCAACGGCTCGACGCCCCCTATCTCGACGCGCTCGCGAACCAGCAGCAGACCCTCGTTCTAGCGGACTACCTCGCTTCGCGCGTTGCCGATTTCTGCACCGACCCAGCGGTCCTCGCCCAAGGACATTGGACGATGCGCTTAACGTTGGACCCGGCGATCCTGCCGGACTGCACGCTGTCGCTGACGCTTTCGTATTTCGATTTGACGCTTCGGTTCGACACAAATGATGCAAGTTCGAGGCAACTAGTCTTGCATCACGCGGACGTTCTCAAGCGTCGACTCGAAAATTTGCTCGCTCAGCACGATGCGCCGCGCACGGTCGAGATCCTCGCCCTCTAGCCACGCAGCTTCAGCTTCGATTGATCGACAACAAGGCAAGCATGGAATTCACGTCACCCAACAACGCCACGGCGGCCGTAGCTTCGGCCGCCGCGCGCCAGCCGATCGTGCGCGGGGCGCAAGCGCTCGCGACACTGCCGGCGATCGATGCGCGATTGGCGAGACTCGCACGGCTCGCGGCCGACGAACGCCTCGCCGCTTGGCTGCAACTGAAGCTCGGCATCACGGGCTTCGCCGTGGGCTGCGGCGAGGCGGCCCACCTCGCGCAACCCGGCTGGATCGACCTCAGTCACGGCTTCGCGCATGCATCGATCGCAATCGATCTGAACCGGCATGCGGCGCTCGCCAGCGTTGCCGTCGACGGTGCGAGCCGCGACGCCGGGCTAGCCGGCATGGCCGGCGACGCCTTTGACGACGCGCGTCAAGGCGACGCCGCGTTGCGCAATGCCGTGGCGGCGATTCTGCTCGCGCCTTTCACCGCGTGTCTGGCCGAACTCGGCTTGCCCGACGTACGCGTGCTGGGCGTGCGCCGCGGCCGCGAGCCCGACGATGCGCGTGCCGCGCTATCGGTCGCCTTCCGTTACGGCGATCGCCACCTCGAGTGCCGCGTGGGCCGGCTCGACGACGCCTGCATCGAAGCGATCGCCGCCTGCATCGGGCGCCAACGTATTCCGTTCGCGCAGCACGCGAGCGGCATCAACGTGCCGGGCCGGCTGATCGTGGGCGCCAAGACGTATCGCATCGACATATTGCGCAGCTTGCGCCCCGGCGACATCTTGCTGCGGGCCACCGAACCGGCGCTCGCCGGCGCATTGGCCTCGCCGCCGCAAGCGGCCGAACTGCGCGCGCTTTGGGGCATGCCGGGCTCCGTCCAACTGGCCGCCGGCGTGCGCCTCACGGCACACACACTGACTCTACAGGGGACTCCGACCATGAGCTACGAAACAGAAGAACACGACCACGATGCCGCCGCGCCAAGCGGCGACGAGCCGATCGACATCGGCGAACTGAATTTGCCCGTCAAATTCGAGCTCGACACGGTGCCGATGCCCGTCGTTCAATTGTCGGCGCTGCGCCCCGGCTACGTGGTGGAACTGCCCGTGCCGATCGCCGACGCACGCATCCGCCTCACCTCGTACGGCCAGACCATCGGCACGGGCGAGCTTGTCACGGTGGGCGATCAGCTCGGCGTGCGTGTCCTCCAAATGACGCACGGCAATGGTTCAATTCAGTGATTACACGGGGCTGCTCATCGCCGTCCTGGCGATGAGCATGCTGCCCTTCGTCGCGATGGTCGTGACCTCCTACGCGAAAATCGTGGTCGTCCTGAGCCTGTTGCGAAATGCGCTCGGCGTGCAGCAGGTGCCGCCGAACATGGTGCTCAACGGCATTGCGATTCTCGTGTCGATCTACATCATGGCGCCCGTCGGCATGCAAGCCATGTCGAACATGCAGAACCGCCCGATGCCGAACGAAACGTCGCAGGTCATGATCAGCGCGTTCGGCGCAGCCAAGGAGCCGTTCCGCCAGTTCCTGATCAAGCACACGCATGAACGCGAAAAACGGTTCTTCCTGCGCTCGGCTTCCGTCGTCTGGCCCAAGCAAATGGCCGCCGACCTGAAGGAAAACGACCTGATCGTCTTGGCCCCCGCCTTCACGCTCACCGAGATGACCGATGCTTTCAAGATCGGCTTCTTGCTCTACATCGCCTTCATCATCGTCGACCTCGTGATCGCGAACGTCTTGATGGCGATGGGCTTGAATCAGGTGCAGCCGACCAACGTCGCGATCCCGTTCAAACTGCTGCTGTTCGTCGTCATGGACGGATGGTCGGCGTTGATGCACGGCCTCGTGCTGACCTATCGCTAAGCGCGCCGGCTCGGCCGGCCGCCCCAACCGAAGGATCTGCGTCATGGATGTCGAAAACCTGATTCGCCTCGCGACCCAGGCCATGCTGTTGTGCTTGTACGTGTCGCTGCCCATCGTGGCGATCGCCGCGCTCACCGGGCTCTTGATCTCATTTCTTCAAGCGATCACCTCGCTGCAGGACCATACGATTTCATACGCGGTGAAACTCGTCGTCTCCGTGGCGGCGATTGCGATTCTCGCTCCGTGGGGCGGATCGTCGATCCTGCATTTCGCTAACGAACTGATGCAACTCGCCGTGCCGACATGAGCGAAATACGCCAGGACGGGCTTGCGCAACTCGAGGAGGCGGTCGAGGACGCACGGACCGAACAAACCGAGGCCCAGCAGCGCGCTCAACAGCTATTGACGCAACGCGGCGTCGATCTTTCCGTACTGGGCGCCAAGCGCCAGCGCCTGGTGAAGATGCGCCAGATCGCGGCGCGACGCCGCACGGGCATGCAGTTGCAGGCGCGCTTCGCCGCGGTGCGCGCGGCGGCCGACCGGTCGCGGGGTTCTCGCTCGCTGAAGTTGCTCGAAACGCTGAAGCAACGCAAGCAAGGCCTGCAGCAAGACAAGACAGAGAAGGCGGAAAAGCACGACAAACAAGAGAAGCAGCATGGCGAGCACAAGGCCAATGCCGAGCATAAGCTTCATGAGCAGCGGCTTCAGGACGGCCATTCCGCTCCCCGAGACGACACGCACTCACGCGGTGTCGAGCGGCTCGATCGCGACGGCGGTCAAGGCTCGGGCCGGCAGCGACAACAGCAGGAAGACGAGCGAGCGCCCGTCGTCAAGGTCAAGCTCAGCAAGCGGATCTCACCGTCGGCGATACGCACCGACTTGCGACACCTGGCCGACGCGCACGCCGACCAACCGTTGCGGCTAGAGATACAGACACGGCTCGCCTGGACGCGCACGTGCCTTGGATTCGGGCAGGGCCTGAATCGCGAACCGAACGCAGCCGTTACGCCGCTCGTTCTCGGCTCATCGCTCGATCTCGTATCGGCCCGTCTGCAGCATGCGCCGCTGCGGGACTCGACACGTCAGACGGGGTTGCTCGGCGTCAAGCATCAACTTCAAACCGTCCAAGACGAGCCTGGCTATCGCGCGGATTCACCGGGCGAACTGTTGCCGCGGCAGAAAGATCTGAACGTCCTCAAGCCGCTTCTCGTGCTGCATGGCGAGCGCCCCTACACGCGAACGCAGCTTCGTTTGTCCGTCTGCCGCATTCGCACGCTGCTGTTCGCCACGGGGCAAACCGTCGACCCGCGACAAGCGCTGCGTGCCGAACGAGCGAAAGCCTCGGCGCAGGTAAGCCAACGAGACGCGCATAGCAGGCCCGCACGGAACGACGCGCGCGCAGCGAACGATTCAAGCCACGAGGAGTTCGGCCCCGCTTCGTAAATGTCGCGACCGGTTCGCGTCGGCAGCGATGAACTCACCCTGCATCCCTAGACTGGCTTCGCAGATGACGGCGCAAGCGCCGCACCACTTAACGCACACCATGACGCGAGCGACGAGGCAAACGACATGAAGCAGCTTCGCATCTTGACGGGCGCACACTCCGGGGCACAGGTCAGGCTCGCGCCGGGCGCCTATCGCCTGGGACCCGACGATGACGCAGACGTATGCATCACCGATTGGACCGAAGACAGCATTCGCATCGAGCTCGATGAAGCGGGCGTCACACGCTGGACGTTCGCTTCCGCGCAGCCGGCGGGCGACGGTACAGTGTCGAGCGTCGTAGCGAACTCGGCGCCCGAATCGACCGTGACGCTCGTTCCGGACCTCGTGCCCCTTCCCTTCGGAGAGATCGTGCTGTGCATCGGTCCCGAGGCGTCGCAGTGGCCGGCCGACGTCGACTTGCTTCGCATGTTGTGGGTCAAGCCCGAGCAGAACGACGCCACGAGTAGTGGACATCGGCTGCGCAACCCGCGTGCTATCGGCGTAGCGCTGGCAGGCGGCATGATCGCGGCGATGCTCGTCGTGGCGGCCACCCTATTCGGCTCCAAGCCGCGAGAGGCGCAAGCGATGCCGAGCCCCGACACGCTCGCGGAGCGCATCGGCAGCGCCTTGCACGCGGCGGGGCTCGCCGATCTGCAAGCGGTGCCGCACGGCAACGCCGTGGTCGTAAAAGGGATGGTGGCGACGGCGGCGGAAGACGTTGCGGCGCGCGGCGTGTTCGCGCGCGTCGCGCCCGATCAAGACCGAATTCTGCGGCAATACGATGTCGCCGAAACCGATCGGCGCAACCTCGAAGACGCCCTAGCCGTCGATGGCGCTCACGTGAAGTACCGCGGCGCCGGCGTGTTCGAAGTTGGCGGTGCCGTGCGGTCGATGGCGAAATTCGACGACGCGCTGGCTCGCGTGAAACGTGACCTCGATACCAATATCAAGCGCATCGACGTTGCGGTGCGCGAGACGCCGGCCCCGGCCGAAAGCGCCGGCGATTACACCGCGCTCATCGCCATCGGCGACGTGCGATACGTCGAGACCCCCGACGGCGTGAAGCACGTGTACCCGGGCACGGCCAATTTGAAACCCGAGCGGCGCCCTACGAGCGCAACGGCCAATTCGGTCGTGCACTAACGGATGAACGACATGCCTACGAAACCGGCGCGTTAAGCACCCGCGGCCTCTGGTCACTTATCAACGCAGCAGAACGATAGCGAGGTACCCACCATGTATGAAGCACTCCAACCGGTCGTCGCCGATCTGGTCGGCTTCGAAGCCACCCTGAACTCGCCCACGCGCCACGTCCGCGTCGCACGCCTCACCTCGGCGCTCGATGCGACCGCGCAAGAAATGTCCGACCGGCTTGCAGGCTCGACCGCGGAGCGCGAGCGCGTTCATCTGCAGACGCTCTATCGGGGCCTCGTCGCCGCGAGCCGAATCGTGCAACGCCTTTCGGATTTAAAAGTTGAAGCCGGCGAGGAACTTTAGTTGCGCGGTTTCTTTCTCGACGGTTCTTCGTACGAGCTTTGTCGCGCCGACGCATGACGGCGCGTACCCGGTTCGCCGGCCGCGGGCATACGCACGCGGCCACGCGCGAAGCACAGCAGTCGTTTTTCAACCGTAACGCCCTTTTAGGAGGCAAGCATGGCAATTGGCGGATCAGCAGCTGCAGCGGGCGGCATGATGAAGTCGAGCATGTCGGAAATGGTGCCGATGATGATTCAAACGGCTCAAATGCAGATCGAACTGACGATGATTCAATCGGTTCTGAATCTGGAACGCTCGGAAGCCGCCGGCGTGGAAAAGATGTCGACAACGCCACAGTGACGCACGGCCTGTCGTCGAAGCGGCTCGTCCCGCTTCGACGTCAGGCGCCGGGCTCGCTTCGGAATGCGCACTCGGCGGGCCACGGCCCCTCATCATAGTCAGGACAACTCATGAGCTTCGAGCGTTACGTCGACGTAGTGCGGGAAGTCTGCGCGGTGGTGGGATTGCCCGACGCCGACCAGATCCTGCAAACGCGCACGCTGGAAGTCGAAGGTTTCGACGTGCGAATGGATCATTTCGAAAACGATCCGCTCGCGATGTACATCAACTTTCATTACGGCACCGTCACGGCCGGACGCACCCTCACCATCTTTCGCCTCATGCTGGAGGCGAATCTATTGATTTACGCACAAGATCAAGCGCAACTCGGGCTCGACGCCGATACCGGCGGCATGGTGTTGATTCTGCGATTGCCGCTCACGCCCGACGTCAATGGCGAAGTCGTCGCCGATTTGTTTACGCATTACGCCGAGCACGGCCGGTATTGGCGGCAAAACGTGATCGAGTCGTCCGATGAGATGTTCGAAGGGATTGCCTCTGGGGCGTATTTTTGGTTGAGGGCGTGAGCTCGTCGGCCCTTCGGCCCGCGCTTAACTGAGATCACAGCGGCCCTCGCCTTGCCCGAAGTTTCGCCGTTCCATGCCATTTCGATCGGCATTTATTCCCTTCGATGAATCTTTTCTGAATTTCTTGCGGCATTAATTACCTCGATCACTCAAGAACGCTCGGTCTATCCACTGCAGCAGTAGATTTATCCACTTGCCTTAATTAGAATTTTGCCGCTGACAAATGATGTCGCATGCAAGCGTATGCGCATCGTCTTATCGCCTCGACGACCGCAGCCGTCAAATCCCAAGCAAGCAAAACCATCGCCATGGCCGACGCGACCGTATTGCAACCGAAGCCGACCGATACGTTCGTGTCGCCGCTGATCAAGATTTCGCCTGAAGACGTCAATTCGGGGATTCATTCGCTCGACGTTTGGCTGCGCGGCATCAGCAATGACTTGATCACGGTCGAGCGATTGAAGACCGTCGCCCAGACGGTGCCGGTGCTGGCCAATATCTTCGCGGCCGTCGACGCCGTGATGGATATCAAGGCGATGATCGAGC